>JAFRCW010000049.1 GCA_017404145.1 Ruminococcus sp. | reverse complement strand
GCTTATCTTTCCTTCTAAACATTCTAATACTTTCTGTAATTTTATTTCTGGTTTAATTTTTCCTTTTCTGGACATAACAATGCTCCCTTCATAGTTAACAGTTTTTTATTTCACTGTCTTCCATAAAGGGAGCATATCAAAGACTGTTCGAACTCAAACAGCAAAAGCGAAAGGAAAAACACAGAGGACATTAGAAAAAAGCAGAAGCGGTCGCTTCTGCTTTTTCTTATGCTTGCACTTGGTATTTTTGTTCAAATTCTTTGACGGTGGAATAGATCGCGGAATCGATCCGACTGCGGCAGAATGAGGCGATACTTTGCGGTATCTCGTGATAGTACGCTTCGGCGATCCCTCCGGCGATACACGCCATGGTGTCAGCGTCACCGCCAAGCGATACCGCATTCCTGACAGCGCTTTCGTAATCCTCCGATTCTAAAAAAGCGATGATGGCGGGCGGTACGCTGTAGCTTGCTTTGCAGTCAAATTGATAGTGAGGTCGGATTTCATCTATTGTCCTATCAAGAGCGTAGCGGAATTTCTTGCTCAGATATTCTTTGATAGATGCTTTGCTCTCGCCGCTTCTCGCCAGAAAAACAGCGACAGCGACCGCCTGAGCGCCTTTGATCGCGTCGGGATGATCGTGCGTATACAGACAGCTTGCTTTCGCCTGCAGCATTACCTGCTCCAGTGTGTGATAAGCGTATCCGATCGGTACGGCTCTCATCGCGCCGCCGTTTGCGTAGCTGTTCTGGCGGTACATTTCTTTGGAGGAAGCCCAAGCGGAAAACATCTGACCGAATCCCGCGGTGGGGCATAGGGAATAGTACCTTTTATATTGTACGGCGTATTCATACGCCCGCTTTTTTAAGCCGAAGGAGTTGATGTCATCATCGTTATTCAGGATAGCCCTGCACACCGCGGCAGTCATCAGACTGTCATCGGTAAAAGATGAAGCCGGATGCAGCGAAAAGTGATAATCTTTGGTAGGATAAAACTCATAATAAGAACCGATAATGTCTCCGAAAACAGCTCCGAACATAAAACCACCTTATTTTTATACAACCTGTTTTTGACTTGTTTTATGATATCATATCATTTTCAAAAAGTCATTCTTCTCGCTCAAGGAATTCTATATGATGATCGTCTGACCCGCCGATAGATAGGAGAGACGTTTCATATGCTGCTGCATCAGTCGGTACTGTTCACATCCCGTACAGTGACAGGTATAAAAGTCTGTGTGATATCGGTTCAGTTCTTCCGCATAGCTTTTGAGCGTATCATCAAGCGGCAGTTTTGAGAAGTGAAACCCGCCGATCAGTACATCGGGAGAAAACCACTGTACAATATTGAGAATTCCTTTATGGGAACAGCCGCTGAACAGTATCTTTTTACCGTTCTCTTCTATGAGCAGATATTGTTCATGACGGAAATCATCAGGTTTTAATATATCGTTTTCCATCATATTCAGCCCAAAGCTGCCGAGATCAACTCTTTTGCTGCGGTCATTACAGGAAAGGAGCGTGATTCCCGGTGCAATTTGATAGGAGTCGCCGGTGAAGATAAGCCGCTTTTCTTCTTTTAGAGAAATATCCAGACCGATATATTTCTCACTCCCGTTATAATGCGGTTCAAAGGCAAAGCGGCTCAGATAGATCGGCGCGGTTTGGTTCAGCGCTAAGAATCGTTTCAGCCCTCCGCCGTGGTCATAGTGACCGTGGGAGAGTACGGCAAAGTCTACCTTTGATAAATCAATACCGCATTTTTCAGCATTTCTTTCAAATAGATCGCTTTGTCCCATATCGAACAAAATTTGACAGCGTTCTGTTTCAATATACAGCGACAGTCCGTGTTCTGCTTCAAAGCGTTTGTCAAAGGCGGTGTTTTCCGCCAAAGAGGTGATCTTCATATACTTATCTCCTTTTTCTATCGTCATTATATCTTTGCGATTCTTCGGTGTCAATAGCGAAGAAAAGATATGATTTCGACGAGACTCGATATAATTCTTATTTTTCTTACAAAGAATTATTAACCGATTATCATCCGTTATAATATTCTTAAAATATATTTTGAGGCGTCACTATGAAAACACCTGACGATATTCCGGACATCACTGACGACGTTAATATTTATTCCGATTCACGCCGTTATGCGAAGCAGAATGAGCGTAAGTCTGTGAAAAAGCCAAAGAAAACAGCTTGGAAAGTTGTATTGATTTCTCTGGCTGTTTTCATCGTGCTTGCCGGTATCGGTTCTGTTGCGGCGATCACCTATGTCCGCCGTCCGATTGATACGGTTGCGTCCTTATCCGCGTCGGATATCACCGACAGCAGTATGCGGCTTTCATGGGAAAAGGTGGAGCGGGCGGACGGTTATCACCTGTATCTGTGCGAGAACGGCGGTGACGATTTTGACTTGTTCCAAACCGTTGAAGATCCCGATACGCTGACACTGGAGCTTTCCGGCTTGGAGCAGGCGGCACAGTACAGCTTTTTTATCACTGCGTATAATCAATATGTCGAGAGTGAAAACAGCGCAGTGCTTCAGAACGTATGGACCTATCCCGAACAGATAAAGCAGCTTTCCCTTTCTTCCGATGAGGAAGGAGTGATCAACGCTCATTGGAGCGCCAATGAAAAAGCCGACGGTTATCTGGTAGAATACCGTACGACGGATGAAGATTATACGAAAGAGCATACGCTGAGAATTGAAAACGCGGATACCGTATCGACGAATATTGAAGAGCTGGAGCCGAATGAAGAATACGCTGTGCGCGTTTGCTCTTATATCAGCAGAGAGAAAGAGATGAAGAGCGCTTACAGTGAAGAGGAAACGGTAACGGTGTATCAAAAGCCGATCGTTCCCGATCTTCCCGTGACCGATCCGAATATCGATCCCGCCAAGCCGATGATCGCTCTGTCGTTTGACGACGGTCCGCTGGGCGGTGCGGGCGGCAGGATCCTTGATATATTGGAGAAGAACGGCGCGAAGGCGACCTTCTTTATGGTCGGCTGCTATGCGGAGGATGACGCCGATAACCTCAGGCGAAAAGTGAGCCTCGGGATGGAGCTCGGCAATCATACATGGAACCATGCCCATTACGGCGACGACGTTACCGCCGAGGATATCCGCAAGTGCAGCGAAGCGATTTACGACGCGACCGGAAAATACCCTACGGCGTTCCGTTCTCCCGGAGGAATGACTACCGACGCGATCCTTGCGGAATGCGCGAACGAGGGAATGCCCGCCTACTACTGGTCGATCGATACCAGAGACTGGGAGACCCGTGACGCAGAAGCGGTCTATGACGAGGTGATGGATCACGTGCAGGACGGCGACATCATCCTGATGCATGAGATCTATGATTCTACCGCCGATGCGGTGGAGAAAATGGTTCCCGAGCTGATCGAGAAAGGGTATCAGCTGGTTACCTGTCACGACCTGATGGTCGCCAAGACAGGGGAGGAGCCAACAGCGGGAGTACAGTATTATCACGCAAGATAACGTTTTTTATTATAATACAATTTTGGAAAGAAGGATGAAAAATGCAGTTTCCGAATGCGGCAAAAGGTATTAAAAAGATTTTTTCCTCGGTGATTTTGGATATCATCGGAGGAGTCGGACTGGTCATCAGTGCATTGGTTGTGCTGGCGGTCGCGGCGATGCTCGAGAGCGGGGATGAGAGCCTGGAGATTACCGGTATGATTGCTGTTATCACAATGGCGGTTTCCGGAGTGCTGACTTTGTTGGCGGCGGTTTTGTCTGTCGTCGGTATGGCGCAGGCGTCTAAGGACGAGGGATCGTTCAAGATAGCGATTTTTGTATTGATCGCCGCTGTTGTCACAAGCGTCCTATCGATCATTTTACGTGAACATCAGATCATGTATAATATTGTATTGCAAATCACCGATTTGCTGCATTTGATCGTGATCATCTATGTGATCCAAGGCATGATCAATCTGGCTGATGCGCTGGGAGAACCGGGCATTATCAAGAGCGGTAAACACTTGTTTATTATGATCACCATCATTTACGGACTCACCTGCCTTGCCAATATCATTGTTGCGATCTTCGGCGGTCAGACAGCGTCTCTGATAGCCGGTGTGATCGCCTTCCTCGCTGAAGCGCTGGGCTTGGTGCAGTCGATCGTATATATCGTCTTTCTCTCCCGCGCGAAAAAGATGCTGAATCGTTAAGAACAGTATATTTCATAAGAAAACCTCCTGCGAATCTGTTCGCAGGAGGTTTGTTATATCGGGATGCTTTATACTAATCTCAAATGAAACCCTTTAACATCTATTGCGCCAAATAACGCATAGCCGCGTTGGACTCCTTGACAGGCGCCAGCCTGCCTGCGTCGTCCGCCTTGCTTTGCGCAATTTTTCGCTAATATCTGTTATAAAGCTTTATATTTGAAATTAGTATTATTCTACCGTGTGACCTTTTTTGTTGATGACGTCAACAACCTGATCCACATATTTTCGGCAGATTTCATCGGTGTCGGCTTCAACCATAACACGGATCACGGGCTCGGTGCCGGATTCTCTGAGCAGGATCCTGCCGTTGGAGCCAAGCGCTTCCTCGACCTTCTTGACCTCGGCTTGCACATCGGGGTCGTTCTTAGCGGCGGGCTTGGATTTGACTCTGACGTTCTCAAGAACCTGCGGATAGAATACCACGGGAGCCGCCAGCTCGCTCATTGGTTTTTCTTTTGCCAGCATCACTTCCATCATTTTCAGAGAGGTCAGGATACCGTCGCCGGTAGTCGCGTACTTTGAGAAGATGATATGGCCGGACTGCTCGCCGCCGATACGGTGACCGTACTGTACCATATTCTCATACACATACTTGTCGCCGACGTCGGTTTTCTCAGCGCCGATATCCACTTTCTCAAGCGCCTTGTAAAGACCGAAGTTGCTCATCTTGGTGGTGACGACCTTGTTGTTGAGGAGCTTGCCTCTTTCTTTCATATACAGACCGTAGATATAGATGATATGGTCGCCGGTGACTACGTTGCCCTTTTCGTCAACACAGAGGCAGCGGTCGGCGTCGCCGTCATACGCGAAGCCGATATCCAGTCCGTTGTCGACAACAAACTTCTGCAGATGCTCGATATGGGTAGAGCCGCAGTCGGTGTTGATGTTGTAGCCGTCGGGGCTGTCGTTCATCACGTAGGTCTTTGCGCCGAGAGCGTCAAATACGCCCTTCGCAATCTGCCACGCCGCGCCGTTGGCAACGTCCAAGCCGACCTTGACGCCCTTGAAGCTGTATTTGCTCATAGAGATGAGATAGCCGATGTAGCGGTTTCTGCCGGAGACATAGTCTACGGTTCTGCCGATCTTATCTCTCTCTGCAACCGGTACCTCGATTTCGCCGTCGATATACTTTTCAACTTCGAGAAGAGTTTCTTCTTCCATTTTTTCGCCCTTGCCGTTTAAGAGCTTGATGCCGTTGTCATAGTAAGGGTTATGAGAAGCGGAGATCATAATACCGCAGTCAAAGTCATCCGTGCGGGTGATATAGGCGACGGAAGGGGTGGTGGTAACGTGCATGATATACGCGTCAGCGCCGGATGCCATCAGACCTGTGCAAAGAGCGTATTCAAACATATAGGAAGAACGGCGGGTATCCTTACCGATAACGACCTTTGCCTTCTTGCCCATTTTCTCGCCGTAATACCAGCCTAAGAAACGACCGATCTGGATCGCGTGCTCAAAGGTGAGGTTTTTGTTCGCTTCGCCTCTGAAACCGTCGGTTCCGAAATATTTTCCCATAATAGATTACTTCCTTTCTACGATTTCGCCGCTGTTTTTGAAGATACAGTCAGCGGGAACAACGCCGCGTACACACGAGGTGGGATAAACGCTTGCGCGTCTGCCCAGAACGGTGCCGGGGTTGCATACCGCGTTGCAGCCGACTTCTACATAGTCGCCCAGCATCGCGCCGAATTTTTTGATGCCGGTTTCGATGCTTTCGGTGCCGTTATGTACGACAACGAGCTTCTTGTCGGATTTGACATTTGAAGTGATAGAGCCTGCGCCCATATGGGAGTAGTAGCCTAAGATCGAGTCGCCGACATAGTTATAGTGAGGCGTCTGCACATGATCGAAGAGAATCACGTTTTTCAGCTCTACGGAGTTGCCGACAACACAGTCCGCTCCTACCAGCGCCGAGCCTCTGATGAAAGCGCCGTGACGCACCTCGGTGTTGGGACCGATGATGCACGGAGCGCCGAGATACGCAGAGGGGAAGACCTTTGCGCTCTTGTGAATCCATACCTGAGGCTCTCTCTCTTCATATTCATCGCCTAAAGTCGCGCCCAGCGCGATGATCATATCCTTGATGCCCTTTAAGGCTTCCCAGGGATAGGTGAACTGTAAGAGATAGTCCTTTGCCAGAGTATGGTCAAGATCATACAGATCCTTGATGGTATACATTACAGTCTCTCCTTCTTCTCAATATCGAGGAAGTACTTGTAGGTGTCTACGGTCAGCTCGCCGCAGGCAGCCTCGTCGCAGGCGATGATCGCGCCGTTATGCATCTGTAAGGCGGAGCAGGTCCACTTGTGGCTGACAGAGCCTTCTACGGTCTCGGCGAGCGCTCTCGCCTTGTTGTGACCGTTGATGAGGATCAGTACTTCTTTAGAGTCGGTAACGGTGCCCACGCCTACGGACAGCGCCTGAGCGGGAACCGCTTCGGGATCGTTGCCGAAGAAACGGGAGTTGACGATTCTGGTGTCGGTGGTGAGGTTTCTGACGCCGGTGCGGGAGGCGAGACTGGTGAAAGGCTCGTTGAACGCGATGTGACCGTCCACGCCGATGCCGCCCATGAAGAGGTCGATGCCGCCGTAGGAAGCGATCTTTTCTTCATATCTTTGGCATTCGCCCTCGGGATCGTCTGTCATACCGTTTAAGATATTGATGTTCTCCTTCTTCATATCGACAAGATGATCGAAGAAGTTGTCATGCATAAAGTACCAGTAGCTCTGGTCGTGCTCGTGGGGCAGACCGAGGTATTCGTCCATATTGAAGGTGACGACGTTAGAGAAGCTCAGCTCTCCCTTTTGGTTCATTTGATAAAGCTCCTTATAGACGCCGATAGGGGAGGAGCCGGTCGGCAGACCTAAGACAAAGGGTCTGTCCTCTTTATGGTTTCTGATTTTATCGGCGATGTAGTTTGCCGCCCATTTACACATTTTATCGTAGTTGTCTTGGATAATAACTCTCATAATAACTCCTTAATTAGTTGAATTTGCGATACCGATAACCAGTATACGCGTATTTCCTCGATGAGAGAACCTCTGTTACGGTATTGATTCCGCTTTTTCCTTTCTCTCTGACGACCCTGAGGGGATACTCGAGCGGCTCCTTCCTTTTGTCCGCTTCAGCATTCCGGCCGTGACGGCATCCGCCGAATCTTTCGATCACCGTCATTCCTCGTCAACCTTTCGGTCCCGGCGCTAACAGTCTCCTTTTTTCCTCCGTTCTCGGGGGCTGTTTTATGTATGTTGGGTTACAAATCCCAAACATAATGAATCTTACCATATATATAGGTAAAAGTCAACAACAAAACCGTAGGGGAGGGTCTTGACCTTCCCGCAAGAATATGCGAACAACGTAGGGGAGGGTCTTGACCATCCCGCAAAAAAAGGTTGGAGGATCCCGGTTCTGCCTCACAGGGGAGACCTCCTCTCTTGGTATGCATAGGAGCAAGCAACAAATAATTCTACTCCGGAATAATAAATTTCTAATGTGAAAATTCCTCCAAATGCATTGACATTTGACGGATAAAATGAGATAATGCTATTATGAATATTCTGGGATTGTATATTTAGCTGAAAAATATGGTGCTGATCCACTGTATTTTGTGCTTTTTGTCCGTTTTTAAACGTCATGTCCACAAGGATGTGAAAAATGAAGTGAGTTTCATTTTTTGACGACAGAAATGATCTATTCCCAAGCAATTTACGGTTAAGTAAACGCTGAAAGCCGCATCCCTTTGCGGCGTATCGCCGGTGTTCCGGCGGGATGGAGTTACTTAATCTTCCTACTTAACAGCGTGATACGGAGCGGCTGTGTGTCTGATCCTCCGTCAGAGCGCTTAGAATATACAGCAGGTATCTGTTGATGACCTGCCTTTGCGAATACTTAATGATTTTATCAGGAGGAAGAAATGAAAAGATTACAGAAACGAATGTTAGCGATCTTACTGTCGCTTTTGATGGTTCTCTCCATCATCCCGGTTACCGTCCTCTCCGCTGCGGCGGATGACGCCAGCACCGCGACCTTCAAGGTTTACGCCGTTGAGCTCAATACCTTATATCGCGGCGAACCGGTCGTATTGTCTTCCGTCGCCCAGACGATGGACAGCGGAAAAAAACTCAGCTCGATCCTTCCCGAAGTGGAGGAGTATAGAACGAGTGCAATTAATGATGCAAATATGACAAATCCCTTCCTTATCTTTGCTTTGGAAGGTGACGGCGAATTGGTCGGCGACTATACTCTGCCCGCATATACCTCTATTCTGGTTCCCAATGACGCTCAAGATACCTATTATTCTCTCACTCCCGGCGATTTGACGATGAACGAGATGAAGACAAAGCTGGGAATCACCGCCAAACCTTCCGATGAGAATTATATGAATATCGTAATGGGCAATCTGATAGCTCAAACAACTTCCTTTAAAACGCTGACTGTCAGCGGCAAGCTGACTTTCAATGCGCTCTCCCAGATGAGCGTTGCCGGTTATTACTACGCGGGCGATGTGCGCGATTCTTCCATGTATAATGCAGGAATGCCTTCAAACGCGATTTTGGGACCTTTCGGTAAGGTTGTATTAAACGAAGGCGCCAAAATGGATTTCACTTCTTCCGGTATTGACGATGCTGATATTGCGGCTCTTGACCTTCCCGATGACGGTGATGACGAGAATCCGACCGATTATATGAACAAGGGCTCCTATCTCTTCTCATGGGGCTTTGTATCAGGTGTGGGTGAAGTGAATATTGAAGACGGAGCTTACGTCTATGAGGACTTCCAGCTTTCCGACTTCCCTGATATGGAGACCGCCATGTCGATGATGACCAGAGACTCCGAGCAGCAGCTCAACGGTGTGTTCCCGGTTTCTCAGTACTATGTTCAGAATATTGAGTCGAGCCTGAATATCTACAAGGGCGGCGTCGAGAACATCCATGCCTGTCTTTCTCTGGGTAGTAACAAAGTGCCGATCGAGGTTCCCTTTGTCGGCAAGCCGAAAGTGCTTGACACCGATACGCAGGCGATGTTTGTTGTCAGCAGCGGTTATGTTACCAAGTATTTTGACGCTGATATTTTCAAGACAAAATTCATTATTAACGGTGAAGCGGCTATCGCAAATCTGCAGATGAATCTTTATCACGCGATCTCTATTGACTCCACCGACTTCCAGCTCCCGATCAGCAATATTGATATCGAGGTAACAAACGGCAGTACCCTCACTGCCACACAGGATATTCAGCTTTTGCCTTACGCCTCCATTCAGGTCGATGACGGCGCGACTCTTGACGTCCGGAGCGCGATCTATGTCGTCGATGCGGCTGAGGAGGGCGAGAGAGCCTATCCCGGCGTCAGAGACGTAATGCTTGTGAGTACTTCTCAGGGTATAGAGATTGATACTCAAACCGGTTCATTTAAAAATACAAAACAAATCAGCGATGAAGAAGGCGCTCAGCTGGTCGTGAATGGTACTGTTATCATACGTGATACGGGAGATCCCGACAGTCCTGCCGGCATCGCTTATGTCGGCGACGAGGCGATCTCCGGCGACGGTACGATCATCAACTATTCTACAGTTGAAGTTCCTGCGATGAACGTGATGTCCTCTGACGGAACGGCAACATCCGAAGATGCCGAGCTGGAGGCTGTCCGCGATGAAACCGGCGAAATTATCGCGAATAACGCCAATACCCCGGTTTCTGAAGCCACAGCATATAAGTACAGTGATGAGTACGACGTCTGGTATGTGGACGGACAGAAGATCACTATCATCTTCAAGGTCAACGCGGATATCGGTGATTTTAATAATGAGATCGCGCCGGAAAAAATCTATGAAACAAAAGTGGTAGATTTCGGCTCCTCTGTTACTTTCCCTGAACCTACTAAGTATGACGACTATAGATATACCGATTATACTCTGACAGGCTGGACCTCCTCGAATCCCACAGCAGACAAGAACCCCAATGTCGCGATCGCTAACACCACCTATACCGCTCAGTTTGAAGGTACTCCGGCTAAATGTGCTGTATACTTCTTCTCCGGAGACTCAGATGAAGATTTTGAACATCCGCTGGCAGAGACTTTTGCCTATTACGGTTCACATCCTGTCTATACAGGTGCAGAACCTGACGGTGGAAATACAAAGGACTTCATAGGTTGGAGTTATACCACTTATTATTGTGATGGCGACGATGATGTTTCGGAACCCGGCGATGAGATCATCACAACAGCCGGTTTAGAGGACTTTATAGTTAAAGGCGCAACTGATTTCTGTGCTGTATTCTCGAATAAATCATTCAAGGTCGATTGGCTTGATCATAGCGGCAACAGCGCAAACCCGACTGATTCAAAGATTCCTTATGGCGAACAGACACATTACGGTGATCAGAATATCAAGGATAATATCGATTATTCAGATGGTTATTACGATTATGCGGTTTCCGGCTGGAGTTGCACATACACTGACGTCAATACCGGAGAGGTCGAGACAGTTGTGATTTCGCGCAATGATTATCTTACTGTCAAAGGCAACACCACCTGTACTCCGATCTTCACCGCAACTCCGAAGGATGGCGCTGATCCCTTCATTCAGAAGAGCCTTACCCTTAACGGCGCGATTGGTGCGAACGTTAAGGTACTGCTTCCTGCCGGTTACAGCGCTGCTGAATGTAAGGTGGACTTCAGCTGGTCGAACGGCAAGACTTATACCGATGACAGCCTTACCGCTGACGGAAATGATGCCGCGGTGGCTACCGTACTGATCGCTCCTAAGGAGATGATGGATACCATCACCGCGACCTTGAAGAAGGGCGATCAGGTGATCGCTTCCACCACCTACCATGTTGCGGACTATGCGATTGACGTAATCAATAATCGCGAGTATACTATTAACGGTGAGACAAAAACAGTTAAACAGTTACTTGGTTATAACGACAGCAAGTTTACTGCGTTACAGGATCTCTGCCGTTCAATCCTCTGGTACGGCAGAAAGGCACAGGAGCAGTTTAATTATACTCCTGCCGATACCGCTCTTGTTGCGGAGATCGACGAGTTACTGACAGGCTATGCTCCCGCAGAGCCTTCGGCTTTAGAACCGATCACCTACACCGCAGATCAGTTCCCCGCGGGGATCTCTTACTACGGCTCTTCTATGTTCCTCGAGTCTGAAACGGTATATCAGCTTTGGTTCAGCTGTACTCCGGGACAGAACCCGCCCAAGGCTTATCTTGTTGACGGAGATAAAGAAACAGAGCTTCAGTATGACGCTGATATTTTAGCGCGGTATAACGGCAGATACACTTATTATCGGATCAATGATATCCCCGCTAAGGAGATCACAGACGATCTTGAGATTCGCTTTGAAGGCGGAGATACCGTCACCTTCAATGCCGCGACCTATATCGCCAAGGCATATGCCGATAACGATGATCCGACCACCAAGACAACGGTTACCGCTCTGTATGACTACAATCAAAAGGCAATCGCTTTCTTCGGTCGATGAATGGGAGGTATTAGATTGAAAGAATTATATGAAAGAACGGAATTGAACGTAACCGAGTTTCTTCAGGAGGACGTTATTGTAACGTCTTCTCCCGAGCCCGTTTCCTCTCTTCCGGATAACAGTGATACCGGAAACGATAATCCTATGCCCATTAAGGTCTAAGCGACCTTTCCGGCGCAATAATTTATCACAAAAGAGCCTTCCCTCCGCGGGAAGGCTCTTTCACATCCTGCCGCACCCCCACCGTATGGCACGATGCCCAACCCTCACCGTAGGGCACGATGCCCACATCGTGCCGAAACATGGTAATCATATCCTGTCTATCACTGTCGGGAAACAATGATATATAACGGTAGGGCGGGGACTTACCGCAGTCGCCGGATCGTTCCCAACATAAAAACGGATGCTTTTGTACATATTACCAAATTTTAGCGGTTTGTTCTGTTCAATATGACGGCAATTATTCTTAATAATAAATATGATTTATCGTATGTGACAGTTATCTGAAAAATCATCCATCTGCATTGACTTTTGCCCTCAACTGTGAGATAATATAGTGTATTATAATAGATTATTATGCGATATTGTATGCACAATCGACAACAAACACAATATATTGTGGCAAGATTTTACAGTTTTCACAAACGGAGGGTATCATATGATCAACGATTTGCTCCATTCGATAGAGGCGCATGGACTCAACACTCTGCTGTATAATATTTTTTTCTTTGGCGGCACGGTAGCGGTTGCGATTTTTGCGATCCTTCACGCAAAGAACTATAAAATCCCTCTGAAGAAGGCGATCCCCTTCTTTGTGATCGTTTACGCTGTGAGCGTCGCGTGGATGTTCTTCCTTTTCTGGGCGATGAGCGGCTTTAAAAATTGGGGCGGCAACAACATTGTCCGCGTATTCCCGTGGATCATGCTGTTCGCGTTCCCCGCGGCAAAAATATTCAAGCTTGACTATCTGACTGTTTGTGACTATATCGCACCTTTGGCTTGCGTACAGCACGGTGTATCTCACTTTGGCTGCATTTTCGGCGGCTGCTGTTACAGCTATCCCTTTGAGGGCGGTGTTTACAACCACGTTCTCGGCTACGAGACCTTCCCGATCCAGCCGATCGAGGCGTTGGTTGCTGTCGCGATAGTAATATTCATATATATCCGTGAGAAGCGTCGCCGCTTTGCGGTAGACGGGTTAAACTACCCGATCATGCTGATGCTCTTTGGATATTCCCGTTTTTTCCTCGAGTTTGCGAGAGATAATGATAAGCTATTCTTCGGTATCTCCGAGCTGGCGCTCTGGGCGCTGTTCGCGGGTATCGTTGGAACGGTAATGTATTTTTATATCAAATCATATAACAAGAAGAATTCTGCAAAAGCGGGATAAAATTTTGAGTATTCCCTGAAATAGGAGGATATATATGACTAAAAGGATTCAAACCAAACTACCGATTTTCCTCGGCGCTACATGCGCGCTGATGATGGTATTGGTATTTGTGATTTGTAACATAACGGTTTATGCCGCCAATATTTCCACTTCTGTTGCCAATCTCGGCGCTTCGGATGTGAACGGTAGTTTTTCCGGAAGCGGCACAACGATCAGCGGCAGCGTTACCGGTAAGGACGCAACTACCGGGTGTAACTCCACGCCGGCTTCATCTGCTACAGATACATTGACGCTGACCAATAATTTTACCACGGCGGCAACGTTATCATTCAGCTATTCTCCGACTGTCAACGGAGGTTCTGTCACGGTTGACGGTTCATCAAAAACTTCTTCCGGTACATTTAGCAAAGAGCTTGCTGCGAGCGGAACGGTTGAAGTAGTTATCACTTCTGCCACGGGTGCAAAAACCACCAGTATCAGCCTTACGAATATTACGCTTGAGCAGAAGATCGTTACCGCTACAACGACATTCACTCCGGCGACAAACGGTTCCTATACCGTCGACGGGACCGCGGTAACTTCCGAAATTTCCCGCACTCAGGCTTCCACACAGGCGTATACGCTTTCGGCTACGCCTGCGACAGGTTATGTCTTCGGCGGCTGGAAAGACGTCACCAATAATACGATCATTTCTGCCGACAACCCTGCGTCGATCTGTGTCGATACCGACAAGACGATCACCGCGGTATTCAGTCCCGATGACTCTGCTAAGTTTAAAGTAGGCTCAAAGACGTTCAATGATTTGAACGCCGCGGACGCCTATGCGTCTTCTCAGTCGGATCACAAGATCATTTTGATCAGCAACGGAAAAGACAGAAATGCACTATATGAGGGCAATTATCAGATCTCAAGCGGCAACACGCTTCTGATCCCCTTTGATTCCTCCAACACGATGTATACGACGTCTCCGTCGGTAACTTACGGCTCTCATGAGAACCCCACCGCATACAGGATCCTGTCGATGGAAAACGGTGCGAACATTACCGTCAAGTCCGGCGGCGCGATCAGCGTGAGCGGTAAGCTCTGCTCGACCGGTCAGTTAGGCGGCTGGAACGGCTGTCCCACCGGACCCGGCGGCCGCATCAATATGCTCACGGGCAGCAATATCACTTTGGAGAGCAACGGCAATCTTTATTGCTGGGGCTATATCTATGGCGGCGGTATGGTAGAAGCCAAATCCGGCGCAACGGTTTATGAGGCGTTCCAGGTCAAAGACTGGCGCGGCGGCAGTGAAACAAGAAATTGCTACGGTTATGTTTTCCCCTTCAACCAGTATTATGTACAGAATATTGAGGTTCCGTTGAAAATCGACTCCGGTGCAGCGGAAAAACTGTATGGTGCGGTCAACGCTTCCAGCTCTGCCTACACGCTTCAAGCCGACTTTATCGGCAGCGGCAACAGCAGCGCTATGTTCAGGGTCAGCAGCGGGTATGTTATCAAGGATTATTTGGAAAATACCGACCAGCTCAGTGTACAGGTCCACGGAAATGTAACTCTGTCAACGCTGACCGTATCGGGTCTGCCTCTCATCGGCAGCGTTGATACCTCGGACTACGATCTCCCGATCACCAATAATATCAAGATCGATATCCAGACCGATACCGTAAGCACCGGTCAGGACGTCAAGTTCCAGCCCGGCTCTGAGGTTTATATTGAACGCGGTGCAAAATTCCAGGTTTCAAGTGGAAAGAAAGCAAAGGTTTACGACCTGGCTGATTGGGACAACTTTACCGGTTCTGCAAAGATGTATGCGATCGGCTATTCTGTCGCCAACGGCACCACGGCGGTTCGCAGTCCTGCCAATATGTCTGATGTAACTATTGACGTCAACGGCATTATGGAAGTTGCCGGTTCGCTCTATACCTCTGCTTCCGGTGCAAATATCACCAGCTCGTTGGGATCCAGCGGCAATAACGGCAAGATTGTTTTTACAACTGCTCCTACGACGAGTACGGTAACCGTCTATGAGGACGCGAACAACAGTACAAAAACAGCTGTTACTTTTTCGGCGCCTCAGCTCCATAACGGTAACGATACATATAGCCAGGCTGCCGGTACCGGTACATCAACTTGGTATTACGACAAGGACGGCGAACACTGGTATCGCTATACTGTCGACTTTAACTATAACGGTGCTCGTGTTGGCCGCGACTATTATTGTGAGAATAACGACACGATTACCTATGACGCCAGCTATCTGGCTAATCTTGGCGTGTCTTTGACTTCCGGTACGGCGACTGTGGCTGTCAGCGGGTCAAATGTAAATGTCACTAACGTTACATCAAACTCTGTTGTCACTTTGACCGGTCAGGCGGCAAAGTTTATTCCCACCTTCGTGCTGAACGAGCATCAGGCTCAGAATTACGAAACTTTCACCTCGACGGCGCTGACCGATACCCGGATAATCAACGGAGATACCTACTATGTAGTGAAAAAAGCCGAAGAGGCGCTGGATATCGGTGCGAGCTTTGCTGCGCCCACAGACGCAGAAATGGGCGTTACAGCGCAGAATTTCAACGGCATCACTTGGAATATGTCCGGCGTTTCCGCTACCAGTGGTAACAATTATGCCGGTACGGTTCCCGTTGGTCCTAACCCTGAGGATGAGGTTTATATCTATGGTTTCTATACCGGCAGTGTTGCTTATAACAGTACCACGGATACTTACTATTCCACACTGGCGGAAGCTATGGCGGAAGTGCCTCAGGATGGCGAGTGCATCGTACGCCTGGTAAACGACTGCGGAAGTTTTGAAGAAGAAAACGGCGCTTGGGCTTTCCCGAACCCTGCTGCTACAACGCTTACCTTTGATTTGAACGGTTATCATGCTCTCGGTCGTATCATCAATAACGGTACAATGACTCT
Source organism: Ruminococcus sp. (assembly GCA_017404145.1). Lineage (GTDB taxonomy): Bacteria > Bacillota > Clostridia > Oscillospirales > Acutalibacteraceae > Ruminococcoides. Next base: position 19,979 of record JAFRCW010000049.1, on the reverse strand, counting down.
CGAACTAAACGGCGGTACCTTGGACTATCACACCGGCGCGACTGCCGCGGCTGCAACGTATAAAGGCTTGGCGGCTGTGATCAACAGCGGTACCATGACTATCAATGATACTGTCGGCGACGGAGAGATCATCACCGACGCGATCAGTAACGACTCCGGTCCAAACGGCTCCGCTGTCGTCCGCAACAACGCGGGCGCCACCCTGACCGTCACCGGTAAGGACGCCGAGCATCTGCTGCCTCTGTCGCAGACCCAGAACGTCAACGGCAACAACTACGGTATTTATAACCTCGGTACCATTACCGCTTTGACGAACGTAGATATCTCCACCAAAAACAGCGGTACATGCGGTTTGAATCTGTATAACTACAACACCGGTGTGATTACAGCTATCACCGGCGGTCATATGTTCTGTAATTCTAACTGCTCAATCTTTAACTACGGCGGTACGATCACTGCGATCAACGGCATGACAATTGACGGTAAAAACGGAATTGTAAACCGTAATATCGTTGGCGGCAAAATAGCGACGGGCTATACTGTCTCGAATGCGGATAAAGGTATTATTGATACCATCACCAACTGCAATATCGAAGTCGGTCAGTATGCGATCAATAACCATGCGGTCATCAATACACTTACCGGCTCTACCTTTATTGCTCACCCTGACTCTGCTCAGGTGGATACCCGCGGCAACGGTTCTACCGCCTCAGAGGGCAACGTCCAGTGTTATACCGTAGTCAATAACAATGACTGGTGGTATAATACGAATGTATGGAAGCAGGTGGACTCTTCCTCCGGCGGCTATACACGTGTCAACTATTATAAGGAAGAAGAACAGTACCGTCCCACCATTGGCACGATCACCAACTGTGAGATTTATGCCTTGAACACCTCCACTAGTACAAGCTACGGTTATGCTCTGATGAATTACGGCGTGATCGATACGATCGGCGGCACGACTAACGTCAAGACATATAAGCATCCTGATAATGCCAAGATATCCGTTTCTCACTATGCGATGCAAAATTTAAACGGCGGTATCATCAAGAGCATCGAGGGGACAGTAAACGCCGACTGTACCGGCGTCGGCGCCGTGTATAACGACGCTGCGTTCACAACGCAGATAAACTATACGTACGCCAATAAGGTAGGCGGCAATATCACCTACCAGAAGAATACCTATGGCGAGCCCTCGACCATCAACAGCATCACCTGCTCCGGCACTTGGTCCTGCGGCGGCAGCAGCAGTTACTACTACGCCTTGATGAACTCCGGTTATATCCAATCAATCAACTCGACCGGATTGACCATGACCGGCGGCTGTAATGTGCTTTATAACGCCACCGGCAGCGCGAACTCAACCTATGAGATCACGAAGAAATATACCGACGGCGCGACTGCTTCTACCGAATATGAACGTGATACGCACTATGTGAAGAACCTTGAGAAGGGCAGCACAATCGGCACTGTCAACGGTATCACAATCACCGGTAAAGGCTCTAAATCATATTATGTTTTGAACAACCAGGGTCATATCGGTACTTTGTCCAATACAACTGTCAACTTTGCCGAGGGCGCGACCCATAATACCAGTTACTATGTTGCTGCTCTCAACGGTGATTCCCGCTATAAGGAATACACCGAAACCATCCAGACGAACCGCACCGCTGAGACCGATCCTCATCTGACGGTCAGCGCAGGCGTTGTCACAAGGTATGACAGAGCATATAAGTATGATACACCGACCATCGATGTGATCGATAACCTGACGGTTGATTCCATCACTGCTTATGCGATGCGCAACGCGGGTCACATCGGTACTTTGAAGAACAGTACGATCACCGGTACCCAGTACTCTCTGCACAACTACGCTGCCGGTCCTTATACCGAGCGTCAGACACGACAGTACTATTCCGGTACAGGTATCTTTACTACATCTAAAAACGCCGGCGAGCTGAACATCCATTACAAGAGAAATCCCGCTGAGATCGATCTGATTGATAACTGTACGATCACAACTCCGGCTAATACCTACGCAATGTTTAACTCCGGTCACGTGGGAACGATCAAGAACAGCACTTTACAGGCGGGTACGACTACCGCTAAAGCATATGCGCTGGCAAATATGAACAGTCAGGAGCGTGAGTATACACGCGATCTGGAGAGTATTCTCTATGTAACTGCTAATTCTACAACCGCTTGTACTGCGTACTACGGCTCAGGCGGCGAGTCTGACGTTGTCACCTATGACTACGATGTTCCTACGATCGACCTGATCGGCGAGGGCAATACTTTTAAGGCAACAGCTTCTGTTATTGCCAACACCGGTACCATCACCGAGATCAACAGCGGCAACGGTCCCTTGACCACGATCACCGGTTCTGCTGCAAAGTACTCTTCAATCTATAACTATAGTGCTTGTCTTGACGCCAGAACTACCACCACGCCATATACCGCGGCGGCTTCTGCCAATGCAAGCGGTACTAAGGGTACGGCGACATACGATGATGTGTACCAGTCCGGCGCGCAGATCGGCACGATCAAGAACGTCTATGTCAACGCGAACGGTTACGGTATCCTCAACGGCGACGGCAATGCCGGTAAGACCCCGACGATCGGCGAGATCGGCGATGGCACCGAAATCTACGCCCACTGTACCACTGCTGCCTACCACGCGATTGCTAATGCTAACTATGCGAAGATTACCGAGATTTCCGGCGGCTTGTTCAAGGTCACTAAGGCTACGACCAACGCCTACAGAAACGGTAACTCTATAGTATCTGAGGATATCGACTATGCCACCCTCCTCTCCGGCGGCTACTTCCAGGGAGCTTCAAATACCCGCGATAACGCGATTTACAATCATAGCGTTGCCACTCGTGTGACCTACCCGACAGGCAAGAAGCTCAGCTCCGGAACTACAACGCCGACTCCTGTTCATACCGACACTATGGGCGGTAACTACTACTACATCGCAGATGAGTACACCGTCACCTTCGATATGCAGGGTCACGGTACCGCTCCCGATTCACAGACGGTCGAGTCCGGTCTGAAAGCGACCCAGCCTACTGCTCCCGCAGTTGGAGATATCATCACCGAGAATGGTGTGAAATACCGTTTTGACGGCTGGTATACGAATGATACCTTTGCTACCGCATTTAGCTTTGACAATGCAATCACTGCAAATACCACCGTATACGCAAAGTGGACAGAAGTGTATACCGTAACTTGGAAGAACGGAGATACCGTGATCGAGACAGACGAAAATGTTCCTGCCGGTACTGCCCCGTCCTATGACGGCACGATGCCGACTAAGAATCCGACCGCACAGTACAGCTACGAATTTGACGGTTGGACCAGTAGCCTTGACAGTCAGGTTTATGCTCCTTCCAATCTGCCGGCTGTCAACGCAAATGTGATCTATACCGCCCATTTCACACAAACGGAGAGAACGTATAACGTCACATGGATTATCGACGGTACTACCGAGAAAGAAACGTATACATACGGCGCGACTCCGACTCATGCGGATCCGACAAAGGCTTCGACCGTTGGCTACGACTATACTTTCAACGGTTGGACGCCTGAGATTACAACTGTTACCGCAGACGCCACTTATACGGCTGTCTTCACCGAAAGCGCGCATAAGTTCTTTATCGGTAATACACTGACTCTTAACGGTGATATCGGTGTAAACTTCTTTGTTGAGCTTTCCTCTGCCGATACCGATGCTTCAAAATATTCCTATACGCTGACATTTGATGTGGATACATCGGAAGGCAGCAAAGAGGAGGAGTATATTCCTGCTGAATGGGAGAATGTTCTTTTGAGCAGCGCTGTTGATGTAGGCAGCAATACCTACAAAATCAGCTTCCCTGTTGACGCGGCGGAGATGACGAGAAATATCCATATTGATCTCTACCATGGTGAAGCTAAGGTTGCAGAGACCGATTACAAGGCGGCTCAGTATGCTATGGACTATGCCGAGGAAAAGGAAATTACTTATCCCGCGTATGATACGGAGCTGACAGATAATACACCGTATCTGATCGGTAAGATCAAAGGCGTCTCCGACTGGGCTAATGCGAACCCAATGTATAAGTTTACGGATAATCCGGAAAATCCGGATGAATATATGTTGGCTAATGTTACGCTGAAAGCGGGAGACGAGATCAAGGTTGTGAAGTACTATACTGGATCTGATTCCTACGGCTGGTATCCTGATGGAGATAACAATAACTATACCGTATCAAATGACGGCGTATATAACATCTACTTCAAGAAAAATCCTGATGGGTATACCGATGGATGGCATCACGGCAAATTCCTTGTCGAAGCCGTATCTACGGATAGATCCGATATCAGGGCTGCCGTCCTGCCTGAGCTGCTCCGTTCGATGCTCAGCTATGCCTCCAAGGCACAGGTGAATCTCAATAAGTACACAGGCGATCTTGCCGACCGTACAACAGGCGATTATCCCTATCTGAACGCTCAGGGCGTTTATAATGACGTTACCGACGCAATGATTACCGAGAGAGTTGGCGAACCTATTGTCTCTGATAATTTCACGGATATGTTCTCCTCTCACGGACTGTCATATTACGGTAATTCTCTGCTTCTGAAATCTAATACACAGATGCGCTTCTATTATCGTGTCAACAATAGATCGACATTTGATATCAACAACTGCGGAAGTTACACTATGACGATGCCTGACGGTACAAGTCAGTCTGTGAAACCAAAAGTGGGAAACAAGAGCGGATCGCTCGTTTACTTTGAGGTTTCGGGTATTGCCGCTGCTAATCTCGACTATCGCTATGTTCTGTCCGACGGAGAAAATTCCATCGGCTACAGTACGTTGGATTATGTACGTCTCTGCTTAAACGATGGCGACTCCCTTGAAGACGTCACTAAAGCGCTGTTCTGGTACAATCAGTACGCTGATCTGTACTTTGCTTCGTAAGGGAGGAGAGGTATATTGAAAAAACACTATTCTGCGCCTGAATTCGAGTTGTTTGAGTTCAGGCTGACAGCTGTGCTGACTGAATCATGGGATCCCGGCGATGATGAAACACCGATCAAGCGCGGAATCCCTACCAGACAGATTTGGGATGAGGAATTGCCTCCCGAATAATCGTCATCGCAAATATCCGATTTCTTTGGAGTGATAATGATGAGTATTGGCAAAAGAATGATCTGTTTGATTTTGATGTCATCACTGTTATTATCGGCACTCTGCTTTTCTGTCGGCGCTTTAAGCTTTATCCGCGGCGACGCGGATGCTGACGGAACCGTTTCTGTGATCGACGCCACAACGATCCAAAAGGTGAAAGCCTCTGTTCAGGTGGACGCTTTTGACGAGAAAGCGGCGGATGTCGACGGCGACGGCGTTGTGTCTGTGATCGACGCGACTTTGATTCAGAAGTCGCTTGCGCATATCGAGATTCCCTACGCGTTAGGGGAGACCGTGACCGTTGAGACCGACGCGCCGACGCAGACGATTGAACACCAACCGGGTGAGAACGAACTTCCGATTCTCTCATAAGTAAAGTGAAAAGGGACTGTATTTCACAGTCCCTTTGCGTTTTTCTGATTCGATTTAAGCTGTAGGGGAGGGTCTTGACTCTTCCCCCCCGCGTAATGATTCTTTCTTTACTTTGCAAGATGCGCTATTTCAAAGGTGATAATATGAAACTCAATGAAGATTTTATTATGCATAATACCGGAGAGGAGATCCTCCTTGTTCCTACCGCCGCCGCGCGCTTTCACGGCTTGGTGCAGGGGAACAAGGCGGTCGAGGTGATTCTCTCCTGTCTGCAAAACGATACCACCGAGGACGAGATCCTTTCCGTGATGAAAGAGAAGTTTGACGGTGATGAGGAGGATATGCGCGAGGATATCCGTGATGTCGTCAAAAAGCTGAAAGAGATCGGTGCGATCGATGGCTGAGTCGTCCTTTGAAAAGATCCTTTTTGAGCGCGGAGAGCTGATCTATACCAACGTCGGCGACAGTATGTATCCGCTGATTCAGCCTCGCGATCTGCTCGTGATCCAAAAATCCGACGGTGATCTCAAACGCCTTGATATCCCGCTCTACAAGCGTGACAACGGACAGTATGTGCTGCACCGTATCGTCAAGAAGCGCGGGGGAGAATATGCGATGTGCGGAGACAACCGTGTGGATTTAGAATACGGTATCACCGATCGACACATCCTCGGCGTCCTCACTGCGATTATCAGAAACGGCGAGACGATCCCGATCGATACGTTCAAATACAAGTTATACGCTCATCTGCGCTGTGACTTTATTTTCTTTAGAAGAATTATCAAAAGAGCGAAACACCATTTTCAGATAAACAAATGACGAATGGTATTTTCGGATACCGGTGACTTCAAAACGTGTCGAAGCCGAAACATAAGGGAGTGCTTTTATGTTTGATCCCAAAACCAACAAATATCCCTATCCCGAGGATACCGACAGGCATTATCTCAACGTCAAGAAGAACGACGGCACGGTTTTTGACGCGGATTATCCCTATATCGACTACAGCAAGGGATTTCTCTTCAAACAGAAGCTGGTGCGTCTTGTGCTGAATGTTCTGGTGTTTCCGATGACGAAGATCCGTCTCGGTCTGAAGGTCGAAGGCAGGGAGAATCTGAAAAAGTACAAGGATGTTTTGGATCAGGGCGTTGTGTCCTGCTCCAACCATGTGCATATGTGGGATTATCTCGCGATCATGAGCGCGATCAGACCGCATAAGCCCTATCTGCTTTCATGGGCGCCCAACATCAGGGGAGAGAACAAGAATCTGATCCGTCTGACGGGAGGCATCCCGATCCCCGATTCTACGCTCAGGGCGACAGCCGCGTATCTCAAAGCGGTAAAGAAGCTGCTGAATGACGGCGGCTGGCTGCAGGTGTATTCCGAGGGCAGTATGTGGGAGTATTATCGCCCGATCCGCCCGTTTAAGCAGGGAGCGGCGTATTTTGCCGCCGAGTACGACAAGCCGATCCTCCCGATGGGATTCTCCTACCGCGAACCCTCATGGATCAGAAAGCGCATTTTTCACCAGATCGCCTGCTTTACCCTGAACATCGGTGAGCCTTTGTTCAGAGATGAGAGCCTTTCCAAAAAGGAGATGAAGCTGGATCTTACCAAGCGTTCGCACGATGCGGTCTGCCGCCTTGCCTATATCGATCCCGAAAAGAACATCTACCCGCCGATCTTCAACAATAACAAGCGAGTGGATTACTACACCGATACCTACGGAGTAGGCTACAAGGGCTCGCGGTGAAAATTGCTTTATGATTGAATAATAATTCGTTTATAGAAAAAACCGTCGTTTTGCACGGCGGTTTTTGGCGTCCATAAAGGTATTATTTCACATTCTCTACGATATGTACGTCCAGCTGATTGAACGGTATCTCGATATTTGCTTTGTCGAGATTGATTTTGAAATTTTCTGTAAGAGAAAAATAAACAGTCCAGTAGTCCTCAAATTCACAGTAACAGCGGGTAGAAAAATTCAACGCGCTGTCGCCGTAGCTTTCGAGCTTTACCGTCGGCGTATGTTCTTCATCCCTGAGAATCTTTTCTTCCCTGTTCATCGTATCGAGCAGAACTTTTTTGACTTCTTCGATATCGGCGGAGTAGGGGATAGGCACCGGAATCATCACTCTGATCGAAGAGTGAGAAGTATAGTTGTTCAGCTTTTCGGATGTGATCTTAGAGTTGGGGATCATTACATTGGTATCGTCATAGGTCAGAAGATTGGTGTGGAGCATATCGATCTTCTGCACAAAGCCCTTCACGCCGCCGAATTCGATAAAGTCTCCCGTGACAAAAGGTTTTGTAAACAGAATAATAATGCCGCTGGCAAGATCGGAGAGGCTGTCTTTCAGCGCCAGGGCGACCGCCGCCAACGCCGCGGAGAACGATGCGATCAGTCCCGTGGTAGACACGCCCAGTTCGGACAGCACTGCGATCAGCACGATGACGAAACCCGCGATTTTGATGATCCTGACAAAGAAGCCGACCAGCGACAGGTCAAGATTCGCTTTCATCATCGCCGCTTTTGCGATCCGCGCGATGATAAAGGTGACCAGCAATCCTCCCACCAGTATCAGCAGCGCGAATCCGATGTTAGGAAGAATTCCCAGAATATGATTTTTCAGATCTTCAAAATTTATCATAAATCCACTTCCTTTTGTTTAAGATAGTATCAGTATAATCGGAAAATCTGTTTTTGTAAAGAAAAACTGTAGGGAACGATGCCCGCAAAGTTCCGATACACAAATATTAGGACAGCATCTATCTGCGTTGACATCCCTTTTCTTTTTCGATATAATGAGTTTAATACATTTCGGAGGTACTTATATGAAAGCGTTGATCACAGGCGCGTCGTCCGGTATCGGCAGAGATATGGCGCGATATCTCGCCTCAATGGGCTGGGATTTGATCCTTGTCGCAAGGCGTGAGGATCGTTTGGAGGAACTGAAGCGGGAGCTGAAAAATGTGTCCGTCAGATGTATCAAGGCGGATATATCCTCCTATGAGGAATGTCTGCGTCTGTACGATGAAACTAAAAACGAGAAAGTGGATATGCTGATCAATAACGCCGGTTTCGGTTTGGCGGGAGAGTTCTTAAAGACGGATCTGGAACGCGAACTGCAAATGGTTGACGTCAATGTCAAGGCGCTTCATACGCTGACAAAGCTCTATCTGAAAGACTTCGTCGCTCGTGACAGCGGGATCATCCTCAATGTCGCGTCTTCTGCGGGATTTATGGCGGGTCCTTTGATGGCGACCTATTATGCGACAAAGAACTACGTCCTGAGACTGAGCGAGGCGATATCCGAAGAACTGCGCCGCAAGGGCAGCAAAGTGAAGATCTGCGCTCTTTGTCCCGGTCCGGTGAAAACGGAGTTTGATCAAGTCGCTTCCGTCAAGTTCTCGATGGACGGGATCTCTTCCGAATACTGTGCGCGTTACGCGATCGACAACGCATTAAAAGGGAAGAGGATCATCATCCCTTCGTCATCGATTAAGACAGGCGTGTTCTTCAAGCGATTCTTATCCGAGAACTTCCTGTTGAAGATCGCGTATAACTTCCAAAGACGTAAAAACTATCAATGATTTATCGGCAAGGCGTTATGCGCCTTGCTACTTTTTTTAACATAACGTGTATACCTTAGTTGGTTGAAAGCCGAGATAAATAATGATATAATCCGAATCGTAAGAAATGAACGGAATGAAATATTCATACCGGTATGAAAGGAGCATACGCGATGATCTCAAAAAACATCCGTTATCTGCGGCGTCAGGAGAATATCAGCCAGGAGGAATTTGCCGAGCGTTTCGGCGTATCCCGCCAAAGTGTGGCAAAATGGGAGAGCGGCGAGAGCGCGCCCGATATTTTCAAGTGCCGCGATATCGCCGACTACTATGATATCTCTATCGACGTTCTGATCGGACTGCCGCTCGAAGATCAGGAGGTCAGAGAGGAAAGCAGCGACGGAAAATATATCTTCGGCATGGTCAAGGTCGGAGACAGAGGTCAGATCGTGATCCCCAAGTATGCGCGCGAGGTGTTTGACATCAAAGCCGGCGACCGCCTGATGGTGATGGGAGATACGGAGAAGGGCGGCATCGCGCTGGCGAAGGTTTCGCTCGGTAATTTTTTCGGTAAAAAAGGAGATAAATAATGGAAGCGATCAAGACCACCGATCTGACAAAAAAGTATAAAGACAAAACAGCGGTCAAAGAGCTGAACCTGACCGTACATCAAGGCGAACTTTACGCTCTCTTAGGCGTCAACGGCGCGGGAAAGTCCACGACGATCAAAATGCTCTCCTGCCTGACACAGCCCACTTTAGGCGACGCACAGCTGATGGGTCACAGCGTGATTTCCGACAGCGCTTCGGTCAAGTCGCTGATGAATGTCTCTCCGCAGGAGACAGCGGTCGCCGCGAAACTCTCCGTTCGCGAGAATCTGGAGTTTATCGCCCGTATCTACGGTCGTGATAAAAAAGACGCCCGCAAAAAGGCGGACGAGATGATAGAAAAGTTTTCGATGGAAGAAGTACAAAAGAGCAAGGCAGGGACTCTCTCCGGAGGATGGCAGCGCCACTTAAGTATCGCGATGGCGCTGATCAGCGATCCCGAGATACTGTTTCTTGACGAGCCGACTCTCGGTCTCGATGTGCTGGCGCGCAGAGAGCTGTGGCATCTGATCGAGAAGCTCAAGGGAAAGATGACGATCATCCTGACTACGCATTATCTGGAAGAAGCGGAGAGCCTGTCGGATCGCGTCGGTATTATGGCGCACGGCAAGCTTTGCGCCGAGGGTACCGCCGAAGAACTGAAGAAGCAGGCGGGTACCGATGATTTTGAAGAAGCGTTTATCAAACTGGCAGGGGAGGGCGTATGATGAGAGTGTTAACATTTGCGTCACGCAACACCAAAGAGATCACAAGAGATATCATGACTTCGATCTTCGGTATTGCTTTTCCGATCGTGTTGCTGCTGCTCCTTTCTTTGATCAACAAGAGTATCCCTCAGGGGAGCGGTCCCGATCTCTTTGAGATCCAAAAGCTCGCGCCGGGCATCACCGTGTTCGGACTGAGTTTTCTCTCGCTGTTTTCGTCGATGCTGATCGCGAAAGACCGCACCGCGAGCTTTGTCCTAAGACTGTTCACTTCACCCTTAAAGCCTTCGGATTTTATTCTGGGGTACACGTTGCCGATGCTTCCGATGGCGCTGCTGCAAAGCGCGATATGCTATGTTGCTGCGCTGTTCTTCGGGCTGGAGCTGAGTGTGAATCTGCTTTTGGCTGTTGTGGTGAATATCCCGATCGCAATAGTGTTTATCGCGCTGGGTCTGCTGTTTGGTTCCGTATTAAGTGAGAAGGCGGTAGGCGGCGTATGCGGCGCGCTGCTAACGAACCTTTCCGCGTGGTTCTCGAATATCTGGTTTGATACCTCTTTGGTGGGAGGCGCCTTTGCAAAAGTTGCCGACTTACTGCCGTTCTCACACGCGGTGAACGCTGCCCGCGCCGCTGTTGCGGGAGATTTCGGCGCGATCTTCCCCGATCTGTGGTGGGTCATCGGCTATGCGGTTGTTCTCCTGACCGCGGCAATCATCATCTTCTCCGCCAAAATAAAGAAGAATTAACAATTGTTCGAGCGCAGCGAGTAACCACCACTCTACACTCTACACTCTGCACTCTGCACTCTGCACTAAAAAAAGCCCCATCGGGGCTTTTTTTAATACACTGTCATCAGCGGATTGAGTGAGGACTGTGTCATCTGCGCTTCTTCTATGTATTTGGTAGCGACGAAGCATCCTCTTACCACACAGTCGTCGGGGTCTCTCGGGATACGTACTTTGATGCCCGTTTCTCTTTCGAGCAGCTCTTTCATCCCGTGGATTCTGGAGAGTCCTCCCGTGATGGTGATGCCGTCCTCGTGGATATCTCCGATCAGCTCCGGAGGAGTGTCTTCTAATACATCGACGATACCGGAGATGATGCGTACGCCGATGTCGGCGATGGCTCTCATAATATCGGAGGAGGTAACGTCAACATATTTCGGCAGACCTCTGAGCGCATCTCTGCCTTTTAAGCGGAAGGTCTTTTCTTCCTGAGGCTTTATCACACAGGCAATCGCTTCTTTACACGCCTTTGCCATTGTTTTGCCGATGATGAGGTTATGGGTCCTTCTGGCGTATTTGATGATCTCCTGATCCATAGCGTTGCCGCCGATTTTCATTGTCTTGGAGATCGAAACACCGCCGAGCGTCATTACCGCGATATCGGTAGTACCCGCGCCGAGATCTGCGACCATTACGCCGTGCGGGCTCATAATGTTAAGTCCCGCGCCGAACGCCGCCGCCTTGGAGGATTCGATCAGCAGAACGCGCCTTACGCCGAAGCTCGAGATCGCGCCGACGATCGCGCGTTTTTCCACCTCGGTGATTTCCCCGGGAATACAGGCGACCACTCTGGGCATGATCGTGCGGCTTTTGCACACTTCGCTCATATAGATATTGACCAGCTCTTCTACCAGACCCGATTCCGCAATCACGCCGCCCTCCAAGGGAAAGACCACCTTGATTTTGGAGGAGGTTCTGCCGTACATCTGATAGGCATCTTCTCCGTAGGCTAAGATCTCATTTGTCTCCGCGTTATATGCGATCACAGAAGGCTCACTGATGGCGTTTTCCTCGTCTTTTGTTCTCAGTCTGGTGTAGGAGGTGCCTAAATCCAAAGCTATATCCATCATATCACTCGCTTATCATAGATTTCATAGTCATTATATTACATCTGCTGAACAATTCAAAACCATTGGAATTATCCAAAAACACAGTTTTTGAATTGTTCATGTGTACGGTTTTGGACATTGATGGACAAAAGCCGTGCACCATGCAAAGAAACGCTTTCTTTGCATGGCAGAATAATAAATGTTTTTTGAATCAAAATCTCTGATTTTAATTCAAAATTCAAATGTGATTGAATTTTGAAAAAACACCGACGGTGTGTCGGGGTTCATTCAATAAACATTATATAACAACCCGATGGGATATTCAAGTAACAGCTGTGTTACAAAAACAGACAAATCATTCCTCTTGGACGGGATGTTTTCTCTCTTCTTTTTCATGCTCTGCGGCGGAGGCGACCACTGCGCAGTACACCTGATAAGGCTTAGCGGAATAGAGCTTTTTGACGCAGTGAGAGAGTGTAATTCCCGAGGTCATAACGTCGTCGATCAGTAAAACGGTTTTTCCTTTGAGCCATTCTTTGTCTTTTAGTACAAAGGCTCCCGAAAGATTCTTTTTTCTTTCTGAGAATTTTAACTTATGCTGTTTCTTGGTGCGTTTCACTTTCAGAAGCGTTTCCGCGCAGGGGATCGAGAATGTATCCGCCAGCTCCTTTGCCAAAAGCTCCGACTGGTTATACTCCCGATTGAGCTGATCCCATTTGCGCATCGGGACATAGGTGATCAGATCGATTTCATCAACAGGGTACTCTTCCTCGATCGTCTTGGCGAGCACCGCGGCAAGCGGCCGCGCATACTGCGACATTTCGTGAAATTTGAAGTTGACGATCGCTTTTCTGACCTTACCTTCATAAGCGAAAGGCGCGACACATCTCGAACCCAATACGCCGCGGCGGATGGCGACCGCTTGTCCGAGAACGCTTTTTCCGCAGTGAGGACAGGAGATGTCATCCGGCTCGATCAGCGATGAGCAGTAGGGGCAGTATTCGGGAAAGAAAAAGGATACGATATGTCTATATATTTCTTTAACAGAATTATTTTTCATCATTTACGATTCTCTTATCAGGAATTCTTTTAAGGCGGAGTAGCGGAGCTGACGGCGGTTGTTTTCCACCATCATCCTCAGCGCGTTGGGATCGCCTACCATAATGAGCATTTTCTTTGCTCTGGTGACGGCGGTATAAAGCAGGTTGCGGTACATCAGCTGCGGCGCTCCTCTGTAAATCGGCATCACGACACAGTCGAACTCGTTGCCCTGACTTTTATGTACCGTACAGGCGTAGGCAAGCTCTAAATCGGTGATGGTTTCCGAATCGTACTCTGCTTCTTTATCGTCAAATCTGATTTTATAAAGCTTTGCCGCCGTATTGATCTCGGTGACGACGCCGATTTCGCCGTTAAAAACTCCTTCACCCGCCTCGCCGGTATCTTTTTTCCACAGGATATCATAGTTGTTTTTGCTCTGCATCACCTTGTCGCCGACATAGAGGGTGTAATAACCCACCTTGACGCTGCTGCCCTTATGGGGATTGATGACGTTCTGCAAGCGGTTATTTGTCTCAAAGGTGCCGAGCAGATTTTTTCTCGAGGGGGACAGCACTTGGATGTTGTCAAGCATATTGAAACCGTAGGCGTTTTTGAGCCTGACGGCGCACAGATCAGTCACCAGATTCGCTGTTTCTTCATAGCTTCGTGTCGGGATGAAGAAGAAATCGTTATCCCGAATCGTCAGATCGGGCATTTCTCCCTTGATGATCCGGTGGGCTGATCTCACGATCAGGCTTTGCATCGACTGACGAAAGATCTCTGTCAGCTCTACGGTAGGGATTTCTTTTGAGGCGATCAGTTCATAGAGAACATTTCCCGCACCGATAGAGGGGAGCTGGTTAGAATCGCCGACGAGTATCAGCCTGCAGGCGAGCGGCAGCGCACGCATCACGGATTCCATCAGAGCGGAGTCTACCATCGATACCTCATCGATGATCAGCGCGTCACATTTCAGAAGGTTATGCTCGTTATGCTTGAACCGCGGCGTGTCTTCACCGGAAAAATTGACTTCCAGCGTTCTGTGGATTGTTTTCGCTTCTTCTCCCGTGACCTCGCTCATCCGCTGCGCGGCTCTTCCGGTCGGCGCGCACAGCATAACCGTCTGACCGCTTTCTTTCAAGAGCCTGATGATGGCGTTGAGGGTGGTGGTCTTACCGGTGCCGGGACCTCCCGTGAGGATCAAAAGACCCTTGGTGAGCGCTTCGCTGATCGCTTTCTTCTGCAGCTCGGCGTATTGTATCCCGTCCTTTTTCTCGATTTCTTCTATCTTTTTCTCAACGCCGGAGATTCCCATCGCCGGGAACCGCAAAAGGGTTTTGAGCCTTGCGGCGATATACTGCTCACAGTCGTACATCGAAGGAAGAAAGAGGAATTCTTTTTCATTTATCACATCCTCGATCAAAGAGCCGTCGTCTGTCATTTCGATCAGCGCCGATTCGGTGACGACTCTTTCGACTTCTAAGAGGGAAGAGGCAGCGTCACACAGCTTGTCCTTGGGCAGACAGGTATGACCGTTGAGCTTGTTGTGAGCGAGCACATGTGTCAGCGCCGCTCTGACTCTGACGCGAGCGTCCTTGGAGTGGTCGCGTCTGAGCGCCAGCGCGTCAGCGGTTTCAAAAGAGATCCCTGTTCCTTCTTCACAGAGAATATAGGGATTTTCTTCGATCTTTGCGATCGCGTCATTTCCGTAGCGCTGCCAAATCTTCAGAGCGGAGGAGGAAGAGATCGAGTACGCGCCGAGATAGATCATCAGCTCGCGGATCCCCACCATCCTTTTGAGCTGTTCGCTGATTTCTTTGGCTTTTCTTTCAGAGATACCTCTGAGCTTTGCGACCCTTTCCGGTTCATTTTCCAGCACGTTGAGCGTGTTTTCTCCGAACTCCAGCACCAGCCTCGTCGCGGTAGCGGGACCGATCCCTCTGACCGCGCCGCTGGACAGATATTTGAGAATTCCGTCGAGACTTTCCGGCATCGCTCTTTCGCACACCGTAGCGACAAACTGCTCTCCGTAGGTCGGATGGTTTTTGAATGTTCCGTACAGCTTGACGGTCTCGCCGACATGAATCATCGGCATCACTCCCGTTGCGGTGATCGCGGCATCCTCTCCCGCAAGCTCTATCACCGTATAGCCGTTTTCATCGTTTCTGTATACGACCGCTTCAACCTGTCCTGTCAGTTCCAAGACGGTTTCATTGGTAAAGTTGTCCATAATAATTCCTTTTTAGAAAATAATATTATCATAGCTTACATTGAATTTTGATTTTATATCTACTATAATATAACACAGAATAAAGAAGAAAGCTACAATAAATGTTAAATTGACCACAGAATAAAGAATGATGCTGCAAAAACTTGTATCCGAACGATTTCGGGAGGGATAAAAATGGAATTTGTCGCAAACGAAGGAAAAAATGTAGAAATTACCGTTAACGGCGTTACCTATATGCGTCACGCGATCAAGACGCATTTTGTACAGCAGGGCGAGGATTATATAGCGATCTTCAAGAAATATGTGCAACCCTTATATGAAGAAGGCGATATCGTCTCTTCGTCCGAGAAGATCATCGCCTTGTGCCAGAACCGCGTCGTCAGACGAGACGAGCTGAAGATCGGCTTCTGGGCAAAGCTGCTCTCAAAGTTTGCTTCTCACCCCGACACCGGCGTCGGCGTCGGTGAGACTATCAAGATGCAGTACGCGATCACCAAGGTCGGACTTCCCAGAGTGCTGTGGGCTTCTTTCGCCGGCGGCGTCTGCAAGCTCTTCGGCAAGCGCGGCGTGTTCTATGAGATCGTCGGCTCCGATGTAGCGGGTCTCGACGGCTTCTACGACCACGTTTGGGCAGAGTACCGCGATATCGGTATTGAGAATCCGGAGAATCCCTCCGGCGTATGCGACGAGATCAAAGAAAAGCTCGGAATGTCCTGTATGATCGTCGACGCAAATGACCTCGGTCAGGAGGTGCTCGGCTATTCTTCCGATATTACTCTCAGCGAGGAAGAACTGCACGGACTGATCAGCGACAATCCCTGCGGTCAGGGACAAGAGACTACGCCGATCATTTTAATTCGCAAAAAGAAATAAAAGGAAGCCTCAGGCTTCCTTTTTTGTTTACCTAAAAAATTTTGAGATTTTCAAAAACACTTTTCTCTCCGTAGGGAACGATGCCCTCATCATTCCGCAAGGAAAATGCTTTTTTAGAGGAGATACTATGCCGGATTCCTATGTCAAAATCGATCTTGCCGCTTTAGAGCATAACGCAAGAATACTGACAACAAAATACAGTGAATACAAGCATTTTATCGGCGTTGTCAAGGGAGACGCCTACGGTCACGGCTATGAAGCTGTGAACGCTTTACAGAAAGGCGGCGTAGATTATTTCGCTGTATCTTCATTAGAAGAAGCGAAGGCGCTCAGAGAGCATAACAAAGAAGTTTCCGTTCTATGCCTCCAGCCTGTTTCGCTTGATCGATTGGATGAGGCGAAGGCGCTGGAGCTGACCTTAGCGATCGGTGATACAGACTATTTAAAACGTTTTATTATTCTTACAAAGAATAATAAATTCAAAGTACATCAGCAAATCGATACCGGTTTCAACCGTCTCGGTTTTAAGGATCAAAAAGAAATCAAAGAAGCGTATGATACGCTTACACAGAACGGTCATACCGTGGAAGGGATCTATCAGCACTTCGCTACCGCCGGCGTATTCGATCCGCATTTTGATGAACAGGCGAAGCGCTTTGTCGAGTTGACTTCCCTGTTGGATCTCTCTTCGATCCCCATGGTGCATATGGGCAGCGGCGTTGCGCTGCTCGGACACGGGAAATTCCCCTTTGCCAACACCACCCGTATGGGGCTTGTGATGTACGGATATAACATCGCTCCGACCTCTTACGGCGGCGGAATGAAGAATAAGCTCAGAGAATACCGCGACGGTTATTATCGCAGGAAATACCGCCTTAGTCCCGTAAATAAAGATGTTGCATTGGATCTGATCCCCGCTATGACCTTCAAAACCCGTGTGATTCAAACGAAAACGGTAAAGGCGGGCGAGTATATCGGCTATGACTGCGCCTATCAGGCGAAAGAGGATATGAAAATCGCCGTGCTCCCTGTCGGCTACAACAACGGGATCGGACGTCAGGATTTCGGCAGAGTCGTTGAGATAGGGGAGAAGCTATTTCCCGTTGTCGGAGAGATCGGGATGAATATGCTGTGCGTCAAGGTTGACGACAGTATCAAGACGGATGACGAAGTCACCCTGCTCGGCGGTGAAATCACCCTCGGGATGTTCTCGCGCTCTTCGGGACTCGGTCTTGCCGAAGCACTGGTAGGAATAGGGAAAAACAATGTACGAATTCATAATTCATAATGCATAAATCATAATTTGTTTTTTCAAAAGCTGTTTTTGGAAGGAATGTGATACATATGGCGATGCCTGTCAGAAAGTGGATGATGAACAAGTTCCACGACATCAATAAGGAGAGAATGGAAAAACACCTGACGATCCTCAGCGAGAAGTCAGGGAAGTCCAAGGCGTATATCAAATTCGATATGTTCAAGAGCTTCCTCTTGCGCGGTACGGGCTATACCGATTATTTCCGCGGTGATTTTATCCATCTTACCTCTGAGGAGAAGGACACCTTTGCCACCGCGAGAAAGTTCTACAAGCTGATGGCATACTTAAACGATGAAGAATACAACGTGATTTTTCACGACAAGCTGATTTTTAACGAGCTGTTCCGCGATTATCTTAAGCGTGATTTCATCAATCTGCAAATCAGCACTGTAGAGGATTTCGCGAAGTTTTTAGAGGGAAAAGATACGGTCTTTGCAAAAGACCCGACCGGAGAGTGCGGTCACGGTATCTCTAAGATTATCGTCGCCGAAGCTCAAACGCCCGAGATGCTCTATCACGAATTGACAAGCAGAGGACAGCTTCTGGTGGAAGAAGCGATCATCCAGAGCGAGGATCTTAACGAGATCAATCCTTATGTTGTCAATTCTTACCGAATCGTTACCCTGTATAAGGACGGCAAGGCAAAGGTAATTTCCAACGCGCTTCGGATCAATCAGGATGACACCGATGTGATCGGCTGTACCAACGATCTCTATTTTTCGATCGGTGAGGACGGCAGGATCGACTCCAACGTGATTGATGATTACGCCAATGTCTATGAGACTCATCCGATGACAGGAAAGAAGTTTTCCGACGTCAGGATCAAAGGCGTGAAAGAAGCCTTCGAAATGTGCGAGAAAGCGGCGCTCAGAGTGCCGCAGGTGCGCTATATCGGCTGGGACGTTGCGTTTTCTGAATCAGGTCCCGTGATCGTAGAGGGCAACGAATACCCCGGCTACGGGATCTTACAGTTCTACGCGCTCAAGGGCAAGCGGACCGGTCATCTCAAGGAGGTAGCGGACTTCCTCGGCGACGAGTACGACAAGATCAGATTATAAAACGGATGGCGATATTGCTGTCAGTTTTTATATCTTTCTCATTGTTTCTTATGGATTATGTCGTATTGACATTCCGCTTGGATTATACTATAATAATCAACAACAAAACAATCATTACCACTTATCAAGAGAGACTGAGGGACAGGCCCTGTGACGTCCGGCAACCTGCATTTGTAAGGTGCCAATTCCTGCGGTATAACCGAAAGATGAGTTTTCGCTCCCGAGGTATGCCGCCTCGGGATTTGTTTTTCAGTATGTTCAGAAAGGAAAGTTTTATGTCATATTTATTCACATCCGAATCCGTGACCGAGGGGCATCCCGATAAGGTGTGCGACCGTGTGTCCGACTCGATTCTCGACGCGGTATTAAAGCAGGATAAAAACGCTCACGTTGCGTGTGAGACTACCGCGACCACCGGCAGAATCAATATTATGGGAGAGATCTCCTCTGTTGCCGACGTCGACTTCGAACAGGTCGCGCGCCGGGCGATCACAGAGATCGGTTACGACTGTGAACGCGCCGGTTTTAACGGAAATACCTGCGAGGTCAATATCAATTTGGACAGGCAGTCGCCGGATATCGCGATGGGCGTCAACGAGTCCTTTGAATTGAAGGACGGTCACGAGGACGAGCTGAATCAGATCGGCGCGGGCGATCAGGGAATGATGTTCGGCTATGCCTGTGACGAGACGCCGGAGCTGATGCCGCTGGCGCTGTCTCTGTCTCATAAGCTGTCTAAACGTCTGACTGAGGTGAGAAAAAACGGCACGCTTCCGTATCTGCGCCCCGACGGCAAGACGCAGGTGACGGTAGAATACGAGGGAGAGAAAGCAACCCGTGTGGATACCGTTGTTCTCTCCACCCAGCACGACGACGATATCCCGCTGGAGAAGATCCGCGAGGATATGATGCGGTATGTGATCCGTCCCGTGATTCCGGACGAGCTGATGGATGAAGAAACCAAGGTGTTCATCAATCCCACCGGACGCTTTGTATTAGGCGGTCCCGAGGGTGATTCCGGTCTGACCGGCAGAAAGATCATCGTCGATACCTACGGCGGCTACGCCCGCCACGGCGGCGGCGCTGGTTCCGGCAAGGACCCGACCCAGGTCGAGCGTTCCGCCGCGTACTATGCCCGCGCTATCGCGCAGAACATCGAAGCGCCAGGCGTGGCGAAAATGGCTGAGGTACAGCTGTC
>JAFRCW010000048.1 GCA_017404145.1 Ruminococcus sp. | reverse complement strand
CCGTGGTGTTGTCTGCATAAATGTATCGTATAAGGTTTCAACCGTAAAGCCGGAATAGCCTGTTTTCTCCCTGTATCGTTCCCTTTCTTTTATTGTTTCCACATCTGGACAAAGAACGACAACCTCAACAGGGTATTTATGCAGATAATTTATCATTCGGTTTAATTCATCACCGTAGTAGTTATCTTGGATCACTACAGAAAAGCCGTTGTCAAAGTATGACCTTGCCGCATCAGCAGTCAATTTGTATCGAAGGTACAGCTGGCGGACTGCTTCCGCTGATGGGGTAGCTGACATATTTTCTCTGCCTGAAATAATCATTTTTCGGAACACATCACCACGAAGATGGACGCATTTTTCTATTGATTTTGCCAGTAAATCGGAAACTGTAGATTTTCCAGAAGCCATTAAGCCTGTAATGAGATAAATTTTTTGTTTCATTTCACTTCCTCCGGCACAAAAAATATGTACATGTAACTAATTCAACACATTTATAATTTGAATAGGGACATTATAGCATTTACTAAATACAAATTCAATGTATACGGAAAGAAAGATATAAGGAGTGGGAGGGATTCCGCCGTAGTCGGCATTGTAGGAAAATCCAAAAGTTTAGATTTTCCCACAATGCTTATCTTTTGGTCTTTGGTTCGGAATAGTGTAGTGCTGGCGGTCTATCTCTTGTTTTCGGTTGCTTGCTTCCTTACCGTACATGAGCATTCGCACCGGGATTATCGTTACCGTAGCCTTCGAGAAGATTGACAACGCCCCATGCGCCAAGACCGGCGCCGAGTGCGATAACAAGAATTTTCAGAGTGTCGATAGCGCTCGAAAAGAATGACATTTAATTCCCCCTAATAGAACCCTTAAAAATGTTGATTTCTGTTTTGAAATTTGTCATTGTCCGCAAGCAACACTTTATTGCACTTAAATTGCCTGTTGATAACCTGTTAATACCCCTTAGATCGTACAACGGCAATTTGCCATGAATAATTGTCATTGACTGAAAATTGAGCGGAAATTGACAAAAGGTATTCCTGAAAACAGGAAAGCCGCTGTCTGGTCAACAGCGGTGCGCATTGGGTTTCTATTTTATTTACTTAGGGAGAATCCCTGATCCTCAAATAGTAAAATATACCTCCTGAACCTTACCTTGAATAACGCGCCAATTCATCGGCGCTGATCTCATAGTTGATAAACGCTTCATCCTTATCCGGCTTGAAGCGTGTTGATAAAAATTGTTCTATGTTAAAAGCATTTTTCTGATCATAGTCAGATAAATACTTGTAGTTGGGGTGCTTGGTGATGTCGTACTTCTTAGATAAGAAGGGACGCACACCCCTGATCTGCAATAGACATTTGCCGCCGTCCATCACGGCGATCTCGTCCATCGACATCAGATCCTTGCCGAGCTTCTGATAGTTCTGTCCGTGACTCTCCTGATTACCCTTAGTGACAGTTTCGTTGTACAGATCTATCGTTTCCTTACCTAAAAGCGAGTTCCAGCTTTTCAGCGTGGTTTCTTCCTTACCGCCGAGAAACAGGCTTGAATCGCAGTTGCCGATAATCGTATCCGCGTTATCCTTATACAGCGCTTTTAACTGCGACTGTGCCTGCAGCACAAGGCAAGCGGAGATCTCTCGGGAACGGATCGTCGCCATCAGCCTTTCGAGGTTCGGTATCTGACCGATGTTCGCCGCTTCGTCTATAAGGCAGCGCACATGAACCGGCAGACGGCCGCCGTATTTATCGTCGGCGCGTTCGCACAGTCGGTTGAACAAGATCGAGTAGATCAAGCTGATCAGAAAAGCGAAAGTGCCGTCCGTATCCGACATAATTAAGAACAGAGCCGTCCGCTCGTCTCCCAGCTTATCTAAATCCAGCTCGTCATACATGGTGATCTCTCTGACTTCCCTAATATCGAAAGGAGCCAGACGCGACGCGCAGGAGATCAGGATCGATTTTGCTGTTTTGCCTGCCGCCAGCTTGTACTTCTTATACTGCCTGAGAGCAAAGTGATCGGGATCTTTCTTTTCGAGAGCGTCAAACAGAAGGTCAACAGCGTTCTTGAAAATCTCGTCATCCTCGCGAACTTCCATAGCATTGAGCATTTCAACGAGCGTAGCAAAGTTCTGTTCCTCGGTCGGCGCTTCATAGTAGATGTACCCGATCAGCGCAGTATAGAGCAGCGTTTCAGCCTTCACCCAAAAATCGTCGCCTGCTTTACCTTCGCCTTTGGTGTTGGCGATAAGGGTAGTGACGATCTTCAAAATATCCTTCTCAGAGTGGATATAGGCAAATGGATTGAAGTGCATGGACTTAGAAAAGTTGATTGTATTGAACACCCTGATTTTGTAGTGCTCACGCACGACTTTACCTCTCTTATCCCGAACGATGTTGCCTTGCTTATCCCGCTTCGGTACGCCGCGCTGTAACATCTTGCCGCACTCTATCAGCACCGTTCCTTTCGGATCGGTCACAACGTAGGAGCTGTGCATTTGCATGAGATTCGGCTTGATGAAAAACCGCGTCTTACCGGAACCCGATCCGCCTACCACCAGCACATTCTTGTTTCTCGCGTAGGTAGGATTCTTCGGTCTGCCGGACATCATCAGTCCTTCGGTCTGTGTGAGAATGATGTTATCCCACGGATCAGCGGACATATACGGGGCAATATCCTTCTTATTGCCCCAACGAGCGCTGCCGTACTCGACGTTCTTCCGGTACTTCTTCGCGTTCTTGCTTTTGACATATACGACAAGCCGGATAATCACAGCGCCGGCAACACCGATCAAGAGATCAAGCCACGCGGAAGGAAAGAAGTGACCGAAGGCAGATGAAAAGCCCTGACTGAGCCCCAGCATTTTAGCGGAAGCGTCAACCCCGGGCGCAAGACGGATCGCCTCGCCGAGCTTTGCAAATATCCATACAAAGATCAAATACGGCAAATGCGGTATAACATATCTCTTGATAATATCGTTCTTGCTCAGCGTTCGGGTCCTCCATGCTCCTTATTGCGAACACGATCCTTGCCGATGGACTGCACAAGCTCCTTGAATTTGCGGAGTTGAGCGACAAGCGAAGGCTTCTTAGAACGATTGAGGTCCTTATTGGTGTATTCCTGAAAAGCGGCGGTCAAAGCGTCCGCCTGATTTGCTTTGAAGAATACAGTCCAGCGAGGCGGTTTTGAACCGACCTCTTTTTCTATATGATACCTTATCCGATACTTTCGGGCGTAACGTTCAAAGGAACGCAGCCGCCCTGAGACCTCGATCGTATTCATCCCGCCGTCACCCTGCGAGAGCCGTTTCAGACTGTTGCGACCGACCTTTGATGAATGACGCTGCTGTTGCATTTTCTGCAACGCCGCCGTCATAGCCGCTTTCAGTACACGTCCCGACAGCTTCGCCGCCTGAACGGTGATCGATACGGTTCTCTGATCGATTTCTTCCTGCAAATAATACCCCCTTTCTTATAGCTCTACGCCGACCGTCTTTTGACGCGGTTGATGTTGGTGATCTCTGGCCGCCTGATCCACCTGAATCCGCGCGTGCTGCAAAAGCGTCTGAACCATAGAGGGTGAATCGGTTGTCTCAGCCAGATCATCGACCATTTCAGCGCAGTCGTCAGGAAGATACTCGATCATATCCTTGACAGCTTTCTCAAAAGCTCCGGTAAAGCCGCCGCAGCTATGTAACAGTTCGCCGTCCTCATACAGCTCAAAACAATAGCACTCGCCGCGCAAATAGGCGTCGTACTCGGCAACTTCTCCCTTCAAGCGTTCTTCGACCTGTAAACGAAGCACCGGCTCAATGAAACCGACCCCGTATTCTTCCTTGATCTTTTCGTTTGACACGAAGATGATACCGACCTGTCCGCTGTCCCAACGGTCATTGAAGTCGGTCGTGCTCATAGCAAGACCGCTGTGATCGTACAGATAGACCGGCAAGACGACAAAGCCTTTTTGAATCTCAGACATCAGATAGTCATTCGTCGCTTTGATCTGAGCAGCCGAGGGTAAAACGTCCTCCGCTTCATCTTCCATGCGAGCCATCAGTCTTTCGTACAGATATTCCTTATGACTGATATTGCCTTCGCCGGAGGATCTGATAAAGAGAAAATGAATCAGGTCGTCGGAATCATTGAACTCATGATTATCGCCGAGATTGTAACGGCGGTGAAAACAGATCATTGAGCCGAAGTTTTCATCCTCGCGCCGCGGATTTGGAAAGAAATCGTCCGGCTGAACGGTCAGTACATACGGATCTTTTGTCGCAGCCCACATCATAGATCGGGACCCCCTTGCGTTTTATTGGGAGCTCCAACGTCGGGGATAGGCTCATGGATCACCATGATCCTGCCAAACAGCTTGACAAAGCTCTCAGGTCGTTCAAAACGATCCTTGAACTTCTCCATTAGCTCGGGAGATAAATCCGTGAAATCTTCCTCGCCGAGACCGACGATCATAAACTTGCCCGCAAGAATGTCGTACATTTCGCCGTCGGCGTCGTATAAGGCTCGATTGAGGGGCTTACCGTTTAGCTTGCTCTCGTCATCGACCAATACCGCGACCATATCCTCAAAGGGATATGTAGCTTGAAAAATATCGCAGTCGAGAGCTTTCAGAATGTTCTTATACCCGCTCTCAACCTCAGTTTCGTATGGAACCTTGCCCGGCTCCACCATTAAAACCTTGATAAGCTCTGTTCCTCCTTCTTATCCGCGCCCCTTGCCGACGCCGTTTTTTTATTGCCCTCGGCGAGCTTTTTCAGCACGGAGGGCTTTTTATCCTTTGTTACAGAATCAAAGCCGAGAATCTCATTGATGATCTCGTCGGCTGTTTTGGTGGATACCGACGGTTCCTGCCCCTGTATCGTATAGCCGGGCAACAGAACGCCGTTGACCATAAAAGGTCGAGCATATTCGGGAGGAACAGGCGGCGATATTTCT
>JAFRCW010000047.1 GCA_017404145.1 Ruminococcus sp. | reverse complement strand
CATCACCTTTGACTCTGCTGTAGAGGTTAAGGCGAACGACTCCGACGGCAACTGGTATCCCGACGGCATGGATAACAACTATGCACTCGAAGCGGGTCACTACCACATCTATCTGAAGCCTGACGGCAGCGGCGATGACGTATGGCACTACGGCGTTCTGTACGCTTCCAAGCAGTCCGACGGTACCACTGCTCCGGAGACTCAGGGTGATGAAACCACCGCTCCCGAGACTCAGGCTGACGAGACCACCGCTCCCGAGACACAGGGTGAAGACGAAGTTACCTATTATCTGGTAGGTACCTTCAACAGCTGGGCTGCGAAAGACGCTGACTATGTATTTGCTCCCGCAGAAGACGGTCAGTATATGATCGACATCACCTTTGACTCTGCTGTAGAGGTTAAGGCGAACGACTCCGACGGCAACTGGTATCCCGACGGCATGGATAACAACTATGCACTCGAAGCGGGTCACTACCACATCTATCTGAAGCCCGACGGCAGCGGCGATGACGTATGGCACTACGGCGTTCTTTACGCTTCCAAGCAGTCCGACGGTACAACCGCTCCGGAGACTCAGGCTGACGAGACCACCGCTCCGGAGACTCAGGCTGAGACGGTTGCCGCGGAAGACAAGACTGTCTATGTTACCAACAGCTTAAATTGGTCTGATATGTATGTTTACGCTTGGACCGAATCCGGTAAAACCGGCATCAATGATTGGCCCGGCGAAAAGCTGACTGAGATCGTTGATACTAACGATATGGGTCAGGATATTTACAAGGCGGTTATTCCCGCTCAGTACAACGCAATTATCTTCAACAACGGCTCAGGTACACAGACCGTTAATGTCGTCAATGGCATCGTTGACGGCGCTGCTTTCTGGATTTCTTCCGATACAGAAGACGGTAAGTATTTAGTCAACGCTTGGAATTATAATCCTACCGAGGCTTCTACTGAAGAGCCTACCGAGGCTCCTACCGAAGAACCCACCGAGGCTCCGACAGAAGCTCCGACCGAAGAGCCCACAGAAGCTCCGACCGAGGTTCCTACTGAAGAATCCACTGTTACCTACAGCTATTCCTATGTGCTTACCACTCCCGATAAGATCGGTTCCTTCGAGGCTTACGTTACTTTTGATGAGGACGTCCTGACCTTTGACGGCGTTGCTTACAACGGCACCATAGAACTGATGGGTACTCTGAATCCTGATGTCGAGGATGATCCCGATACCGATGTTGATGAAACTGTTCCTACCGTAGCCGGTTTGGTCGCTATGAACTTCTCCGTACCGAAGAGCAGAAACGGTATCGACTTCTCTCAGGGCGCGAATGTGGTTACCATTTGGTTCACCGCTCCTGCTTCCGCTCAGGTAGAGGTTCCCGAGATGTATATCGTTAAGATCGTTCATGATATCGAAGTTTCTACTCTGAACGAAGCTTATGATTATACCGTATCTTTCGGCGGCGAGGTTGTTGACAGCGGTTCTGCAGCCGAAGGCACCAAGGTTGAGAAGCCCGCAAAGGCATATTACCTCGATCCTGTCGATCCTACCGAGGCTCCTACCGAGGCTCCTACCGAAGCTTCCACCGAGGCTCCCGCAACTGAAGCTCCCGCAACTACCACCTATTATCTGGTTGGTACATTCACGGATCCTCAGTGGACAACTTTTGATGCTAACGCTTTCACAGTATTTGACGAAGTACAGTACAAGCTTGAGGGCGTACAGCTCACAGCAGGCGACGAGGTCAAGGTTACAGACGGAACGAACTGGTATCCCGACGGTTACGACAACAAGACTGTAGAGACAAGCGGTACCTATAATGTGTTCTTCCGTCCCGATGGACAGGGCAATGACGACTGGCACTACGGCTCTTTCTATCTTGCTTTGACAGAAGCTGCTACCGAGGCTCCTACCGAAGCTCCGACTGAGGCTCCGACCGATGCTCCGACCGAGGCTCCGAAGAATTATGTCTATCTCAATCCCAACATCTGGAACACTGCCAGTCCGAGATATGAACTCTATGTATGGGGCGGATCTGATGGTTCCAAGTGGCTGACCGCGACCAAGCTCAGCGATTCCAGCTATCGCTTTGAGGTTCCGGACGGTTACACAAGCGGCATATTCGTTCGCGAGGATCCTTCCAAGTCTGCCGGCAGCTGGGATAGCAAGTGGAACCAGACTGTTGACCTGACATTAACCGGAAACATCGGCAAGACTTTCAAGGTTACTGATTGGGGCAGCGATAAGAGCACAGGCTCTTGGAGCTGATACCTTACCGATTATATGAACTTTTACGCACACAAAATGGAATAAATTCCTCGGGGACGGTTTTTGCCGTCCCCTTTGTGCTGTCTAACGTAAATTGTTAACAGATTGTTATTTCTTTTTCTATATTTTGTGGTATAATGTTGTAAAATGGCTGATTTTGTTCTACAATTTGTATGGATTGGGGTGTGAATGATGATATTTTACGACATTTCGAGAGAGATCCTGTCCGCGCAGGTGTATGACGGCGATCCCAAGACGGAGCATACGTTCTTCAAGACCACGGACGATGAGTGCCGCTGCAACCTCTCCAAGATCACGATGTGTACCCACGCGGGAACCCACATCGACGCTCCGCTGCACTATGACGAAGAGGGCGACGATATCGCTTCGATGAAGATCTCCCGCTTTTTCGGAAAGTGTACCGTCGTCACGATCGAGGGGATCCTGACCGGAGAGGATATGGAGCGTTTGCTGCCCCACTGTACCCACCGTCTGATCCTCCACGGCAGCGGCAAGGCGTATGTCTCTGTCCACGCGGCGCGCGTCATTGTGGACTCCAAGCTCAAGCTCATCGGTACCGACGCGATCAGCATCGCGCCTCCCTTCGATGAGTTCAACACCCACATCGAGTTAGCCCGCGCGGGGATCGCGGTGCTGGAGAACCTCTTTCTCGAGGGAGTGAAGGACGGCACCTATACGCTCTCTGCTTTTCCGATCAAGATCGCCGGGTCTGAAGCGGCTCCCTGCCGCGCGATCCTGATGGATGACAGAGGGTATTGATTTGGTGAAAGGTGAAGGGTGAATGGTTGCGGGCGGACGCTGTCCGCACCTGATTGTATTTTTGTCATTCAGAGGGAGCGATTAAGCGACCGAAGAATCCCCTTGTCATTACTACCGGTTGCATAGGATTGTAGGGCACGATGACCTCACATGATTATGAAAAATGAAAAATGAAATATGAAATGTGGTGGGAGGGCTCCGCCCTCACCCGTAGTAAAAAAACTATTTCAAATGCTTGAGCGAAGCGAGTAACCATCATATTTCATATATCATATTTCATATATCATAAATTCTGAGAATGAAATGTGAAGGGCGGGACACCCGCACCCGGATTTCAAATATCAGTTCTTATTTCTTCTCTCTTAGTTCTTAGTTAAAAAAGGTTGTTGTATATGAAAAAACTGACTGCGATTACTTTGATATTGCTGGTGATGATGACGGCTCTGACGCTGTCCGCCTGTGATCGGGCGGGAATAGCGGTAGAGTCGGTCATGACCGTTGACGGCGCGTTTTCGGGCACGAGAACGGTAAGTCTGCTGTTCCCGCTGTCCGTCAACATTGATTCCGTCAAAGACACTATTGTCGCCGATTTTCCTGCGGCGGATATGGCAGGAGCAAGCTTTGAGTATAAAGGCGTTGCCGAGAACGGCTATCTGTTTGAGCTGAATATGACCTTCTCCGACCGTGACGACTATGAAGAGAAGGTCTCCGCTGTCATCGGCAGAGAGGCGTCCGCCTGTCTGTCACAGGTCAACACCGTCCTCACCAAAGGTACCAGAATGACAGAAGATTTTGATACCCGC
Source organism: Ruminococcus sp. (assembly GCA_017404145.1). Classification (GTDB taxonomy): domain Bacteria; phylum Bacillota; class Clostridia; order Oscillospirales; family Acutalibacteraceae; genus Ruminococcoides. The sequence goes on along the minus strand of JAFRCW010000047.1, from coordinate 9,999 downwards.
GATCTGATCCGCTTTGTTGAGAGAGCCTGCGCGTCGGACTCCAATACGGCGAATTTAAGCTTTGACTGCTCCAAAAACTCCGTCAGTATTGACGCTCAGGTGTTCAATACGGATTCTACCGTTGACATCTCGGAGCGTGAGGGCAGTCCCATCAGCTCGATTTCGATCGATACCGTCAACCTGAAAGACGGGATGTTTGACAGAACCGTTACCTTTGCGATCCCCAACGCGACCTATAACAGCGCCCAGTCCGCAATCGAAACGTATTTTAAGGAAAATGTTGCGCCGGACGCTCAGTACAGCGGCTGGAGCAGAAAGGGCGAGAACGTCGAATTCTCCGTCATCTATCAAGGGATGGACATCGATATGCTGCAGGAGTATACCGCGCGGATCCTTTCTACCGGTAATGTGAGTCTGTTCTACGGCGACAAGGATAACGCGTCCACACCGCTGTCGGAAGGTCTGACCTATGAAGAACGCTTCGATACTTTCGCTTTTTTAGGCGAGAACGGCGCGGTGCCGCTATTCTACTCCTACTCTCTGCCTACCGAGACGACCCACGGTGACGGCTCCTTAAAAATCGATGGCTCCTATAAGACCGTAGGCGAGTGGGTTGGCGGCGTCTATTCTTTCTCCACCGAGGAAGACACCGTCGCTCTTCGGATCCCCGACGGCATCCAGTACCTGATCAACGGCATCAACTTCACCCTTGAGTCAAAAGGTAAAGACAATTTTAAGCGTACCACCGAGTTTCTCTATTCCAAGACCGACGGCTATGACGGAATGACCTACGCCCAGAGCTTTTTCAGAAGCAAGGGCGCGGATGTGTCCGTCGGCGAGACCGACAGCGATCTTGTCCTGTCTGTCGTCTGTGAAGGTACTGCCGCAGAGATCACCGATATGCTGGTCAGATACTTCGGCTCGGGCAACTTTACGGGCTATGAGCACAACAAGGGGATGTTCTCCCTCTCCGACAAGACGACCTTCCGCGACTATGTCAATATCGGCTATATGCTCAACTCGTCCAACGCGACCCGTCCGATGAGCTATACCGTCCTCTCATCGGGAGAAGAAAATATCGTCTCTCTGTCGTCGGATACCGCCGGCACGGTGTACCGCAACGACGAGACCGGTTTCACGCTTCCCGTGGAACAGGGCGTTGCGAATATCTCCTACCGCGGCAATATCCCCGACGTCGGCAGGATCACGCTGTTTATCATTCTCTGCTCCGTGATGCTTGGTATCTGCGTCGGTGTGATCATCCTCTTCGTCAGCATCAGTAAGAAGAAAGAGCTGGAAGAACAGGGAGTCCTCCCCAAAAAGGAGAAGAAAAAGAAAGATAATTCTAAAAAGGAAAATAAAAAATCGCTGAATGATATTCCCGCAGGTTTTGAAGACTCCGAAGAGGAGCTGCCCGCTCCGTCGCTGAGCCAGACTACCACCTTCAGTATTGCGGAGCTGGGCATTCTGAAACGCAACAAGAAGTATGTTGACGAGATCAATAAGGACGTCGAGGAACGCCTGGAAGCGGACCGCTTAGAGAATCTGAAAAAAGAGATCAAGGCGAAGGAAATCGCCGAGATGGGTGAGAAGGTCTACGGAAAGCCCGAGGACAAGCCGCAACAGCAGGAAGATGACCCGAACACGGCGTCAGAGTTCTTTGACTTTCCCGCAAATCCCGTGATCCCCGAGGCGCCCGAAGCGCCGAAGGCTCCCGACTTTTCCGCTCTGCGGGAGGATAGCGAGGAAGAAAATGACTAGATTTGTATTCTTCGACCTCGACGGTACGGTCGCCGATACCTTAGCGGATCTGGCGAACGCGGTCAATTTTGCGCTGAAAGAGGGCGGTATCTCGCCCTATCCCGTAGAGGATTACCGCTATTTTGTCGGCAACGGCGTGGATAATCTGATCAAGACGACGCTGAGTGAGCATTATTCTCCCGAGCTTGCCGAAAAGACCAAGCGGCTGTTTCGCGATTATTACGCCGATCACTGCTTGGACTGTACAAGGGCGTACCCCGGGATGAGTGATCTGCTTTTAAGGCTCAGTAAAGAAGGCGTCACCACTGCGGTGATCTCTAACAAGCCCGACCGCTTCGTGCCTCAGATCCTCAGCGCCCTGTACCCCGAGCACCATTTTGCGCTGATGTGGGGGCAGCAGGAGGGCGTGCCGAGAAAGCCCGCTCCCGACGCGCTGAATCAGGCGATGGAGCTGCTGAACGCCCCGCCGGACGAGGTCCTTTATGTCGGCGACAGTAACGTAGACGTCCGCTTTGCCCACGCCGCAGGCGTAAAGGTATGCGGCGCAGCATGGGGGTTTCGCGGCAAAGAAGAACTTCTCGCCGAGGGCGCGGATTTTATTGCAAACGATGCAAAAGAGCTGTACCGCATCATAATGAGGAATTAGGAGTTAGGAATTAGGAATTGTAGGGCACGATGCCTCCTCTCAGCGAGGACAGCCCACCCCTTTGGGCTTCGCCCATCTCCCCTGTCAGGGGAGTCTCATCATGCCGAGATATTATGAACCAACGTAACTATTCTAAAGAGCTTGACGCTCTGATCGAAAAAAACCGCATAGAAGGGAAGAAACCCACCTTAATGCTCCATGTATGCTGCGCGGTGTGCGCGAGCTATGTGCTGGAGTATCTCTATGATCATTTTCAGATCAAGATTTGCTACTATAATCCGAATATCACCGAAGAAGCGGAGTATACCTACCGTTATTCGGAGCTGAAACGGTATGTCAAAGAGCGGAATATGACCGCGGTGGAGTTCATCGAGGTCGCGTATGAGCCGTCGAGGTTCTTCTCTCTGGTCAAGGGTCACGAAGAGGACAGAGAGGGCGGCGCGCGCTGTTCGCTGTGCTTTGAAGAACGTCTTTCCTATACCGCAGGGAAGTGTCAAGAGTACGGTTGTGAGTATTTTGCCACTACCCTGACCATCAGTCCTCTGAAAAACGCAGAAGTCCTCAACGCCATCGGTACGCATATCGGGGAGAAATTGGGCGTAAACTATCTGTGTACGGATTTTAAGAAGAAAAACGGCTATAAGCGTTCTATTGAGCTGAGTAAAGAATATAATTTATACAGACAGAACTATTGCGGATGTATCTACTCGAAAACTTGACAAACGCTGTAAAATATGATATTTTAACCTTGCTATGAGGGAGTAGTTGTAATGTACGTCCAACAATCTCTCGGGATCTCCCGATGGGCGTACACCTTGAACTGTAAGGAACGAGACTTTTAGCGTATGTCTGCATACGCCGGAAGTCTTTTTATTTATGAAATATGAAGTATGAAAAATGAAATGTGAAGGGAGGGCGCTGCCCTCACCCGATTATTATTTTTCATTGTAGGAAACGCTTTGCAGAATCAGTTTTTAAATTGTCCGAGCGAAGCGAGTTATCTTCACTTATCATTTATCATCTATCATCTATCATTCTAATAAAGGATGGATATTATGAGTACATTTCTGGTATTTCTGCTGTTTGCGCTGGGACTTGCGCTGATCATCAAGGGCGGAGACTGGTTTGTCGGCGCGGCGGCGTGGATTGCCGCGGTGTCGGGAATCCCGCAGTTCGTCATAGGCGCGACGATCGTGAGTATCGCCACCACCATGCCGGAGATCATTGTCTCTGCGATGGCGGCGTCACAGGGCTCTGTCGCGATGGCAACCGGCAACGCGATCGGCTCCGTCACCGCGAACACGGGTATGATACTGGCGATCTCTATCATCTTTATGCCTGTTGCAATCGACAGAAAGAGATATTTGCCCAAGTCGCTGATCTTCTTCTTGGCGATCATCCTCTTATGGGCGTTCTCACTCAGCGGAACGTTAACAATGATCGCGTCCGTTGTGATCCTGCTGGTGTTCGTCTTCTTTATCGGAGAGAACGTCTATGACGCGAAAAAGCACGCGGGTGAAGGACAGGAAACCGCCGCAGCGGTCTCCAGAGATAAAAAGACGGTCATCAAGAACATTATCTTCTTCATCCTCGGCGCTGCGGGACTGGTCATCGGCTCGCGTCTCTTAGTCGATAACGGCACGGTCATCGCTACCGACATCCTGCATATTGACGAAAGGATCGTCTCTCTGACGATGGTAGCGGTCGGCACCTCGCTGCCGGAGCTGGTCACCACGATCTCTGCAATCGTCAAAAAGCAGAGTTCCCTCTCGGTCGGCAACATCGTCGGCGCAAATATCATTGATATGCTGCTGATCCTGCCGGTGTGCTCGTTTGTCTCGGGCGGATCTTTGCCGGTAGAGCAGAGCACTATTTGGATCGATATGCCGATCACCTTTGCGGTAGCGTTCATTACACTGGTTCCTGCGCTGATCACGAAGAAGTTCCACCGCTGGCAGGGCATCCTGTCGCTTTTGGTATACGCGGGGTACGTCGTATACCTGTGCATCGGAGCCTGAGTCAATTCATAATTCATAATGCATAATTCATAATGAAAGCATAACGAAACGCAGGAGTTTTATGATAAGCTCCTGCGTCGTTTTCATCGTTTTCAGTATCGGGGGTGGGCAAAGCCCACCAATATAATTATGAATTGTATATTCCGCTTGCCAAACGCCGTTATATGGAGTATAATGGATTCAATACGAAAAAAGTCCTATATATAATGTATATATACATATATAGTAAAAGGAGAGGGTATCATGGGCAGAGCGGACGGAAGAAGGATCAAGACTGCCGGATTTGAATATGTTGTCGGCGCGCATATTATGCCGCACAGAATCGACGCGATGAATATGATCACGCTGGACATTCCTGTGGAGCCGATGCGGCATTATCTGAACAAGAAGAGAAAAGAAGGCAAGCGCTACAGTCATCTGGCGCTGTTCCTCGCGGCAATTGTCCATTCGATCGCGGAGTTCCCACAGACCAACCGCTTCATCGTCAACAAGCGTATCTACGCACGCAACGAGATCGCGATCGGTATGGTTGTTCTCAAAGGCGGCAAGATCGACGGCGTCGGCGCGACCGATAAGATGAGGTTCAATCCCGAGTCAACCCTCGATGACGTCAACAACGTCATCAACGAATATATCGAGAAGAACCGCGACGAAGAAGATGTCAACAGTACCGACAAGGCGGCGGAGATCTTAGTCAAGACGCCCGGGCTGCTCAGATTTGGCGTCAGCCTCGCCAAGTGGGCGGATAAGCACAACCTGCTGCCCAAGGCGCTCATCGACGTCTCTCCGTTCCACGCGACCATGATGCTGACGAATCTCGCCTCGATCAACACCAGGCATATCTATCATCATGTGTATGATTTCGGCACCACCTCGCTGACGATGGCGATCGGCAAGATGCGCGACGTCCCGAAGATGAAGAAAGGCGAGGTCGTTTTAGAACGCTGTATCCCGATCGGTCTGGTGATGGACGACCGTATCACCTCCGGCGCTTACTACGCTGTCGCGTTCGAGCGTTTCCAGCAGCTGCTCGAGAATCCCGAGCTGTTAGAAACCCCCGCTGTCTTCAAGGAGGATATCCCGTAATAATGATTAATGATGATTGATTAATGATGAATGGTTAAGGGAGGGCTCCGCCCTCACCCGTTTGATAAGATATCCTATAATGATATAGAATAAGGAGTATCTGTCCTCGTATAGGGGATGCTTGGTCGTTCCCCACGTTTCAAACGAGATTTCAAGTATTTCCCAGAAATATCTTGTATTTGTAAGAATTGAATAGAATTATGCGGTAACAATGGTTAAAAGTTGTTACCGCTTTATTTTTATTGCGTAGAAAGCATTAAAAAGCCCTTTAATATGCGGAAAATGAAATATAAAAGTAGGGTTGGATTCGACAGAAACCGCCATAGTTCTCCAAAGGAAATAAAACAAATTCGTTAAAAGAATATTACAAGCGTATCAAAAAATCGCTTTTTTGTTACCAAAGAATTAAAAGTGTTCGAAAAGTGTAATGATTTTAATTCGAATATGACATAATTGTTGTTTGTAATGACATACCTCTTGAAATATAATGAAATTGCTTAGAAAAGCAGAAACTAGCTAAAATTATTTTTAGGAGGAAACCAAAAATGCTTAAGACAAGAAAACTTATCAGCTTAGCACTTGTTGTAGCAATGTTACTTTCCGTATGTGCGGTTGGTATCTTCTCTGCAGGCGCAGTAGCTGATGGCTATTTCCTCGTTGGTTCTATCAACGGCGATAATAGCTGGGCGGACGGAGCTCATGATGATCTCCAGTTCACCGCAAACCCCGACGCTGAAGGCGAGTATATGCTCACAGGCGTATCTCTCTCCGCAGGCGATGCTCTGAAAGTTTGCAATGTAAATGAAAACGAATGGTTCCCGGACGGTATGGGTAATGACTATCCGATCACAGAAACCGGTACCTACGATTTCTATTTCAGACCCGACGGTCAGGGCGGATCCGATTGGTATAACGGATTCTTCTATGTAGACGGTCCTAAGGGCGACACTCCCGATCCCGATCCTCAGCCTACCGATCCCGAGCCTGATCCTCAGCCCGGCGAAGCTACCTACTATGTAGCAGGCGAGATGAACAGTTGGGCTCCCGACTCCGCTTGGGCGCTCTCTCTGAACAGCGAAGCTACCACCACTGAGTACTTCGGCCAGTTCGAGATTTCCGCAGGCGTAGGCTTCAAGGTTGCTGCTTCTACCGACGGTCTGACCTTCCCCGACTCCGCTTGGTATCCGGACGGTATGGGCAACGACATCACCGTTGACGAAGACGGTACTTACAATGTTTACTGCAGACCCAACGGCGACGGCGAGCAGGGCTGGTATGAAGGCTCTCAGGGTCCCGTTGTATATGTAGAAAAAGTAGGCGACACACCCGAGCCTGACACCCAGACTCCCGATCCTCAGCCCGGCGAGACCGCGATCATCGTTAACAACGATATCAACGCGGGCGGCGCTGACAAGACCTATCCCGTAGAGGTTGGCAAGGAATACACCTTCACCACCTACTTCGATGCTTCCAAGCTTTCCGATGACGGCAAAGTAAGAGTTATCCAGGGCTTCGTACAGTTCGACGATACCAAGCTCGATGTAGAAACAATCGACGTTGAAAACGCTGACAAGTATATGCCCGTAGCCGGCGCGTATGCTGTCGTAAACCAGAGCGGCAACAAAGTATACTTCAACGCTTCTTCCTCTCCCAAGTGGATGGACTTCAAAGGCGAGAAGAAAGTTGCCGTAACCCTCAAGTTCACTGTAAAGGCAGAAGGCACTTCTACCATCTATTCCTTCCTCACCGACGGTTCCGTTGACGGTATCAACGCGTTCGTAGAGGATCAGCAGCCTGTAGACGGCGCTCAGTGGGATTGGGCTTCCGAGCTCAACGGCGCAGAGCAGCCCACCGAACCCGGCACCGAACCCGGCACAGAACCCGGCACAGAACCCGGCACAGAGCCCGGCACAGAGCCCGGCACCGAGCCCGGCACCGAGCCTTCCGGTGACAAGGCGATCGTTCGCATCTATGATCTCTCCGGCAACCTCAACGACACCAGAGAGTTCAACATTGGTGATAAGTTCACCGTAACCACTTACTTAAATATGTCCAATGAGAACGAAGGCAAGATTCAGGCTATCGACGCTCATTGCTCCTTCACAAATGCAGTTGTCGCTATGACAGCTGATCCCGAAAGCGACTTTGAAGAAGATATGTTCCCGATCATTGCGAACACCTCTCAGGTTTCTCTGATCGCTAACTTCCCGATCTCCGAAGGCGTAGCGGAAGGCACCAATGAACTCCAGTTCAACGCTTCTTCCGCTAAGATCAAGAACGCTATGATCTTCGATAAAGAAGATTCCGTTCTTGCACAGGTAGAATATGAAGTTAAGGCAGCCGGCACAGCCGACATCAAGTGGAACGTTATTACTCTGGCTCTTGCCGACGATGATCTGACCAAGGTTATCTTCGACGGCGAAGTTCAGGGCGACCACTCCATCGGCGGCAGCAAGTCCGAGTTTGACGGCGAAGCTCCTCAGCCGACTCAGGAGCCCACTCAGGAGCCGACTCAGGATCCCACTCAGGAGCCTACTCAGGAGCCCCAGCCCACTTCTGATTACTATGTAACCGGTTCTATCTCCAGCTGGTCTGTTGATCCCGCTTACAATATGACAAAGACCTCTGATGATCCCGAAGAGTACAGCCTGACCCTCACCCTCGCTCAGGGCGATGAGATCAAGGTTTGCAACGGCGACCAGACAAGCTGGTATCCGGACGGTATGGGTAACAACTATGTAGCTCCCGTAGACGGTGAGTACACTGTTATCGTAAGACCGAACGGCGACGGCGAAGAAGACTGGATCAAGGATCAGCAGGGCAACCCCGTTCTGAAGGTTATCGCTCCCGAGGTTCCGACTGAACCCGGCACAGAGCCCGGCACAGAGCCCGGCACAGAGCCCGGTACTGAACCCGGCACAGAGCCCGGCACCGAGCCCGGCACCGAGCCCGGCACAGAGCCCGGCACCGAGCCCGGCACAGAGCCCGGCACAGAGCCCGCTCCCGTAGACAAGGTTATCGTTATCTGTGACGGCGACACCGAGCATGCTCACGTATATGATAAGGGCGACGAGTTCACCTACACCTACTACCTCTACACCGGCGGTAAGGTAAGCTCCTTAGACGCTCACACCGATTTCGAGACTGCAGGTCTCCAGCTCGTTCCGTTCGTTGATGAGGAAGGAGATCCCGATGATGAGCAGTTCTTCCCGGTTCTTTCCACCGCGAAGGGTTCTTCTCTGATCTCCAACTACGATCAGGAAGGCACCATCATCTACAACTGCACTAATAACAAGGGCGTTAAGTTCGACTCTAAGGGCGAAGATGATTCCATCAAGGTTGAAGGCAACATCCTCGTTACCGCTAAGTTCCTTGTTACCGCAGAAAAAGGCGTATTCCACATTGATACCAAGATGGTAACTCTTGCTGACGACAACGATCAGAAGATCGTCTTCGAGGGCGAGACAGTTCCCGGACAGACTTGGGATAACGATTACACCGTTGATCCTGACAACCCCTACGGACCTGTTTCCGAGAAGACCTACTACTTCGTATCTGCTGACAACGTTTGGACCAAGGGTCTCACCGTAGGCGCTAACTATGAAATCAAGGCGACTCCGGATGATACAGCGTTTGAAGACTTCATCAGCCTGTCCATCGACGGCGCGACTGTTGATGCTGCGAACTACATCACCTCTAAGGGTTCTCTGAAGCTCGAGCTCGCTCCCGAGTATCTTGAGACTCTCGAGACCGGTAAGCATGATCTCGTGTTCAACTTCACCGATGGTGAACTTGAGACTGATCTGGAAATCATTGAAGGCACAACCGATGAGCCCACTCAGGAGCCCACTCAGGAGCCCACTCAGGAGCCTACTCAGGCACCCACTCAGGCGCCCACTCAGGCACCCACTCAGGCACCCACAAGTGCTCCCGGCACGGATGCAACTGATGCAACCGATGCAACCGATGCTACATCCGCAACTTCCGCGACATCCGCTACCACAGCTACCGCTGCTACCTCCGCGACAACCGCGAAGACCTCTACAAGCAGCACAGCTACTACAACCAATACCTCTTCAGTTAAGACCGGTTCTACCGAGATGGCTATCATCTTCTTACTGATCCTGGTATCCGCTGCAGGCGTAGTGATGTTCGTCAGAAGAAGAAAAGATGACTAATTCTTCATTTTAGATATTTCCTAACTAAAAATTATTACGGACCCCCTTGCAAAAGGGGGTCTGTAATTTTGTATACTGAAGACTGTAGAATGAATAATGATTAATGAATAATGTCGGTTACTCGCTTCGCTCGGTAAAGCAACGTTTCATAGGGATGTAGGGCGGGGGCTTGCTCCCGCCGAGAGTCATCATTTATATTAACGATAATTGCGAAGCATATCTGACGTTTGTTTTGCTTCGCGTGAAAACGTCGTAATAATATCAGCGTTTCGGCCAGTCGAGGGCGCCTGGCCCTACGGGTGAGGGGATT
>JAFRCW010000046.1 GCA_017404145.1 Ruminococcus sp. | reverse complement strand
CGACGAAAATCTATGAGATTGAGGGAATCCATTTTTGCGGCGTATCTCCCGTCCAGATGATAGCAGATAAAATATCCGTTGTTTCTACTGACAAGGTGTTTCGTAGGATTAAGGATGTTGTCGATCTATATTATCTTTCGAGCGTTTTCCGTTTTGATCATCGTGCCGTTCAACAAGCCTTAAATGACAGCGGAAGAAAGCTTGAAAGCTTTAACGGTTTTCTTCATAGAACAGAGGATTTAAAGCATTCCTATGAAAAGTTCCGTTTTGCTGGAAGCGTAAACAAACCGCCTTTTGAGAAAGTGTATCGCACCGTTAAATCATATATCAAAGATGTTCTTCCCAAAGAAAAACACAGGGATATGGAACGATAACAGAATATTTTTATCAGAGCCGATTGGTTAACAGCCTGTCGGCTCTTTTTCGTTTGGAGGAATTAATATGAAACAAAAACAAAACGGAATATACTTCACCGTAACCGACAGGGAAAAGCGGCGTATAAGCAAAAACGCCGACCTCTGCGGCTTAAAGCAGGGAGAGTATATTCGTCAAAGGGCATTAGGCTACGCACCGAAAACGGTGCCGCCTGATGCCTTTTTTCATTTTTGCGAGGAAATAGACCGACTATGTGAGCAACCATTCTCTATTGAGGTTAATCAAAAAGCCTTGTCTTTACTCGCTGAAATCGAAAAACTGCTTATCCGACCTGAGAAGGAGGATATAATATCGGGGACCCCACGGAGCCTGCTTCGTGGGGAAAAGGAGCATCCACGGAGCGATAATCCTATTACCGATGAATCGGTAATTGATATGAGCGGAGTGTGATGCGACGTGGCTACCACAGGATTTTGGCCCGTCAGAGTGCGGTTAAAGGATGTGCTGAATTATGCGGAGAATCCAGATAAAACCACAGCGAAGCAATATCTTGACGAGGACTTGCAAAACGCCCTGAAATATGCTGAAAACAGCGATAAAACCGACAAGCAGATGTTTGTGTCGGGAATCAACTGCTCAAAAAACGGAGCGTATGAAGAAATGTGCGCCGTCAAGAAGCGCTACGGCGAGCGCGGCAAGGTAATCGCTTATCACGGCTACCAGAGCTTTCAGGCTGGCGAGGTCACTCCCGAAGAAGCGCACCGTATCGGCGTGGAAACCGCCCGGAGAATGTGGGGCGACAGATTTCAGGTAGTAGTCACTACACATCTAAACACACAAAACCTACACAATCATTTTATCCTGAATTCTCTTTCCTTCAAGGACGGTAAGAAATACCGCAACAAGATAGGCGACCATATGGAGCTGCGCCGGGTATCGGACGAGGTTTGCTGTGAGCATGGTAAATCAGTTCTTGAAAACGCACCTTTTTACGGCGGCGACAAAGCCTACTGGACACGCAAGAACGGACAACTGCCTCACAAGGATATGCTGCGGAAGGATGTTGATGAAGCACTCGCAAACACCTGTACCCCGGTGGACTTTGAGATTTATCTGCGCTCACTCGGCTATCAGTTCGTCCGAAATTTCAAATACGAGCATCCATCCGTTATCGCTCCCGATTGGCAAAAACCCGTGAGGATAAGCAGCCTCGGTAAAGATTATTCAAGGCAAGCTATCTTAACCCAACTTAGTACTCAACACGAGGACAGATACTTTATGGATTTCTACACGCCGAGACCTGTGGTACGCAGAACGCCGCTGATTCTGGTGATACGGGACTATGAAAAGGAGCATACGCCCGATCTTATTACCTCACTGTTTGAGCTGATTATCGCTATCGCCAAAATCTGCACGGGCTCGAACATCCAAAAGGCTGATTATCGTCCGCTGTCGCCCGATTTGCGAGCGGAAATCATAAACCTCGATCGAACTCTTGAAGAATACCATTTCCTCTGCGATCAATTTATTAACTGTGCGCAGGATTTTGTTGAGTGCAGGGCAGAGATTGTCGGTAAGATTGAAAGCTTTGAAGCCGAACGTCAGCATATCCGAAATCAAATCCGCAGAGCAAAAACACCCGAAGAAGATTATTCTCTGAAAGAAAAATGCAGAGAAATTACCAAAAAGCTAACACCCTTACGCAAGCAGCTAAAAATCTGCGAGCGTATTGAAAACAAAGTGCCTCGGCTCCGTGCTTTGATTGAACAGGAAAAACAGTTGGAGCAAGGCAGATATAAGTACAAATATTATCAACAAATTAAATCTAAACAAAGGAGTTATGAACGATGACCAATATATCAATCAATAAACTACACGAATTCAAAAACCACCCTTATCAGGTGATTGACAACGACGAGATGAATAATCTCATAGAGAGTATTCAGGAGCAGGGCATTATGTCGCCGCTGATTGTGAGACCTTTAGAGGGAACAACAGACGAGTATGAAATAATATCGGGACATCGCCGCTTCCGTGCGGCGCAGAAGGCAGGGCTGAAAGAAGTCCCTGCCTTTATTCGTCCCGTCAGCCGTGATGAAGCGGCGATAATGCTCGTGGACAGCAATCTCCACCGTGAGCATATCCTGCCCTCGGAGAAAGCCTATGCTTACAAAATGAAATATGATGCTCTGAAGCGTCAGGGAAACCGCACCGATTTAACTTCGTCCCAAGTTGGGACAAAGTTAAGGACAGACAAAATTATAGCGATTGAAGCCGGTGAGAGTCGCAACCAAATTCAGCGTTATATCCGTCTGACTAATCTTATCCCCAAGCTTCTTGAACTGATGGACGAAGGGAAAATGGCATTTTCTGTTGGAGTAGAGCTTTCTTATCTGAGCGTCAATATGCAATCCTATGTTCTTGACGTTATCGAGCGTGAGGATTGTACGCCTTCTTACTCTCAGGCTTTTCATATGCACAAGGCTATGTGGGAAGGCACTATCTCTTTTCAGTATATTGATTCACTGATGTCTACGGAGAAACCCAACCAGCGAGAGGTGCTGAAAATATCTGCTGAGCGTGTACGTTCCTTCGTCCCGAAGAATTACAACGAAAAACAAACCGAAGATTTTATCGTCAAAGCTGTTGAGCATTATCAGCGCTATCTCAAGCGACAGCGTGACAGGGAGAGGTGAGTTTTATGGAAAAGAAAATACTGCGTTTTGAACATTCCGATATTTTCATCACGGGCACAGGCAGAATTGATGATAAAAAGCCGATCAACCTTGCCGAGAGTGTAGCCCCCACAGAGTACGGCTATCCCGTCAACACGGTTCCAAGCCTCATCACATTTTCCGTTAAGGATAAAAATATCGTCTATGATGTTAGCGCGGATTTCTCGATTGAAGGCAAAGAAACCCTGCTCGATCAGTTCAAAAAGCTGATTCTTTCGACAAAATCCGCATAATTGTAAAAAGTGCGCCGAGGGTAGTATAATCCGATTATGCTACTCTCGGTACACGGAAAGGAGTAACTATGAAGGTCAAAACCGAGAATACAAATAAGATAACCGCTCTCTATTGCCGCCTCTCAGTTGATGACGGAATAGATATGGAGAGCAATTCAATTAGCAATCAAAGAAAAATTCTGCGTGAATACGCCGATTCCAAAGGTATAAGAAATTATATGTTCTTTGCAGACGACGGCTATTCTGGCACAGACTTCAACCGTCCTGACTTTCAGCGTATGGAAGCGATGGTCGAGCGCGGTGAAATTGATACTATCATCGTCAAGGATTTGAGCCGCTTCGCTCGAAATTACATTGAAGCGGGCAACTATCTCGAAGTCAAATATCCATCAATGAGTGTTCGGTTTATCGCTATTCAGGAGAATGTCGATACCATTGAGGGTACAGGAACGGAAATGATGCCCTTTTACAACATTTTCAACGAATGGCACGCCGCACAGACCAGCAAGAAGATTCACGAGGTCTGGAAGGTGAAAGCCAACGAAGGCAAGCGTATTGCCTCATCCATACCTTACGGATATATGCGAGCTCCCGATGAAAAGAACAAGTGGATTGTTGATGAGAAAGCCGCAGAGGTTGTGAAACGCATCTTCGATTTATGCTTGCAGGGTGTCGGGATAGGAAAAATCGCTTCAACTCTGGAAAAAGAAAATGTCCTTAATCCGACGGCGCATTTCATCGAACAGGGTGTCAATACAAGAAATCCGTTGAGGGTGCCGCCCTGCCAATGGCGTGCTTCCACGATTAGGGGCATTCTTGCCAACCTACAATACACGGGCTGCACAGTCAACTTCAAAAGTACCACCGTCAGTTACAAGGTACACGACAGAGTACACAATCCGCAAGACCAATGGCAGATTATTCCGAACACACAGGAAGCTATTATTGATATGGAAACCTTTCGGCGGGTGCAGGAGATACGCAGTCACCGCCGCAGGCACACTTCATCAGGCAGAAAAAGCATATTTACCGCTAAGATGTTTTGCGGAGATTGCGGCGCAAAGATGTATTTCTGCGCGGCAAAGACGATTGCCGAGGGCAAGGAGTTTTTCCGCTGTTCCGAGTACAAGGAAAATAAAGGCACTTGCTCCATCCACTATATCCGTGAAGCCGTTGTCCGTCAGGCGGTCACCGAAGCGGTAAAAAAGGTCGTGAAATATGTTACGGAGTATGAGCCTGTGTTTCTCTATCTGTACGCTAAGAAGCATTCAGAGAATATGCTGACAAATATCAGGATAACAAAAAGCAGAATACAGCAGGCGAAGAAACGAATTGAGGAAATCAACCGACTGATAATGCGCGTCTACGAGGATCACGTCCTCGGTAATCTTTCCGAGGAACGCTATTCTATGATGGCAGCAAATTATGAAGCCGAGCAAAAATCCTTGTCGGCACAAATCAAATCGGACGAACTCGCTCTGAACAACGCTGAAAAAACTACCGTTGATTTAAAAGCCTTTCTAAAGACTATTCGTCAATGTACGGATTTTGAAGAGCTCGACGAAAAACTTGTGAACACCCTTATCAGCAAAATTGAGGTGTTCAAGAAAGTTAAGCTCGACGGAAAGTATCACATCCCGATTAAGATTCATTTCACAGCCGTAGGAATTATTGACATTCCGAGCGAAAAGGAAATACTATCTATTATGGACGAGATCCGCAACAATCCGAAGCTGCCAAAGACAGCGTAAAAAATGGGCTATTTGCAGAGAAAACGGTGTAGCCGTCGCCGACTACACCGTACATATTATTTTTTGTCCCTTAGAACACGTGACCGAAGTTGCGCTTATTTCAGGTATTAAACGATAAACAAAAATATCACATAGCAGATCCCGTAGAGAATCGGCTGGTGCAAAAGATAAATCAGCAGGCTGTGTCTGCCGACGAAGCTGAACACGGGGATATTCGGGCGAAAGAACTCCGTCTTGCGGCATCGCTCGATCATTTTCCACAGGAAGAAGCCCGCAAAAAACAGGAAGATCCACGGCAGCAGAGGAAAGTAGTCGGAGGAATGGAAATCAGCCGATTTCAGCCCGAGGAAGGACAGATATTTGAACCGGTACAGCGCATCGGGCAGGGCAAAAAGCCTGAGTCCGAAAAGTCCCAAGAATCGCTTCGGCAAGCCGTAGAAAAACGAAAACAGCACCAGAGAGCCGACGGCTCCCCCAATCGGCGGTATTTTCTCAAAAAGCGGCTTCAGCGCCGCGGTAATGAGCATCGAGCATCCGATCAGGTTGAGAATGCCGAACCAGATCGCTTGGGAAGGCATCGCGAGCACCGTGATCACCGTGATGGCAAAACCGCAGAGGTTGACGATGATGCCTCTCTTGTACGGATGCTTCGAAAAGTTCATCGAGATACCGGAGACGAGGATAAAGGTACAGCAGATGAACCGTTCCCATATGACGGCGCCGGTCGTCAGATACCAGCCTACATGTACAGCGAACACCTCAAAGATATCGTAGCACAGGTGGTAGGCGACCATATTGAGCACGGCAACGCCGCGGATCACATCTATCAGGTTGTATCGAGTGGATAAATCAGTCTTTTTCATAGGGCTATTGTACAACGGATCCAAGGGTTTTGCAAGAAAAATCGCAGGAGGTTTTACAAAGAACATCCTGCGTTGTTTATTGTTTATAAATTCAGGTGAGGACGGAGTCCTCCCAAAATTCTGCACTCTGCACTAGAATTTGATGTCCATTTCTAAGTATGCGGGAATACCCTTGAAGCACAAGACGTTGATATTCTCGGAGATTTCGTCGAGCGATTCTCTGCGGTCGGAGTTAAACCACCGTTGGTACACCGCGACCAGTCCGGACATCGTAAAGTCGAGCATCAGGTCCACCTTTTTCTCGTCCACGGGAACATAGGGGATGACCAGCTCGCGGGTTTTTGCTTTGAGGAGGTTGACGATCTTGACGGCGAGGTTGGCGTTCGAGTCCATCGAGAGCAAATAGCCGAAGAAGTCGAGGTCGGTGTTGATGATCGCAGTCAGCTTTTCAAACGCCTGCAGGGGTGTTTTGAGGTTATCCTTGAAGTCTGACTCGGTCAGCACTCTGTCGAACGCGTCGGCAATGTCGTTTTCGATTTCGTCGACGATCTCATATACGCCCGCATAGTAGTTGTAGAAGGTTTTGCGGTTGATATCGGCGAGATCGGCGATATCGCTGATGGTGATATCGTTGATATCCTTCTCGGACAGCAGGCGTGCAAAGGCGTTTTTGATCGCGCGCTTGGTTTTGACGACTCTTCTGTCGGGTGCTTTTTCGGTTTTGCTCATCTCTGACCTCCGATAAATAGTACACATTTGTGGTATAATCGACAAATAATGAGTTATTCGTGGCAATTACACCAAAACACTCGGGTTTTGATGTTTTCATTATTCTCCATTTACTGTATTATATTACACAATTGGGGCAAAAGTCAATATTTCGGTTAATTGTGTGTAAAAATGACTGCCGAAGTCATTCAAAATACACACGGAAAGGAACATATGAAGATATTGATTTTGTCTGCCGACAGGGAGATGTACTCTGCCGCCGCGGCTTTGTATGAGTCGTCGCGGGAGAGAGGCGCCGCCTGTGAGATCCGCAGGCTTTCGTCGTTTTATACTCCGTCCGGCAGCAGGTATAAAGAATTGGTTTCACGCACAAAGGCGGCGCTGTCGTCTGTCTATCCTTCTTATGATCCCATGGACAGGGCGATCGCAGACCGGTTGTGCGAATATATTGAGAGCGAAGGCTTTGACTGCGTCGTTGCCGCCGATGCGAGAGCGGCAAAAACGGCTTCAGCGGTCAGAAAACGGTTCACCGGTATGCCGAAGTTCTACGGACTGCTTACCGACGCGGGAGCGGTGCAGGGCATTTCGGGTGAAGGGCTGGACGGCTTTTTTATCCCGCACAGGGATATGGCGGACAAGCTCAGAGCGAAGGGAATCGAAGGAGAGTTTTATCCGACCGGTATGCCGGTGGAAAAAGATTTTTTCCGGCGCTTTACCAAGAAGGCGGCAAGAAACTACCTTGCGATCGATGAGAATACGCGCGTCTATATGCTTCTTTCACAGGGAATCGGCTACGAAGAGATTCGGGATGTCTGTGATGAAATGCTCAAGGTGGAGAAAGAGGGTTTTCTCTTTTTCGTATTTGTTGACCGCGGCTGTGAGAAGGGCGAGCTGTTAAGAAAACGGTACCAGGATAACAGATGTGTACAGATCATCACCGTGAACAAGCGGATGGACGTTTATATGGAAAGCGCCGATGTGATCCTGACCCGTCCCGAGGGTTATGAGAATTTTGAAGCGGCTGCGGCAGGCGTACCGCTGGTGCATCTGATGACGGTCAGAGGTCCCGCGGCGACAGCGGAGTTTTTCTCCTCTCAGGAGATGTCGATGCTCGGCAATACTGTCTCCGACGCGGTGAGAAAGGCGCGCCGGCTGATCGATGAGAAGGCTCTGTCCAGAAGAATGATACGGCGTCAGTCGATGTTTGTCGGACTGGACGCGGCGGATAAAATACTGGATGAAATGATTTCCAACAATGCAAAGACAAGGAAGGTACTCTAAGATGAGAACATTAACGATCAACGGAAAAATGTATTCGGATATGCTCAGAGCGGGCGCACAGAACTTAAACGCCAACCGCAAGACCGTCAACGATCTCAACGTGTTTCCCATTCCCGACGGCGACACGGGCGACAATATGTATATGACCATCAGCTCCGGCGCAAAAAAGTCGGGAAAATCCGACCTGCTCGGCGACGTCGCGGCGATCTCTGCCAGAGAGATGCTCTTAGGCGCGCGCGGTAACTCGGGCGTCATTCTTTCAAGGATCTTCTCCGGTATTGCCAAGGGTCTTTCCGGCGTCAAAGAAGCGGACACCAGAGCCTTTTCCAAGGCGCTGCGTTCCGGTGTGAAAGAATCCTATCAGGCGGTATCGGTGCCGGTAGAGGGTACCATCCTCACCGTTTACAGAGAGGCGGTGGAGTCCACCTCCGAACACGCCGTGGAGAGCTTTGAAGAATTTTTCGACGGCTTTATCAACGAGATCAGAGCGTCCTTGGAGCGTACCCCCGATCTGCTGGATGTGTTGAAGGAGGCGGGCGTAGTCGATTCCGGCGGCGCGGGCTTCCTGTATATTGCCGAGGGTATGAGAGCGGCGCTGTCCGGTATGGTATTTGAGGAAACCTCCACTGTGGACAACGGTCCGAGAAAGCCCGATCTCAACGCCTTTACCGAGGACAGCATCTTAGAGTTCGGCTACTGCACCGAATTTCTCTTAAGACTGCAAAAGAGCAAAATTGATATCGACGATTTTGATCTGGATGAGTTTATCGGCTGGCTCAACTCTGTAGGCGATTCGGTCGTCGCATTTCAGGAGGGTACCATCGTCAAGGTTCACGTGCATACCAAGACCCCCGGCGATATCCTTAATCACTGTCAGAGTTACGGTGAGTTTCTCACCACCAAAATCGAGAATATGACTCTGCAGCACAACGAGACGCATCCCGTTGTCGAAGAAAAAGAAGAGACCGTTTTCTATGTGGAAAAGCCGAAGAAGGATTTCGGCATCGTCACGGTAGCGGCGGGCGAAGGTCTCAAAGAGATATTTAATTCCTTAGGCTGCGACGTTGTTGTCGACGGCGGACAGAGTATGAATCCCTCCGCCGAGGATCTGATCGATGCGTACGAAGAGGCGAACGCCAAGACCATTTTCGTTTTTCCGAACAACTCCAACATTGTCCTGACCGCACAGCAGGCGGCGTCGCTTTACGGCGATTGTGATATTCGTATCATCAAGACCAAGACCATCGGAGAGGGATATTCCGCGATCTCGATGTTTGACACTACCATCGGCGGTGCCGACGAGATCGAAGAAAACCTGAACGATATCATCAAAGACGTCGTTACGGGTATGGTGTCTGTTGCGTCCCGCGATACCGAGCAAAACGGCGTCGAGGTGAAGAAGGACGACTATATCGGCTTTGTCGACGATACGATCTATATTGACAGCGCTTCCCGCGCGGATGCGGTAACAGGACTGTGCGAGAAACTGGAGTCCCAGAACTATGATATAATGCTTCTTCTGATCGGCGAAGCCGTCAGCAAAGAAGAAAGCGATACCGTATATCGGGAACTCAAAACAAAATACAGCCGCACCGAGATTATTGCTCTTGACGGCGGACAGCCTGTATTTGACTATATCATCATTCTGGAATAAATCATACTATTTGGAGGATTGCTATGCTGGTTATTTTTACCGACACCGATACCGATTTAACCCCTCAGAAAGCGAAAGAATTCGGCTATCATATGATCTCGATGCCCTACAGCATCGACTCGGACACCACCTACCCCTATGAGGACTTTGAAGAGTTTGACGCTCACGCGTTTTATGACAAGCTTCGCGCCGGCGCGTTGCCTAACACCAGCGCGATTTCCGAGCAAAACTATAAGGATTACTTTGAGCCGTATTTTGCGCAGGGCGACGACATCCTTTATGTGCATTTTTCCCGTGCGATGACCGCAACCTTTGAGAATATGGACAAGGCGGTCAAAGAGCTGAAAGAAAAATATCCCGGCAGAAAATTCTACACGGTTGATACCAAGGGCATCACCATCGGCTCTCTTAATATCGTCGAGGAGATCGGCGATCTCTATCAGCAGGGCAAGACTGCCGAGGAGATCATAGAGTGGGCAGAGACCGAAGTAGATAAGTTCGCCGTATACTTCTTTGCCGACGACCTGAAGTTCTTTAAGCACTCGGGTCGCGTTTCCGGACTTGCCGGAACGATGGGTACCCTGCTCGGCATCCGCCCGATCATCTATATGAGCGAAGAGGGCAAGATGGTATCGGTCGGCAAGGAAAAAGGCAAGGCGAAGGCGGTCGCACGGCTGGTGTCTTACGTAGAACAGCTCGGCGACGAGATCGAAAAGCACAGGGTGATCCTCGCCCACACGGACGCTCCCGAGCTGGTGGAAGAATTGAGAGCGCAGTTGATCGAGAAATTCGGCGAGCTCAACTTTGAGCTTGTCGACGTCAATCCTACCGCCGGCTCCCACTGCGGTCCCAACACCGTCGGCGTGAGCTTCCACGCGAAGAGAAGAACACTTTAAATATAGTTGTTGGTTTTCGGTTTCCGGTTGTTAGCTGTTGTCATTGATAAGTTGTTTTTGATGAATCGTACGAAGTACCCAATAACTGAGAACTAATAACCAAAAACCGGGAACAAAATGAATGACAAAAGAATGTTTATTTTGAGGCTCAGCCTTTCCTTAAAATGACACCACAGAGGTACCCATGATAACCGTAAGAGAAGTAACAACAAAAAAAGAACAGAAGGAATTCATCAACTTCCCTCTGAAAATGTACAAAGATAATCCATACTTCGTGCCGCCTTTATACGGCGACGAGAAGAAGATGTTCCGGGATGACTTTGTCTACAAGAACACCTGCGAGACCGTCCATCTGAACGCCTATGACGAAAGCGGCGTGATGGTCGGACGGATCACGGGATTTATTCAGAAAGCCGCCAACGAGAAGAACGGCGAGAAGCGCGCGCGTTTCACCCATTTTGACGCGGTCAACAGTAGGGAAGTCGCGAAGGCGCTGTTCTCCTATGTGGAGAACTGGGCGACAGAGCGCGGTATGGATACCGTCTGCGGCCCGTTGGGCTATTCCGATCTGGAGAGAGAAGGGCTTTTGGTAGAAGGCTTTGATCAGCTCTCCACCTTTGAGGAACAGTATAACGCCGAATATTATCAGTACCTGATCGAAGAGTTAGGATATAAAAAAGAGGTTGACTGGACCGAGTCCAAGATTTCTCTTCCCGATGAAGGTATCGAAGAGATGCACAAAATGGCGGATTATGTGATGAAGCGCTACAACCTCCACTTCGGCGAAGCAAAAAACATCAGCGAATTTATCGATAAATACGGAGAAGGCTTTTTCGAGCTACTCGACGTCGCGTATGATAAGCTCTACGGTACCGTACCCTTTACCAAAGAAATGAAAGATATGATGATATCGAACTTCAAGCTGATCGTTGACCTTAAGCACGTAGCGGTCATCCTTGACGAGAATGAAAAGATCGTCTGCCTCGGGATCTGCTTCCCCTCTATTGCGAAGGCGGTGCAGAAGTCACGGGGACATCTGACTCCCGCGGCGCTGATCAGACTGCTCAAGGCGATCAAGCATCCGAAGGTGATCGACCTCGGGCTGATCGCGGTGGAGCCTTCCTATCTCAACCGCGGCGTCAGCTCGGTAGTGTCGTCGGAGCTGATGAAAATGCTCGCCGATCCCGCGATAGAATACGCGGAGACCAATCTGAATCTCGAGAACAATTTCGCGATCCAGAATCAGTGGAAACGTTTCAAACGCGTTGATCACAAGAGAAGAAGAGCCTATATCAAGAAGCTCACAGAGGTTTGATATGAAAATAGTGATAGATTGCTTCGGCGGCGACAAAAGCCCCTCGGCAAACGTACAAGGCGCGATCAAAGCGCTGAAAAAATATGATGATCTGACCCTGATCCTGACCGGCGACGAAGGACAGATCAAAAAGGAACTTGACCGCTGCGGCTATACCGGCGATATGATCGAGATCGTCCATGCGCCCGAGATCATCACCGGCGACGACAAGCCCGTCGACGCGATCCGTTTGAAGAAAGAAAGCTCGATGGTCAAGGCGATCAAGATGCTCAGAGAGGATGGCGAAATCAAGGCGGTCGTCTCCACCGGAGCGACGGGAGCCTTGATCGGGATCGCCACCGTCAGGATCGGACGCGTCCGCGGCGTCAGACGCCCGGCGTTCTGTCCGCTGCTGCCTACGATGACCGGCGGGATCGTCGGGATCTGCGATTCCGGCGCGAATATCGACGCGGTGACCGCCGAGACACTGGTGCATAACGCGATATTGGGCAGCAACTACCTCAAAGCCGCCTACGGGATCGAGAATCCCCGCGTCGCGCTGTTGAACGTCGGTACCGAGGCGCACAAGGGCGATGAAATGCGCCGAAAAGCCTACGAATATTTAAAAAACCTTGACAATTTGAATTTTGTCGGTAATATGGAAAGCAGGGATCTGCTCTCCGGCAAGTATGACCTTGTGGTGTGCGACGCGTTTTCAGGCAACGTGCTGGTCAAATCCACCGAAGGTACCGCGCTCTTCCTGCTCAAAAAGCTCAAGACCGATATCTACTCCAAGACCGTCTATAAGCTCGGCGCGCTGCTGATGA
This sequence comes from Ruminococcus sp., assembly GCA_017404145.1. GTDB lineage: Bacteria > Bacillota > Clostridia > Oscillospirales > Acutalibacteraceae > Ruminococcoides. Next base: position 56,093 of record JAFRCW010000046.1, on the reverse strand, counting down.
AGAAGATGTTCGCACAGGAGAAAGACTTCTTCAACTATCAGAACTACGGCGGTTCGGTGCTGTTGGGCTGTGAGAAGGTCATCGTCAAGGGACATGGCTCCTCCGACGCGAAGGCGATATCCGTCTGTATCGATCAGGCGTACCGGATGTCAAACGGAGGGATGAACGAGTTGGCAGAGAGGCAGATCGCAGCATTTTACGATAAGATCGAAAACAAATAAAGTGAGGTAAATGCAATGTTTGAAGAAGTCAAAACCATACTCAAAGAACAGTTAAGACTCGGTGATATCGAGATCAAGCCCGAGTCCAAGATCACCGAGGATCTCGGTGCGGATTCTCTGGATATCCTCCAGCTTTTGATGACCATCGAGGAGGAACACGGTATCGTCATCCCCGATGAAGAGCTTGCCTCTTTTGAAACGGTGCAGGATATCGTGGACTACTTGGAGAAAAATCAGTGATTTTTCTCAGTGCAGAGTGCAGAGTGCAGAGTTAAGGGAGGACTCCGTCCTCACCTGATCTCAAAAAGTAAGCCTTCCGGATTTACGGAAGGCTTTTGTTTATCTTATTATGAATTATGAATTCGAAAGAGTAGCTGCGATAACCGCCTTGATGGTATGCATACGGTTTTCCGCCTCGTCGAAGACGATGGACAAAGCGGATTCGAATACTTCGTCGGTGACCTCCATACAGTCGATACCGAACTTGTCGTGGATCTGTTTGCCGATGGTGGTGTTCAGATCGTGGAAAGCGGGCAGACAGTGCATAAAGCGGCACTGTTCTCCTGCGTTTTGCATCAGCTCTGACGTCACACGGTAGGGGGTCAGATCGCGGATACGCTCCTCCCATACCTCGTCCGGCTCTCCCATCGAGACCCAAACGTCGGTGTAGATAACGTCGGCGTTTTTTGTTGCCTCCATCGGATCCTCAATGAATTCGAGAACGGCTCCGGTTTGCTTCGCAATCGCCTGACACTGTGCGATCAGTTCTGCGTTCGGGAAGTATTTCTTCGGCGCGCAGGCGACAAAATGCATCCCCATCTTCGCGCACCCAACCATCAGTGAGTTGCCCATATTATAGCGCGCGTCGCCCATGTAGACGAGCTTTTTGCCGGCAAGAGATCCGAAGTGTTCACGGATAGTGAGGAAATCGGCTAAGATCTGGGTGGGGTGAAATTCATTGGTCAGACCGTTATAGACAGGTACGCCCGCGTATTCTGAGAGCTTCTCTACGATCTCTTGTCCGAAGCCGCGGTATTCGATCGCGTCATACATCCTGCCGAGTACCCTCGCGGTGTCGGCGATACTTTCTTTCTTGCCGATCTGAGAGCCCGAGGGGTCGAGATAGGTCGGATGCATTCCGAGATCTGCTGCCGCAACCTCAAACGCACAGCGGGTGCGGGTAGAGGTCTTTTCAAATATCAGGGCGATGGATTTTCCCTCGCATAAGCGGTGGGGGATCCCCGCCTTTTTCTTTGCATTGAGCTCTGCGGCGAGATCCAAAAGGTAGGCGATCTCTTCCGACGAGAGGTCCAGTAGTTTTAAGAAGCTTTTGTTTTTCAATGTGTTCATATGGTTCACCTGTATAAGAATTGTAGGGCAAGGCGCCCTCGACTTGCCGAAGCCATTCCGACAGATGCCGTGCATACGCGCAGCACCATTTGCTTCGCATGAAATTTTGATTTAATTACTACGTTTCGGCAAGTCGAGGGCGCCTTGCCCTACGGTTTTCGTTTGCGTAAAAAGGGATGTCCTACGCGGCAATTACGTTCTTGATAATTTCCACAGCCTTTTTGAGAGTATCCCATTCGATACTCAGCGGAGGGAGAAGTCTTAATTTTTCCTTCGCGGAAAGGCACAGCACGCCTTTTTCCATACATTCGGATATAATTTCAGAGACCGGTTTATCGGTCTTGATACCGAGCATCATCCCGAGCCCCGATACCTCTGCGCCCGTCTTTTCCAGTTCCTCTTTGATATACGCGCCTTTCTTTTCGACTTGCGATAAGAAGTTACTGTCGATACGCGATATCACAGACAGCGCCGCTGCCGCGCAGACGGGATTGCCGCCGAAGGTGGAGCCGTGATCGCCGAAACCTAACACGCTTTCGACCTTCTCACTCATCAGGGTCGCGCCCATCGGGAGACCTCCCGCGAGCCCTTTTGCCGAGGATACTACATCGGGATGCAGACCGTACCGCATATAAGAATAGAAATACCCTGTTCTGCCGATACCGGTCTGTACCTCGTCAATAATCAGGACAAGATCGTTTTCATCACAGAGCTTTTGAACCGCTTTGAGATATCCTTCGGACAGCGCGTTCACGCCGCCCTCACCCTGTACAACTTCAAGCATAACACCGGCGACCTTGTTTTCGGCAGCAAGCTTTTTCAGTCCTTCGATATCTTCTGCGTCGACATAGAGGAAGCCTTCCGTCAGCGGAGTAAACAGCTGATGAAAATTGTCCTGTCCGGTGGCGGCGAGAGTTGTCAGCGTTCTGCCGTGGAAGGACTTGTTCAGCGTGATGATGTTATAATACTCCGCGCCCTTATGCTCTGCGGCGTACTTTCTCGCGACCTTGACCGCACACTCGTTCGCCTCCGCGCCGGAGTTGGAGAAGAAGACCTTCTTCATTCCGGTTTTCTCACACAGCATGTGAGCGAGCTTTGCGCAGGGCTCAGTATAGTAAAGGTTAGAAGTGTGAGAAAGGGTTCTCGCCTGTTCTTCGATCGCTTTCTGCCAGACGTCGTCGCAGTAGCCGAAGGAGTTGACCCCGATACCCGAGGTCATATCAATATATTCTTTTCCGTTTTCATCACAGCACAGCGCGCCCTTGCCGCTGACGATCTGAAGGTCAAAGCGGCGGTAGGTATTCGCGATATACTGCTTGTCAAGCTCTTTTATGTTCATCTTTATCACCTACTACCATGGTGCCGGCGCCCTCGTCGGTGAGGATCTCCATCAAAATCGAGTGAGGCACCCTGCCGTCCATGATGATGACCTTTTCCACGCCGTTGTAAATCGCTTCGATACAGCAGCCGACCTTGGGGATCATGCCGTCAGAGATCGTGCCGTCGCGATAGAGCGCGTGCGCCTGTGAGACCGTGATCTCGGGGATCAGGGTGGAGGGGTCGTTCTTGTCTTCCAAGATACCCGCGATATCGGTCATCATGATCAGTCTGGACGCTCCGATCGCGCCCGCAATATGCGCCGCGGCGGTGTCGCCGTTGATGTTATAGGCGTTCCCCTCTCTGTCACAGCCGATGGTGGAGATCACAGGAATATAGCCTTTTTCGAGCAGATCAAGGATCGGACCTTCGTTGATGTTTGTGATGTTGCCGACAAATCCGAGTTTTTCGTTTTTCGGTTCGGCTTCGATCAGTCTGCCGTCCATACCGGAGATGCCCATCGCCTTGCCGCCCTTGGCTTCAAGCAGGTTGACGAGCGTCTTGTTGACCTTGCCGGATAGCACCATCTGGACGATATCGACCGTCTCTTTATCGGTAACTCTGAGACCGTCAATGAACTCGGCTTTTTTGCCGAGACGCTCCATCAGATCATTGATCTCGGGACCGCCGCCGTGCACCAGCACGACCTTGACGCCGATCAGCCACAATAGGACGATGTCCTGCATGACCTGTTCTTTGAGATCTTCATTGATCATCGCGTTGCCGCCGTATTTGACGACGACGATCTTGCCGTTATACTGCTTGATATACGGCAGCGCCTGTGTGATGACTTCCGCGCGCTGCGCATTGGTAAATTCATTTTGCATTTTTATTACCTTCCAATCGGGTTATTTAGAGCCGTCATTGCGAGCCCCTTTAGGGGCGTGGCAATCCCCTTCTTGCAGAAGACGGTAGTAATGACAAGGGGATTCCCACGGGGCTAAAGCCCCTCGGAATGACTATCAGGTCCTGTAGTCTCCGTTGATTTTGACATAATCGTAGGTCAGGTCACATCCCCACGCGGTAGAAGTGAATGTACCGTCGTTGAGATTGACCAAAATATCGATCTCATCTTCAAGCAGGATCTCTTTGGCGATCTCTTCGGAGAAGGGAATACCCGCGCCGCTTACACAAACAGGGATCTCTCCCTTATTTGACTTGAAGCTGACGTCGATCTTGCTGACATCCACATCTGCGCCGGAGTAGCCGATCGCGCAGAGCACCCTGCCCCAGTTCGCGTCTGCGCCGAACATCGCCGCTTTGAGCAGAGAGGAGCAGATCACGGACTTTGCGACCGTCTTGGCAGTCTTCTCATCCTTGGCGCCTGAGACGATACATTCGAGCAGCTTGGTCGCGCCCTCGCCGTCGCCCGCAATCATACGGCACAGCGCTACCGTAACGGAATTGAGCGCTTTCATAAAAACTTTGAAGTCGTCGTTATCTTCGGTGATCTCAGCATTTTGTGCCATCCCGTTGCACAGCACGGTGACCATATCGTTGGTGGAGGTGTCGCCGTCGATCGAGAGCATATTGAAGGTGGAGTCGATATCGGTTGAGAGCGCCTTTTGGAGCATAGCGGGACTGATTGCGACGTCGGATGTAATGAACACCAGCATCGTCGCCATATTCGGATGGATCATCCCGGAGCCTTTGGCGATGCCGCCGAGACGGCAGGCCTTGCCGGAGAGCTCAAACTCCACCGCGACCTCTTTGGGTTTGGTATCGGTGGTCATAATACCGTATGCCGCCTGTAAGGATCCGTCCTCGCTGAGCGTTTTCACCAGCTCGGGAATACCGCTTGCGATAGGAGTAATGTCCAGCGGCTGACCGATCACGCCCGTAGACGCGACGACAATATCGCCTGCATTGAGTGAAAGCGCGTCGGCGCACAGCGCGGACATCTGCTCGGCGATCTCGATACCGTTCGCGTTACAGGTGTTGGCGTTGCCGGAGTTGCAGATCACTGCCTGCGCACAGCCGTCTGCAATATGCTGTTTGGTAACCGTCAGGGGCGCGCCCTTGACAAGATTTTTTGTGTATACCGCGGCGGCGGTACATTTCTTCTCACTATAGATCAGGGAGAGGTCATTTTTTTGAGTGTTTTTGCGGATTCCGCAGTGAACGCCCGAGGCCTTGAAGCCTTTCGCGGCGGTCACGCCTGAGTTAATATATTTCATAGTAGTTTCCTTATAGAATTAATCCTGTTGTTTCTTCGCATCCGAGCACGATATTCATATTCTGGATGGCGGCGCCGGACGCGCCTTTGCCGAGATTGTCAAAACGGGAGACCAGCGTGATTCTGTCGTCGTTTCCGAACGCCGAGACCGCCATATCATCTCTGCCTTCGAATTTCAGGGAGGAGAGAAAGCCTTCTTCCGATCTGTCCTCAAAATGGATCAAGCCGTTTTGATAGTAGCTTTTGTATGCTTCTTTAATATCGTTCAGCGAGCCATTCAGATCATCCTTGAACACCGGTACCGTCACCTGCATCCCGCTGTAAAAGTCGCACACCACAGGGCAGAACACGGGGTCGTTTTCCAGATGAGAGAATTTTTTCATCTCGGGAAGATGCTTGTGCGACTGAGAAAGCGCGTACATCCGCGGCGCGTCAAAGAGACGGACTCTGTTTTCTTCCTCATACTGCGCGATCATCTTCTTGCCGCCGCCCGAATAGCCGGTCAGCGAGAAGCAGGAGAGCTTTGCATTCTCCTTGAGCAGCCCCAAGGTGACCAGCGGCTCGACCAGCGCGATGAAGCCCGAGGCGTGACAGCCGGGGTTCGCGATCTTTTTCGCGGTTTTGATTTTTTCACGCTGTCCTCTTATCTCCGGCATACCGTAGACGAAGCTCCCGTCGGTACGATGTGCGGTGGAGGTGTCGATGATCACGGTGTGAGCGCCTTCGATCAGCTTCACCGATTCTCTTGCCGCTTCATCCGGCAGACAGAGAAAGACGATATCCGCTTGGTTGAAGATTTCTTTTTTGGCGGCGGGATCTTTTCTGAGGTCGTCGGGGAGCGTGAGCAGCTCGATGTCTTTGCGTTCACTGAGCCTTTCGCGGATCCTCAGTCCGGTGGTACCCGCCGAACCGTCAATATATATCTTACTCATTCAGTTTTTCCTTTACATAAGCGATTTGTTCTTCAACGGACTTCGTCGAGGTGCCGCCCTTAGAGTTCCTGCGGTTGGCACAGGCGAGTAGGTCGATATCCTCATACAAATCTTCTTCAAACAGATCGCTGTATTCTTTATATTTTTCGAGAGGTAAGGTTTCCAGCACATAGCCGTTGTCGATACAGTAGGCGACGATCTCGCCGGAGATCTTATAAGACGAGCGGAAGGGCAGACCTTTTTTTGTCAGATAGTCGGCGAGGTCGGTGGCGTTGATAAAGCCCCTCTGCGCCGCCTTTTTCATATTTTCGGTCTTGACCTTCATCGTGGCGATCATCGGCGCGAAAACGGCAAGAGCCATCTGTACGGTGTCGCACGCGTCAAACACGCCCTCCTTATCCTCCTGCATATCCTTGTTGTAGGCGAGAGGGAGACCTTTGAGCGCAGTGAACATCCCGATCAGATCGCCGTAGACTCTGCCTGTTTTGCCTCTGACCAGCTCCGCCATATCGGAGTTCTTTTTCTGCGGCATAATGGATGAGCCGGTGGTGAACGCGTCACTGAGTTCTACGAACGAGAATTCCCAGCTCGACCAGAGGATGATCTCTTCAGAGAGACGAGAGAGATGGGCCATCAGCGTCGCGATATCAAAAAGCAGTTCGAGGACAAAATCTCTGTCCGATACGCCGTCGAGCGAGTTCATCGCGACCTCATCAAAGCCGAGAAGCGCTGCCTCATAGTCGCGGTCGGTATCATAGGTGGTGCCGGCTAAGGCGCAGCAGCCGATGGGGGAGACGTTCATCCGCTTTTTGCAGTCTTGCAGACGGTCAATATCTCGAAGGAGCATCATACTGTACGCGAGCAGATGGTGGCCGAACATGATCGGCTGGGCTCTCTGCAAATGCGTGTAGCCCGGCATAATCGCGGACTTATATTCTGCAGCTTTATCGGTGAGCGCTTCGATCAGCGACTTAGTCTTTTCGATGATCTCGTCGGTTTGGTTCATCAGGTGCATTCTCATATCGAGCGCGACCTGATCGTTTCTTGATCTCGCGGTGTGGAGCTTCTTGCCCACATCGCCGACTCTTTTGGTCAGCTCCGCCTCGACGAACATATGGATGTCTTCGGCAGACTCGTCGATAACGAGCTTGCCCTGAGTGATATCGTCCGAGATCTCTTGGAGAGAATCGCAGAGGATATCGGCTTCCGCTTTTTCGATGATACCCTGCTTTGCCAGCATCTTCGCGTGTGCGATACTGCCCTCGATATCTTCCTTGTACATTCTCTTGTCAAAGCCGATGGAGGCATTGAACCGATCGGCGATAGCGGATACCTCTCCCGAGGTTCTGCCTGCCCACATTTTAGCCATATTTTTTCATCCTTTTGTATATGCTTATATACGCCGTTTGGGTCGGGAAACTCCCGACCCATCGTAACAGCAATATGATTTGGGTGAGGGCACAGTGTGTATGATTATTTTGCACTCTGCACTCTGCACTTTGCACTGCGAAGAATCACTGATTTTTCGCGTTCACGACCGCCTGTACCTTGATCGGCAGACCGTAGAGATTGATGAAGCCCTGAGAGTCCTTCTGATCGTAGTCGGACTCGCCGAAGGTCGCGATCTCTTCAGAGTAGAGACTGTAGGGAGAATCGACGCCCGCCTTGATGATATTGCCCTTGTAGAGCTTGAGTTTGACATAGCCGGTGACGTTCTCTTGTGTCTTGTCAACGAAGGCGGAGAGCGCTTCTCTTAAGGGTGTGAACCACTGACCGTTGTAGACGAGTTCTGCAAAGGTGATAGCGATGCGCTGTTTTTCGTGCATGGTCATCTTGTCGAGGCAGATGCTCTCTAAAGTCTCGTGCGCCTTATAGAGGATGGTGCCGCCGGGAGTCTCATATACGCCCCTGCACTTCATACCGACCAGACGATTCTCAACGATGTCGGTGATGCCGATACCGTTCTTGCCGCCGATCTCGTTGAGGGCGAGGATGATTTCTTTCGCGGTCATCTTTTCACCGTTTAAGGCTACGGGAACGCCCTTGACAAAATCGAGAGTGATATATTCGGGTTCATCGGGAGCGTCGATGGGGGAAACGCCCATTTCGAGGAAGCCCTTCTTCTCGTAGGTGGGTTCGTTGTTGGTATCCTCCAGATCCAGACCCTCATGGGAAAGGTGCCAGAGGTTTTTATCTTTACTGTAGTTGGTTTCGCGGTTGATCTTCAGAGGGATATCATGCGCCTCGGCGTATTCGATCTCTTCTTCTCTGGACTTGATGTCCCACTCACGCCAGGGAGCGATGATGGGCATATTGGGAGCGAAATGCTTGATCGCCAGCTCAAAACGCACCTGATCGTTGCCCTTGCCGGTACAGCCGTGGCAGATCGCGTCGGCGCCTTCCTTCTTCGCGACGTCGACAAGACCTTTCGCGATGCAGGGTCTCGCGGTGGAGGTTCCCAGCAGATAGTCTTCATATACGGCGCCCGCCTTCATCGTCGGGATGACATAGTCGTCAACATATTCCTCGGTCAGATCCAGCACATAGAGCTTGGACGCGCCGGTTTTCTTTGCCTTTTCCTCGAGACCGTCAAGCTCATCCGCCTGTCCGACGTTGCCCGAAACCGCGATGACCTCGCAGTTGTTGTAGTTCTCTTTCAGCCACGGGATGATGATGGATGTGTCCAGACCGCCCGAATAAGCTAATACGACTTTTTTGATATCTTTCTTGTCCATATTCTTACCTCCGAATAAATATGCATTTATATGCATAAAGCGTTTGCTTTTATGCGTTAATTATACACAGATACAGCATAAATGTCAAGGGTATCTTGCATAATTATTGACACGGCGGAAAACTTTTGGCAAAATGCTCAAAACCTTGTTATGTCGGATGTGGTATATAGGTAATTATGTTAGTTGTTGGTTGTTAGTGATTAGTGGTTGGTGGTTAGTGATTAGTGGTTGGTGATTAGTTGTCAGTTCTTAGGTTGTTTGGGGAAAGGAAAAAATGAGCCCGCGCCAAACGGCACAGGCTCAGATCAATTTGAATATGGATTATTCTGCCGCTTCTTCTGCGACCTTCTTGTTCTTCATAATGAACTTGATCACGATCAGCGTACCGACCATCAGCGCAATGGCGATCGGCAGGGCAATCAGCCAGTTCTGTACGAAGCCCGCGATGATGAAGCCGACGAAAGACACGCCCGCGACCGTCAAAGCGTACGGCAGCTGGGTCGAAACGTGGTTAATATGGTTGCACTGCGCGCCCGCGGAGGACATGATGGTAGTGTCACTGATGGGGGAGCAGTGGTCGCCGCAGACAGCGCCTGCGAGACAAGCGGAGATACCGATGATCATCAGCTCGGAGCCGGGGTTGTTCGCGAAGAGATAGGTAACGATCGGGATCAGGATACCGAAGGTGCCCCATGATGTACCGGTCGCAAAGGACAGTACGCAGGCTACCAAGAAGATAATAGCGGGCAGGAAGTTTTGCAAAGAAGCAGCCGCGCCGCTCATGAGATCGGCAACGAAGTATTTCGCGCCCATCAGACCGGTCATATTCTTTAATGCGGTCGCGAAGGTGAGGATCAGGATGGGAGGAACCATCGCAAAGAAGCCCTTGGGGATCGCCTTCATCGCGTCGGAGAAGTTGATGATCTTTCTGAGCATCAGATAAGCGATAGTGAATGCCAGCGCGAGGATACCTGCCCAGGGCAGACCGACTGTCGCGTCGGTATCGCCGAACGCGGTGATGAAGTCAGCGCCGTCGAGGATGCCGCCGTTATAGACCAGCGCGAATACAGAGATCGCGATCAGCACCAGTACGGGCAGGATCAGGTCGATGACCTTGCCGTTGGGGTTATAGTCGTTATCAAGACCTTCCTCGTTCTTTTCGCCCGAGGTGTAGAGGTCGTTCTTATACTTCGCGTTATACTCGTGCATTGCCATGGAGCCGTAGTCGAAGCCCATGATGCAGATCGCGATGATGAATACGAAGGTGAGCAGAGAATAGAAGTTGTAGGGGATCGCCATGCAGAAGAGCTTGATGCCCTGACCGTCCTCGGCATAGGAGGCGACAGCCGCCGCCCAGGAGGAGATAGGAGCGATCATACATACCGGAGCCGCGGTAGCGTCGATCAGGTATGCGAGCTTTGCTCTGGAGACCTTGTGTCCGTCGGTGACGGGACGCATGACGGAACCGACCGTCAGACAGTTGAAGTAGTCGTCGATGAAGATCAGTACGCCTAAGACGAAGGTCGCGAGCATCGCGCCGGTTCTAGACTTGATATGGGTCGCCGCCCATTTTCCGAACGCCGCGGAACCGCCCGCTTTGTTGATCAGCGCGACGATAATACCGAGCTCGACGAGGAAGATGAAGATACCCGCGTTATCCGTTACGGCAGAGATCAGACCGTCGGAGGTGATCGCGTCCATCGTGCCGAGGAAGTTGAAGTTCGTGTACATCAAACCGCCTACGACGATACCGATGAACAGCGAGGAGTAAACTTCCTTGGTGATCAGCGCGAGACCGATGGCGATGATCGGCGGCAGCAGCGCCCATGCGGAGCCGCGTACCATACCCTCTCCCGCGCAGGTTTCACACTCCGCGCCGTCGACAAGGCCTGTGCCTTCACAGTCCATACATTTGACCTGTCCCAGTGCGCCGCCGGATACCGCTGCGTATACGAGCAGTCCGACGATGACAAGCGCCGCAATCACAAGGACAATTTTCTTTGCTTTTGACATTGTTTTCCCTCTTTCCAAATTTTACTTGAAAAATCAAAAACCGCGGGGAGTACCGCGGCTTGAAATACAAAAGGAAATTTCAAATAGCACTCCGCAAGAGATCATCTCACGACAGTACAGCGCATCTTTTACGCTGTCCCAGCGCAAAAGCGCCGGAAAACGCCTCTGTGCTTCGGCGAAGTCTCCTTTCGCTCCCGGTATTTCCGTACACCTTTGGGGAGCTACTCTTAGCCTTCGCGCCTCTATTTATATCATTTATAAAATAACACCTTGCCCATTATATACCCAATGTCCGACAATAGTCAAGAGTTTTTCAACCGCTTTAAAGTGTTAAGTGGTAAAATATTGCAGATTTCAAAATCTCATAAGCTTTTTTGCCTACATTTTTTCTTTCTAAAAGAGCGCGGTTTATTCATTCCGACAAAATGTAACACCTGTGGAAAAATTTCGGCAAACTTCCTTGCTATTTGACATTCGGGGTGTTAGAATATACATTGTGTCTTTATAATTGATTATTAAAATACGATATAGTTGAGGCGAAAAAATGAACATCAACGACGCCAAAAACAGAACAACGGACCATTTGCTGCTGGGCATCGATATCGGCTCCACGACCGCAAAAATCGTTTTGATCGACAACGGAGAGCTGGTTTATTCCCGCTATGAGCGCCATTTCTCTCAGGTCAGGCAGAAGACCCTTTCGATGATCGAGGATATCAAGGAGCTGCTCGACGGCAGGTCTTTCACCGCGGCGATCTCCGGCTCCGCCGGTATGGGTATGGCGAATGCGGCGGGCATACATTTTGTGCAGGAGGTTTACTCCACCGCAGAGTGTGTCAGGTGCCTTGAACCCTCTACCGATGCCGTGATCGAGCTCGGCGGCGAGGACGCGAAGATCATCTTCTTCACCGGCGGACTCGACGAGAGAATGAACGGTTCCTGCGCCGGCGGCACCGGCGCGTTCATCGACCAGATGGCGACGCTCTTGAACCTCTCCAACGAAGAGATGGACGAAGAAGCCTTAAAGCATACCGAGATCTATCCGATCGCTTCGCGCTGCGGCGTGTTTGCGAAAACGGACATCCAGCCGCTGATCAACCAAGGCGCTACCAAGGCGGATATCGCCGCCTCCATCTATCAGGCGGTCGTCAACCAGACGGTGGCAGGACTTGCACAGGGCAGAAGAATCGAAGGCAAGATCATGTTTCTCGGCGGGCCCCTCTACTACTGCAAGGGACTCAGAGAACGCTTTGTCGAGACCTTACAGCTTGACGAGGAACACGCGCTGTTCCCCGAATACGCGCTGTTTGCCGTCGCGATCGGTGCGGCGCTCTACGGCGCGGGCGGCGAAGAACTCAGCTACGCGAAGCTGGTCAAAAAACTCAGGGACTCTCTGAAAACCAGAGAACGTATCTCTGCTTTACCCCCGCTGTTCAAGGATAAGAATGAATATCAGGCGTTTTTACATCGTCACGGCGAGAGCAAGGTCGACACCCGCTTCTCCGGAACCTACAAGGGAAAGGCGTATATCGGTATCGACTGCGGCTCTACTACCACCAAGCTGACTGTCATTTCCGAGAACAGCGAGATCATCTATTCCTACTACAGCTCCAACAGGGGCAATCCTGTTGAGATCGTTAAGGAACAGCTTTTAAAAATCTATGAGAATTTCTCCGATGATATCGAGATCTGCGGTTCGGCGGTGACCGGTTACGGCGAAGAGCTGATCAAAAAAGCTTTCCGTATTGATTTTGGTCTGGTCGAGACAATGGCGCATTACAGAGCCGCCAAGTTCTTTAACAAAGACGTCGATTTTATCCTCGATATCGGCGGTCAGGATATCAAGTGCTTCAAGGTACATAATGATTCGATAGACTCCATTATGCTTAACGAAGCGTGTTCCTCCGGCTGCGGTTCGTTTATCGAGACCTTTGCCAAGAGTATGGATTACACGGTGGAGGAGTTCGCCCGCCAAGGGTTGTTCTCGATGGCTCCCGTGGACTTGGGTACCCGCTGCACCGTGTTTATGAATTCTTCGGTCAAGCAGGCGCAGAAGGACGGCGCTTCGGTACAGGATATCTCCGCCGGACTCTCTCTTTCCGTCGTCAAGAACGCGATCTATAAGGTCATCCGCGCGACCCATCCCGATGAGCTGGGACAGCACATCGTGGTGCAGGGCGGTACCTTTATGAACGATGCGGTGCTCAGATGCTTTGAGAAAGAAATCGGCAGAAACGTTACCCGTCCCAATATCGCGGGTTTGATGGGCGCGTTCGGCGCGGCGCTGTACGCGAAGGCGCACAGCCTCACTCACTCCGGTATGATGAGCGAAAGCGAAGTCAAAACGCTGGTTCACGAGTCGAAGTCTGCTGTCTGCAAGGGCTGTACCAACAACTGCCGCCTGACCGTTAACATCTTCAACGGCAAGGAACGTCTGATTTCGGGCAATCAGTGTGAAAAAGGCGCGGGGATCAAAATCTCCGACGATGAACGTCTGCCCAACCTCTATGAATTCAAGAGAAATCTCCTGACGGCGTATCAGCCTAAAAAAGGAAAATATAAGATCGGTCTGCCGCTTGCTCTGGGAATGTATGAACTCTATCCTTTGTGGTTTACGATCTTTGATTCTCTGGGCTTTGAGGTGATTTCCTCCGGCTTTTCCACCAGAAAGATCTATCAGAAAGGTCAGTTCTCTATCCCGTCCGACACCGCCTGTTATCCCGCGAAGCTGATGCACGGACATATCGAGAAGCTGCTCGACGAGGGCGTGGACGCGATCTTCTATCCCGGGCTGACCTTTAACGTTAACGAAAACAAAGGCGACAACCACTACAACTGTCCTATCGTCGCCTACTATTCGGAGCTGCTGCGCGCGAACATGGATTCTCTCTCGCAGACGAAGTTTCTCTATCCGTATCTCAACATCAATTCCGAGAGGGAGCTGACCAAACAGCTTTACGCCGTATTGTCACAGAACTTTGACGATATCTCCCGTTCAAATGTAAAAGACGCGGTAAAGAAAGGCTTTGCCGAATACCGTCTGCATATGCAGCGGATTTATGACGAGGGAGCAAGAGCGCTTTCTGTCGCGCGACAAAAGCACAAACGTATTATGATTCTCTCCGGCAGACCCTATCACATCGATCCCGAGATCTGCCATTCCATTGATAAACTCGCGACCTCGCTGGATTTTGTCGTTGTTTCCGAGGACAGCGTCACCCATGACGTCGAGGTACCGATCCTCTCGGTCTATAACCAGTGGACCTATCATTCGAGACTCTACGCGGCGGCGCAGTTTGCTTCTCAGAACAAGGACGTCGAGCTGGTCCAGCTGGTGTCTTTCGGCTGCGGTGTGGACGCGATCACCACCGACGAGGTGCGCGAGATTTTAGAGAGAAACGGCAAGCTCTATACCCAGATCAAGATCGACGAGATCACCAACCTCGGCGCGGTGAAGATCAGACTCCGCAGTCTGATCGGCGCATTAGAGGAGAGAGAGCAAAAACAAATTTAATTGTCATTCAGAGCGAAGCGAAGAATCCCCTTGTCGTTCATTTTGTTCCCAGTTTTTGGTTCTTAGTTATCAGTTGATTGGGGGCTTCGCACAATTAATTAAAAATGAAGCTTTTCAATCATCATAACCGACAACCAACAACCGGGAACTAACAACTTGTTTTTGGGGATTGCCGCGGTCGCTGTGCTCCCCCGCAATGACACATTATCGAGGTTCTCTCAAACAATAAGTAAGAAGGCGATTTTTTGACACAAAAATCTACATATGTAAAATTTACGGAAGAAATGAAAAAGGACTATACCATCATTATCCCGACGATGCTCCCGATTCATTTCAACTTTATCGCAAACGTCCTGCGCACCAAGGGCTACAAGGTGGATTTTTTGGAATTTACCGACGGCAATATCCGTGAAGCGGGACTCAAATATGTCCACAACGACACCTGTTATCCCGCTTTGCTTCTGACAGGTCAGATGATCAACGCGCTCAAGTCGGGCCGCTATGATCTCGATAAGGTCGCGCTGTTGATGACCCAGACGGGCGGCGGCTGCCGTGCCTCCAACTACATCTACCTGATCCGCAAAGCGCTCAAGAGAGCGGGCTTTGAGAAGGTGCCGGTCATCTCGTTAAATTTCGGAGCGATGGAGGATCACCCGGGCTTTAAGATCACGCTTCCGCTGGTGTATAAGATGCTCTACTGCGCGCTCTACGGCGACCTGATCATGCTCTTATCCAACCAGACCCGTCCCTACGAAAAGACAGAGGGAGAGACCGACAAGCTGGTACGCGCGTGGACCGACAGGCTGATGGAGGATATGCGCAATCCGAAGAATATCAAATACAGCCATATCAAAAAGAACTATCACCTGATCGCCGAGGACTTCGCGAAGATTCTGGGCGATACCCCGCGCGACAAGGTCAAGGTAGGCATCGTCGGCGAGATCTATGTCAAGTTCTCACCCTTGGGCAACAATAATCTTGAGAAGTTCTTGCTGGATGAAGGCGTCGAACCGGTGATGCCCGGCTTTATGGATTTTGCGATCTTCTGTGTCTATAACGGTATACAGGATTATCTGTATTATAAAAAGAAGCCCGTCAAGGCGTTGGGATGTAAGTTTCTCTATCCTTATCTCTTAGGAAAGCAGAACGATATCCGTCAGATGCTGATCAAGGATTTCCCGCAGTTTATGCCTCCCGCGGATTTTGACGAGACCCGCCGCCGCGTGATGGATTATATCGATCTCGGCGCCAAGATGGGCGAGGGGTGGCTGCTGCCTGCGGAGATGCTGGAGCTTGCCAGCGAGGGCATTACCAACATCATCTGTACCCAGCCTTTCGGCTGTCTGCCGAATCATATCGCCGGCAAGGGAATGATGAAGCAGATCAAGGAGAGAAACCCCGAGGTCAATATCGTCGCGGTAGACTATGATCCTTCCGCGACCGCGATCAATCAGGAAAACCGCATCAAGCTGATGCTTTCTAATGCAAAATAATAATGTTCAAGTGTCATTGCGAGGCTCCAAAGGAGCCGTGGCAATCCCCCTCCTTTTGCAACCGGTAGTAATGACAAGGGGATTCTCACGGGGACAAGCCCCTCAGAATGACAGATAAAACACTCCCACACGGAGGAAAAGCTATGTCTTGGTTTATTTTTACCCTCATCTGTATGCTCGGATGGGGACTTGCAGATTTATTTTATAAGAAGAGTAACGTCGACGGCGACCGCTATTCTCATCTGAAAACTGCCGTATGGGTCGGTCTGATGATGGGCGTTTTCTCGCTGTTGTTTATTGTGCTGACCGTTTTCAAGGAGCCTCTCACGGGACTGGTCGGCGAGCAGATTGCCGACGCGGTCACCGCGGAAACGCTCTTTAACGGAGAGACAAGCATTTTTGTGAGCGCGGTGAAGTATCTGCCCGCTTCATTGTGCTACATTATCTCGATGGTGATCGGATACGCGGGTATGAGATACCTCGAGGTATCGATCGTGTCCCCTGTGCAGAACGCTTCGGGCGCTTTCTCGGCGATCGCGATGTTCTGCTACTTTTCCTTCACCGGAGCGATCGGCGGCTTTTTTGAGGAATTCTCCGTTCTGGAGATCGTCGGCAGTGGACTGATCATCCTCGGCGTGATCGCGCTCGCTGTGGTGGAACAGCGTCTGGCAAACAAGGAGGGAGCGTTAGACTTAAAGCCCGAGGAGAGAAAATATCGCTTCGGCGCTTTGGCGCTGCTGTTCCCGATCCTCTACTGTGTGTTTGATACGATCGGCACCGCCGCAGACGGTATCATCCTTGACGAAAAGGTCGGTCTCGGACTCGGTGAGATCGATGTGCTGATCCTCTACGGACTGACCTTCCTCTTGGCGGGTATCGTCGCGTGGATCTTCCTGCTGATCAGAGAGAAAAAGGCGTATAATCCCTTCAAGAAAGCCGAGATCAAGACAAGAGGAGCCGCCGCGCTGTTTGAGCAGTTCGGTCAGATCTTCTATGTCTACGCGATGGCGGACAACCCGATCGTCGCTGCGCCGATGGTCGCTTCCTACTGTATCGTATCGGCGATCCTCTCGCGTATTTTCCTCAAGGAAAAGCTCAAAGCGTCTCAGTACGCCTGCGTGATCACCGTGATCATCGGCATCGTCCTGATCGGTATCGCCGACGGTCTTGCCGAAGCATAAAAGGAGAAGCATAGTATGAGTGAATCGATTCAGACAAAACCCGCGAGAGTAGCTTATCTCGATATCTTGCGGATCATCGCGGCTTTTGCAATCGTTATGATACACGCGTCGACCGAGACTATGGGCAATATATCGATCGACTCATCTGCGTGGAACGCTGTGAATGTTTATGACTCTCTTTCCCGTTGGGGCGTACCCGTGTTCGTTATGATAAGCGGCGCGTTGTTTTTGGAAAGAGAGCATACGTATCGCAAGCTGTTTTGTAGAAACATTTTACATATGGCGATAGCTTATTTGTTTTGGAGTGTTTTTTACGCTGTTGTACCCTATTTGAGACATCCGGAGATGTTGGATGCAAAAACTGTGTTAAAGAATTTTTTGGATACCAACAATTATCTATGGTTTTTGTTGATGATGATCGGGATATATCTTATTGTTCCGATGCTTAAGAGAATCGTTGAAAACGAAAAGATTGCATGGGCATTTGTTATTCTGTTTTTTGTGTTCGCTGTATTCATTCCACAGACGGTCTCCCTGATTAAGCTCGGGAATGAAAACGCAGCGGAGATCATCAACGGTCCGGTTAAGTCTTTGAAAATGAATTTTGTATTGGGATTTCCGGGATATTTTATTCTGGGATATCTGCTCCACAAAAATGCGATAAAAAAGGGCGTTAGGATAACCTTGTACGCATTGGGAATATTGGGAGCAGCGATAACTATCGTCGGCACTTCACTTGTGATCCGGTATCTTCAGAAAACGAGTGTGCTGTTTTATGACAACTTTGCTATGAACGTTTTCTTTGTAAGCACAGCTGTATTTGTCGCGGTGAAGCAGATATGCAAGAACCCGATGAAAACCCAAAAAGCTGCAGACCGTTTGGCGTTCTTCTCCAAATGTACTTTCGGCGTTTATCTGATTCATCCGATTCTTATTACGTTTAGTGTGAATATGCTGCATATTGATGTGTATGGATGGATGCCGTATATTTCCATTCCGATCTTTGCTGTTGTGATATTTGCGGGTTCTTATCTGATCTCTATCGTGATGAACAAGATCCCGATCGTCAAAAAATGGTTAGTTTAATCTTGCCGTAAAGAAAAGCTGTTCGCTGCGGACAGCTTTTCTTTTTTGGATTGCAAAATCACAGCGTCTGTGATACGATAAGAAAAACCGAGGTGACAGTGATGAAATACCGTTATGATACCGTGATCATCGGCGCGGGGCCTGCGGGCGCGGCGTGCGGGATCACGCTGAGAAAAAATGAAAAAAACGTTTGTATCATCGACAAGGCGACCTTTCCGCGTCATAAGACCTGCGCGGGCTTGGTGGCGGATAAGACCTATCAGCTGATACAGACGATATTTGAAACCAAAGAGATCGGCGACCTGTTCTGTGATTCCGCCAAAGAGGTCGCGCTTTTTGCCGGTACAAGACCGCTTGCGTCGTCAGAGATCGAACGCCCTGTATATTTTGTTGACAGGAGTCGTTTTGACAATGCTCTGGTACAGCGATACAAAGCCCTCGGCGGCATACTGACGGAGGGAGAGAAGAATCTTAAAATCGACTATGCGCGAAAGGCGGTTCTCCTTTCTGGCGGGGATGAAGTTCATTACCGGACGCTGATTTTTGCGGACGGCGCGCTGGGTATGTCCCATAAGCTCACATCGGTGAAGAAAGAGGACTTTGCGATCGGGATCGAAGCGTATGTTCCCGCGAGTATGCTTTCTGTCGACAGCGTAAAGCTGTATTTCGGTTATCTCGACAGCGGATATATCTGGGTGTTCCCGCATGGGGACAGGGTCTGTATCGGCGCGGGCGAGAGCTTCTGCAGAGATCACCGCTGCCGAGAGGCGCTGTACGCGTTCTTGTCGGATGTCGGGATCGATCCTGCCGACGTCAGGCTGATCGGCGCGTTTATCCCTTACGGAACAGCTCCCGATCAAAGAAAGCTTAGTGATGATATCCTGCTGATCGGCGACGCCGCCGGACTGACCGATCCGATATCGGGAGAAGGTCTTTATATGTCGATGCGGTCGGGAATGTTTGCGGCGCAGGCGCTTCTTTCTCCCGATCCGAAAAAGACCTATCTGCGCAGTATCGCGCTGATGCAGAAAACGGCAAGAGACGGCGCGCGCGTCAGGAATATCTTTTATTCTCCCGCGTTCCATCAGAAGATCATGAGAAAGATCAACGGCAACGGCCGTGTGGTGGGGTTCTATTTTGACCATATGGTAAATCACTACCGCTATACCTACCGTAATATTCCGAAACTCTACCGCGATTATAAAAACGGAAAGAAGCAAAACAAATAAAATAAAACACACAAAAAGAGGAAGCAAAAAACTTCCTCTTTTTATAGCTATGGCAATTTATAATTCCTTTGTTTTTAGGGGATGACAACCGCTTGTTCCTATGCTATAATGATATACATATTCGGCGGAAAAACAGTTTTTTCGCTGTCATAAAAGCAGGAGAGACATATGTCAAAGCTGATATTCAAAAGAAAACGCCTGACGTCGTTTCAGATCATCATACTCGGTTTTATCGGCATTATCGTACTGGGTGCGCTGATACTGATGCTGCCGATTTCCGCAAAAAGCCGCACGGTTACGCCGTTCAATCAAACCTTGTTCACAGCGACCTCGGCCGTTTGCGTTACCGGGCTGATCGTACAGGATACCGCAACCTACTGGTCGGGCTTCGGTCAGGCGGTGATCCTGATCCTGATCCAGATCGGCGGTCTCGGCGTTGTGACGATGCTGGCTTCTTTTGCGCTGTTGTCGGGTAAGAAGATTTCTCTGAATCAGAGGAACACGATGCAGAACGCGATCTCGGCGCCGATGATCGGCGGCATTGTCCGGCTGACAAAATTCGTTTTGAAAGGAACGGCGATCATTGAGCTGACCGGCGCGCTCGTGATGATGCCTGTCTTTATCCGCGATCACGGGCTCAAAGGGATCTGGATGGCGTTCTTCCATTCTATCTCCGCTTTCTGCAACGCCGGCTTTGATCTGATGGGAACGCCGGACAGCAAGTTCGCGTCGATGACGTCCTATGCCTCTCAACCCGTTATCAATATTGTTCTGATGCTCCTGATTGTGATCGGCGGTCTCGGCTTCTTGACATGGAGAGATATCATTACCCATAAATATCATTTTAAACGATACCGCATACAGACCAAGGTGGTGCTGGTTACCTCCGGACTGCTGATACTGATCCCGGCGGTGTTTTTCTTCTTCTGCGATTATGCGGATGTGTCGATCGGCGAAAGGATCACCGGATCGCTGTTTCAGTCGGTTACGACGAGAACGGCAGGCTTCAATACCGCGGATCTGACCTCTCTGTCAATGATCAGCAAGGCGCTTTTTATCGCTTTGATGCTGATCGGCGGATCGCCCGGCTCTACGGCGGGCGGTATGAAAACCACCACCTTTGCGGTGTTGATTATCAACACGGTCGCCAGCTTTCGCCGCAAAGAAGATCCGGAAATGTTCGGCAGACGCATCGGCGCGGACACGGTCAAAAACGCTTCTACGATCCTCTTGATGTATGTATCGCTGTGCTTTGTCGGCGCTTCTGTTATCAGTCTGGCAGAAGGACTGCCGCTGGGCGTCTGCTTGTTTGAGACAGCGTCGGCTGTCGGTACGGTCGGTCTGACGCT
This sequence comes from Ruminococcus sp., assembly GCA_017404145.1. Taxonomy (GTDB): domain Bacteria; phylum Bacillota; class Clostridia; order Oscillospirales; family Acutalibacteraceae; genus Ruminococcoides. The sequence goes on along the minus strand of JAFRCW010000046.1, from coordinate 35,437 downwards.
CGGGATCACGCCGCAGCTCGGTTTGCTTTCCCAGTGCATTTTGATGGCGTTGATGTTCCTCGGCAGAGTCGGCGGACTGACCATCATCTACGCGACGATTTCGGGATCAAACAAAAAAATGTCAAAATTACCTCAGGAGAATATCACGGTAGGATAAAGGAGAAACAATATGAAATCTATCTTATTGATCGGACTCGGAAGATTCGGAAAAAACATCGCGATCCAGCTCAACAAGCTCGGTCACGAAGTGATGGGTATTGATCATAACGAAGACCGCGTTAACGAAGCGGTCGATATCGTTACCGACGCACAGATCGGCGACAGCACCAACGAGGCGTTTTTGCGTTCGCTCGGCGTTCGCAATTATGACGTTTGTTTTGTGACGATCAGCAACGATTTTCAAAGCTCTCTGGAGACCACTTCTCTGCTCAAGGAGCTCGGCGCGAGGTTTGTCGTGTCCCGTGCGGAACGCGACGGTCAGGAAAAGTTTTTGCTGCGCAACGGCGCCGATAAAGTCGTATATCCCGAAAAGCAGGTTGCGAAGTGGGCGGCGATCCGCTACAGCTCCGATCATATTCTGGATTATATCGAGCTGGACGAGAACCATTCCCTCTATGAGGTTACCGTTCCCGATGCGTGGATCGGCAAGACGGTGATCCAGCTTGACATCAGAAGAAAGCATAAGCTGAACATTATAGCGATCAAGAATAACGACACGATGAATTTTATGGTATCGCCCGATACCGTTTTGACAGCGGATATGACACTGCTGGTTCTCGGCGAGTATCACGCGCTGAAAAAATTCTTCCGCATATAAAATAACAGAGCGGCTGTTTTAACGTGACCGGTTTTTCAAATCCACATTGAACAAAAAAGGGAGTACCACCAAACGGTACTCCTTTTTTGTCGATGGAGATAAGGTATGTTTATCAGGCAATAACATAGATCTCGCTTGCTGCTATGTTTATAATAGAAACCGCAGATATGCTCTCCTTTTTATAATCTTAAGCAATAAATCAGAATTACGTTATCCTTCAGCTTTGCAGTGCTGTCGATTTGATTATAGCTTTTCAACTGAGCCATAATCCTCCAGCCCGCACAGACGAAGAGGTTCTTTTCGCATCACCTCATAGCTGATTCCGACTGACGCAAGCTCATCGAAAAATATACTGAGAAAACCGTCAGCAGAAAAAGACTGACTGAAAGCAAGAAAGAATTGATGATTGATGCAGGTTATCTCACAGGCAATGTCCGACACACCCGGCTCTGCCACCGCATACATCTCGTCGATATACGGATCCAATGAGCCGAAGGATCTGCAGCTGACATAGGATACAGATGCGCTCCAGCGCGCGCTGCCTGCCGTTTTCGCCATGACGGTCAGCCTCATATCCAATGGCATCTGATCCAATTTCGCACGCATAGCTTTTCTTTGTTTCATCGCCCAGAGAGAATTCTCCGGCTGCGCTTGCAGCATCATCTGTCCGCGGGTCATCGTACAGGTCTGCATCAGGTCGCTGAGCGATCTGTTTTTGGGGAAGTCAACTTCGACCACATTGGCAAACAAACGATAGTTGTCATAGTTTCCCAGCATCGCTTTATGATCGATCGCCACAGCGATACTGATCGGCTTTTCACTTTTCGGATCATAGCGGCGCATCGCCCTCGCAAGCATGACGGATATAAAAGCGTTGGGGCTACCGTCAAAGTCCCTGCAGTATTGCATCAGCTGTGATTCTGACAGCTTGACATAAGTAATCGTCGGATCGTGATCCTCGCCGTTATTCAAACGGTAGAAGTCTTCTGTAGGGGGCTTGGAGTATAGCGGAGCCTGTGCCCCGTCGATATCCAGACCGGCAAACGGGTTCCCTGTCTCCGATTCGGGGATTTCATCCCCCGGCAGACGAAAGCCCCGAGGATCCAATGCCGCGCCTGTCTTTTTTGACAGATAGAGGTACAGAGCGCTCTTGATGTAGGGGAGTACGCCTGCTCCGTCCGTTAAAGAGTGAGAGATCTCAAACATCAGCCGCTTTCCGTCATATTTCCACGCAGCAAGGTGATGATTGGATGCCGCCGAATTGAGGTTGATGGGTTCCCATGTGTTTCGCACTGTCATCAAAAGCGGGTTCGAAACAGGAACAAGATCATTATCTTTCGCAGCAGCCTTTACGTAAAAGTAAGGGAACCTCGCACTAAGCTCCTCAACAACACTTTGAAGGATATCGCCGTCCACAGGTTCTTTTAATGTGACCGCTATTCCCATCGTGTTGGGATGCTCCGGCGTTGACAAGTATAACATCGGCTCATAGAATTCTTTCATATTCAGGACCTCCTGCAATATTTTGTAACAACAAATTCCGATTAAGACTAATAAGATAATATATCGACAACTCCGATTTGTCGATTTCTTTTTATAATAGATATGCCGCCCGAGAATACTCGGGCGGCAGTGTGTTGCCACGTCACTGTGGAGTACGTCAGGCTACATCTTACCGCAAGATACATTTGCACCATTTTATATAAAAAAGTCAATACTTGCGCCTAAAACTGCAAGTTAACGGATAACAAATATCGATATCGGTTTAGCAGTACTCATATTCATATTGCTCAACTAACTGAGTAGTTTCTGACTCCTCGCCGTTATCTTTATAACGGTTTTCAGTAACTTTGATAAGGTCGTTATTATCATTGTAGCTATATCTAAAAACAGATCTTATTTGCCCTGATGAGTTACGAGTAAATTTACATATTAGCAAATGGTTCTCGTCATACTCATACTCTTCGTCCAGATAATTAACTAATGGATTCTTATGTCTGGCAGCGATTAGGTTGCCGGAATCATCATATTCGTAATAAGTATATTCCTCATCCGAAGGTGCTTGATCCGCAGTACCTCTCCATTCTCTGGATATCCTACCATCCGAGTTATAGTCGTATATCGTCTTCATGTTGATGATGGTTCCGTTAGAATCAGAGAAATTCTCATATTTTGTTGTTATATTGCCGCTATCGTTATATTCGTAGTCGTAGGTGGTTTCTTCAATAGTGCCATTATTCCATGTAGTGGTGACTTTCATAAATTCATGGTTGTCATATTGATAATCTGTTGTAGACTCCATGCCGGCATTATCATTGCTGTCATATGTATAAGTCGTTTTGCTTGTAATATCACCAGATTCGTTATAATAGTATTCGGCGATTACACGATGGGCGGCAATTTGTCTTTTAACTTTGATGGCTTTCTTCGAAGACTCTCCATTAACTGCGTTTTCGCTATTTGTTTCACTGGTACTATTATCCGTTGCCTCCTCAAATGGACTGTAACTTGTTTCAATCGTGTTTGTTTCTATTTTATTGCAACCTGTACATTGCATAGCAAGTATAATCAACAAGAAGATTAATAGCAGTTTTTTCATTTCTCTATGATCCTTTCAAAAAATAGATTTGCCCCTTTAATAGCAATCGGCTATATGAGGGGCGATATTTTTATTACTACTTGTTTTTAGGCACAGAACGGTAACGGTCAGCTAATCTTTCGGATTTAGCTACATCCTTAGGTTCAACTGAACGATTCTTCATTTGTTTTTTCTTGATAGCATTTGTTGTCCCGTCTACTGCTTTATTGCCGATAAATCCAACGATAATAACTACTATTGCCGTTACAACAAAAGCGACAATAACCAACCATACCTCCATATTCTCCCTCACAGAATGCTGTGTTTACTCTTTAGATCCGCCTTATAATGCTTTACGCCGGTATTGGGATCTAAAGATAAAAATACCTTTTCAATTTGAGTCAGTAGCTTGTTCATTGAAAGTGAATCGGTCGGGATGCTGCCGTTCGTTCTGAACTGTGTAAACTGGAAACGATAGACAGCGATACCAGACGGCTCATCAAAAGCCGTGCATATCAATGTTGCCTTGAATTTTGAATTGCGAACTGAAATCTCTGCTTATAAATATCACCTTCCATATCCGCTCCGATCATGTTGTAATCAAGCGAATTAATCGCTTCAGTCAAAGTCCTTACTGAACCGATTTTTGAAGTGAACTCATAAACATATTCTGCAAAATCAGTATTTCTGGAAACAATCTGACCTTCGCCGACCAGTTTTTTATGCCTTGACAGTCCATAGGCAAACGCACCTACTAGGATAGCTCCGCCAACTAATAAAGCAATTACTAAGCCCATGATGAAACCTCCTGAAAATTTGATTAGTTATAGTAAGTATCTTGATTGCCATTAGCGTTTGATTGATATTCCGAGCTATTATTACCGGGAAATCGGGTAGTTGTTGGGGGATCATATTTATCTGTTTCCTGTATTTTTCTTGCTTTTCTTCTTTGGTATGCTTCTTGAGCTTTATTCGTCGCCTTGTTTGCGGCGGCATACAAAGCATTTTCAATCAGCTTGATAATGATGAATCCCACTACGGATACAGCTAAACCTACTACGATGCCTAAAACAACATTTTTGGTAGAAGCTCCCACTGTAATGCCGAGCAATGCTCCAATGATAATAGAGTTATAGGCGTATGTTTTTCTCATTGTAAAAAATCTCCTTTTTTATATGTTTTTCCGATTTATGTAAAACAAAATCGTATGGTAAACTTATATTAATGAACAAAGGATTAGCACAAGGTAAGACGAAGCACAACCTACGCTATCAACGTAATAACAGAACGATTCAAAAAGCAATTATCCTATTAAGAAATACGCATCGTAGACAAATCACATTAAAACAGATAGCGAAAAAAGCAAAGCTCACTAAACGCACTTTATATGTGCATTATCCTGATATGAACCATGTTTCCAGTACAGTTGAAAGTGAATTGATTGCAGGATATAAGGCAGAATTGGAAAAACAAACAGATGCGCTTTCTAAAGTAATTCCAGATAAAAACAAAAGAGTATTCTATATCATGATGCTCTATATGTCTATGAATAAAGAAGTGTTTGTTCCCGTCTGTAAGGATATTGTGAATTACTCTATTCTGCATAGAATCGCAGAAATTACTTATCCCAAGTTATCCATTATTTGGTTTCCGATTACCTCTTTGGCTCCCGACATTGGTAGCGATCGTGCAGATATGTATATAAGTATGTGTGCAGAAATACTAAGCAAATGGGGATATAAAACCAATTGCGACATACGTAAATCCGGCAAATATCTCAATAGACTTCTTCGTCTTACCGATGAAGCGTCGTCTAGATGCAAATAGGCTCACCCTGTGTAGGAGCAAATTATTCGGACTCTGAAATGTGGTAAACTCCCTGTTTATCTATAATTCCAATGTTAAACTGGTTATCCGGAGTTGTATCATGCGAAATATACCAGCCGTTCACGCTGACATCACTGTTTAATATAGATTCAAAATATTCTCCATCAGGATAATTAGGCGAAATGTTTTCGGGCGCCATCATAATAAACGGCACCGGTCCCCATGTATCACCGGTCATTTTAGTATCAATACGCACTTTGTTTGCTTGATCCTGTGTTTTGTTGCCATAAAAAGTTCGCGTTATCGTTGACGCCATGGAAGCAACATCTACATTTGTATAGATTTCAAAAATAGGATTTCGCGGTGAACTGCTTGTAATATTCCAGCCTTCCGTCACATTCTTGATATAGATTTGTCCGACAGAATAATACATATCGGTCATTACTACCAAAAAGCTCTCGTCGTGTGCATACACTCCGACATTTTGTCTGTCCTGATACTTTTCGACCTGTTTTAATCCCCAATCTTTAAACGTAGTCGGGAGAGGATTGCCCTTTCCAACTTCTCCCCAAGCGGCGTTAAGTGTTGAGGTATTGCCGGTGAAAATCCACGGGCTTAACTTGATTGTTATTTGATAAGTATAACCATCCGTATCGGTGCAATTATAAGTACGCGTTGTCCAATCTACAGTTGAATCTGAATTTTTGTAACTGTAAGATTCTGTTTCTTCCTCAAATTCATTTTCGTTGTTATCGTTATCAATTGCATCTGTGGACGTAAGAGTTTGCGGCTCGGTTGCCGAATAATTGTCATCTTCTGGCTCCGTCTGAACTGGCTGCGTTTCCTGAGCAGAAAGATTCGATTCAGTTGCAGTGGGAGTTTGATTATCTGTTTCGCCACATCCTGCCAGCAAAACGATCATCAAAGCTGTCATCAAAAAACATAATACTTTTTTCATTCTTTCCTCCAATTATTCTATGATTGTTATGAATGCGCAGGAGCAAATCAGGTAATAATGCGAATAACATCTGAATCAATCACGGTGCTTTCTCCGTTTAAATTCAGAGTCAAATCACCTGTTTGTGTTTTGGCGTTATAGTTTTCAATAACCCATAGAGCTTCATTCTCTCCGCTTTTGTTGTTTGTATTGTCCTGATACGCTGAGCTGGCATCAGAACCATCGCTGGCTGAAGATGAGTCAATTGGATATGATTCCTCGTGAGCGTTTTTGGCATATAGACCGCTATCAGTTCGGTAAACTATATCGCTATCAGCAGACTTGGTAACAGAAGTTACTTGTTCATCAACCATTGTAGCTGTTCCCGAAGTTATGTCGTACTCGTATAATTCTAAATTACCTGATACATAATAAACAACAGATTTTTCAGGAATGTATCTGGTATAGCCGGAAGCTATTCTGTCTGCGATATGAACAGCTCCCGAATTAGGATTGTTCGTATCTTTGTAATACAAATTAGAATTACCATAATCCGAATAAAATGCCAGTCCTGTCCCTTCGTCATAAGTACAGAAAAGTGTACCAGCTAAACTGTTCATAGTACCAACGTCATACCATCCGCTAGTCACTAAATTTTCGGTTAGCTTCAGAGGAGATGCGTTGTTCTTGCTATCTGCAAAATATAAGGCGTCGCCTTTCAGATAGAAACAATGGTAGATCTTTTCTTCACTGGTAACATCAATATCATCGTCTGATGTTGTATCCACAACTGCCTCAGTTGAGCTGTTGTTTTCAGACAATATCGTAGCGCTATTGTTGGCGACTGAACGATTGCATCCTGCCAGCAAAACCATTATAGCTATAAGAAATAAAGAAGCAGCTTTATTCATGTTATTCCCCCAATGTAACATTCTTTATAAAATGTTACATTTCTTTAGGGGAATCCACTAATTATCTATGCGTTACATATGTAGTTATTGGGGGAATTTTTGAAATAACACCGTAAATCTTTTGAAATCGTATTGAAAAGATTAGGTAAATATGTTATAGTATGTAACAGAGTATAAAGACAGTAAAAAGCCCCTTATCTTAGTGCGTTACAATGTGTATGAACTAAGATAAGGGGGCAACTATTTATGGCAAAAACAGAACCGATAAGAGATAAAGGACAGTTAAAAGCGTTGGCTGATTATTTTTTGAAACAAGGTCAGTTGAGAAATTATACGCTTATGATCATGGCTATTTATACCGTATTGCGGATCAGTGACTTACTTCAATTAAAATGGGATGACGTATATAACCATGAAAGTCGTTCGTTCAGAAAACATCTTACGGTGATAGAGCATAAAACCGGAAAACGAAGATCAATTGCGCTCAATAGTCAGGCGATTTACGCTTTATCACTTTATCGTCCATGTACGCAAAAAGAATATATATTTGATAATGGACGCGGGAAACCGCTTAGCAGAGTACAGGCATGGCGAATCATGCATGAAGCAAATCAGGCTGTCGGGATTGACGATACTATCGCTTGTCACGGACTAAGAAAAACATGGGGATACCATGCATGGACAAGCCAACAGGTATCCCCGGTTGTTATTATGGATATTTATAACCACAGCAGTTATGAGGTAACAAAACGCTATCTCGGTGTAGAACAGGACGATTTAGACGAGGCGTATTTGGAAATGAAACTATTCTAATCACCTAGATTCTTATTGCGGCAATTCGCCAATTTGAGTTGTCTTTAATCTTTGCAATGTCTGATTTATCATCACACCAAATATCTATTGCCGCTTTTGCCGATTCCAGATGGGGCGCATTGTTGTAGTCTTCTATTTCTGTAGCCTCATAAAAACTATTCACCTGTAATTGTTTGCATTCTGAAGGTGTAGGACATCTTTTCCAAATAATAGGATATCCTATTTGCCAAGACAATTGGTTAAAAAAGTCCTTCTCATAACGCAGAACTGTTTCTTTACAATGAGTAATGTCATCAGTATCATATAATAGTTTTGTGAAAGAAAACAGACATTCTATAGCGCGTTTGATCAGTGTATCATCTCCGTGTTTTAGAATCCTTTGGGAAACATCTGCAAACCATACTATTGGATCGGCAATATTGGCGATACATCCATGCTGCTTTATAATTGATTCCGTAATTTTTATGTTTCTTTCAAAAGAATCAAGTGCTTGACAAAAAGCTTTATAATCATACTTAAGCGCTAATTTCGTGTCGCCAAAGCGATGGTATAATGTGGCATTATATGAGAAAAACAAATAATCATCGCCAAACAAACGGTCTTTATCTACAAACTCATCAAGTATTATTTCTCTAAGCATCGGATGAACAATAACAACATCGCCGTTCCACGATATGAGTGAGTAATCGCTGAGCCTTCGTATTATTTCTCCTCTAGTTAGCTCATCGGATAATAATTTGATTGTTTTATTTGTTCTTTGGATAATCGTTTGCCCTTTGAACGGCTCAGATAGGCATTCATATTTTATGGCGTCATCATCAAGTATTTCAACTAATCTATAATGATAAAATGCACCATCTTTGCTATCCGGAGCAGGAAAATAAAAGGAATCGAGATGTTGTCCCGTTTTGAGCCACTCACGAAAGCAGCTTAGCTGATGACAATGATCTTCCTCAACTAGTTCAAGATAACTCTTTATAGGCAAATAGTCCAATTTGCGCTGTGCGCAAATCATTAACAAATCAAGTGCGGCTACGGATTCATCCGTGTTATCTAGAATTTTATCTAAAGTAATACGAAAAGCTTGTCTAATGGTCTTTTCTGAATATCCTTTTTTATCAAACAATTCAGTTCCATACTTATCCCATAAAGCGAGGTAATCTTTGTATGTTATTCGCTGAGTAGCAATATATGCTCCAGCATATTCTAATGCTAAGGGTAGATGTCCCAATCTTTCAGCTAATAGTTCTGAATAATCATCTCGTGGAAGTGCAGTCTTCGCTTCTAAAAACATGGCAGACACTGTTGGATTAAAAACGTCTATTATGATTCTCTTTTGATGATAAAAAACTCTTTTACTATGCGTCGTAACGATGACGTGTATGCTACTAGCGGGTATAATTGAAGCGAGTTCCTCTTGCATATTTTGAAACTCTTCATCATTACATCCAATATATTCCACGTTATCCAATATTAGGAGAGTGTTTGGGCGAGTATTGATAAATCGTCTAAACTGTATTCTAACAGACTCAGGATCAACTAAATCCACCGTTCCACTAAGCTTAGTATATTCTAAAAGAAAACTTCGACATTGATCGATTATTGCATTATAATCCTTTACATTCAACCAAACGATTGTACTATACTCTTGTTGATGAAGATAAGCATATTTCAGTGCGATCTGTGTTTTGCCGACTCCCCCCATTCCATTCAAGAGAATAATTCTCCTTATTTGTTTTGAAGAAAAATAATCTTCCATTTCTGCTAAAATTTCTTCACGTCCACAAAATGCTGGATTCTCCATTCTCTTTATGTATCGTATAGGCATATTAAACTTTACAGCAAAAGACGGCAAAGGCAGTCTTGCTCGTCTAACCGTACGACTATTACGAATGAATCCTAGATAAATATCACTTGCCTCCGTATATCTCTTTGCCTTATCACTCAGGGAGTCAAAATGCATCATCATACTTTCTAGTAGAGGCTTATCAACCTTATTAAACTGCCTCGCTTGATAATTCAGCTCATTCTCAGTCATATCCTTACTTTCAAATGTGCCATTTCTACCTGAAAACAAATAGTTGCTCTCTATGAATAGTTTTTTTCGCCGATCTTGTAGTCCCGTTATAGTTGAATATCCTTTTAGCAAACCCATATGACACAGAACAATATCAGATTCAATCGAGATTCCAAATCGTGAAATTGCTAACCAGATAAGAAAAGCTTTGGCACATTCGTCACGCGAATCTGTTTCCTCGTCAATTTGAGGAATAGAAACTTCTGCTGTCTTAAACAACTCATTCACTACTTGTTCAAAAACATTTTTGCGTAGATCTTCAATAATATAACCGTATTTCGTATTCAATAAGGTCGCCGCCCATCCCTGTTTGATTATCTATATTCTACCTGAAAACTCCTGATAAATCAACCGAATCAGCTAAATGCTATATATTGTGTTTTTACTCACGTCACTATTGATAAACACACCATATATTGACTTTTTTGAAGATATATGATATACTGTGACTATAAAGTATATGTTTATACTTTATGTAATTTAATAGTTCAGTTTCCATTCCTGTGGATTATTGCATAATACGCCTACTCAGCAAAGGGTAAGCGTTATTGCAATAATCTTTTATTATTATACAGGAGGGCAATATGGAAGCTGTAGCATTAAAAGAAAAGTTGAATCACGCAAGAGAGTTATGTCCCGGGATGTGTGAGTGCGATTATCAATTCGCGAAATACCTTGCAACAGAGTTAAGTGATATGATAATGCCCGAAGGAGTTATATTGACACTATCATTATTATTTAACGATGTCCAAAAGATTCCAAAAGGAATGTTTCCTACGGCAGATTACTATGTGGTTACTAGAAAGCGGCGTAGAGCAATCATTAGTCAAGCCATATTCGTACTTCAAATCATCGACGCAATTACAGATTCCGTTTTTTCGGAAACAGTAAGGTGCGAATGTGAAAAGACGTTTGGCTGGAAAGTTGTTAGGCGTGTCAAAACGCCTGAAAATGAAGACTATCCTCCGAATGTCAAAGCGGCTGTTGATTGGTGGACAGGGCAAATCCAACGTCAAGGTACAACTATTGAAGTTGGAGGAATGCCATTCCCCGCACTTACTAAGGAATTTACAGTGGAAGAGATACAGAGATTTCGTACGGCGCTCGCCAATGAGATAATGTTCAACAGGGTTAGCTACCTAAGCGTCGATTATTACCCTGACATACATTTATCTGTTGCCGGCAAGGCGGCGGGCATTGACGATAATTATGCACTTTTCCTTTTTCCATCCAAAGTATCAATGTCTATCTACCAAGAGTCTGTGACTGTTTACAGTGGGAATAGCAAGATTGAGATTTGGCATTCTGATTCATTGAATGAGTCGGAAGAGTTATTACCAACCGCTAAAAAGGAACAAGGTTCATGTGAAAGGAAAAACGATCACCAAGAGGATGATGATATTCTAGACGGTTGGTGGATGGGCGAAGATCTATCAGGAGATGATGATTGGTTAGAGGATTGTCCACTCACATAGGTTATGCTTGATTCGACAAACAGAACGGATGTCTCTCTAAAAGGATTCGTCCAACTGAGCCTGCGGTTGATGCAGGCTCTTTTTTCTGCTATTTTCTGCTATTTTCTGCAACTCGCCGATTATATTGACCTTAATTTTTTGGCGCAGTAAAATGAAGATGTTCTCAAGAGAAACAATTCATAGTCCCGGCGCCGAGGCAGAAAGGACAATTATTCATGACCAATCAAAAAGACAGTCTTGCTGAAGATCTTATCATCAGTAAGATGAAAACCTTAACCGAAGATATCTACATGGCTGTCAAAGAACTCCCCTGTGACCAGTTCGGTACAGTCATGTCTATGCTAATTGCCATATGGTGTGCAAACAACGACATTGATGCCGAGCTGTATGTTAAAACTATGGCAGTAGCAATCTCCAATAGCTAACAAAACGATATTAAGACAAACAATAATTAGTAATGGGGCTGAGTATTATGGATAGTAATGAAAACCAGATTCGCAACTCTAATGGCAGCTTTATCTGTGAAGCCTTTTACGAAGATGGCATTTGGGTTGTCGCAATTAGAAAGAAAACGGTGTATACCTACATTCTCTTGTACGGTAACGGCAGCATTCGTATTATCAACGAGGATGATGATGAGCCGATCAAAGACATCCATCATCTGACATCAACAATCGAATAAACACAATTATCTTTGAGATCGCATAGACGGCAGGAAAGATACCCACGATTGGATATCCCCTGCCGTCTTTTTTTATTCACAAAACTATCTATGAAAGGAAAACTATTATGAGAAACGAATTAACAACTTATCGCTCAACCAATGCGCTTACCTCTGTTGGAAACAACACATTCATTGTCAACCCGCAAGCTGATGGTATGTATCAGCTTGCCGAACTCCAAGCTTTTCGCGGCACCCTCAAAGCGGCTTTGGCAAAAACTGCTCTTGATAATACCGCTATCCTTGCTTTGGCAGAAGAAAGATACATCCGAGAAGCACCTGCCGGCACTGCTGATTATCGCCGCATTGTCGAAAGCTATGTGAACTGGTGTATCTCTGAGCTTAATGGGGGTGATTGGTAATGGTTGATTATCCGCTTGCGATTTTTCTCGGGCTGGTTGCTCAGGGAGGAATGGGCTGGCTTTTGGGTAGCCTGTATAAACCTAAGAAAAAGAAGAAAGAAAAACAAGTTGAAGATGATGCTTGTTCGAATGATTGCCAAAATATCCCCGATGTATATTTATGCGATATTGACTCGGCAAAAAATCAAGCATTATATGAAGCAGCTACCGAAAAATTCAAGATCAACCTTATGGGAATAGTTGCGCTACATGAAATGACTGGAATCGCAGACAGACAGTCGTCAAAAGCTACCACTTGGGAAGCAATTGATATCAATTGCCACGATTAATTATATCGCTTTTTCCTTGAAGTGTATCTGCAAAAGGATAGATTTCGTCAAAAAGTAACCTTTTCGGTCACTTTTTGACGTTCCCACCAATATTCACTTTAATGAAGCATGGTATAAACAACGGAAATGAATTTAAAACATATTTTGGAAAGGAAGACAAATAATTTATGCCAAAACATAAGATCGAGAAAGAAGCGCCAAATGATTATCGCGTACCTGAGAATATTCCTGCAATTCCTAAAGTGGCTACGATATTAGTAGATTTTCCATGGTCAAAAGGACAGGGTGGGCATTTTGGTGCCATTGAAAAATATGACCTAATGTCTATGGATCGCATTCTAAAATTCCCACTTAAAGATCTCGCTGCAGATAATTGTACATTGTGGTTGTGGACAACAAATTCCTGTTTACCGGATGCTCTGAAAGTCATTAATGAACAAGGCTTTACCTATCGCGGTTACTATGTATGGTGTAAAGCTAAACTAGGGCTCGGTTCTCAATATCTCCGCCAGTGTACTGAGCTATGTGTCGTGGCGACACGCGGAAAAGTCAAGTTTAATAATCACTCCCAAATGAACTGGGGGATCATGCCGACAACCATACATAGCGAGAAGCCGAGAGAATTTATTCCGATTATAGAACGCTTGTGCGACCCTCCGTATATGGAACTTTTCTGCCGTAAGCGCCCATCAAGCAATCAGAAATGGCTGTGTTGGGGATCGGAAACTGAGGGCGGAGCTGACTTCTTCATTCCCGGATACCCAGTTCCCAAGTATTCATTTGAAAAGGACAGTGACGAACAAGGAGGAGGTGTAAATGTATGAAAAGAAAAGACGACAAAGACGAGCCTACGGAGCGCGGGCTGCTCAGTCGTATCGTAGAAGGCATTATCATCTTCGCAGTCCTCGGTTTCGTTATCAAGCTGGGCGTAGAGTCTATTCTCTCCGTCAAAATCCCTCTACTGATTATTGCCGTAATCTGCGGCGCAGTCGTTATCGGGTATCGCGTTTACAAACACAAGAGGGATCACGATGATTACTAAGGATATCATCTTTCATGAGACTTTTATACAGCGTCCGTATGAGGCGGAGACTCTACACAGCATTCTTACCAATATCGCTACCCTTTCATCGCGTGGAGCTATCGTGTGGGAGGTACGCTGTAAAAACGGCAAAGTGAGATATATGCTTGGAACGCCGAAGAAATCCATCAGCAAGGTACAAGAGGTTTTCAAGGCACATAGCGAAGTTCAGTTTGCTAAAGCAGAGTGCAGAGATTTTGTACAAGATGCGAGGAAAGTCCGCATCTCAAAACCAGTGCTATCTCTCAACACCGATGTATCATCAGCAATGATCCGAGCGATACTTGCCGCTATGCTTGGGGCGAGAACTGACACAGAATGCGTCGTACAAATCATCTTCGGGGCGGCTTTCGCCCCGAAGACCGTTCCAAAGGATATGCCTGATCCAAATTCTACTTGGCTTGATGCCATACTCGGTAACGTCAAAACCGCTTCACAAGAGTGTCGCCGTTCAGCAAAAGACAAAGCTGATCAGTATACCTTTGATACTATGATTCGCATCGGAATGACCGGCAAGCATACAACGACAAGGCTGAATAATATCGTTTCTGCTATGCGGACGTTGGAATCAGCAGGGGTACATATCCATGCTGAGAAAGAGTCGCCGGAAAATCTCAACAACATGGCTTTACCTTGGAGAATGCCGCTAAGATTATCGGTAAAAGAAGCGGCATGTTTTATGCTGCTTCCTGCCGGAGAGGAAGAAATCCCCGGCACGCCCAGCTTACACCCGAAGTTGTTATTACCACCGAAATAGTATAAAGAGCCAACCAACAATACAAACAGCCGTGTGTTTGCTGTTTCAACTGACAATGATCATAGGAAACTCAGTATTTCACCCAAAGACGCTTTGGAGCACACTTCACTACTCGGTCCCACCGGCTCAGGTAAGTCAACAACTATGCAACACCTGATCCTGTCAGATATTAAAGCCGGACGAAGCGTGTTGGTGATTGATCCAAAAGCTGATCTTGTTACAGATATTCTGGAGCAAATTCCTGACGAGCGCAAGGATGACGTTGTCGTGTTAGATCCGTCCGATCCTTCTCCGGTTGGTTTTAACCCTTTAGCATATAGCCAAGACCCATCACTCACCGCTGACTCTATTCTCGCTGTTTTCCAAGAAATCTTTTCTCAGAACTGGGGTATTAGATCAGCTGACATTTTATCCGGCGCACTGCTGACACTGGCGCAAGTCAAAGGTGCAAATCTGCTGTGGCTCCCACAGCTCCTGATGAACGAGAGCTTCCGCAAACGTATCACTTCACAAGTGAACGACCAAATAGCCCTCCAACCATTTTGGGAGCATTATGAGGCGATGAAGGACTCGGAACGCCGAACGGAGATTGCCCCGGTTCTCAACAAGCTCAGGCAAATCACCTACAGACCGGGGCTAAGGAATGTGCTGGGACAGTCAGAACCGAGGTTTTCGCTAACAGATCTCTTTTATAAACGGAAGATTGTTTTAGTACCGCTGAATCGCGGCATTATCGGCGTGGAGTCGGCAAAGCTGCTCGGCAGCCTTATCGTAGGGCTAACATGGTCGCTGGCGCTGTCACGGGCGAAATTACCGCCGGAAAAACGACATATGGTTTCTATCTACATAGACGAGCTTCAGGACTATCTTGCCCTGCCTACATCATTCAGCGACGCATTAGCTCAAGCGAGAGGACTAGGCGTAGCATATACAGTCGCTCATCAGTACAGAGGACAGCTACCGCCGGATATCAAAGCAGGGATTGACGCCAACTGTCGCAACAAGATTATCTTTGGACTAAATTCAGATGATGCAAAGGATATGGCGGCACAGGCTCCTGAGCTTCAAGCCTTGGACTTTATGAGCTTACCAAGATACCACATCTATACTTCGTTTCAGTCAGGCGGCAGAAGCACCGGCTGGATTAGCGGACAGACCTTGCCGCCGTCACCACCCTTACGCTTAGCGGCTGAACTCAAAGCCGAGAGTATGAAGCGTTACGGCGTACCGGCAGAGCAGACAGAAGCCGAGCTAATTCAGATGATGACAAAGCAAGAACCACAACCGGACCCTAACATAATTAACAGCCCTATTGGGAGAAAGAGAAAGGAATAATATGAAACCAAATAACAATAACAGCGAAAGTCAAGCGTTCACCTCTGTTTTTGCGGCATCCAACCGCCCATCCGGTCGCTTGGACTTTGGAAGCACAAAAACGGCAACGGAAAGCCAAAACAACCAATATAACGGAGATGACTCTACCCCTTTTCAAGGGATACCACCTAACTCAGCGGCGGGTGCCGCCCCTGCTAAAAAGATAAGGTTGACAAGGGCGCAACTGGAGAAGTTGGAGGAACGATTATCTGCCAGAGACCTCTCAGTATTACAGGCTCTCAGAAAATACCGTTTCTTAACTTCCGATCAGGTAGGTAGGCTGTACTTTACCAACTGCTCTACCAAAACTTCACGGACGAGGAATCAGAATCTATTGTTAAAACGCCTATCCGATCATGGATTGATTCGTCCGCTGGCGAGACGGATCGGCGGGTATCAGGGCGGCTCCTCGGTACAAATCTGGTATCTCACCGAAGCCGGGTACAGACTGCTGACCCTTAACACTCCGGGCGAGCATAAACGAAAACGTTTTTCTGAGCCTTCGCCGATGTTTCTAGAGCATACGCTCTCTATCGCCGAGTGCGTGGTACAGCTAACGCTGATTTGTCGCAACAGTCACGACCTTTCTCTAGAGGCAGTTGATACCGAGCCGTCCTGCTGGCGTAAATACAAAACGGATGGACGGGTGCGCTATCTGAAACCTGATATCTTTGTTGTCACGAGCTATGAAAAATATGAGGACAGCTGGTTTATAGAAATAGATCTCAGCACAGAATCATCATCGCAGATTATAGACAAGTGCAACGCCTATTTAGAGTATTTCTACACCGGTATTGAACAGAAAGAAACCGGCGTCTTCCCGATTGTTACTTGGGTAGTGAAGGACAAGGCTCGCAAAGAGAAGATCAAACAATGCATTCGTGAAAGCATTAAGGGTCACCCGAAAATGTTCCTTGTTATTACGCCGGATGAACTGGAGAAGATGATTAGGCAGTATATAAACAGCAATGAACTTCTGTAAAACGCCTATTCTAAACAAAAACGAAAACAAACCAATGTGCTCCCTCGGGAGCGCCACGAATATCAATCAAAACAAGAAAGGAGGCACATACCATGCAAAACAGCGGCTTGATTGGGCTAAAGGTCGCGAATGACGGTCTGGGATTGAGATCAGCTTTAGAAACCGAGTACGATATTGCTAAACTGGAGCATATCGGGAACTTTGTGTTTCGGGCTGAACTCAAAGACCAAACGAGCATTGAAATACAGACAAAGCCGGTGGAGCTTGCAGCGTTCCATATCCGCATTGTGAGTATCAGAAAGCTCAAAAAATCTATCTAATGCAACATTTGTTGCATAGCACATTAAAAGGAGATGATTCAATATAACGGAAAAAGTCAAAAGCCAGATCCTTGCGATCCGCGACAGCGGTGAAACCAATATGCTGGATTCCAATGCGGTGCAGTATATCGCTAATCGTGAGGGCTACTATGAGCTGGTCGTGTATATCGAGGAAAACCGCAGCAAGTATTTTCATTTCATTATGACTGGAGAGGAAGTGTAATAATGATTATCCGTTACAATGCCACAGGCGAAGGAAGAAAGCGTTTGGCGTATGAGTTAGGCAAAATCACCCTATGGGAGCCAGTATACGCTAAAGCACCCACCTTTGCATATAAGGTTGGCAACTATACCGTAGACAAAACCGGCGCAGTTATTTGTCCTACAGGTATGACAAAAGATGTACTGGACAGGCTTATCAGTCTGCTGAAAGAACAGGGCTTTGTCCCGGAATCCGTTGAGGGAGACGCTCTGACTATCAGTATTCCAAAGGACACAGTTACCCCGGATGCTTTACTCCGTCTCAGGCAGATCATCTGCAATAAAGCCGCTTTATTTGAACGTGCCTTTCAGGCAAATATAATCTCGCTTGAAGAATCAGACGACAAGATCAGCTTTCCATGGTTTACCGTTTATGGTGAAGACGGCGAGGCGAAAGCCTACAGCGATTTAGTGTTTGCTCTTTGCCGCATGGCACAGGAACGAAAGCGAATCACTGTAAAACCGTATGACGGCAACAATGACAAATTTACAATGCGCCTGTTTCTGGTACAGCTCGGTATGAAGGGCGATGAGTATAAGCAAACCCGAAAGATTTTGCTTCGTCACCTTTCAGGGAACAGCGCATGGCGAAACGGAGCGCCAACCGGAGGTGAAGAAGCAAGTGAATCCGTTACCTAAGAAAGAAACCGTCGCTTGTCTAAGGGAGCGTTTTCCCAAAGGAACCCGAATCGAGCTGATTTCGATGGATGATCCGTATAGCAAGCTTAAGCCCGGTGACCGCGGGACTGTTGATTTTATTGACGATGTCGGAACGATATTTGTTAACTGGGATTGCGGCTCAGGACTTGGCGTTGTTTACGGTGAGGATAGAATACGCATCATTGGAGTGTAAAGTACATTATATCCCCAGTCTTAAAGGGCTGGGGATAACCAAAACAAAACTATGGAAAGGAAGGATAATATGACAGCCGAAGAATTAGAAGTCATCGCTATTCTGCGTAGCTTGAATTATCCGTATAGCTTTATCGCTAATGAACTGAAGCTGTCTATGAATACGGTAAAATCCATCTGTCGCAGAAAGGGCTATAAAGCTTTTGGCAAGCGCAAAACAAAGGATGAAAAAACAGCAGCGCCGATCTGTAAATGCTGCCATAGACCGCTGCCTGATGGCATGAGAAGCGATGCAAAATTTTGCTCTACCTATTGCCGCACCAAATGGCGTAGGCAGAATTTCAGAATCATTGAAAAATAGACTTGACTGTTTTACCCAACAGAGGTTGAATGTGTGTTGACAGAGGTGATATTCATGAAAATAACAGAAATACCCGCAAAACCACAAGAAGAAAAAACAATCCGTGTAGCAGCTTATGCCCGTGTATCATCTGATAAAGATGCCGCCTTTCACTCATTAGAGGCGCAACAAGCTTATTATGAGGAATATATCAAAAAACATCCAAACTGGAAGCTTGTAGATATATATTCTGATAACGGCATTTCGGGAACCATCATCAACCGACCTGAATTTCAGCGGATGCTGGAGGACTGCCGCAACGGAAAAATAGATTTAGTCGTTACCAAATCCATTACCCGTTTTGCTAGAAATACGGTTATACTACTTGAAACAGTCCGCGAATTAAAAGCTCTTGATATAGACGTATTCTTTGAAAAAGAGAATATGCACAGTATCAGTCCTGATGGCGAGCTTATGCTTACCCTGTTAGCAATGCACGCAGAAGAGGAAGCCCGCTCCGCCAGCGAGAATCAGAAATGGCGCATCCGTAAGAAGTTTGAAAACGGCGAGCCGTGGGTTGGAGATATGCTTGGCTACAGATTGATAGATGGCAAAATGGTCGTAGTGCCGGAGGAAGCAGAAATTGTAAAGATGATTTTTAATGACTATTTGTCAGGTATGGGTATTACAGCAATAGCCAAAAAGCTAAATGACGAAAAAATCCCACCAAGATACTCTGATTATTGGCAACCAAATGTTATAAGTAGTATTCTGCGGAATGAAAAATACGCAGGAAATTTGCTCCTACAAAAAACATTTCGTCCTGATTTCAGGACAAAAAGACATAAAACCAACAATGGTGAAATCAGGCGATATTTTATAGAACACAGTCATGAACCAATTATTGAACAATCAATCTTTAACGCAGTAAATGATGAGATCAAACGAAGGCAAGAAGCATATTGCAAAACAATGGATAACTCCAGAAACAAGCAAATGGGCTATCTGTTTTCAGGTATACTACGGTGCGGATTATGTGGATATACTTTCCGTAGGAGATATTCTAACTCGTCTAGTCACGGAAAGCCTGTATGGATATGCAAAACCTTTTTCGATTTCGGAAAGAGTTTTTGTGATTCTCAGCAAGTGCCTGAAGAGATATTAATTAAGAAAACCAAAGAAGTTTTAAGAACAAATACTCTAAATAGAAAGATCATCTTAGAACACATTTCTGAAATTGAGGTTACGGGACATTTTCATCTACGCTATACGCTTACAGATAATTCCGTTCAGTATGTAGTATGGGAGCATAAATCACGCAAAGAAAGCTGGACTCCGGAGATGAAAGAAAAAGCTAGACAAAAAGCATTACAACGCAATGCGGAAAGGAGGAGAAATGAATAGAGAAAAGAAAATTACTGTCATTGAATCCACGAAGCAGATAATACAGGATTCAGGTAACAACCTCAATGAAAAACTCCGTGTCGCCGCATATGCTCGCGTTTCCACCGAGCAGGATGAACAGCAATCCAGCTATGAAGCACAGGTAAATTATTACACCGGTTTTATACGCAATAATCCTGACTGGAAATTTGTAGGCGTATTTGCCGATGAAGGTATTACCGGAACCAACACCAAAAAGCGCGACGGCTTTAACCGTATGATTGAAAAAGCGTTAAATGGAGAAATAGATCTGATCCTTACAAAGTCTATCTCACGATTCGCCCGTAATACCGTAGATACACTACAGATTGTCCGCGAGTTAAAGACTGCAGGGGTTGAAGTCAGGTTTGAAAAAGAAAACCTACATACCTTTGATCCAAAGTGCGAGGTAATGCTGACCATACTAGCGTCACTCGCTCAGGAAGAAAGTCGCTCCATCAGCGAGAATATACGTTGGGGACAACAGCGCAGTATGCAAAGCGGAAAGGTTCATATGGCTTACTCATGTTTTCTCGGATACCGAAAAGGCGAAGACGGACGTCCTGAAATTGTTGAGGAAGAAGCTGAGATCGTCCGCTCGATTTACCAAATGTTTCTAGATGGGATGACAATGCGACATATCGCTTCTCACCTTACTTCAGAAGGCATTCTAACACCTAAGAAAAAACGCATCTGGAGTGTTAGTACGGTCAGAAGCATATTAACCAACGAGAAGTATAAAGGCGATGCTCTGCTCCAAAAGACCTATACTACCGATTATCTTACTAAAAAGGTAAAGAAAAACGACGGCGAGGTTAGGCAATATCTTGTTGAGAATTCTCACGACCCTATTATTGAGCCGGATGTATTTGACCTCGTTCAAGACAAGATTGAAAAGCAGAGTGGCTACAGGGCAAAAATCCGTGATAACAGCCCATTTAGCAATAAACTTATATGCGCTGATTGCGGAGGCTTCTATGGGCATAAAGTATGGCATAATCACGCTAACACCGAACGATATGATGTATGGTACTGTAATCAGAAATATACCAATGCCTTGAAATGTCAAACTCCGGTATTGCGTGGAACTACAATCAAACAGGCTTTTGAAGAGTTATTGAAAAAGATAGGATATGATGATCCATCTTACTCAGATACATCGTGGAAAAAAACAGTTGATTATATTGAAATCTTCAATGACTCACGTTTTGTATTCCATCTAGCTGATAGCAGAATTGTGGAGTTAATGTTGCCTAAATAGTTCTGTACATTAATCAAACCTAAAGCGTCGCAAAATGCGGCGCTTTTTCAATATAGAGTCATATGTGTGTCAGAATTGGTGCTTCATCATTATCCTACTGACGCTTTTTATATGAATGAGAAAAATAACAGTCTTTGATATGAACGGGTTTGTAGGCGTTCACAAAATAGTATATGAATTTTAGTGTGTTTTCGACAAATATCAATCATCAAGTTTTGCTAATTAATGCATTTCAATTTGACAGATAGAATGATAAAATAATATTAAATAACCAAATTATAAGTTTTCTTATTTTTAAAAAAGAGAACTGACTTAAAACGGAATGGTAATGTGGAATAATGCAAACAAAGTATGTTTCAAATCCTGATGATACAAAGTTAGCTTATTATGAAAGATATAATCAAACATCAAAACTTGGTATCGTTTTTATTCATGGCTTAGGAGAACACAAAGGTCGATATGATGACTTCATTAACCAAATATACGATAATGGATTTTCAATTTTTGCTTTAGATATTCGCGGACATGGAGAAAGTGACGGCGAAAGAGGTTTTATTAAAGAGTTTGACGATTTTATATCGGATCTAGATTGTATGATTCAACATGTTAAACAAAAATATCCATCATTAAGAATTGTACTAATGGGACATTCCCTTGGCGGTTTGATAGCAACTGGATATGTAGAAAAATATCATAATATAGATCTATTGGTTCTATCTAATCCCCTATTAAGTTACCCTTTGCTAACGATGTTATTTCATATTGTACCTTATAAGTTGATAGGACATATTAGAATAAAGAAAATAAAGAGTGAGAGCCAAGAAATGCTAAACTATAGTTTAAATGATCCTTTAGCGTGTAATTACTTTACATTAAGATTATTAGGTTCTATTTTTGGCAGAGGAATTTACGTTGTGAATAAAAGATTGAAAGACATAAAGATTCCGGTTTTGCTCTTAGGTGGAGAATTAGATCCAGTCTTAAATCATAAAAGGTTATATAAAAAATTCAAAAAGTTTGGCTCACATGATAAAGAACTGAAAGTATATAAGGGTTTAAAACATAGATTATTACAGAGCCCACAGCGCAAGGAAGTCACAAATAATATTATAGATTGGATTCTAAGACATATTGAACCATAAAAGTAGGTGTTATATTTGAAGATAACAATTTTGGGATGTGGAAGATGGGGATCTTTTTTAGCATGGCATTTTAACAGATTAGGACATAGTGTCTTGCTATGGGGACGTTCGACTTCTGAGAAACTTAAAAATCTTAAAACTACAAGAGCAAACGCTTATTTAAAATTGCCTGACAATATACTGCTTTCATCAATATTGTCAGATGCAATTGATTTCTCCGATATTATTTTAATAGCGATTCAAGAACAAAACCTTAGGGAATTGTTGCAGTGTATTGTGTCAACGAATTACCTTGAGAAGACATTTGTTCTTTGTATGAAAGGAATTGAAATAAATACCTGCAAAAGATTATCTGAAGTAGCATATGAATATTTTAAGGACAATGCTGAGGTAGCGATCATGGTGGGACCGGGACAGCCTACTGACATAATAAATGGCGAGTCCACGTGTTTCATTGTAGATGCCAACAAGAAAAAAGTCTCTGAATACATTGCCAAATCATTGAACAGTGAATACATTAGAATGCAAATCGGAAATGATATTGTAGGTAATGAAATTGGTGCTGCCGTAAATAAAATAATTGGTATTGCAGGCGGTATTTTAGACGGATTGAACCATTCATCATTAAAAGGGCTATTGATGGTTGCCGGGACAAATGAGATCGCTAAACTGATAAAAAGTCAAGGAGGCAATCCTAAGACAGCATATGGATTATCATGCCTTGGTGATTATCAAGCAAGTCTTTATTCTGAACACAGTAATAGTGTCTCATTTGGAAAAACAATTGTGAACAACAAAGAATTTAACAGCCATGTACCCGGTGTATATACTGCGAAAGCTATTCAAAAATTAGCAAATAAATGTGAAATATCATTTTTACTGACGATTTCACAAATTATTTTGAAGAAAGAAAGACCTACAAAATTAGTTGATGCATTGCTTAATTATAATTGGGGAATCTACTATGAAAATGATTAAAAAATTCATATCAAACGGTTGGCTTGTTTTCAGCAGTATTGTAACCTTACTTTCTGGAATCGCATCTTCAATCCTAAACGGGATGAATAAGAATGAAGAGTGGTATTTTTATGTGGTGTTTGGGCTCTTCTTGTTTGGTATATCTTTAGTATTAATTCAAATTCTGGTTCTTTTAGTTGGCATAGATAAAACCGCAGAATCATTTGACAGTTTAAACGAAAGATTCGAAAGCATTGAAAAGAATATACAAAGTATACAGAACACTTTAGGAAAAGACAGTGCTAGCATATTAGCCCCGGCACAAACTACCGAGGCACAGAGCGAGTTAGAGAAACTAATTAATTCACGTTATGATGAAATAGAGAGAATAAAAATTATTTGTTATGGAACAAGCGGTTATGGTGATCTGATATATAAATTTTCAAATGGCGTTTATGATAAAGACAGGAAAATTCAATTGGATGTCATGTTTTGTTCTCTAAATGCAGTATTTTCAAATAATGAGAATGATAAAAACAGAATAATCGCTCAGCAACAAGAAATCAAAAAAAATCAAAACATTCATTTGTATAATGCAAAATACTTGCCGACGATTCGGTGTTGTGCCGTTTATGGAAAGAACAATAAACCTATATGGAATTGCATACAGCATTATGTATATACCAATGACAGTCAAACTTCCAGTGCAATATATACTAACTCGTTTGCTTTGATTGGAAGAGAAAATAATCCCAAAATTCTTAATATAAACAGTAATTGTATAAACTTTGAGTTTGACAGATTAAAAATGGAAAATGATTCATCGGGTTTAGGAATATAATAACATAACCAAGTTAGGAGAAAACGAATTGAAAGTTACAACATACGATTCATATACATCTGATTGCAGATTTTGTGAAATCTATTCGACAAGTTCCGTGAAAGATATTGCAGATAAAATACTATATGAAAGCAAGTCGTTCTATGTTATTCCGGCGTTAGGTTGTCTTATTAAAAACTATATTATGATAGTAAGTAAGCGACATATCAATTCGATGTGCTACTTAAGCACTGATGAATCTAATGAACTTATTGAAATAATCAATAAGTTTCGCAGTATGTTTAAGGAAAAATATGGATTTTATCCTATTGTATTTGAACATGGTGCCTCAATAACTGATGCTAATAGAAGTGCTTGTTGTGTAATGCATGCCCACATTCATATAGTACCATATGTTATAAGCCGACAGGAAGAAATGATTGAAAGTCTACGTATGAATGATGTAGATGATTTTGGGGAACTGTTTTCTTTAGGATATGATAAGCCATATATTTTATTTATAAATAATCAGGGGGAACTATACTTTAAAGATTGTAAAAACGATGCTCTGCCTAGTCAAATTATACGAAAGTGGATTGCTGCCGATATGGGCACACCGGATGTATGGGATTGGAGAACAAATGCTTTTGAAAAAAACATTGAATCTACAGTTTTGGAGCTAAAACCATTAATCAAAAGTGAAATGAAGCCGAACGACTATCGCCTAAAATATGTCTACTATTGTAGAGCGATGGATGGATTCAATCCGGATGAAATAGATAATGAATACAAATATATTGAAGAAAAACTAAAAGAACAGGGACGTGTTCTCGTTAATCCGTCAACTAAAACGGAGCACAATCTAAAAATGAACAAGACTAATTCAAAATTAGTTGTAGAGGAAAATCTAAATGGTATTTCAAAAGCAGATTGTGTTATTGTTAACTTGTCAAGGAAAAATCATCTATATGTAGGTTGTATTGCTGAAATGGTATACGCTAAAGAAAGAGGCTGCTACATTATTGTTGTGGTCGGAGATTCTGGAGCAGATAATCATTTTTATACGATATACCATGCTGATAAAATATACAAGAAACTAGATGATGTATTCAAAGATTCAGATTGGCAAAAATCGTGTTGAGGTATTTTTATGAATAAAGTAGTTGTTTCTTTTCCTGATGGTAACGGCTGTTTTGGAACAGAATCATTCTGGAAAGATTATTTGTCAGCTATAGGCTGTGAGTACCATGATAAACAAATGCCATTATACGAATTGTGTAGTATTAGTAACAAAGTATTTCCAAAAAACACCTGCGTAAATTCTAAATATAGACTTGGTAGGGCACTCCTTTTAGGCGAAAAAGCAACTCATTTTATTATGTTCCTTAGAGAAGATATATATGTCTCAAATTGTCCTTCGAGCGTATATCGTATTAATTGGATAAGAGATTACTTTAAGAATATAAAAGTGATAGTTTGGAAAAGAGATATACTTCCTAATGAAAATGACGCCAAAAATCTAATTAAATTAGCAGATATGCTGGGAGCAAATCCAAAAGATGCTCAACAATTCATTTCTGCAGGTGCAATAACTGAATTGCCAAGAAGAAATGCTGTATATAATCTTTCGTTAGATAGATTATATGTACATAAAAAAACAGTATTATTAATTGGAGTGGCGCCTCATCTGGTAGATAAATATAGGCGGTCAACAGTAATGGATTATATTTATCAAAAAGTTAACTTAATCGATCCTATGTCGTATGATTCTAACTGCTTATTAACGCCTAAACATAATAATGAAATTGTATTTTATAAAGATAACGCTATATTAGAATCATGTGATTATTTTTTAGAAAATAAAATAATTGATGGAATTATCTTTGTGTCAGATCCATTTGATATTCCAGGAAGGTATAGCTTTCCAAAATATCAATTTTACCTAAATAATAAAGGAATATACGAATATAATAAATCAGAGGGGCAAAAGATATCGTATTTAAATATTACAGTCAGTATTAATAATCAGCATTTGGTTACTAAACAATTAGAGGAATACTTTGATTCTCTTTAAACTATGTTGTTTGTTTTTTTATATAACTTTACTTGTTTTTGATTAAGCGTCGCATTTGCGGCGCTTTTTCAATGTGATATTATAACTGAGTATATGCGTGTCAGAATTGGTGCGCCTTTATCAATTTGCTCATTACATAAATTAATGAGGTCTATATATTGGTGCACTTATTTGCGTTGAAATGGATTAAGAATCTGTTTAAAAAAAGAAAACCCCCGATAAATCAGGGATTTTCCTCACGATACCTTGACCTCCAAGGTGTCGTCCAAATATGGTGGAGATAAGGGGAATCAAACCCCTGACCTCATGAATGCGAACCATGCGCTCTCCCGAAAGGGTAGCTTACGCACCCCCAAAAATGATTGCTTTATACTATTTTCAATTAAAAAGCTTTAAAAAGATATTAGCGAAAAATTGTGCAGAGCGCGGCGGAGGACGCAGGCAGGCTGGCGCCTGTCAAGCCCGACAACAAAGCTATGCGCAATTTTTTGCAATAGATATTAAAGGTTTTTATTTGAAAATAGTATTAATTGCTGCTTTATTAGTTTTATTATCGACAATCAGAACTAATAGTGTTACAATTCTCTTATAGTTGTATAAAAGTATGCAACTTTAAACGAAATCTCCTCATAAGTGAAGGGTATTATTATCTTTTAACTTTATGAAGGAGAGAAACAATGTTTATCAAAAAAACAAGTGGCTATGTAATAGGCAACAATCAATCGAAAACAACAAAGTTTTTGCAGGCGTTGCTTGTAGATTGGTTTGCCGATGAAAATGTCCATTTCCTAAACTGGATAGTAGTTGAAGATGAAAAATTGTGCGTCGAATGTAAAAGGATGAGGGGAAAGGTTTACGAACGTCATCAGTTGATTTTTCCACTTCCACCTTTACATCCGCATTGCAGATGTACCATACAACCGATTCAAACTGCTAAAGCCGGCACTGGAACCAATGAGAAACAAGACGGTGCGGATTGGTGGTTGAAAAATAACGGCAAACTACCTGATTATTATATCACCTATCAAGAAGCTATAAAAACAGGATTCGAACCTAAAGAAGGGAATCTTGATAAAGTCGCTCCCGGTAAGATGATTACAAGAGATCAGTTCTTCAATCGAAACGGACATTTACCTGAGAAACCCGGAAGGATCTGGTATGAGGCTGACATCAATTATTCCGGTGGGTATAGAAATAGCGAAAGAATACTTTACTCCAATGATGGATTGGTTTTTATCACTTTTGATCATTACAGAACTTTTGTTGAAATCGTATAAGGAGGTTGTTAAATATTTATGAAGGAGATTAAGATTACATTAAATTTTTCCAACATGAAATATCCGGCACAGCTTCATAAAGAGTTAAAAACGAAGTTTAATTTTCCGGACTATTACGGTGAGAACTGGGATGCTCTTTGGGATTGTTTGGATGGTTGGTACGATGAAGACGAGAGTGTAATTGTGGAAATCAGGGGCTTAGATACGATGCCGGATGATATGAGGCGATATGCTCAAACAATGCTTAAAGTTTTTGATGATGTTCACAGCAATTCACCGAATGTAAAATTTGAGATAAAATGATTTCAGGGAGTACTACAAAGCACTCCCTGAAATCATTGGTGGAGCAGACGAAGTCATAGTCGAACACTGCTCCGTGCAGGTTTTATCGGAGCTAAAGGCTTCTTCGATTTCCTCTAACGGTATGTTATCAACACTCACAGGCTTCTTGCTGGCATTGATTATCAGGGTGAAATGATCATCGTAAAGATACACCGAATGAACAAGAATATTAATGATGGCACGGCGTTTGTTGACATCATCCAGCGGCATTTCACATACGAAATCGAGAAAAGCAAGTATCTGCGCTTCCGAAAGACAGATACGTTTGTTTTGTTCAATAGCGAGCTGTTCTTCCAGCTCTTCTTTTTCAGCCTGACGCTTGTTAAGGCGTTCCGTCAGCATTGGCACGGATTGTCCTTGCTCAATACCTCTCCATAAATTTTCTATGGCTGTATCCGCTTCTCGAATAGCTTTCTTTAACTGCTTGACCGTCAAGTTATCGGGACTTTTGCTACATTCGTCGGATACCTTTTTTGCGATGAATTTGATGTTTTCCTCTGTAAGCAACTTCAAACATTCTGCTATCACTCTGTCCTCAATTTTCTTTTTGCCAACGATTGCTTTATCACAGCGCTTTTTTCGGGCTTCCTTGCAAATATAATAGTGATACTGTTTTCCGGTTTTGCTTGTGCCGCCGTAACCGACCATCATATTCTTACAGTGACCACAAAACAGCTTTGTTGTCAACAGATATTCGCCCTCGCCGTGCGTTCTGGCTGGAGCTTTTTTGTTTTTGTTCAGTATATCCTGAACCTTGTAGAATAAATCATCATCTAATATCCTCGGCATTCCGCCCGGCGTTTCCTGTCCCTTATACATATAAACTCCTATATACCGTTTATTGCTCAACATTCGGCTGAGACTGTTGTAGGTAAAATCGTTACCTAAAGACGTTTTGACTTTGCGGCGTTTCAAATCCTTTACGATTTCTGCCTTTGTTTCACCGCTGGCGTATCGCTCAAATATCTCACGCACGATTTTGGCTTCGTCCTCGTCAACATAGAACCGTCTGTCTTTATCCACCTTAAACCCAAGACCGGGATTGCTGCCGTTGGATAAACACTTTTGTGCATTTATCTCCATCCCTCGATGGATCTTCTGAGAAAGCTCGGCGGAAAAATACTCTGCCATACTCTCTAACACACCTTCGACGAGAATACCGGATGCGTCGTCGGTGATGTTTTCTCTTGCCGACAACACTCTGACACCGTTCTTTTTAAGCTTTGATTTGTAGATAGCGCTGTCGTAGCGGTTACGGGCAAATCGGTCAAGCTGATAAACCAAAATCCCCTCAAAAGCGTGTTTATCACTGTCAGAAATCATACGCTGAAATTCCGCACGATTATCATATTTACCGCTCACAGCCCTGTCTATGTATTCTCCGATAACTGCATAATGATTTTGCTCCGCATATTCGTAGCACACCTTCAACTGTCCTTCAATAGATTGCTCGGTCTGGCTGTGGCTTGAAAATCGGGCGTAGATTACTACATTCATTTTTACCTCCTTTGCTCTCCGCCGAAGATGACGGAGAGCTGTATTTGTTTTTATTTTACTGGATTTGTCGAAAACAGTCGATTGTGTCAAATTTACGCAATCATTTTCTCGTCCTGATATTCGGGATGAGCCTTCAGCCATTTTTCAAAGTATCGTTTGCCGCACTCACTGTTATAAAACTCGATGATGTCGGGAACAAATGCTTTAGCAAGGAGCGTTAATGCTTCTTCCGAGTATTCCGCAGATCGTAATTCATTGCTCAATAGGCTCACCTCATCTTTCACGGTCACGCTGTCGCTTGAGATAGCGTTGGTAATAATCGCAGGCTTTAAGGACAAAATCTTCAAGCTGATTATCGGTAGAATTTGGCGCAAACTTTCTCACCTTATCCATCGGGATTTTCACCGTTTCACGTTGATTGGCTTTTTCCTCCGACATTACAAGCTCCAAACCTTCTTTCGTGAGAGAACAGCTATTGAACGCTTTGTGCAGACGATAAGCCTGTGAGTAGGACGGAGTATGGTCATCTCGCTCAATGATTGCAAATAAATCACGCTGGATTTCGGGTGAGAGATATGACAGCTCCACGCCGACAGAGAAAGCGATCTTGCCTTCGTCCATCAACTCAAGCAATTCCGGGATAAGGTTTGTTAGGCGGATATAGCGCTGAATTTGATTGCGGCTTTCTCCGGCTTCAATCGCTATGATTTTGTCCGTTCGTAACTTTGTCCCAACTTGGGACGAAGTTAAGTCTGTGCGCTTGCCCTGACGTTTTAGTGCGTCATATTTCAATTTGTAGGCAAACGCTTTCTCAGACGGCAGAAGGTGCTCCCTGTGTAGGTTGCTGTCCACGAGCATTACAGCCGCTTCATCACGGCTGACAGGACGAATAAAGGCAGGAACTTCTGTAAGCCCTGCCTTCTGTGCAGCGCGGAAACGGCGGTGTCCGGATATGATTTCATACTCATCTGTTGTGTCCTCTAACGGACGGACGATAAGCGGAGACATAATGCCCTGTTCCTGAACGCTCTCAATCAAGCTGTTCATCTCGTCGTTGTCTAGCACCTTGTAGGGGTGGTCTTTGAATTCGTGTAATTTGTTAATTGATATATTGGTCATCGTTCGTAACTCCTTTGTTTAGTTTTAGTTTGTTGATAATATTTGTACTTGTATCTGCCTTGCTCCAGCTGCTTTTCCTGTTCTATCAAAGCACGGAGCCGAGGCACTTTGTTTTCAATGCGCCCGCAGATTTTAAGCTGCCGGCGCAAAGGTGTCAGCTTCTTTGTGATTTCTCTACATTGTTCTTTTAGAGAATTATCTTCTTCCGGCGTTTTCGCCCTGCGGATTTGATTGCGGATATGCTGTCGCTCAGTTTCAAAAGCCTTGATTTGCTCAGTGATTTCATTTCGGCAAGATACAAAATCCTCTGCGCACTCCACGCTGTGATTGCAGAGGAAATGGTATTCTTCAAGCGTTCGGTCAAGATTGATAATTTCTGCTCGCAAATCAGGCGACAGCGGACGGTAATCGGCTTTCTTGATATTCGAGCCCGTGCAGATTTTGGCGATAGTGATAATCAGCTCAAACAAAGAGGTGATCAGGTCGGGCGTATGCTCCTTTTCATAGTTCCGTATCACTAAAATCAATGGCGTTCTGCGGACTACAGGTCTCGGCGTGTAGAAATCCATAAAGTACCTGTCCTCGTGTTGTGTGCGCAGGCAAGTTAAGATAGCTTGTCTGGAATAATCCTTACCCAGGCTGCTTATCCTTACGGGCTTCTGCCAATCGGGAGCAACAACCGACGGATGCTCATATTTAAAATTTCGGACAAATTGATAACCGAGGGAGCGCAGATAAACCTCAAAGTCCACCGGGTTACAGGTATTGGCGAGTGCTTCATCAACATCCTTACGCAGCATATCCTTATGCGGCAGTTGTCCGCTTTTCCGTATCCAATACGCTTTATCGCCGCCGTAGAACGGAGAGTTTTCGATCACGGATTTTCCATATTCACGACAAACCTCATCGGAAATCTCACGCAGCTTGTAGTGGTCGGAGATATGATTTTCAAATTTTCGTCCGGTGCGGAAGGAAACGCTATTTAGGACAATATGATTGTGTAGGTTTACTGTATTTAGATGTGTCGTCACGACAATCTCAAAATCGTCACCCCACATACGCTTGGCAGTTTCAATTCCGATACGGTGCGCTTCTTCGGGCGTGACTTCACCTGCCTGAAAGCTCTGATAACCGTGATACGCTACATTTCCGCCGAGTTTACCGAAACGCCGCTTGGTGGTCATCATCTGCTCATAGGCTCGCTTCTTTGTACAATTGATTCCGCTGACATACATTATCTGATCTGTCTTATCGCTGTTCTCAACGTAATTGAGGGTGGCGGCTAAATCATCGTCAAGGAATCTTCTGTCTGTTGTCTTATCGGGATTTTCAGCGTAATTGATAACATCTTTTAGCCGTCCTTTGACGGGCCAGAAGCCTGTGGTTGCCACGTCGTTACCTCCTTATAGATTTGCTTGGCAGATGATTTCTCAGGCAAAAGCAACTGCCTTTGTATTTCATCAACTGTTTCGAGCATTTTGCGTT
The DNA here is from genome assembly GCA_017404145.1 of Ruminococcus sp. Taxonomy (GTDB): domain Bacteria; phylum Bacillota; class Clostridia; order Oscillospirales; family Acutalibacteraceae; genus Ruminococcoides. The sequence continues at coordinate 3,227 of JAFRCW010000046.1, read as the reverse complement.
CGGTATCAGGAGATACCTTATCGGCTACCTCGTCGCACAAGCGGCAGAGCATTTGATAGAAATGAAAAAAGACATCAGGCAGCACCGTTCTCGGTGCATAGCCCAATGTCCTTTGTCTGACATATTCGGATTGTGATAAGCCGCAGCTCTTGGCGAGCTTGGCTATCTTGTTTTTCTCAGACTGCGTAACACGCAGCTCGATTCTTGCATTTTTATCGTTCAATAATATACCTTCTTTCATCGGGTGTTAGGGTGTCCTTAAAGATTTACAACAGCTTCGGGGGCTGTTGTATTTGGAATTTGCCGTACAAATTCCCTGCTTGCTACAGTATAAGACAAACCCGCCCTGTGGTAATACGAGACGGATTCTGTTTGCCTTATACTGCTGATAATATTTCATCTTTTTATAATTCTGTTGTGCCGTCAAAGTGACGGCAGTTTTGTTTATCGTCTCAAAATTTGCCGTTATCGTGCCGTCAATCAAACAGTTTAAGGTCGTCCAGAATATCCTGTTTGGCTTCTTCCTGTTGCTCTGCGGTCAGTGTCGAAGCGTTTGTCATAGGCTGCGAAGCGAAGTTTGCTTCGGCAAAGCAAGCCCGCATTTCCTCACGAATGATATTTCGGATATCTTCCTCGTGCTGTTCACGGGTGATCGATTGTAAATCTACATAATCGGCGATCGCATCTAACACAAACTGATTGCGGGATTGATACTTCTTCACATCCAGCGTCTGCATATACTCTGCAAGATAACGCTCTCGGGCGTCGGTCAAATTAAAGCGCACTGTCATTTTATACACGTCCTTCATTCTTCGCCTCGGCTCTCAGATAAACGTCTGCGAGATATTCATAGCCTTTGGCGGAGGCGCAGATGTCGTCAATGAACTTTACACGGTCGAGATTGCCGTGATAGAAATTCTTGATCAGGCAACCGCCACCGCCGCAGACGTAGAGCTTCATCGTGCTTTCATCATAGCCGTGTTCACGCAGGCGGCGGAAAATCTCGGTGACATATTCCTCCGCAATAGCGGTGATGATCTCTAAATCGGAATCAGGAATATCCGCCGTGCCTGTCCGCAACACCTCGTCGATGATATAGTCGTTCAGCTCTCTGCGTGTCTTGCGCATAAAGCCCTCACGAATAGCGAGAGTGCATTGATAAGTACCGAACTTTTCAGTGAACATCTTACCGCTTTGTGGCTTGCCGTTGACGAGATAAAGCGTATTCATCGTACCGTTTCCAATGTCAGCGACCATACTCAAGCCTTTCAGTGTTGACTTGATCGGCACGACCGCAGAATAACCCTGCGGATAGATTTTTACATCAGAGATTCGGATATGATAATTTACATTCCGAAAAGTGTACTTTACCTCCTTGTTCTTTGACAGATAAGCGGCAAAATCCGCCTTCTGTCCGCTCGTCCAAGTCAAGGGCAAGCCTGCGGCGATGATCACGTCCGCTTCGATCAGCCCTTCATCCGCAAGCTCGGTTGCAATAGCGGCGAGAGTTAGAACATAATAATCCTCATCATTCTGCTTTTCGGGCAGAAATTCCTTGTGACCTTCGCCGATCAGATAATACTTGCCGTTGTAGGTAAGCATATCCTTTGTGAACAGCGGTTCGCTGTCGTGGGCGGTAATGCCCGTAGGGAAACAATGGTTAGCGGTTTTAATGTTGCCGTAGCCGTGGTCGATACCGATAATAAATTTGTTGTTAAAACTCTTCACAATTGAATTACTCCTTTACATTTTGATTATTTCGGATGATTTCGGCATACAGCTTTTTATCAGCAGGAAGCACCGCTACCAGAAAATACCGACAGAAAATTCCCGATACCGATAACAACTGTACGCAAGGGAAACTGTCGCCATCATCCATTAGCAAACAGCACCCGTCTTGGCAGTTGGTGCAGGAGGAACGCACAAGGGCGTTCACCTGTTTAATCTGCTCAGGTTTGAGTGGTACAATCATAGGACATCACCTCTTTCAAGTAATAATTTGAATAACTGTCCTTAAAAAATGGGGGCAGTTATCAAATAACAGTTACTTGAATTATAGAGAGTGTTGTGCTATACTTTTGACAGATTATTTCAGGAGTAATGTATGAAAAAGTATTTGATCCCTCAAATTTTTGCTTTGAGCCTTTTATCCTCTGCCGTAAGGAAAAATGACGGTTGGAGATTTCACTTTGACGCTACCGAACCGTCAAAAGAATATCTCATAAAACTTACTGAGCAAGACGATTGTATGATGTTCTATCAGGCGATGACAGTCTTATACGGTTCGGATGATAACACATCTCCGTGTGATCGGTTATCAGATGTGTTTGTCTATGTCGATTTCTCAGGTATCTTTGACAGGCTACCTGTCGGCAGGGTAGCTGAATTACAAGCGAAAGCGGAGTATCTGTTCCGTCCCGAAGGGATTGAAATTGTATTTGACGAAAGATACCCTGCTCACAGATATATCGCCTTTGAGCGTTCAGCCAGTATGAGCCGACATAATGTACTGTCGTTTGTCCGAGAGGATGTTAATGAGCCGCTCAAGGAGCGGATGACGCTCGGTATGAACATCGGCAAATGTCAGTTGTCCAAGCTCTATGCCTATAATGGCTTGATGTTCACCGGCGGTCGTCGGGAAGAAATACAGAACTTACTGCCAGAAAAAAGGATCGTCATAATCGACAATCCGAAAAGCATTGTAAAGGATGCTGATATTATTACAGTTGAGGACGACGGAACAGACAATCCGACGCGAAAATACAATCGTGTTGAAGAAAAAGCAGATGTAGAAGTGTTGGAATTTGACGGCGAGGGCATTATCTCAAAGGAGCTTTCATATATGCTGACAGAATCGGGACAACACCATTCTTTTCAAATTCGTTTGCCGTATATCAAGGGAGTTGTCCACGAGGTCGATTTCAAAAAGCTGTTCTCGGAGCTGCGTGTTACAAAGATTATAGACATATGGGGTAATGCTCACGCCGTTGCCGATGTAGATATGATACTGACAAAGAGTATGTTCAAGGGCTTTGGCTGGATGACGGAAAACGGGCTGACTTGGGCAGAGTATTTGAATCGGTGCAGAAAATACAATTATGCGTTGTATATTTCCGGTATGGATAAAACAGAGCCGCAAAACACAACCGAGTTGAATTATCAGTTTCTGAATACGCTCGCTTTGACGGATGATGAATTCAGACCTTTGGATTTACCGCTTGGCTGGG
>JAFRCW010000007.1 GCA_017404145.1 Ruminococcus sp. | reverse complement strand
GTCTTTTTACACGTTCTGCTACTCGTCTGCGGCGTGATTCTTCGGCGCATTGCTCTGAACAATATGCCTTTCGCCCAACAGAAGCAAAGGTCTTGCCGCATTGCTGACACTTCTTTGTGGGTATGCCCTTGAATAAAGCGTATAGTTCGGCGTCAGTCGGCATTACAGCTTGTTCATAATACTTGCACAACTTGCTGTCGGGAAAGCCTATGCTGAACATATAGCACTCCGTTTCAAGCGGTAGGCAGCCATATTCTTTACTGTAATTGGCACAGCAGTTGGTAACGTGCATTTTAATACGGTTCTTATCTCTTTTTGATAACTCTGCCATAGCGTTTCCTCCTTCTTTATTGATAGAAGTAATCCGAAATGAAGAAAACAGATTACCCCTCCATATATAGGAGAAATTCGGTACGGTTTGCGGAACTGTTTTTGAAAAAATATTTATAATATTTGGGGAGGTGAATTTGCGGTGAATGATTACGAAGAACTATTAGCCGAGCAGGAAGAAGAACAGCTCGCCGAAGCGTTAGCTGAAGAACATCAGGCAGAGTTGGAAATACAGCTTGAGCAAGACGAACAGCCGCCGCAGATTGACGAGCCGCCCGAAACCAAAAAGCTGAAAAGAGATTTACAGCGTGAAGCACTCGCCAGATTGGAGAACGCTGCAAGGACAACCGCTGATTTTCATAATGTGGTATCTTGGTGGAATCGACTTGATAGTAACCGTGAGCGCAGGGAGCGTTATCACGAAGTCAGCCGAAGCGGCTTGGATATTCCTCTTGATTACGGCGCTGCGCTTGACGGCGAGATTATCCCATATGATGTAAATGATGTGCTGATAAAGCAAATCCGCAAGGGCGATTACATCGACGCAATCTTTCACTGCCCATTTGAGTTGAACGAATTGGTAACTGACGTTGATTTATCTAAGATACTGAATAAGCTATCTGATGATCACAAGGAAATTATCTTTAACAACATTGTGAGAGGGATAAGTACAAAAGCTCTCGGCAAAATCAGAGAGCAATCCGACAGAAATATCCGCAAGGTCAGAGCGACCGCTTTGAAGAAGATTAATAAAGCATTACTGAAAGTGTTATTGAGCCGCAAAGAAAAAGGTTATCCTCTCACGATAGAAGAAAAGCTATTTATAGAAAAAGCCCTTGACGGTAGCAAGGGCAGTTAGTATAATGGTAATATATTATTTGAATTTCAGATTACATCGGTGATAGATATGAGCTTTCAATTTGAACATTCCAATTCGACTTGGGTACGGTACAGCAAATATGAATGGAAACAAGCTGAGAACGGCAAGCTGTATTTGACAGCCTGTGCTGACGCTAAGCCTACAATATACGATCCGCTGAAGGAATATCAGCAGTTAGTCTTGGACGCTTTGTATATCGGGCGTTTGGGTATGAAGCAGGAGCAGGACGATGAAGAAATACAAGCCGAAATAAAAGCCTTTGCGGAAAAGTATGGGCTGTTCGGATTGATGACGGCGTTGCCGACCACACCTTCTTTTATGGACTATGAAGCGGTGTATTTGCCGAAAAACCGTTTTATCAAAAAGGAAACAATGTCAACCGAAGATTATCTCAATCTGTTCTTTCCCTTTGACAAACTCGATGTAGTAAAGCGAAGCGTGGAATCATTATGGAATATAGAAGGCGACAATATGATGATGGCGCTCGCTATGACAATGAGCGACAGACCGATGGCGGTCAATATGAGCTTTCAGCGTCAGTATGCCGAGAGCTACGAGTGGATGAAGCAGGTGTTTACCGACTGGGCGTTTAACGCCACAACAGTGTTTCTGTATTACAATGACTATGATAAGCTGGACGATGACTACAAACAGCTTATGCGGCAGAGTATCCGTGCATTTGATGGCAACGCTCCGAGCTATCACATTGAGCTGCTTGAACAACCGACACTTGTGTGGGATTTCCATTCGCTCCTGCTCGGTATTCAGATGATGTTATCCTTTATGCTGACCGATAAAAATAATCCGATTAGGGTATGCAAGAAATGTTCCAAATTCTTTGTAGCAAGCCGACCAAGCGCTGTCTTTTGCAGCCCACGCTGTAAAAATCAGTATAACGTGTATAAGAACAGAGAGAAGAATAAAGGGGAATAATACGCTAATCCAACTTGTGCAAAAAATGCATAAGTTGGATTTTATAATTTGTATTGCATTTGTGCTTACAATCGTGTATAATAAATATAGAATCATTGAAAGGAGCATGACTATGTCAAAGACAGCTAATCTTTATGTGAGAATCGAACCCGATTTGAAAGAACAGGCAGAGAAGATTTTATCTGCGCTTGGTATTCCTGCGTCCAATGCCATCAATATGTTTTACAAGCAGATTATTCTTCAAAGGGGAATGCCTTTTGATCTGAAGCTCCCTTCGGAAACGGTTTTGAATTATAATCAGCTTACCGAACAGGAAGTCGACAGAGAATTACAAAAGGGTTTAGACGATGTTAAAAACGGAAATGTAAAATCCGCAAGACAAACATTTGCCGACATCAGAAAGGACTATAACCTGTGATTTATTCGGTAAACATTTCTTCGCAAGCGGATAAGGATATACGAGCAATCTATGAGTATATTGCTTTATCGCTGATGTCGCCCGAAAACGCTAACGCTCAATTATCTAGACTGGAAGAACGGATCAATAATCTTGATAATCTGCCAAAGCGTTTTCCGAAATACAAGAACGATATTCGTTTTATGCCGGTCGATAATTACCTTGTGTTTTATACGGTTGACGATAATTCAAAAGATGTTTCTGTTTTGAGAGTTATGTACGGGAAACGTGATATCGAAAATACTTTATAATAAATGCCCGTTGTCAACGATGAACGCTGACAGCGGGCATTTGTTATGCATATACAATTTCGTTCAATACGATTTCTTCAGCTCGATTGCGGATATTATTCATACGCCTTACCCACGCCATTTGATCGGTAGCTTTGAGCGCTTCGGTTACGCCTTCTTGTTTAGCCATAGCTTTTACAAGGCTTTCCATTTGCTCGTTACATTCTGCTTCTACCTCTGCTAAATGTTTGGACAACTTGCAGGAGGTAAGCAAGTTTGTATAGAGAATTGGACGATGCTGTTTGAGATAACGCCTGCGGCGCTGTCCCCATACGCCGATGTTATACTCCGACTGTTCCGGCATTTTTATATTTGGGAGCATATAATCTCCCTGTTGGCTATATGTGCCGCCAAGCTGTTCAAAAATAGTTTTTTGTTCCATAATAGGCTCCTTTCGTGATAATGATTTCAACAGTTTGGATGAATATTAAACTCCTTTCCTACAACTGCATTTCAATTCACCACAAATGAGCCGCAGTCATATGTACTAAGGTAGTAGAAACTACCCTTTACATAATAGCTCTTGATATGCTTTTGACGAATAATGCTATCATTCATATTGAGTATATTGATAACGAATATTATGTTCAGGAGAGCACCAATTATCGTTTCAAAAAGGTTTCTGAAGACAATAAAGAGATTTTTAAAAGAATGTTTAAGGAATATGATGAAAAAGGCGCTGTTTACAGCAGTGTTTATCCCGAAATGATAGAAGGATATTAAATAAAGACCCCGTCGTAAGATAATCTTACGGCGGGGTTAAATCAATCACTATAAAAGTTAGTATTATTAGAGGACGGAACGATGTGGGCATCGTTCCCTACGATTTATGATATTTATTTCTTCTGTTTGATTTTGGATAGGGGATTGGCGTTGGCGGCCTGTTCCATCTGGGAAGTGTTGAGGTGGGTATAGATCTCGGTGGTGCCTAAGTTTTCGTGTCCTAATATCTCTTTTAACACTCTGATGTCAACGTTGCCGTTCTGATACATCAGTGTCGCGGCGGTGTGACGAAGCTTGTGTACGGAATAGCCCTGCGCCTCCAGACCGATCTTTTCCAGATACTTGTAGACGATCTGCTGTACCAGCTCACGGGAAACACGCTTGTTTCTGGAAGAGATAAAAAGTGCGTATTTGTCCTTTTGCGGCAGACCGTCGGCGGGGCGAACCTTCATATATTCTTGATAAGCGTCCATACAGGCGGAATTCAGATAGATAATGCGTTCTTTGTTGCCTTTTCCGACGATTCTCACGGTATGATCTGAGCGGATGTCCGTATAGTTGAGACTGACCAGCTCTGCAAGACGCATACCGCAGTTGAGGAAGAAGGTGAGGATGCAGTAATCCCGCTCTTTATTCTTGCCCTCCACGGCATTCAGAAGTTCGATCGACTGTTCTAAGGTAAGATATTTGGGAAGGGATTTTTTCTCCTTAGGACGGTCAAGCTCTTTCATCGGATCGTAGTCCAGCAAATGCTTTTTGACGGTGATATAATTGAAAAAGCCCTTGATCGCGGAGGTTTTTCTGGCGCGGGTAGAAGCGTTGTTGCCGCGGTCACGCGCGAGATAATTCATAAATTCGTAGGCGTCGGTCAGGGTAATGGATCTGATCAGAGCCAAATCGACGTCGTCAACTTTGATTTGTGAAAACGGCAGGGAAGAGTCACAAAGTCCGCGTTTTTGCTTGATAAAACGGAAGAAGGTACGCAGATCACAAAAATATTCGTCGACCGTGTTCGGAGATTTTCCTTTTACGGTTTGCAGATAGTAGAGATAATCCCTGATGATCTCAGGAGCGTCGGTTACAAAATTACTCATAACAGCACCTCGGTATCAATATACAATCATTATTTGGATTGATACTTGTTATAATCATCCGCGCAAAGTATCAATTTATCCTTTGTGAAAGTATCATATCATAAAATAGGGGACTTAAAATTCTTATATAGAATTTAAATAAAATTAATATTTTATGTAATTCAGGGGAGTGGATAAAGCGGCTGATAGAGCCAAACCCATAAAACCGCTTGTTTTACATCATATAACATAATAAGTAGTTATTTCTTAAGTTTATATATAGTATTGATTAAACAATTTCATTATTCAATAATGTATCTTTTATAATGATTATCTTTTTCTGTTCCGGTATCAGTATATTATTTTTTATTTCAATTCTTTTATCATTTTTTCTTTTTAAATAGAAATGTTTGGATCTTACGTTTCTATGTCTTGAAAAAACTGAGATGCTGTATTTGAATGTTCTTTTTTAAAAATTCTTCTGTTTTAATATTATTGATTGTAATAAGCTCGCTTTACCAATGCTTTTGGAATCAGAGATAGATTCTGAGTCTGTAACTATGTAATATTATTGTTTCGTTTCAAATCAGCCGTTATATATGAAAAATGTATTTTATCGTGTTGAATCGCTTGTTACCTATTATAGGAATACCATAGTGATTATTATTATTCCTATTTTGTTTCACATTTGGTGTTTTTCATATTTCCCTATTTGTGAAAAATTTAACAAAATATGATTCCCCCAATATCCCATAAATGTTCTTCTCTCAGTGAGATTATCTCTGTATGATGCTTGCTGCAGAATTCTTTGATTTTATGATAATCCGGATGAAGTTTAATATTTCCGGTGAAATAAATCTTATGATCGTGATAACCCGAGGCTCCGCCGATTAAGCCCTTTGTTTTTTCAGAGAGTCCTACTCTCCCCTCATGTACTTTCAGCACTTCTATTTTTGTTTCTGATAAAGAATTAAAAATACCGTTATCAGAAGTAATTAAGGCGTTATCGGATATTACCGCACAGGAACATTTTGTATAACCTTGCTTAACATTGATCAGCTGATAGCCGCGTTCTTTGCAGAACTGAAGTACCTTCGAATCAACAGAATCCAGTCTGCCGATCAATGTTTTACCGATCACGCAAACGTTAAGAGGAACATTTTCGGGGTATTTTCCGCTGATATTTTCACCGCAGAGGATGATTTGATAATCATTTTCAATTGCCTTTACGAGTCTTTGACAACACGATAATACGAAAGCAGTATTTTCGATGATCAGGCACTGCATATCGGCGTGATCTTGTTCATAATTAATGAAACAAGATACTGTTTCGCTCTGAATGGTCTGATAGCCTAAACAGCACAGTTTATCGGCATATTCCGGGTGTTTTCCCGATAAAACCGCCTTAGTCACTGATCGCCTCAAACGCCTGTCTGACGTCGGATACCGGGATCACAGCTACGCCTTCGGGCGCGGTGATATCCTTAAAGTTATGTCTGGGTACAATAATACGGTGAAAACCAAGCCTTGCCGCCTCAGTCACTCTCTGCTGGGCGTGACTGACCGTGCGGATTTCTCCTGCTAATCCTATCTCACCGAACGCGATCGCGTCTGCAGGGATCACAGCGTCTTTGAGAGACGACACCAGCGCCATCGCTACCGCTAAGTCTACGGCAGTTTCGTCCAGCCTGAGACCGCCTATCACGTTGACATAGACGTCGGTATTGGAGAAATAATATCCTGCGCGGTTTTCCAAAACTGCAAGGATCAGGTTAAGGCGGTTATAGTCAAAACCGGTGCTCATTCTTCTCGGATTGCCGAAGCCTGTAGCAGTCGCCAGCGCCTGAATCTCCGCGAGGATGGGTCTGGAGCCCTCCATAGCGCACGCAATACAAGTTCCCGATACATTCTTCGGTCTGCCGGAAATCAGCAGCAGAGAAGGATTGTCGACCTCTCTAAGCCCTTTGTCGGTCATTTCGAATACACCGATCTCGTTGGTGGAGCCGTAACGGTTTTTCACGGCGCGAAGGATCCGATAGGACATCTGCTTGTCGCCTTCAAAATGCAGCACAGCGTCCACGATATGCTCGAGCACCTTGGGACCGGCGATCGAGCCTTCCTTATTCACATGACCGACAATAATCATCGGGATATCCATGGTTTTTGCGGTACGCATCAAAAAGTTGGTGCATTCTCTCACCTGCGTCACAGAGCCCGGCGAAGAGCTAAGCTCCGAGAGCGACATTGTCTGGATAGAGTCGATCATCACAATATCGGGCTTGTCCTGACGGATGGTCTCACAGACAAGCTCCACATCGGTCTGGGTCAATACATATAAGGATTCGCAGTCGACGCCTAAGCGTGTCGCGCGAAGTTTGAGCTGACGTTTGGATTCTTCTCCCGATACATAGAGGATTCTCAGAGATTTTCCGAGATACTCACAGATTTGCAGGAGAATGGTGGATTTGCCGATACCGGGATCGCCGCCGAGCAGCACAAGACTCCCCTTGACGATGCCGCCTCCCATCACGCGGTCAAGCTCTTTTGAGCCGGTCTGATAGCGAATTTCATCGTCTGTGGAAATCTCACGGATCCCGACAGGCGCGATATATTTTGATGCTTTTACCGGTGAAGCGGCTTTCGTGGATACGTCTTTGATCTCTTCATTCATCGTGTTCCACTCGCCGCAGGACGGGCATTTTCCGTACCATTTGACGCTCTCATAGCCGCATTCAGAACAAATATAAACACTTTTGATTTTCGCCATATTTCATCTTCCTTATCTAAGTTTCCTGTTTGTTGCAATAATCCATAATTCCGAGCATAATGGAATATGCCATCTTCTTTTGATATGCTTCGTCGGTCAGCTTCTGCCGTTCTTCGTCATTGGAGAGAAAACCGCACTCTACGATCACCGCCGGTACATTCGCCTGATCCAGAATAAAAATATCTTTTGACGCGGGCTTGAGTTCCCGTGTGTTATCCGGCTGCAGCAGCATCACGACGGCAGTACGGATGCTTTCCGCTAAGACGACGCTGTTCTTGTGATTATCGGAATAAAACACCTGTGTACCGCTGTACTTGCTGTTTTCAAATTTGTTCTGATGAATGCTGACAACGATGTTGTTTCCGTCCGAATTGAACAGATTCACTCTGTTATGTAGGTCGGAGGTCTTTTTCTCAGAGAGGGTATCTGCGCCGTCGGAATAGACGGAGATATCGCTGTCTCTGACCGTTTTGACGTCATAGCCGTTTGCGATAAGCATATCGCGAAGCATCAGAGAAATGTTGAGGTTGATATCTTTCTCTAAAACGCCGTTGACTTCTGCCCCGCCGTCCTCTCCTCCGTGTCCCGCGTCGATAATGATCGTCGGATGATTCTCGGATAGTTCAGCGCTGACCTTCACATCGGAAAATGCAGAGAACAGTATGATCGCAAAGACACAGAACAATACCGCGCAGATAATGATATACAGAGTTTTGAGTTTTATTTTCACAAGAATCCCTCCGCCATTTTATATGCGAAGATCATCGGGAAAATACTACATATGTTTATTATATGGTGAAAAACTGTTTTCGTCAACCTTTAACCCTTTTCATAGCGTGCGCGAAGTTTTAAGAGCGCTTTCTTCTCGATGCGGGAAATGTATGAGCGTGAGATACCGAGCTTTTTTGCCAGTTCCCGCTGGGTCAGGATGTTTTTTCCGAACAAGCCGTAGCGATTGATGATCACTTGTTTTTCTCTGTCTGTCAAAGTTTCGCTGATATATTTTGAGAGCTTTTCAATATGGATCTTGGTATCGATATCATCGGCGATATTTTCATCGGACGGCATAATATCCATCAAGGTCAGAGGATTGCCGTCCTTATCGGTGTCGATGGTATCGTTTAGAGAAACATCCTGCGAACTCTTTTTATTATTTCGAAAATACATCAGGATCTCGTTTTCAATACAGCGGGATGCATAGCTCGAGAGCTTGATATTCTTATCGGGTTTGAAGGTGTTGACCGCTTTGATCAGTCCGATGGTACCGATCGACACCAGATCATCCTGATTGGCGCTTGTCTGATAATATTTCTTGATAATGTGTGCGACCAGACGCAGATTATGCTCTACAAGCTTGTTTCTTGCCTCTATGTCACCTCTCCCCGACCGTTCTAATAATTCCTGCTCCTGTGACTTTGTCAGCGGCTTCGGAAAGGTCTCGCTGTGCGTAACGTGCAGGATAAAAAGAAAAAGATACTGACTCAGACTGATCAAAAAATTCAACATAAAACCACCTCTTGCAATTTATATTCAAAAAGTGGTTCATATTTGCCTGTACAACAGGATATGTTCGTGTTATAATTTGATCAGATGAATCGGGAGGGTGTTATCATGAAAATTTTGATTACCGGCGGAACAACCTTTGTCAGTAAATATGCGGCGGAGTATTTTGTTACTAAAGGTAATGATGTGACCGTTATCAATCGCGGCAGCAGACCGCAAATCAATGGTGTAACGCATATCAAATGTGACAGAATGAATCTCGGTAATTTGCTCAACGGAGCGCACTTTGACCTGATTCTGGATATCACTGCTTATACAGAAGAGCATATTAAAGCGTTATTGGATTCAGGCGTCTCCTTTGTCGATTATATCTTCATCAGCTCCAGTGCAGTTTATCCCGAAACCAACCGTCAGCCTTTTTCCGAGGATCAGCCCTGCGGTCATAATGCCGTCTGGGGCGACTACGGGATGAACAAGCTCAACGCAGAACGGTATTTACAAGAGAGAGTTCCGAGCGTCTATATTCTGCGTCCTCCCTATTTCTACGGTATCTATGAGAATTTGTACAGAGAAGCGTTTCCTTTTGACTGCGCAATACAGAACAGAACGTTCTATCTCCCGCAAAACGGTGAAATGAAACTGCAGTTTTTCAATGTATCAGACCTTTGTCGGTTGATTGAAATTCTGACAGATAAACATCCCGACGATCATATTTTCAATGTCGGGAACAAAGAGCTTGTTACAGTGAAACAATGGGTGGAGCTTTGCTATCAAGCAGCCGGGAAAACGCCGGAGTTTGTATATATGGACAAATCTGTTCCTCAAAGAGATTATTTCTGTTTTTATGACTATGAATACGCGCTTGACGTTTCCAAGCAAAGTGAACTGATGCCTGATACCGTACCGCTGGAGAAAGGTCTGAAAGAAGAATTTGAGTGGTATATTCACAACCCCAAAAGCGTTTATCACCGCAAGCCGTATATGGAATATATTGACAATCATTTGGTGAAGAAATCATGATCATTAGAGAAATCAAAGAGAACGAGCTGAAAGATCTGCTCGAACTATATACGCATCTGCACGAAGCGGGTGTTCCCGCAGATACGGAGCAGTTGCGCAACACTTGGGATGCTATCTGTCACGACAGAAACCATCATATCATCGTCTGCGAGGCTGACGGCAAGATCGTGTCCTCCTGCGTGTGCGTGATCATCCCGAATCTGACGAGGAATATCCGTCCGTATGCGTTGATCGAGAATGTCGTTACGCACGCTGATTACAGAGGAAAGGGCTACGCAACCGCCTGCTTGAATTATGCGAAAGATTTGTCAGTAAAAGCTGATTGCTATAAAATGATGCTTTTAACAAGCGCGAAAAGCGACAGTACTCTGATTTTTTATAAGCAAGCAGGCTATAACTGCACGGATAAAACGGCTTTTATTCAATGGCTTTAACAAAAAACCGACGATGTGATCTGATGATCTTCGTCGGTTCATTTTTTGTTGAGTTTTATTCCGCGTTGCCGAATTCTTGGAGTTCTAAGCCTTTGTTGTGTTCCAAAGCCCAGTCGATACTCCATTCGCTTCTGAAAAGCAGGAGCTTGTTTTCTTTGAAGTCGGCGACAACCTTGGTATCGGACGCGAGATCGAGCGACTTATAGTCGGTATCATCAGAGACGATCCAGCGGATATACTGGAACGGCGTGTTCTCCATAATGATTTCAACGTTGTACTCGTTTTCAAGGCGATATTTGAGAACATCAAACTGGAGTACGCCGACAACGCCAACGATGACTTCTTCCATACCGGATTCCGGCTCGTGGAAGATCTGTATCGCGCCCTCCTGCGCGATCTGGTTCATACCCTTAACGAACTGCTTGCGCTTCATCGTATCCTTCTGGCGTACCAGCGCGAAATGCTCGGGAGCAAAGGTCGGGATACCCTTGAACTTGAACTTCTGTCCGGGGCTGACAATGGTGTCACCGATCGAGAAAAGACCGGGATCGAACACGCCGATGATATCACCCGCATACGCTTCGTCGACGATTTCTCTCTCCTGCGCCATAATTTGTTGGGGCTGGCTGAGCTTCATCTTCCTGTCGCCCTGCACATGGTAAACGTCCATATTCTTATCGAATTTACCGGAGCAAATACGCATAAAGGCGACACGGTCGCGGTGCGCTTTGTTCATATTTGCCTGGATCTTAAACACAAACGCCGAGAAAAAGTCAGAGTCGGGCGGGATCATTTCTCCTCCGGCTTCTCTGGCAAGAGGTCCTGTGGTAATATTCAGAAATTCCTGTAAGAACGGCTCAACGCCGAAGTTGGTCAGAGCGGATCCGAAGAATACAGGCGTCAGCTCTCCCCTTCTGACCAGATCCAGATCAAATTCGTCTCCCGCGCCGTCGAGCAGCTCGATATCGTCGAACAGCGCGTCCTTCTGACCGTAGAACAATTTGCTGTCCAGATCGGGATCATCCAAGGATAATTCCTCTGTCTCAACCTCGCGCTGACCGTTGTTAGCGGTATAGGACAGGATCTTTCGCGACTTTCTGTCAAAAACGCCTTTGAATTCCTTACCGGAGCCGATCGGCCAGTTCATCGGACATGTGTTGATACCGAGAACGTTCTCGATATCCTCCAGCAGGTCAAAGGAATTCATCGCGTCGCGATCCATTTTGTTGATAAAGGTGATGATCGGGATATGACGCATGACGCAGACCTTGAAAAGCTTTTTGGTCTGGTTCTCGACGCCCTTGGAACCGTCGATCACCATCACGGCGGAATCCGCCGCCATCAGGGTGCGGTAGGTATCCTCTGAAAAGTCCTGATGTCCGGGGGTATCCAGAATATTGATGCAGTAGCCGTTATATTTGAACTGCAGAACGGACGAGGTAACGGAAATACCTCTCTGCTTCTCGATCTCCATCCAGTCGGATACCGCGTGCTTGGCGGTCTTTTTGCCTTTGACGGAGCCGGCGAGATTGATCGCGCCGCCGTAGAGCAGCAGTTTCTCGGTCAGCGTCGTCTTGCCCGCGTCGGGATGGGATATGATCGCAAAAGTTCTGCGCTTTTCTATCTGTTGTTTCAAATCGCTCAATGGAATAACCTCATAATCGATTAAATTTGCCTTACATATTTTACTATTATCAGTTGGTAAAAGTCAATAAAAAACGGAGTGTTTTTTCTACATCAAATTGCACAAAAGTTGTTGACAATCACATCGCGTTTTGTTATTATATGTATACAAATTAAGACTTCATCTAAGTTTTTTCATATACCTTCCAAATTAGAGGCGGGAACTTTGGTTCCCGCCTCGCCCCTTTGTAGGAGAATTGTTATGAAGAAAATGGGACTGTACATCCATATCCCTTTCTGTAAATCCAAGTGTAACTACTGTAACTTCTACAGTTATTGCGCGGATGAAAATGAATATAACACATATATCGACGCGCTGATCTCTTCTATTATCGCCCACGGTAAGACCTATCGTAACAGAACGGTTGACACTGTCTATTTCGGCGGCGGTACGCCGTCTGCGCTCGGTACGGACCGCTTAAACCGTATTCTTCACGCTGTCATAAATGCCTTTGTGATCGCTTCTGACGCGGAAATCACCTTTGAGGCGAATCCTACCTCCGCTGACGCTTTGGACTTTGTCGGTCTAAAGGAAGCAGGCTTTAACCGTATCTCTTTCGGATTACAATCGGCAAACGATAACGAACTGAAAATTTTAGGCAGGCGTCATACCGCCGAAGAAGCGAAAGAAGTGATTTACGCTTCGCAAAATGCCGGATTTGACAATCTGTCTCTCGATCTAATTCTGTGTGTTCCCGAGCAGACAAAAGAATCCTTAAAGAACAGTATAGACTTTGCCGCGTCCTGCGGCGTACAGCATATTTCCGCGTATATCCTCAAAATCGAAGAAGGCACGCCGTTTGACAAGATCAAAGGAAGTCTCTCTCTCCCTACCGACGATGAACAAAGTGAAATCTACGAATATGCTGTCAATCTGCTGGAGGAATACGGCTATGCTCAGTATGAGATATCTAATTTTGCAAAGCCCGGTTTCGAGAGCCGTCATAATCTGCGGTATTGGTATGACGAGGAATATCTCGGACTGGGACCGTCGGCTCATTCTTTTATCGACGGAAAACGGTTTTACTATCCGGATGATATCAAAGAATTTTACGCAAACAACACCGTGTTTGAAAGCACCGGCGGCGATTCTGATGAATATATGATGCTGCGTCTGCGGCTGAAAGAGGGCTTGAACTTTCAACAGTACCGCGAAAGATTCGGTAAGAATGTGGATGATAGAATCATCCGAAAAGCCTCTTCCCTGCTTCCCGAACAACTCGTGGAACTGTCCGATGATTCTCTGAGGCTGACAGTGAAAGGGTTTTTGGTTTCTAACGCGATTATAGCGTATTTGCTCGATAACACTTGACAATCGGCGCAAAACAAAGTAAAATAGTCCTTGCTGAAAAAATCATATCCGGAGACGTATCGAAGCGGTCATAACGGGCCTGACTCGAAATCAGGTAGTCCTCACGGGCTCGTGGGTTCGAATCCCACCGTCTCCGCCATGCAAAAGGACTTGCTTCGGCAAGTCCTTTTGCAATTAAGTGTTCCTTGCGGAACGTGAAGTTTACTGCGTAAGTGAAGTTCGCTTCGCGAGTGAAGTGTGCTTCGCACATTTTGGAACACTTAACTTCACTTTCTGCGCAGCAGAAAACTTCATTTTTGTGCAAGGCGCAAATACTTCATTTGCCGATGGCAAACTTCATTTATTATCAAATAAACGCCCTGTTCCTCTTTTATGAAAAACAGAGCGTTTATTTCTGTGTTATTCCTTTACGCCGCTTTATACGGTGTGGAGCCGTCGAGGTTCATTAGCTGCGCCTTAAACTTCCGGATTCTGGTCGCGTCCGGAACAGTGACATAACCGTCGCCGTTATTGATTTATTCTTTTATCTTTCCGATTTCAAACGGTATATCCATATGCGCAAGGTGCTTTTGTATATATGTCGCGTCAAGAACATTGACGACCTTATCACCATCAACATCTGCGGCAACTTCTATATAGATCGGAACAGAAATACTTGCAAGCTTCTTCTGGATAGTGGTAGCGTCGAGAACGGTAACGACGCCGTCGCCGTCTGCGTCGCCGAGGATTGTTGTTTGTTCAATAGGTGGATCAGTAGGGTCAACAACACTGATTGCAACTTCCTTAGTTACGCTTCCGCAGTAATTGTTAATCCCGTTTATGGTCGATGTATAAATTTTTGTAACCACATCATATTTAAAGCTGGTGGTATAATCCTTGTTTGCCACCAACAGATTGCCGTCTACTTCAACGGTGATTTCAGGAGTATCGATTGAGCTTTTGATATTGCCTACTGTTATCATATTATCCTCAATTACTCTATGTAGTTTCCATTTCTGATTATTATAACCATTGTACTGATACTGAGAAACATTGGTGCCATTATCGGTATTTGCGTGTTCTAAATCTAAGTAATATCCGGATAGCTGGTTAATAAAGCAGAAAGTTCCATCATCATTTTTTCTAATATTCCACGCCTGATTTTTTCGATTGTTTTTTCCATATAAAATGATGTTTCTGGAATTATTCAGATAAGATTGCTCACCATCGTTTATGACTTCTAAAGCTAATTGACTTGTTTCTTCGCTAATACGATAGTAACCATTTCCTAAGTATTCTATTTGAAACGTATCGTCAGGAGAATTATAAACTTCAATGTTTGAAAGGTTTTTGAAATCATCAAATCCACCGTAAACATCTAAATAACAAGTACTACTTACAGCAGAACTGATTTTGTATTTACCGTCAGATACCGGTTTCTCGTTTGGAGTATATGGAATAAATGAAAAGAACTGATTGTTTCCTTCATGACTATCCCAAGTAAGTATATTAGTACCGTTTTCGTGCTTTCCATCATAGATATCCATATAATAGTTATTACCTCTTGAACGTATTTTGTATCCTCCATCTGTTTTTTCTATTGACCATTGTTGAGCAACTGAACCTGTGTATGTCCACATACTGACATTGGAGCCCCGTTCCAAATAGCCACCGTAAACATCAATAGCCATATTCGTATTCAACTGAGTGATTTTGTAAAAGCCATTATTCAGATAAGAGAAATGAAACACGTCATATATCGGCGGTAATCCGGAGTCCCATCGCCAAGTTTGAACATTTTGTTTGTCATAAGTATTATAATCATTGCCGGGAATATCGATAAAAAAATCTTCCGCAATTTTACTACCGATCCAATAATCACCATCTGGAATTGTTCGACCCGCACCCTCGGATTCAGACATTACATGACCTTTTGGAGTCGGGTCGGGATTTCCGCCAAGATAAACATAACCTAAAAAACCTGAACCCTCTACTGCACTGACAGTGGTATATCGTATAACACAATAGCCATGTGATGAATCACTATAATATGTCTGCCCGCCTTCGCTTAAAAGTACATTGTTTCCATCGACTGCCTCAACAACAGCAATATGTCCTGAATAGCAAACTAACGCTTTGGCTCTTATCGTTTGTCCTCGTGAATATCCATAATTGGTATATTGAGTATTATACCATGTCGAACCGCTGAAGATAGGAGAATCCTCACCGGTAATCTGATATGCACGTGCCGAAGCGAACCAAGCACAGCCTTCTGTACCATAAGCATATTGACCCCAACTTTTACGAGAGAAATAAGCATAAGGATCGTTATTTATATCAAGATATAATCCACCTGTACCATTGCCAGCAATAGTATATCCACCTGTTTCAACCAAATCACAATTTGCACCTTCATCTGCAAAATCTATTTCTTGTGCAGTAACCGATACAGACAAACCAGTTAGAATACCCAGCATTATTATGATAACTAGTATAATCGACAGACTCTTCTTCATCATGACGCTCTCCTTTCTCATTTACATAAAAAATGCGTAGCTCCTGCGAACAGAGCTACGCACGAAAAACACATAGCCCCGTTTTTGTTGCCACACAAATTATTCAAGCATTTGATCGTCATCGCAATACGTGAATAGAGCCTGTATTTTTACCGTAATAAAAATACACGCATAACGATAACGAAAAAGCGCACATACTGACACGCGTTGCTTATTAATTTGTGTGGCACCTTTATTTTATCATATCCCATTTCGATCCGCAATCCAAAAAATGGCGGGGATATTTGTTGATAATGCACAGAGAAACGGTTATTTACAGTTCACGGCAACAATAGGAAGGGGATTGCCACGGTTGCTGCGCTCCCTCGCAATGACTTATTAAAAAGCAACAGCCGCCCTTTGTTCAGGACGGCTGTGGTTACAACATTATGTATCTGTATTATTTTACTACGATCGACATGGTTCCGATCTGCTTGTAGCGTTCTTCTACTTCGGCTTTTTCAAAGTGAGAGACGACTCCGGCTACCGAGTCGGCAAAGAAGTATTCTTTCTCATCATAGCCGATCAGGACAAGGCAGTGCTCATGCTCATACCATGTCTCGGTATCCCCCACCTTTTTGGTGGCGTTCTCGTCAACATAGTCGACTGTCCACGAGGTGTGCGGCGTAGGCTCCCACATATTCGTTGTCGCCCAGATCATTACAGGGATATCGTTGTCGATATAGGTCTCGCATAACGATTCCAGCGGCTCTCCCTCCATCGCGTACGCTTTGAGCGGAGATTTGACGGAGCTTAAGAAATTATTCATCGATTTCGCCATCGCGGGCGCGTAGACGCCGTAGCCGATATCGTATACATTTCCGGCAAAGGCAGAATGCATATCAGGGCCGTACATACGAAAATCGTTGTCATAGTAGACGTCTTTATAGATCAGATAGTTGTCAGCAAAACGATACTCGTCAATATCAAAGCCCAGCGACTGCAGCAGCATTGTACAGGCGTAGGTCTCACAGCCCGCTTTCAGGTCATACTGCTGGATCACGGGAACGCCCTCGATATAATGCGCGTTCTTCTCGGTCGGCGCTTCGGTCTGCACGATCGTTTCCGTGTTTGCTAAAGTGGCTGACGCTTCTTCCACCGGTTCCGGCTTCGGCGGCAAAGACAATGTAACAATCACGCCGATCAGTATCAGCAGTACATATACCGTCACCAGAATTTTGGGCAGTGTAAAAAACTTTTTCTTCTTCATATATATGCCTGATTTCCCACATTTTTACTCAATTCCACACGTATTATAGCACAAATAATTCTTATATTGCAATATCCATATTCCATAGAAATCTATCTGATTTTCAATAAAAACTCGACATTCTTATCGGTTTGATTTCCGTAATACTTCTTTCTATGGAATATTAGATAATAATAAATTGACAATATAAGGTAAAGAATATATAATAATAAAAAACACAAAGGAGTTGTATATCAATGGCAGACAGTCTGAAAGACTCTTGGAAAGAAACCGGCAAAGGCTTGGGCCAGGCTTTCAAAGGACTCGGCAAAACCGTAATCAAGAGCGCGGAAAAAGGCGTTGACAAAGCGGTTGAATGGGCTGACAGAGAGGATAAGATTACCTGTTCTTCCTGCAGCACCGTTAACCCTCCCGGCAGTAAGTTCTGCTCCGGCTGCGGAAAAGCGCTGTAATATTCAATCCATGAGGCGGCTGTGATCAGCCGTCTTTTTTCTTTTTCTTTCCTATTGACAAATTAGAACGAATGTTCTATAATATGAATAAAGAACGAATGACAGGAGACGAATGAATGAAAAAGTATATATCCGTAACCGCCAAATTTGATAAAGATGGGAATATTATGCCGCTGTGCGTCAACTGGGATGACGGAAGGAGCTTCCCTATCGACCGTGTGACCGATCTCAGATATGCAGCATCCATCAAAGCGGACGCCGCCGGACTGCGGTACAAATGCAAGATCAAAAGACAGGATAAGTTTATCTTTCTCGAAAAGAACCGATGGTTCATCGAAAGCGATACGTAAAAAAGCAGGAGGTTAGCTCTCCTGCTTTTTTATCTGAAAATAACATTATATTCTCCGTAAGGAACAGAGATACCTGAGAAACTGCCGCTATTATCTGAAAGGATCTCATACTCGGCTCCTTTTCCATCGGAATAGGTAACGCTGACAGTATGATCAAAAAGCTCGTATGTGCCTTCTCTGGCGCTTCCTGAGGATGCAGAAAGCAAGATCTCACAACGAGAGCTGTCATCAAAAGAAAGATAACAGTCGCTATAAGAAGATCCCAGCGCCACTCTGGGAGAGACCTCTTCCCCTGTCTGAGCGTTCACAACTTCGAAAACACTGAAATGAGAGGAACGAAGTACGCCGGAAAAATCAGAACCGGCGTCAGCAGCTTCAACAACTGTTTCGTTCTGCGTCTGTGTTTCGGCAGCATCGCTGTACAAAGCAGTTACTGTCTCGGAAACACTCTCTTCAACGGCATTTGTCTGAGAAATGACATCCGCAGATGGGCACCGGAAACTGCGGATCGCAAAAAACACAAGTACAGCGACAGATACAAAAAGAATTCCTGCGATAAAGCTCGCCTTCTTATTCATCCTGCTGTCCCATCTCTTGCTGTCTGCGTTTGAATTGTTCAATCACAACCTTTTGTTTGACCATTCTGCCGTTGTGATAGATATATCCCTCAGGATCATTTAACGTGGAAATATCGATATCGGAATAGTCAACCTCGGGAGCTTTATGTTCCACCTTCTTGCCGCCGTTATCGATCCTTTCCTCCAGCTCTTTCTTCCGGTTTTCTTTATTCGTGATGAGATTATACATTCCGTCATAGATGAAGAAAACGACCATAAAGGTACCGGTAGCAGGCAGCAGCAGCGCCCAGAAACCGGCGCAAACAAGGATCAAAACCGTCACGCTGTGGCAGAATACCGTCACCGTAAAGAAGATCGCCAGCACGATCGCCAGCGCGAATGTCGCGAAGAAATTATTCTTGAATTCGCCGAAAGACATCAGAAAACTGTTTTTGTAGATAAAACGTTTCTTGAGTTGGAAGGTCACTTCCATCAGCGGGATATAATATACCGTGAAGGTGACAAAAACCACGACTACAATGCATATGAACAGCAGTACATACATAAACCACGAAAGCTTGAGCAGTCCGATATACATCGTGACGGAAAGATAGCTCAATACCGCCGCGGCATACACCACAACGCCGTGGAGCAAAAACGACAGGAAGTTCGTCTTAAAAGCGCTGAGATAAGTTGAGAAAACGCTGACATCCTCATCACCGCGCGCGATATTCCGCACTACCGCAACGACGCCCGAATAAAACGGGAATAGCAGAATGATCGGCAGCAGGCTGATAAAAATATTCGGTTCGCTGAGAATAGAGTAATTCAGCCAATAAGAAACGCCGAAAGCAGCGGCGCTCGGTACCGCAAAAATCAGATTCAGTAATAAAATCCTATGGAAATTCGTAAAATACCGCTCCAGCAGTATTTCGAATTTCATCTTCTTTCTTTCCTTGTTCATAAACCCCTCGAAATATGATGATCAAAAATCAAACATCCCCGCAAATAAAATCCACAGGAACATATCCAGAAGCGCCGAAGCGGCGCAGAAAAGCAAAGCAACCAGACTTTTTATCATAAAAGTCTTGATATATCGGCAGAGATACGGTTCTTTTACACTTCCGAAAACGGATAAGCGTATATATCTCAGTGAAAGAGAAAAGCTCTCTTTGGAATAGTAGATCAAAGACAGCAGGAACATCACCGTTCCCGGAAGAATCACGAGAATATAAAAGCCGATTCCCGATGCTCTGTACAGCGAAAAAATAAATGCAGATGACAGTCCGACGGAAAACCCTTTGAAAGCAGTGACAAACGGCAGCGCAACGCTCCCCCACACCGACAGTCCCATCAGAAAGACCGCCAGCACAAAGAGAAAATCCGTACCGAAACAGGAAGTGAATATCTCAAAGGATGACAGTTGAGTTCGTGCCTGCAGATTGGTCGTAAAAAGAAAATCCAAACGATTCAAAAGCGTACTGTCAGCCGACTTGGAATAAGACGCTCCCAGAATCAGTCCGATGAAAAACATCAGAAAGAAAAGCAGATAAACGCCTTTTTTTGATACATACTCCTTCAAAGAGATCTTCGGCTTTCTGACGGCAGGAAGCCGAAGATTTCTTCTTAATTGAAACACAATACCTTTCATAGCAATCCTCCTAAGAAAAGCTATGCAGGGCTTGTATCATTTATGAATAAGATATTTAGCTATGGAAAGAGGAGTTCCTCGCACAGGTGAAACTGATGTTATAGTTATTTGCGCCGTAGTCTACATCGTAGTCTCCGTAGAAGAACATCTCCATCTCGTCGATCCTGCGGTTGAGCAAACCTCTTACACAGCCGCCTCCGGCATGATGATACTGGCAGATCTTGTTGATATAATTTTGCTTTTTAACATAATTCAAGTCAAGATTTCCGCCTGTGGTACGTTTGCCGACATAATCGGAGCAGACATATCCTTTTGTTCCGTCGGGGATCTGTACATAGTACCAGCTTGAATTCGAAGTTGAAAGCAGCGTCAGGGAGGTTCCGTAGTCAAGCGTTTTGATCACATCATATCCGGTGCCGGGACCGGTTCTGAAATTAACATAGCTGGCGTCGAGATAATAAGATGTTTTCGAACCCGAACCGTCACCGCAATCAAGGATGGCGTTATTGACCTCATCGTCGGCAGTCAGCACGCCTGTACCCGTATTATAAACAAAACAAACCAAAGAGTCAAACTGTTGCTGATTGAACTTCACGCCGTTATTGATGAGAAAAGCGCTGACGTCGGAGCCGTAGCCCTCGTTATTGATCGTCTGAACCAAATAGGCGTACGCTTCCGTATGGGTCAAAGAATTATAGAACTGCTCTCCTTTGTAAACAAGCTTACCGTATCCCAAGGTAGGATCACCGGTAAAGGAATCGTAGTACACGGACGGCATATAGCCTTCACAGATAGAGATAAAGTTCGCACACGCGTCGGATACGCGGCGTTCGGCACAAATGGTCGTCTTATAATCGGTGGTCGATGTAACAAAAGCAGAGGTGACTGCGTCGTCGCAGGTCAGCCAATTTCCGTTTTTCTGAGAATAAGCGCGCACGGGATAGGTTCCTGCGGAAGAGAAGGAGGTCGTACCTTTCCAGACGTAAGTACCGTCCTCGGAAGTTTTTGACGTAGCATTTATCGTCTGTGAACCCACTTCAAACTTGACAGCGGAGCGGGTTTGATCGGTAACCGCCACCAATGTAACTGTCGCATTTCTGGCAGCGCAGTTCGGAGAAGCGTACGCAAAGCGAATCGGATCGGCATCGGTAACGGTAACAAGACAGTGCGTTCCGCCGTTTGCTGTTTGGGCATAGATAACGGCTTTTCCGGGTTTGACGCCGAGAATAAAACCGTTGTTGACCGTAGCTACTTCGGGATTCAGACTGCTCCATGTAACTCCTGATGAAGAGGAAGCGTTGAAGAAAGTCTTGCCCGCGGTCACTGTCGCGGAAAGATAGGAGATATTAACGCCCTTGTTGGAGATCACTTCAATTTTACAAGACGCAGATTTGGCGGACGTCCTTGCCGTGATCGTAACGGTCCCCTTCTTTTTCGTCAGGACGATACCGTCAGAATCGACTGTAGCGATAGAAGTATCGGAAGAACTGAAGCTGACAGAAACATTGGATTTGGCGATCAACTGATAATAACAACCGACATAAACCGAAGCGGAACTCGCGCTCAAAGACAGCGTTTCATTCACCTGCGGCTGTGTAGGTTTCTCAGTAGGTTTCTCGGTGGGCATTTCCGTAGGCTTCTCGGTCGGTTTTTCGGTAGGCGGTTCTGTGGGTTCGATATCACCTGAGACCGTCACTTCACACTTCGCGATCAGACCGGTGTAGTAATGACGGGCGGTGATCACAGCGCTGCCGGAGGCTAAGCCTCTGATCACGCCGTCGGAAGAAACAGAGACAACAGTCGGAGCAGAGGATTCAAATTTGACAAATGAATTTTGCGGCACACCCTCGCTGTTAAATGTAGAAAGATTCTGCGTCTGATTGACGTCAATATACAGTGAGGTATGATTGATCAGTAATTTAGAAACGCCGGTATCCTCACCGAGCATCCGGTCGGTTACAGATGAATTATACAAAGACGGAATATCGGAGAACGAAGCGTCTCTATGATTGTTTTCGGGAGGGTCTGTCTCTGCGGTAGCGGAAGCCTGAGTCGGTTGAGTCACAGGCTGTGACTCCTTCCCCATTGTAAACATAATCACCAGATAATCCTTGCTGACATAGCCGGTCCTGCCGGAATAGGAGATCATTGCCCAGTTTTCATCAGTATTGTCCGTAACATCCACAACCGTATCCTCGGGAATCACAGTAATTACGGAAGAGCCTGTCCCCTTCCCTTCTCTGAAGTTGAGGTCATCGGTAGTTCTTCCCGCCATTTTCACAAGAGAGGAGGAAGTCGGCTGCAAAAAGTCGCAGAAAACATATCCTTTTCCCTCGCCGGCAGACACATATGCCCAGTTGTCAGAGGAGTTCTCCAGCAAAGTAACCGTCGTACCGGAAGAGAGTGTTCTGATCACCGAGGAAGAGGAGGAAGCGGATGAACGCATATTCACTTCATCGGTCGTATATAAGGTGTTGGAGGCGGCGGATACCGAAGGAGCAATCATCGTAAAAGAAAGCGATATCGCCAGAATCAGCATCACGGTAACACAGCATTTACAGAGAGAAAATCTGCTGTTCATCACTCATCCTCCTTTTACATAATAATACGAATATATTCTACTATGTCGGAGCGATAAATTCAATGTGAGTTACAGCTTTGTATTCTTTCTGATTTTTTTATGCCACTTTATCAAATAAATTGTAACCAGTCTTGTTACACAAATATCATAGAGAATAAAAAACAGATTGCCCGCGATCAAAAACACCCAAGGAAGATAGAACCCGAATAGATAAAAGCTCTCTTTCGGCACCGACAGCAGGAAAATTCCGATGAAAAACGCAGCAATCATACACACGTTGAATATCACGTATTTGATGAGATACTGCAAAGCTTTAAAACGAAGTCTTTCGATAAAGCTCTTGATAATCGGATAAAAACCGAAGAACGCCGCATAATACAGCGCCGCTTCTTTATCGGTAAGGATCAGAAGCGACAACACCGATACTGCGAACCATGTCGCAAACGCCCACGGATAGTTGATTTCAATGACGATCACACATAAAAGAATACCCGATATCATCGGAAAAGCATAAGTGCCAAACGGAACGATCGAAGTCAAAAACATCAGGACAATGGATAAGGCGGCAATAATGCCGCCTATGGATATTTTTAATGAGGTTTTCATCAACAGCACATCCTTCCGCCGGAACCGCAGCAGCTGCACAGGCAGTCCGCACACATCAGACCGGTACAGATATCGCAGGCAGAGCATCCGCCGTAGTCGGATGTCGTATATCCTGGGTTCTGATAGGTTCTTCTGCGGTTCATATTCTCATACGCTGCTTTGAACTCCATATTGTTCGGCTCCATCTGATAGGCTCTGGTAAAGTAGCTGTAAGCCTGCTCGGAAAAGCCTCTGCGGGAATAAATCATCCCCATCAGGAAAAACCACTCCGCGTTGCGGGAGCCCGGGGCAACGCCGTTTAATATCGCCTCGGCGTCATCGAGTCTGCCGTTCTGGATAAAGGAGCGGACGTCGGGATAGGAGGTTCGCGTATAGGAGCCCTGCGTCCCGTAGCTGCCCTGAGAATAGGAGCTCTGTCCCCCGTTCTTTCTCATATCGCAGATCGTATCATATGCCTCGTTGACTTCCTTCATCTTTTCCTCGGCAACGTCCGCCAAGGGAGAATCGTTGTAGTTATCGGGATGATACTTCTTTGCGAGTTTTCTGTATGCTGTTTTGATTTCTTCATCGGTAGCGGTCTCGGACACGCCCAAGACCTCATAAGGATTTTTCATCGTTACTCCGTTGATCAGAATTCGTTTCGTATTTGGAAAGCGTGGATTTTTGTACTTTCGGACACGCTGAATATAAAATGTTGGAAATGATTACATCGTATCTGCCCTTATCCAAAAGCCCATAGGATAAAAGGACCTCGGATAAGGAGTGGTTCAAAGCCGGCAGAACATTCTCTACAATATGTTCTGTATCATAACCGGCGATCACAAAGGGGTTGAACCCGCCATTTTTTTGATCATCGTCAAAATCATCCGCCGCGTCTATCAGATAGATCCATCTGCCGAGAAAATATCCGAGCGTGGAAAGGATCCTTGTCTGCTTTTCTTTGTCAAAGCTCAGCTTCAAGTTGAAGCTCTCAGGAACAGAAGAACAAATCCGGGAAAGCATAGTCGCAGTCGGATCAGCGGCTTCATCTATGGTACAGCGCGGATTCTTCTCCGCTTTCTCCTGTCGATGCATCATTTCTTCAACCGCTTCGTCAATAAAAGGATATTTTCCCTTTGCTTTGTTTCTCCATCGGGAGAACAGCGGTTTGATGATCCGACAGCCGAGTTTCTTGAAAAAGCCGGAATCCTGAATATTGTCGATCAGCTTGAAATATGCGGTAGAAACAGACAGCGCTGCGGTTTGAGAGAGCGCTTTTGTATCAGAACTGCAATAAGAACACTTTTTAGTCGGATTAAAACGACACCTGCTGTCTTGAAATTCGGGACAGTCCTCTGTCAAAGACATGATGAGCAGCGCATAAAAGGTACAGTCATAACTGAGGATGAATCTCGCAAAGACTGAATATTCTTTTCCGAGCTGACGGCACAAAGAGCAGTACACAGCGCGATAATGCTCGTAGTCCTGCTCGCTGAGCGCCTCCCTGTCAATTCTGATATATCCGAACAAAGCCTATTCCTCCATATTCTGTATTCATTGTAGCATATGGAGAAGTGACATAAATTAACAAAATATGAATTTTAAAACGGAATATATTGTATTTTTATCTTGCTCAAAGTATAATGAAGCTGTAATAAAGAATTATGGGTGTTTTTATGAACGTTTATGATATGGACAAAACCATCTACAACGGTGATTCTACAGCGGATTTCTGTCTCTATTGCTTTACGCATCAC
Organism: Ruminococcus sp.; assembly: GCA_017404145.1. Classification (GTDB taxonomy): domain Bacteria; phylum Bacillota; class Clostridia; order Oscillospirales; family Acutalibacteraceae; genus Ruminococcoides. Next base: position 55,818 of record JAFRCW010000007.1, on the reverse strand, counting down.
CCTAAAACACTGCTGTATCTCCCCTATATTCTCGGTGTTACCGTCAGGTACTATGTGCTGAACATCGGCACCAAAACAGAGTTCAAGGGGAAGCTCTACCGTTTTCTAAAATCGGTTGATACGGAAACAGAAGTCGAAAAATTCTGGGATTCGCATATCAGGAATATGAAGGCGTATTATTTGGAGCAAAAACGAGAGGATGACGTCATCGTTTCCGCTTCTCCCGAATTTTTGCTGAAACCTTTGGAAAAACATCTGAACATTCACGTGATCGCGTCAAAGGTCTCCCCTACCGACGGTACTCCGCTGAGCGAGAACTGCTACTATGAAGAAAAGGTCAAGAGATTTCGCGAAATCTATCCCGACGCCCTAATCGACGATTTCTATTCCGACAGTTACTCGGACGAGCCGCTGGCAAAGCTCGCGAAAAGAGCCTTCATCGTCAAAGGAGAAGAACGCATCTCGTGGGACTTCTCCTATCACAAAAAGAAGATACATATATAAAATTGCCGCCACATTAAAGGATTGTGGCGGCAGTTATTATATAGCTCCAACAATATCTATCGGAATATTTGGGTAAATACTTTCCAGAGTATTTTGAAGAAAAGACTTAATCTTAAGAACAAAAGAATATGTGTATTCTCGACCACTTACATCCAAAAGAACTCTTTGTAATGAATTAGGGGGAAGGTTAGCACCTCTTTCGCTTATTTCTCTTGTTAATTCTTTTGCTAAATTATATACGTTTTGTTCACTGGTTAAACAATAGTTTTTAACTTCTATTGCTTCTAATACACCGTCAACCTCTCTGATTATATCAGGTCTTGAGGAACCGATTGTACCATACGGAACCTCTATTCCATTTAAGAATGATATTTGTTCCTCTCCTCCATACATTTCAAGGGCTGCAATTTCCGATTGCCTTGGCGTCGGAATAGCAACCTCAGATACAACTGTTGCAGATGATGATACTATCTCAAATGCTTTACTTAATCCGCCTGTAATAGCGCCTCCGATTGCACCCCATTTAAAGCCTTCACTTCCCGATAGTGCAGCAGCTTTCATGGATTCATCAAAATCGTGTGTTTCGATTCCTGTTACAATACCAGCTGTAGCACCACTAATAACCGTTGAACATAATGCTGCTATCGCACCCGATTCAGCAGAAGCAGCAAAAATTGCAGCTACAGGAAGATCTGCTCCATCTGTTGCTACAGTAACCACAACACATACAAGAATAACTCCAGTACCTATTGCAACATTTAAAAGAATTTTTTCATATGTATCATCATAAGGTTCAAATTCTTTAACTATTGTTTTACCGTTTTCATCTAATGAAAAAACATATTGTGAACCAGAAAATTGTTCTTGTAATTCGGATTTTGTATAACCAAAATATAGATTTTCTTTTGAATTATATAGGACATCGTCAATATATTCTTGAGAAAGATATATAGTTGATATTCCTTCGATATTATAATTATCACTATTAAGTTGTAAAGACAGATCGCTATAAACCGAATCTTTAATATACTGTAATAAGCCTGAGTCATCTAAACCAGAAAAACTCTGAGCAATTTTATCATCTTCTAAAACTAAATCATCTATATCAGCCAACTCAACTGTTGGGGCTTCATTTGATGTTGCTATATCGTTTTGATCGTTTGAATTACAACCAACAAGCGCTAAAGAAAGAATTGATATAACTAGTATTAACGATAGTATTCTCTTAACAACGATCATATTATTACTTCTCCACCATATTGTCAAATTCCTTTTTTGCTTTTATTTTGTTCTTCTTTCTCTTTTTCGAAGAAAATATGATAATAACGATAACAATAACTAAAAGTAATGAACAACCAATTATGATCCAGATAAGATTGTCTTTCACAAACAAAACAATTGTTGATTCTGATGTTGACTCGTTTTCCAGTGTATCTGTTGTTTGGACAGCAATTGTCTCATTATTTGAAAGAGTAATTGAGCCATCTGTTTCAACGGTTGCACCATCCGAAATGTATTCTTGAACTTCTTCAATCGATAAACCTGTAGCAGCAACAGCTTTCATAGTATCATTAGTGCCAACATAAATCTTTTTTGTTGTTAGTTGCCCGGTATATTTATTACTTACAGTAATTGTGTAAATACCTTCTTCTGTATACATTTCACCGTCTTTTGCCGGTCTGTTAAAACGAGTATCTTCAACAAGTCCGTTAGCGCCCTCGTTCAATACTTCTTTTTTTATATTGATATCTAAGTATCTTGAATTTGCAAAATCGAGATAAAATCCATTCTCTGTAACAGCAGCGTTTGTAAGCTCTCCCTTTGTCTTCACATCAAATGGATAAACCATGCAATTACCATTTCGAACTGAGAACTCAAAAAAGATACGGTAATTAGTATAAGTTGGGATAATAGAAACATCAAAGATTTTTCTGGGATCATTTTTTATTTCATAATCAAGTGCAACCTCATAGTCTCCCTCCTCAAAAAGGTCGACCTCTGTGTCAGCATCAGGCGATGCTTTTGCTGCAAGATAGTCAGTATAAATAGTTGGATCAGATTTTTCATTAGTGTAATCCGTCTTACGGATAATCAAAGCTCCACGCTGAAAATTTGTTTTAGGTACGCTAAAATAATAATCAAATCCATTACTATCTTCTGAGATAGATAAATTTTCATCATCATTCAGTTTATCAATATCTTGTTGTAATTCAAACCATAGTTGGACAGTATCACCGACATTTTTTAAAAAAATGGGCTTATCATCTGGTTGTACTACAGTAGAATATCCTTCAACATAAAACTGACCCAGTTTCCAATTAAAATGAGGATCACCTTCTTTGATTTTGTTTTCGTCTTTATATCCATTATCCCATCCAGTTTTTACAGCTTCACCAAGATAATACTTATTTTCCGTTGCAAAAGAACTAAAAACAGATAAAATTAGAAGAGATAAAAAAATTAGAACAGATAAAAACGCTTTAATTATTCTACAAAACATCATTCTTCCTCCTCATTTCCTTTTAAAAAATCATACCATAAATACAAAACGAATTCAAGAAAAAACGACACGGATTTTCCGCGTCGTTTTTCAATGGATAATACTTTTATAAATCAGTTATTATTATTGCAGTTGCAGCCGCAGCCGGAGCCGCTTTCTCCCTGTGTATCCGCGACCGAAGGCGGGAAGAACTCGTCTGTCGGGAAGTCAAGGCGGGAGAACATCTCGCACGGGCTGTCGGTACCGCCGGCGCAGCTCTTCTCGGGAATACAGAAGTCGTAAGACGGCAGAAGCATCTGCACATTACGAAGCAGCTGTACGATAGAGAATACGCCTAAGGTGGCAAGAACAACATTTTCTCCGCCGTCAGTGATCTGACCGCCGATCATCTTAGAGATCGCAGAAGGCACCTTGCAGGGAATATTGCAGTTGTGGCACTGACATTTCGGCTTCAAAGACGCCGCCAGCGCGATAGGTTGTGCAACCTGTACATTTGCGACAGGAAGATTCTGCGACGGTAAATTCTGTATGTCATAGTCATCATTGGAAAAATCAGACGAGAACACTCGAACGCTGCCCTCCGAGCCGTAGAGAATTACCTTTTTGGATGAGATACACAGTCCGCTCACCTGCGTAGGCGTGGTGCAGGGCGTCGTAAATACATCCAGCGTTACCAAAAAGAAGTATGTCATATCGATCGAATAAAACCCGCGGTGGAACGGTACCGGCTCGATATCAAGCATTACGTTGAGGACGTCGGCGTCTCTGAGACGGACAGACGCCGCTTCGTCGATCACGCTTTGTCCCTGTTCGGTGAAGAATACACGCAGATCGGCAAGACAGTCCTTATCGCCGCAGCTGTCATAGACGCGTCTCGCATCCACACATACAGGCTCGGAGCAGCCGGTGTCGACAGTTCTGCCGACTTCATTCACATTTTCTGCCATAAGTAAAAACCTCCATATGTTATTGATGTTTCCACATTACATCAGTACATTTTATGGAGGTTTTCCTGATTTGTGACTGTTATGAGAGAATTTCCATCTTGGAGAAGTTTGCCATCAGCGTCTTGGTGCCGACGGTATCAAACGCGATTTCCAGCATCGTATCCTTACCCATCGGGGTCGCGGACAGCACCATTCCTTTGCCGAACACCTTATGTAAAACAATATTGCCGACCTTATATGTATTGGATGACGGTTGTGTCAAAGGCGCTTTTTTCTTGGCAAAAGGATTGAAACTACTCGATGATGACGGCTGATAGTCAAGCTTATGCGATGAGAACGCATTCTGCGCGCCGGTCTTTTCCAGCAGTTTGTCGGGAATTTCGGAAGCAAAGCGAGACTCGCGGTTATGCGTGGTGGAGCCGAACAGCATACGTTCTCTGGTCTTGATCAGATAGAGCTTTTCTTTCGCTCTGGTGATGCCGACGTAGGCGATCCTTCTCTCCTCGTTCAACTCGGAGGGATCCATGATCGTCTGCATTGACGGAAAAACGCCCTCTTCCATACCGGGAATAAACACCACAGGGAACTCCAAGCCTTTTGCGGAATGAAGGGTCATCATCACGGCGGTATCCGCATCGGCGTCGTAGTTGTCGATATCAGTCATCAAAGAGATTTCTTCGAGAAAGTTCTCCAAGGTTGCCTCGTCGCCGTAGTCTTCTTCAAACTTAATGATGTTGGAAGACAGCTCGTCGATGTTTTCAATACGCTGTTCCCAATCATCCTTCTCGGCTTTAAGGAAATTTTTATAATCCGTATGCTCCAGAATTAGATTGTATAATTCTGCAAGAGAATAATCATCAGATTGATACGCCTCCACAAAGCCGTCGATCAGCTTGGTAAATTCGATCAGCTTTGAAGCGGCGCGGGATAAGGTGGGATAGTCTCCCGCGTTCTTGATAACGGAATAGACGGATTCTCCGACAGAAGAAGCGATCTCAGCTGCGCGGGTCATGGTCGTCTCACCGATACCGCGCTTGGGCTTATTTACGATACGACGAAGCCGGATATCATCGTTGGGATTTGCGATGATTTGCAGATAAGAGGTCATATCCTTAATCTCTTCTCTGTCATAGAAGCGGTGACCGCCGATCAGCCGATGCGGGATTCCCGAACGGGAGAGCGCCTGTTCGATGGTATTTGACTGAGCGTTCATACGGTAGAGGATCGCATAATCGGAAAACTTTCTGCCCGCGGCAACGCCGTCTAAGATCGTCTTTGCGATAAACATCGCCTCTTCCCTTTCGGAAGCCGCGGTATGCAGGACGATCTTATCGCCCCGAACATTTTCTGTCCAGAGGGTTTTTCCTTTCCGCTCGGTATTGTTTTTGATCACATTATTGGCGGCGTCAAGAATATTGCCGGTACTGCGGTAGTTCTGTTCCAGACGGATGACCGTTGAGCCTTTGAATTCATTCTCAAAGGAGAGGATATTTTCGATCGTTGCGCCGCGGAAACGGTAGATGCTCTGGTCATCGTCGCCTACAACACAAATGTTGTTGCGCTTTTGCGCTAAAAGGCTTACCAGACGGTACTGGGACTTGTTGGTGTCCTGATACTCGTCGACCATAATATAACGGAAACGGTTCTGATAGTATTCCAGCACATCGGGGTGCTTCTCAAACAGCGTTACCGTGTTGCAGATCAGATCGTCAAAATCCATCGCGTCGGAGGTCAGCAGACGCTTCTGATACATCTCATATGCTTCGGCGACAATTTTCAGACGGCTGTCGAATTCTGCGTCTTTCTTTGCCTGAACAGGGGTTTTCAGCTTATCCTTATATTTGGAGATCTCTGCAAGAACAGCTCTGTGACCTAAAAACTTCTCGTCAATATTCATCTGCTTCAAGATCTCTTTCATCAATCTGCGGGAATCGTCGGTATCGTAAATGGTAAAGTGAGCGGTAAAGCCGAGCTTCTCTCCGTAGCGTCTGAGGATCCTCGCGCAGGTGGAATGAAAGGTAGCCGCCCATACCTCGTCCGCGCCGGTCTCACAGACAGCCTCAATCCTTTCCTTCAGCTCTCCCGCCGCCTTATTGGTAAAGGTAATGGCAAGGATCTGCCACGGCTGCGCCAATTCTGCTTTGATGATATAGGCAACACGGTTGACCAGCACGGTAGTCTTTCCCGATCCCGCGCCCGCTAAAATCAGAAGCGGACCTTCGGTATGAAAAACCGCCTCCTGCTGTTTGTCGTTCATTTTACTGAACATTGATTTTACTTCATCCGGATTTTGCATAATGGTTCCTTTATGTTAAGTTTTCTTTGATATAGCTGTCGATCTCTTCTGCGTTTTCGTTGATTACCAAGGTCACATAGATATCGTTATATACGTTGACCTTACATTTTTCCAAAACGGCATACTCCTCGGGAGAATAGCTCTTGCTGTTGGAGAGAAAAGAATCCAGACGGTTGAAAAGCGTCGTTTTCACTCGAAATGCCGCCGTCTTATCTTTGGCTTCAACTAAGATGATTTCCTGACGGGTATCGCTCTCTGCGGAGTATTCAGCGGAAAACTGAGAGATATCGTCCTCATCAATCATAAACAGCGTATGCAGTTCTTCCAAAGATTCCACCGCAGTCATATCAGTCAAGCCGAAGTTACTGTCGACATCTGACATCAGTGCAGTCAAGTCAACACGCTTTTGCGAAGAGCAAGAGCAGAAAAGAATCAAAGCGACCAGAACGGCTGTGATAGATAAGCAGATCTTTTTCATCTTTTCGCCTCCTTTGCTTTATCCAGTATACCGTTGAATCCGTTCTTTGTCAATCTTCGACATTGATCTGATGAAACCATTCGCCGTCGACGGAATAAATATCGTCGATCGGGATTTTGGTACCGTCCGAAAATATCACCTTACGCTCAAAGACGTCTATTCTCTTGATATTGCCGATATGGCTGACGTAATCTCCCCCGTCCTTATACTCATCCGGCAGAAAATATACGATTCTGACCTCGGGATGGGAAGAAATATTCTGCGCTATCAGATTCAGCTTTTCGTCCAACAGCGCGATGGCGGCTTCGTCAAGCTCCGCCTTGGTATGTGTCAGACGTTCGGTCTCTTCGATCAGCGCGTCAAAGCCTACCAGCGCCGCAAATGAAGAAAACTGCGCCGCACGGTCGTGCATCGGCATCTGCGCTCTTATCTTGGAGATATGATGCGGCATATGAATGATATCGTCATACAAATGGGTTTCTCTGTCCATCGCTACGCCTTATGACCGCCGATCTGAGCGTTGCGTTCTCTGGCGGTTGCTCCTTCCTCTAAATTCATTCCTTTTAAAATACCGTTCTTTCCGAATCTGGTTTTGATGGAAATTAAAGCTTCCTGCACCTGACGCTCTTTGTAAAGAGAATTTTCTTTCTCTTCCAGATGCTTCGCCTGAGAGGAAATGTCAGAGAACAGATCCAGCTGTTCGGGGAGCGCCTTGGCTTTTTCGCTGTGTTCGTCGATGATGTGATTCGCGGCGACGTTAATCCGCCGTACCAATAGATTCTTATCGGTAATGCTGTCAAAAAGCGCTAAGGTCTTATCAATTATCAATTTAGTAGATGAGGTGTATCCTCCTAAGTTGACAGAGCTGTGAGCAGGCTTGGGGACTTTTCTGCCGTAATAGTCGATATGGATATCGCCATGATAATTCTTTTGATTCTCATCAGCAAGATTCTCAATATCATAGCCGATATACAGCACGATCTGGTCGGTGACAAGACGTTTTTTTACCAGATCCAATACCAGCGAATCGGTCATCTCCTTGATGATCAGGCGCGCCTTGTTATTCGTATACGGAACCGTCAGCACCTGACCGGAGCTCAGACTGTTGACAGACGGCGTATAGGCGCGGACGTCGGCTATCGTACACGGCTCCCATCCCCATGCGTGATCGATCAGCAGCTCTGCGTTTTTGCCGAACATCTTGTAGAGAAAGTCCTCGTTACGGATCGAGCATCTCGCAACGTCTCCCATCGTGAACATTCCGCTTTTTTCAAGCTTCTTCGCGGTCGCTCTGCCGATCCGCCAAAAATCGGTCAAGGGTCTGTGATCCCAGAGCCGTTTCCGATAAGAAAGCTCATTAAGTTCAGAAATCCTCACGCCGTCCCGATCGGCTTCAATATGCTTCGCGTCAATATCCATCGCGATTTTTGCAAGATACAGATTGGTACCGATCCCGGCGGTCGCAGTGATACCGGTTTGAGCAAGCACATCTCTCACCATCCTGTCGGCAAGCTCGCGTGCAGTCATATGATAGATCTTTAAATATTCGGTAACATCTATAAACACCTCGTCAATCGAATATACCAGCAAATCCTCCGGAGAAACATATTTGAGATAAACACTGACAATCTTGGCGCTGACAAGCTCATACAGACGCATCCTGGGCTTTGCAATAATAAAGCTAAGCTGTGCGTCAGGCTTGGTATCCAGAATTGATTGGAATTGTACCGCGTCATCGGAAAGCTTTTTGTAAGGAGAATGCAGGCGGCGTTCATTGTTGACTTCTTTTACACGGGAAACCACTTCAAACAGCCTTGCCCTACCGGAAATCCCATATGCCTTCAAAGCGGGCGTTACCGCGAGACAGATCGTTTTTTCGGTCCTGCTCTCGTCAGCAACGACCAAAAACGCGTCAAGAGGATTGATCCCTCGTTCTACACACTCGACAGAAGCGTAAAAAGATTTGAGATCGATCGCAATATAGGTTCTCTCACTCATACCCGCTTTCTCCTTTCGAAAATCTATGATCATTATACCATAACATAAGACGAATTTCAAGCGATTTTAGAACAAATATTCGTAAAAGAAAAGACCGCTTTCGCGATCTCCTTCTGTTCAATATTTTACTGATTCACAAAATGTATGAACTTGGTCTTTATACTCTTCTGCGGATTTCTCCTTGGGATCAACTAAAACAAGTTCAGAAATAAATCGGTTAATATTCAAAAGCTTTTTTAGCTTCTCCAAAGCCTTATCCGCTCCCCCTCCGGCATAGCACAGAAAAACGCCGAACCGTTTCTCTTTCAAGGAATCTTTGTTTTCTTCCACAAAGGTTCGAATAGGCGGAGCAACATTGCTTGCCCATACAGGGGAACCGATCAAGATCGTATCATAATTCTGAGCGTCAAATGAATATGGATACAGCTTCGGCTTTTCGCTCATCACAGCGGCAAAACCGCCCCAAAGAAACTTTCTCATCCCTTTATCGGGATAAGCCTTTTCGGGAATAAGCTCAATCATATCAGCAGATAATTCTTTGGCGATTCTTTCGGCAATCATCTTCGTATTACCGCTCATAGAATAATATACAATTGCAGTTTTCATAGATTCTCCCAACTTTCCAATAATTCTTTTGATTCCTGACACCAGATCAGGTAGGCTTCATAGGTTCTGATACCGAATTTTACAGTCAGATAAAAATATTTATGCGAGTCATCCTCTAAATGTGAAGATAAGTTAGAAACGAATACACGAAGCGATTTTAACTGATTTCGAATATCTGACTCAAACCGGTCAATCAAATTGAATGTAGAGCGAAATCCGGCTTCATTCCCGAAAAAAAGCTTTAATAAAGTCTCATAGCGAAGCTCGTTCTTCTCCATACCGGACTGTAACCAATCTCTGAGACAGTCCTGACCCTTTTGTGTGATAGTATAAGTGATCTTGTTTCTGTTATTCTCAGCATCAGTGTGAGATATAACAAATCCGTCCTGAGATAAACTGTTCAGTGCAGGATAAATACTGCCGAAGCTCGCATTATAGAAGAAGCTCAAAGAGGAATCGATCCGTTTCTTCATCTCGTATCCTGTCATATCCTCATGGCTGAGCAGTCCCAAAATCACATAATCCAGCTGCTTTTCTCTTGCCAAAACATCACCTTATTTACCATATATCGATTTGATATATGTATTATATATCGTTTTGATATATATGTCAATAGGATTTAAAAAATAGTATATCGAAATGAAATTAACTCTTGACAACGACAGAAAAATGGATATAATAATAAAAGTGCAATGCGGAATTGTGTAAGGGTAGCACAGCAGACTCTGACTCTGTATGTCTGGGTTCGAATCCTAGTTCCGCAGCCAAGAGGCCCCGATCCGTCGGGGCTTATCTTTTCGAGGTGTGGCGCAGTTTGGTAGCGCGCTTCGTTCGGGACGAAGAGGTCGCAGGTTCAAATCCTGTCACCTCGACCAGTATGAGTGTTCATAACGGATTTAAGTTATGGACACTCTTTTTTATTGCGTAGTATTTAAAAATTATTTTAAATAGTTCTTGACAATTTGCGTTTTTGATCATATAATCTATTTAAGAAAGATTTGAAATAGATTGGAGTGAATCCCGTGTCTATCAACAAAATTCTTTCCGCTTTAGCTGATGACACACGCAGAGCTATTATTATGAAACTGCGTGAAGGTAAAATAAGCACAGGAGATTTGGCAGATCACATCGGCATTACTCCGCAGGCACTGTCATATCATCTGTCAAAGCTGAAAAAAGCGGATATAATTTATGAAACAAAATATAAAAACTATATTTACTATGAGCTGAATCTTTCCGTTCTCGGAGAGCTTATAGTATGGTTGGACGCTTTGAAAGGAGAAAAGAATGATGAAAACAATGAAAATTAAAATAATATTACTTTTATCCATTGCGGTTCTACCGCTGATAGTCAGTTTGATCGCGCTGGCTTTTCTGCCCGAACAAATCCCTGCGCATTACGGAGCCGATTTTACGGTTGACCGTTACGGAAGCAAGATTGAAGTTTTGATTTTCCCGGTTGCAATACTTGTTCTGAGTTTAGTCTTTTTACTGCCCGGGATCTTTATGAAAAATGAACTCAACAAAAAGCTTACGCTGGATATCGGCATTGCTTTTATTCTTGCGTTTAATGCATTGGATTATTATATTCTTTATATCCAGAGCAGCAGCTTGAGTAATATTAACTCGGGTATTTTCCTTATTGAAAGAATAATAATGTTGATCTTCGGTGTGCTGTTTATCTTTATCGGAAACCTGATGCCGATGTCAAGAAAAAACTCGTTTATCGGATTGAGAACAAAATGGAGTATGAGCAACGATGCTGTATGGAAAAAATGTCAGCTGTTCGGCGGAGCTTCTATGATGGTACTTGGCATAATATTATTCATTTTAGCGTTTCTATTCCCGAATGTTTTTTTGATGATAGGATTAATAATAGGTATTGCTGTAATAGATACTATATATTCTTATGTTGCGGCGAAAAATAATAATCATACGACAGAATAATGCTATTACAACCGAATTTGTCTTTACAAATTCTATGCTCGCTGAATCATTAGATAAGATAAAAATCCGTTATGAATACCTCCACCAGTGCTTGACTCTCGGAAGTCGCTTATTTTGTGGCTTTCGGGAGTTTCTCTCTTTTATTACGCTGTAAAAACGCCTGCCTGTCACGATGACAAGCAGGCGTTTTGAATATGATTCTGAATAGTTAAAAGCATATCGGTTCCATACCGCTGTCATAATATGCGAATATCGTTTGTTTCATTGCGTCAATTGCTTCAGGCTTCAGCGCGCCCGGCACAGCGACTACCATAAACAGCCGTCTCGCAAGAGACAAAGCGTTGATTTGCCTTTCTGCTTTATGAATCAGCTCTTCATCATCTGTATTGAGGTATGTTCTGATAAAAACATTCCAGACTCTGATCATCTCGTCCTTTGTAAAATGACACAGAATAGGACTTTCGGCGATCGCTTTCGGATTATTCGCGCGCTCCACAAAAAGAGAGTACATACTGACCATATCAAAAATCGGATGTCCCATTCCCGCCGTCGCCAGATCAATCAGCATCAATTCTCCGTCCTGAAACATCGCGTTGCCGATATGACAGTCGCCGTGAATAAAGGTGTTTCGATCGGGAATGGTCTCATATAGTTCGCGCACCTTACGTATTTCATCCTCGTTCAATACAGATGAAAGATATGCGAGCGCGTTGATAGATCCAACTTTTGTTGACTGAAACTTATCGGGATCCACCTCGATCGTGTGCATTTTTTGAACCGTCTGCGCGAATATACGGATATAATCATCCATATGCTCCTTATCCTCTGCGATCACGCTTACCAAATCTTTTGCGTTGAGCAGTTCATATACTGTACCGTAGCATTCGCCGACACGTACGATATCATATGGGATCGCGGTAGGAACACCGGAAATAAAAGCGTTTTTCGCCTTTTGATTTTCTTGAGCGATGATCATATCAAAGCTGATATTCGGGTTGAACACTTTGATGACGGTTTCTTTATCGGCGCGGTAGACGTTTCCGGTCATACCTTTTCCGATCAGTTCCATTCCGTCTATATTAATCTTGCGATAAGCCTTCTTAATATTCAGCAGTTCGGTGAAACCGGTCATTTCCATTATTTCATATACATCTCTTGACACATTCAAAACCTCAATAGGTTTGTCAAATCGTTTGCTCAGCTTCAAAAGGATTCTCAGTCCGGCGCTGGAGATATATTCAAGATTCTCAGCGTCGATGACAACCTGCGACCCTGCGTGCGTACGAATCGCTTCCTCAATCTCGAAATCAATGGTGCGGGCGTTGCCGGTATCGATCCTGCCGGATAATGCAATCATCAGTTTTCCGTTAGCTGCCGTTATTTTCATATGATCTTTCCTATCACAAATAATTCCCGCTTTATGATATAATAAAAGCAGGAACTATCATTATTATGCTCTTAAATCGGTGCCGATGAAATCGAGTTTATCGCAGGATCCCATTACGCGGGAAACGAAGCGCTGAGAATAGGTCTCTTCAAGATCAGATACCGATAGATTGGTATTCATGATCATGGGCTTATCCACAAGAATCCTTGTATTAAAAATGTTATACATAGAAGAAACCGAAAACGGTGTTTTAAACTCTGTTCCCAGATCATCAACGATCAAAAGATCACAGTCGATCAGTGTTTTGAAAGAATCTTCTTCCCCGGTGTAATCTCCGGAAAAATGCTCCTTTTCCAATTTATGAATAATATCCGGCGCAGAAACATAGACAACAGAAAAACCTTTTTTTAACAAGTCGTTGGCGATCGCAAGACTTAAGTGGGTCTTGCCGAGCCCTGTGGCGCCTCTCATCAGAATACTCTTCGCATTAGGTGAGAAGCTGTCAGCATAATTGCGGCAATAGTTAAAAATCTTGGACATTCTGTCGCGTGGGATTTTGCCCTGCGCATCAGGATAACTGCTGTACTTATCTAATTTGAACGCTTCAAAAGTAGAAAGCTTCAAAGGAGATACCGCGGAAAGCTGTTCACACGCGGTATCGGTGAGTAATTTCTTATAGCAGTCACATAATACTGTCTTTCCTTCAAACTCCAGATATCCGGTATCACAGCACTTTTCGCAGGTGAAATGCGGTAAAAGCGCCTCGGGAGAAGAACCGTGTTGATACAAAAGATTGTTTTCTTCCTCTTGCAATTTCAGACTGCGCTGTGAGAGCGCGGCGACTTCTTCGCTGCCCCTATCCCCTTTCAGGATACACAGCGAAACTTTTGCTCCGATTTCGGAAAGTTCAGATTCTATCTCGCTGATACGCGGGATCTTTTTATATAGTTGCTCACGTCGGAGATCGGCGTAGTGGATCGCTGACATACGGCGATCGGAAAGCTTCTCTTTCGCGATTTTGACAGTTTCTTTGGAATATGACATAATTTACCTCTTAATCATCAAACAGGCTTTTATTCTCGTATTCGGTGATATCATAGGATGCGTTATCAGAAGAAAACATTGATTTGCTTCTTTTTTTCTTCGGCTTTTTGACCTTCGCTTCGGATTCTTTCAGCGCGTCGAGGGATTTGATCCCTTTCTCATACCAGCGGGAAAGGATCGCGTTGATATAGCGGATATTATACTCGCCTTTGGTATTCACGCAGCGTTCGTAAGCTTCCACCAGCATTTCATCGGAAAAGTTCCAGCTGTTCATCCAGCGATCGGCATGATCGATCTGAGACTGAGTCGGATTTCCGACGTTGCGGATTCCGAACAGCGAAGAAATATGCTTCCACGCCTGATAGCCGGAAGCTGCGCGTTCGATCTCTTCTTCTGCCTGTTCAACGGTATAGATGCCCTTGTCAGACCAAGAATGACCGATCCTCTCTATGGCGCGCATATTGGGCTTGCCGACAGAAACACAGTAGTGGATCAATAAAGCAATCACATCGCATGGGAGTCCGTAGGTATGATACAGCATCGCAAAAGCAGCATTATCCCCCGACGAAATCGGTTTATCCAACGCGGCCTGCGCTTCTTCCATTAAGCCTCTGAAGCTCTCGTCATCCTTCAGCAGCAGCGCGACAAAAGCAGAATCCGGTCGTAAGGAACGAGGCGGTGCAGTGTGAGGCTTAGGCTTTTCTTCAACGGGGAGATCAACATTTTTGACTGTTGATTCTTTCTGTTTTATTTCGGAAGGCGTCAAAACGCCGTCAGAAGAGATCAGAAGTCCTCTGTCTATCCAGAACTCTACAGCGTTTTTGACCTCCTCTTCGGAAACAGACAGCGCTTTCGCGATAGATTCAATATGATTCTCCTTATTAGAATGATACAGCAAATAAAGAATCACTTTCAGAGAGGACTCGGTGGCAAGCTTGAGGTGCTGCTCCACGATCGAAGAAGGCACGGCAAAAACAGATCCCCACTGACCTAGATTGATTTGATATGACATAATTCATCTTCCATATAGTAATTTCGAAATTCATTATAACATAAATATTATGACTTTACCACTGTTTAAAGAATAATTCACAGATATTTCCTTGACTTCACTGGAAAAATCATCTATACTATGTATGAAATAAGCGGATGTAGTTCAATGGTAGAGCGCAACCTTCCCAAGGTTGATGTTGCGGGTTCGAGCCCCGTTATCCGCTCCACACAGGGCTTGCTGGACGCAGGTCCTTTTTACTGAAGAGAAAGGAAAATAAAAGTATGAAATACAGATATGTTCCCAGAGGAGTATGCTCCAGAATGATCGAAGTGGAAGTTGATAACAACACAATCAAAGATTGCCGCTTTATCGGCGGCTGTCACGGCAACACACAGGGTATCTGCGCTTTGGTCAAGGGTATGAATGTCTTTGACGCTATCGCAAAGCTCGAGGGCATCGACTGCGGCGGACGAGGCACCTCCTGTCCCGACCAGTTATCTAAGGCGCTGAAAGAAGCAATCGCATAAAAAGTAAGGACGAAGCAAAACGCTTCGTCCTGTTTTTCTATCAAAAACAATCAATTATGTATTATTTCAGTTCTCCCAAAGACAGCGCTTTGAGGTAGGCGTTAATGAAGCCGTCAAGGTCTCCGTCCATTACCGCGTTAACGTTGCCTGTTTCAAAGCCGGTGCGATGGTCTTTCACCATTGTATACGGCATAAAGACGTAGGAACGGATCTGAGAGCCCCAAGTGATCTCCTTCTGAACGCCCTTGATATCCTCGATCTTTTCCAGATGCTCGCGCTCTTTGATCTCCATCAGCTTGGAGATCAGCATTTTCATCGCGACGTCGCGGTTCTGATACTGCGAACGCTCCACCTGAGAAGCGACGACGATACCGGTCGGAATATGGGTCAGACGAACAGCGGACGAGGTTTTGTTGACTTTCTGACCGCCTGCGCCGGACGCGCGGTAAACATCCATTTTGATCTCTTCGGGAGGGATCTCAACCTTGATATCGTCGTTGATCTCCGGCATCACTTCTAAGGAAGAAAAGCTTGTATGCCGTCTGCCGGCGGAATCAAAGGGAGATACACGCACCAAGCGGTGAACGCCTGCCTCGCTCTTCAAATAACCGTAGGCGTTCTCCCCTTCGATCAAGAGAACAGCGCTCTTCAAACCCGCCTCGTCGCCGTCAAGATAGTCGATCTCTTTGACTTCAAAGCCGTGAGCCGCCGCCCAGCGGGTATACATTCTGTAGAGCATTTCTGCCCAGTCCTGCGCCTCGGTACCGCCCGAGCCCGCGTGGAATGTCAGAATAGCGTTATTCTTGTCATATTCGCCTGTCAGAAGTGTTTCAAGCCTTTGGCGTTCGAGATTCTTCACGATATCTTCGATTTCAGACTCAGCTTCTTCGATCAGAGAAAGATCCTCCGCTTCGTCGCCGAGCTCAATCAGCGCCAGTGCGTCCTCGTATTGTGCAACGAGTTTTTCGTATTTTTCAACCTTCGCCTTGAGATTCGCGGTCTTTTGTAAAATCTTTTGAGAGGTTTCCATATCATCCCAAAAACCCGGCTCAGCGGCGCGGTTTTCAAGCTGTTCGATCTCTTTCTTCATTCCATTCAGCCCGAGGGCGGACGCAAGGTCGTCTATCTCCGGCTTTTTCGCTTCAAGCTTTAATCTGAGTTCTTCAAACTGTAACATAATGATCCCTCATATATTCCAAATATTTCCGATCATTATTATAATACAAGCCCTATAAATTGTAAATATCAATGTAAAATAAAATTATATTGCAGTTTCAGGAAATATTTGTTATAATAATATGACATAGAATAATGGAGTGTATACCCATATGGATTATTTAGGAAAAAAGTGTCCTGTGTGCGACCGATATTTTCACGCAAACGATGATGTTGTCGTTTGCCCCGACTGCGGTACACCGCATCACAGGGAATGTTATGAAAAAGAAAACCGGTGTTTCAACGCCGACCGTCATAATGACGGATACGACTTCAATACCGATACAGATAATTCTGCAACACTTGACAATGTCTGTCCCAACTGCGGAGAACACAATGAGAAGGACGCGTTCTTCTGCAAGCACTGCGGCGTTCCTATGACAAAAGAACAAGCAGGTTATCAGAGACAAAACGGACCGTATTCTCAAAACTCACAGAGAAACAACGATCAGAACTCACAGGGCGGATTTCAGGGAATGCCTTTTTCCTCCTATGATCCGTTTGACCCGATGGCAGGCGTTGATAAGAACGAGGATTTCGGCGACAGTGTGACAGCGGGAGAAGCCGCAAAATATGTCAAGCAAAATACACCGTATTTTATCCGGGTGTTCTCCAATATCAAGAAGCTCTCCAAATCCAAATTTAATTTTGCCGCAGCGCTTTTCACCGGTATCTATCTGATGTACCGTAAGATGTATAAGATCGGCGCGCTGATCACCGCTGTTCAGCTGGGTCTGATGATACTGTATGTCGCGATCAGTTACTCCGCTCCGTATCAGGAAGTTCTCAATAATATGCCGGCGATGAGTTTCGGCGATATGTCTGCGCTGTCGGAGTTTGTCAATTTTTCCGCCGGTCTTTCGACACTTCAGGTGTTTATGATCTACTATCTGTTCGCCTACGACTTGATTCGAATCGCGCTGATGATTACCATCGGTTTCACCTTTAACCGGCTTTATTTTGTACACTGTAAAAAACAGATCAACAAGGTCAAGGCGTCCGCCGAATCCCACGAAGAAGCGGAAAACAAACTGCAAACCAAAGGCGGCGTTAATATCGCGATCGCGGTAACATTGATGATTTCTTTTGCCGCAGTCACTTATCTGCCTTTTATCATTTCTAACTTTTTCTGAGGTGTCATATGAAAATTACCAAAGCTGTCATCCCTGCTGCGGGTCTGGGGACAAGAATTCTTCCCGCAACCAAAGCAATGCCCAAGGAAATGCTGCCTATCGTGGACAAGCCTGCCATCCAATACATTGTGGAAGAAGCGGTAGCGGCAGGCATCACTGATATTTTGATCATCACCAATCGCGGCAAAGGCGTGATCGAAGACCATTTCGATCGCTCTCACGGACTGGAGGATGCTCTGAAAAAAGGAAACAAGACCGATCTGCTGGAATCTATCGAGCATATCCACAAGCTTGCCAACATCCATTATATCCGTCAGATCGAGACCAAAGGCTTGGGCCATGCGGTTTCGCGCGCTAAGACCTTTATCGGTAACGATCCTTTCGCCGTTCTCTACGGAGATGATGTTATCATCGGCGATATCCCCGCTACCAAAGAACTGATCGACGCATACGGTACATACGGCAAGGGTGTTCTCGGTATCAAGGCAGTATCGGAAGAAGCTATCAAAAAATACAGCTCGCTCAAAGTTGAGAATATCTCCGGCAACATCTTCAAATGTACCGATATGGTAGAGAAGCCTCAGACAAAAGAAGAAATGTTCTCTCTCTATTCGATTCTCGGCAGAGTAGTACTTCCCCCTGAGATCTTTGATATCTTAGAGCATACCAAGCCCGGCGCAGGCGGAGAGATCCAGCTGACCGACGCGATGGCAGAGCTTGCGAGAACCTGCGGTATGACTGCTGTTGACTTCTCCGGCAAAAGATATGATATGGGCAATAAGCTAGGTATCTTACAGGCAAATATCGAGGTCGGACTCAAACATAAAGAAGTCGCCGACGGACTCAGAGAATATATCAAAGAACTGGCTAAAACACTATAAAAATATTATTCAGAAAAGGAGCAACCTGCAGCTGCTCTTTTTCTTTGAAAGGAAAACAACCAATCGGAGGTAACATATGAAAGCGGTTATTACGGTTATCGGAAAAGACAGTGTCGGCATTCTCAGCAAGGTCTCTACCGCATGCGCTGACGTCGGCGTAAATATCATAGAAGTGACCCAGAGCGTCTTACAGGATATGTTCGCGATGATCATGCTGGCGGAAATCGACAAAGCGACAGTCTCCTTTGCCGAATTAAGCCAAAAGCTCGAACAGCTGGGCGAAGAAAATCATCTGAAGATCCTCGCGATGCACGAGGATATCTTCAACAGTATGCACCGTATCTGATAAGGAACCACAACTATGATTGAAACAAAAGATATCTTAGAAACAATCAATATGATCGATAACGAAAACCTCGATGTGAGAACCATCACTATGGGGATTTCGCTGATCGACTGTATCGATCCCGATATTGACAAAGCCTGTGATAAAATCTATGACAAGATTTGCCGTTATGCGCAGGATCTGGTGAAAACAGGCGAGGATATCACAAGAGAATACGGAATTCCCATTATTCACAAAAGAATCTCCGTTACTCCGATCGCGATGATCGCGGGAGCGTGTCAGACACACAATCCCGTCAAATTTGCCAAAACGCTCGACAGAGCGGCTGATACCCTCGGCGTCAACTTCATCGGCGGTTATTCCGCTCTGGTAGAAAAGGGCTTCGCCGCAGGCGACTATGCACTGATAGAGAGTATTCCCGAAGCGCTGAGTGTAACCGAACGCGTCTGTTCTTCCGTTAATATCGGCTCTACCAAAGCAGGCATCAATATGGACGCTGTCAAAAAAATGGGCAAGGTCGTTGTGGATTCAGCCTATCTTACCAAGGACAGCAACTGTATCGGAGCGGCAAAACTGGTCACCTTCTGCAACGCAGTGCAGGATAACCCCTTTATGGCGGGAGCATTCCACGGCGTCGGCGAAGCGGACTGCGTGATCAATGTCGGCGTATCGGGTCCCGGCGTCGTCAGAGCTGCGCTCGAAAAGAATCATTGTAAAGATATTACCGAGGTGGCTGATCTCGTAAAACGCACTGCGTTCAAAATCACCAGAATGGGTCAACTGGTCGCGAAGGAAGCCTCCTCTCGCCTCTCCGTACCGTTCGGTATCGTAGACCTCTCCCTCGCTCCTACGCCCGCTGTCGGCGACTCGGTAGCGCATATTCTGGAGGAAATGGGACTGGAGATCTGCGGATGTCACGGTACGACCGCCGCGCTCGCACTGTTGAACGACGCTGTCAAGAAAGGCGGCGTGATGGCATCTTCTCACGTCGGCGGATTGTCGGGCGCGTTTATCCCTGTCTCGGAGGACGCGGGAATGATCAATGCGGTTGAAAAGGGCGCTTTGGACATCACCAAACTCGAAGCGATGACATCCGTATGCTCTGTCGGTCTGGATATGCTGGTGATCCCGGGTGACGTCACTCCCGAAACGGTATCGGCGATCATCGCGGATGAAGCGTCGATCGGAATGATCAATTCCAAAACCACCGCTGTCAGAGTGATACCCGCGATCGGCAGAAAGGCAGGAGAAACGCTCAACTTCGGAGGACTACTCGGCGCGGGTCCCGTAATGGATCTCAGAAAAGGTAATCCTGAAAAATTTATCAATCTGGGAGGCAGAATCCCCGCTCCCTTGCAAAGTTTAAAAAATTAAACAAAAATCCCGGCACTCGCGTGTCGGGATTTTTTGGTGACCCATCGGAGATTCGAACTCCGGACACCTTGATTAAAAGTCAAGTGCTCTGCCAACTGAGCTAATGAGTCGTATGGGGTGAATAGTGGGAGTCGAACCCACGCTCTCCAGAGCCACAATCTGGCGCTTTAACCAACTAAGCTATATCCACCATATGGCGCGCCAAAAGGGACTCGAACCCCTGACCTACTGCTTAGAAGGCAGTTGCTCTATCCAGCTGAGCTATTGGCGCACAGGAACTATCATCTTGATAGCCTTAATATTATAATCAATAAAACGTATTTTGTCAATACATAATTTAAAGAATCATTTATTTGTTCTTTTTCTCAAGAACCGCGAGCGCGGCGTAATGAAGCACCTCAAACCGTTCGGGAAATTGTTCTTTGAGCATCTGATAATGTTCCTGATCCCAGCGATTCAAATCCTCGTTTGACAATGACGCGCCGATCCCGCGGCAAGTCTTCATCCTGCCGTGCCAAGAATCACGGGTAAACGGAACTTGCAGGCGGTATTCTTCTCTTTCTACTACATTGAAATATTGGAGAATATGCTCATCGACCTCAATCGGATGTTCCGTCTCCCCCGCTCCGCTCCAATGAGGACTGTATTTGAGGGCGATTTCTTCACTCATTTTTGCAATCTTGTCTTCAGACGGCAGCCACGCCATATAGAGAATCAAAAGCTTTCCAGACGGTTTTAAGAGCCGATGAAATACCGGAGCGATCGTCTTGCTGTCAAAATAGAAAAAGCACTGGCAGGCTGTGATCACGTCAAAGCTATTTTCAGCAAAGTCAAGATCCTCCGCGGAAGATACCAGATAACGGATGTTCATCCCGTTTTTTTCTGATAGCTTTTTGGCAGTTTTGATCTGCTCTATGGAAATATCCGTCGCGGTCCAGTTCGCTTTGAAGCGGTACATATTGCGCGGCAATACGCCGGTACCGGTACCGATGTCCAGCACATTCTGACCTTCTATACACAAACCTCTGTCAACAATTTTTTGATAGAAAACTGCGGGATAAATATCTCTGAAGCGAGCGTAATCCTCTGATACTCTGCCAAAGTCAAACGCCCTTCCCTGATCGATTTCGTTTTTAATAATATCCATAACTATAAACTGTTGAAAATTTCATCCGCATAGCGAACGGTATCCATCGCGTCTTTGGAATACTTATCGGCGCCGATGGAATCGGCATATTCCTGAGTAAGCACAGCGCCGCCGACGTCAACTTTTGCAAAAGGCGCTTGTTCCCTTAGCAAGCGAATGGTCTCTTCCATCGCGGGAACGGTCGTGGTCATCAACGCGGAGAGTCCGACAAGCGGCGCGCGCGTCTCGAGCACCTTATCCACAATCACCTGCGGAGGAACATCCTTGCCGAGATCGTACACATCATAACCGTAGTTTTCCAAAAGGAGCTTCACGATATTCTTACCGATATCGTGGATGTCACCCTTCACGGTAGCGATCACAAAGGGACACTTCTTCTCGGTATTCTGCTCCTGATAGGATAATACCTTTTTGATTTCCTCAAAAGCGAATTTTGCGGCTTCGGCGCTCATCAGAAGCTGCGGGAGATACACCTTTCCCTGTTCATAGGATACGCCTACCGTATCCAAAGCGGGAATGATCTCTTCTTTGACAATATCCAAAGGCGCTTTTTGAGAAAGAGCTTGTACGGTGAGCTTTGCGGACTGCTCTTTGAGCCCTTTGATGATCGCGTCTTTTAAGTTGTCACCGTTTGAATCCGAACTTGTCTTTTCGGAATTGATTTTAACATCGTCGCCTTCAATACTGTCGGCGAAAGTAATATATCCGGTACAATTCTGATCCAAGCCATGAAGTACTCTGTAGCTGTGATACGCCTTCATCATTTCCACGGAAAAGGGATTCATAATCGCGGCGGAAAGTCCTCTCTCCAACGCGGAGATAAAGAATGACGCGGTTACGATATCACGCTTGGGCAAACCGAAAGAAATATTAGACACGCCCAGAGAGGTATGAACGCCGAGCTTGTTCTTGATCACATCCAAGGAATCAAGCGTCACCTGCGCGGCGTTGGCATCCGCGCTGACAGCCATCGCAAGTGTGTCATAGATCAGGTCTTTCTTGTCGATACCATAGCTTTGAGCGGTACGAATGATACGGTTCGCTATCTCAACTCTGCCCTCGGCAGTATCGGGAATACCGTTTTCATCCAACGTCAATGCGACAGCCACGCCGCCGTATTTTTTCATCAGCGGGAAGATCGCTTTCATGGATTCTTCTTTTCCGTTGACGGAATTGATCAGCGCTTTACCGTTATAGCGTCTGAGCGCTCTTTCCATCGCGACAGGATCGGAGGTGTCGATCTGCAGAGGAACATCTACTACCGTCTGCAGTTCACAGACGGTTTTCTCCAACATTTCAGGCTCGTCAATCTCAGGCAAGCCGACGTTAACGTCCAAGATATGCGCACCCGCCGATTGCTGGCGAATTCCTTCGTTCAGCAGATAACCGATATCGTTCTCCTTTAAAGCGGCTTTCAGACGTTTCTTTCCGGTTGGATTGATTCTCTCTCCGATCAGGACAGGATCATCCGAGAAGAACACAGCGTGTGAATAGGAGGATACGACCGTATATTCTTTGGAGCCTACAGCAGGATGAACAGAACCGATACGATCCTTTAACGCTTTGATATACACAGGGGTCGTACCGCAGCAGCCGCCGGCGATACGCACACCGTCTTTGACCAGTGAAGAAGTAATATCGGCGAATTCATCAGGAAGAATATTGTATACGGTTTTTCCGTTAACGCTTTGAGGCAAACCTGCGTTCGGCTTTAAGATAACCGGAACAGAAGCATATTGTAAATACTCCTTCACAATAGGAGCAAGCTTATCGGGACCGAACGAGCAGTTAACGCCGATGGCGTCCGCGCCCATTCCTTCCAAGAGCGCAACCATTGCCGCGGGAGACGCGCCGGTCATCAGCTTGCCGTTCTCGGAATATGCGTTGGAGACAATAACGGGAAGATCGCAGTTTTCTTTAACAGCCAGCAGCGCCGCCTTGGTCTCATAGCTGTCGTTCATCGTCTCGATCATTACAAGATCAACACCGTATTTCACGCCGATACGAACCGTCTTTGCAAAACATTCTACCGCGTCCTCAAAGTCGAAATCTCCCATCGGCTTGAGCAATCTGCCAGAGGGACCGATGTCCAAAGCGATGAACTTATCCTGTGGAGAAGTACTGTTCTTTCTCGCCAAATCAGCGTTAGCAATCGCAGATTTGATAATTGCTTCCAGTTCTTCGTCGTCAAAATGCAGAGAATTCGCGCCGAAGGTATTGGTGTTGACAATATTCGCTCCGGCGTCATAATATGCCTGATGGATACCGGCGACGATATCGGGATGAGAAAGATTCCATCGCTCGGGTCTCTCCCCCGCCTGCAATCCTTGTTCCTGCAGCAGAGTTCCCATACCGCCGTCAAGCAATACGATATTCTCTTTTAAAAAACTTCTTACATCCATAATGTCCTCTTAGTTTTTTCTGATCCCCGCAATAGCAGTGACCGATTTCGTCGGCGTCATCATCAGGTCATTATTCAAGGTGATCCCCAGCTTTCGCTCACAGTCGAGTATGGCGAATATCTCTTTTTGCATCGTTAATGAGATATCGCCGTAGCCGGGGCTGACACGCGTTCTCAGCGATTTTTCTTCCAAACGAAGCTCTGTGTTCATCTGTTGACAAAACGCATCACAGAGGCTCTCAACGCGTTCAGCGCCCAACGCTTGAAGCAGTAAAGCCTTAGAAGGAGAAAGGCGGCTGTACCGCAGAATCAGGCGATCATACTCTGTTCCGATCGTAGCGGCAAAAATGACCGCTTCATCACAATGGGATATGGCTTTTGATACGGTATTCGAGCTCGTATGAATAACATCCAGTATCATCTCGTTGTCCGTTCTTTGAACAGGAAGAACCGCATAACCGACACGATAGACCAAAACACCGCGCGCTTCTTCGATACATTCGTTGAGCAAAGCGGAAATATCAGGTATTTCATCTTTTACACGCGCGTAACGCAGGATCTCTTTTCTGTTGATGACCGGTTCATCAAAAATCAGCTTCTTCATCATTTGCCGACAATCCCGGAGAGATTATTTAAAATAGCAGACGCAACTTCCGGCTTGTTCATCGAATAGACATGAACATTTTTGATCCCGTTCGCGTAAAGATCGATGATCTGATCGGTCGCATACGCGATTCCCGCGTCACGCATCGCGTCGTCGTCACATCCGAAACGATCCACGAGCGCCTTGAATCTCACCGGCATAAAAGAACCGGAAAGCTTGATGGCGCGTTCCACTTGATTCGCTTTGGTAATAGGCATAATCCCGGGAATCACGGGAACGGTAATACCAGCCTCACGGATCTTATACAGGAAATTATAAAGCAGATTATTATCGAAAAACATCTGTGTCGTGATAAACGAACAGCCGGCGTCAACCTTTTCTTTCAGATATTTTATATCCTCGATTTGATTTTTGCTTTCAGGATGGATCTCCGGGTAACAAGCGCAGCCGATACAAAGATCCGTATCGGATTCTTTCAGTTCTCTTACCAAATCAATTGCATGACGATAGTCCCACAGAGATCTGTCTCCCTTCTCCAACTCGGGAGTGAGATCACCGCGCAGCGCCATCACGTTTTTGATACCAGCTTCTTTGATTTGAGTAATTTTATTTTTAACGGTTTCTTTTGTGGAGGATACACAGGTCAGGTGCGCCAGTGTAGGAACATGATATTTTTCCATGATATCTTTCGCAATATCCAGCGTATATCGGCTGGTGCCTCCTCCTGCGCCGTAAGTCACGCTCATAAAAGACGGCTGCAAAGCAGCGATTTGTTCCACTGCCGCTTTCACCGACTCAAAGGATGACTCTGCTTTCGGCGGGAAAACTTCAAAAGAAAGATTGTATTTTCCGTTGTTGATGATGTCGATCAGTTTCATACTAATCCTCCCCTATATCTTCTATCAAGACCTCTATTCTTCCGCCGCAGACCATACCGCCTTTTGCCGCAGCATCGTTATCCATATCGATTGTCAGTATCTTTGATTTACCCGATCCGATCAGACGCATCGCAGCACGCTTCGCCTGAGCCTCTCCGCAGCCGCCTCCGATAGTACCGTAAAGTCTTCCGTCGGCGTCAACCGCCATCAATGCGCCGGACTTTGCCGGAGTCGAACCTGTTGCGGAAAGGATCATCGCCATTGCGCGGGGGCGGTCGCCGTTTGCTAAAAAAGATAACACATCGGAATTTTCTTCAGTCTGTATCAGCGTATTATCATCATAAGGCTGTTTGAAAGCTCTGCGACAGGCAATCAGCTGTGCACAGATGGAAACAGCGATTTCCGGTACTGTCACGGAACCGATCGGAAGACCGATCGGCGCGTTAATTTTACTGATTTTTTCATTGGAGAAACCCTCACCTTTTAAGGATTCCAATACACCGGCAACCTTCTTTTCGGAACCGATCATTCCCAGATAAAAAGGCATTGTACCGCTCAGTATTTTTTTGACACATTCTTTATCAAATTGATGACCGCGGGTCAAAACACAGATATAATCACGTTCACAAATCCGAAGGCGATCGATAGCATCCTCAAACTGCTCGCATATCACTTCATCCGCTTCGGAAAAACGAGCGGGATTGGCAAAATCATAGCGATCATCCACAACCGTAACAGAAAAATCCAGTGTGACAGCAATCTTAACGAGCGCTTCGCTGATGTGTCCGCCGCCGAGTATAATCAGCCTGTCTTTCGGAACAAAACGGCGACAATATGCAACACCGGCAACGGTTCTTGACAGAACAGCCTCTTCTCTGTTCTGCAAGCTATTGATAATACCGGAAAACTCCGCGTTCATATGATCACCTGCACTTTTTACTATCATAGCACTAACGTGTAAATTTTTCAACAAAAATATACCGAAAGGACAAATCATCCCATCGGTATATCTCTCAAAAATCAAGTTACTGTTAATAAAGCAGATCCATCCGCTTATTCTCTCATTTGGTATTCAGACACTATTTAGACTATTATGCCTTTACTGTATACTCGGTAACACCGAGGACGGTTTCGCCGTCGATCTGGAGCGCAACGGGACGGTCAAATTCTACCTTGACCTCTTTGCCCTTGCGGACATCGATCATTTTGGTATACTGAACGTGCTTACCCTCAAAAATCTTCGGAAATACGATGAGTGCTTTGATCTTGCCGACGCCGAAGTAGGTCATATTGGAAACGAAGCCTTCTCCCCTTTTCTGATCGGGAGTCGGGATCATACCTCCGCCGTAGAAGCAACCGTACATCGTCGGAGAAAGCCAAACCTTTTTGTATTCTTTAGTCACGCCGTCAACGGTAACCTTGGCGTTGGTAGGCTTATAATGGAATAAAAGACCCTTGATCGCAATACCGGTGTAGTTGATCGGCTTGTCGGACTTCTCTCTGAGCTGATCGCCGACCTCGCAGCAGTAACCGTCGATACCGTAGCCGATACCGTTGATAAACTTGCTGGTCTTGCCCTTGACGGTAACAGTCGGCAGATTCTTTACTACGTCGTTAATTTTATGAATCTTGCCTTTCTCTCCTTTGATGGATGACAGAAAATCGTTGCCGGTGCCGGTAGCAAAGAAATAGAGGTCTTTTGTCAGCTTATCGCAGTCAACGTCGTTAATAAAATGATTTAAAGTGCCGTCGCCGCCGGAGAGGATGATCGCGTCGTTCTTGTCCTCCGCGATAAACTTCTCCATATCGCTGATCTTAGTGACGTCCTTGTAGTGGAATTCGTTACCCTTCAGAATCTCGGAGATTGTGAAGGTCTCTTTCTCAGCGGTATTGTTGTTGCCCTTGGGGTTGTAAAGAACAGTATATCTGGTCATTTGTGCATTTCTCCTCATCTGTATATTTTTCTACCAATGTATATTCTAAAAGATATGTTGTAATTTGTCAAATGGTTTGTTTAACAATATGAAAAATCCTGCCATATATATAGTTTTTAATCAAAAAAATAATTCTCTGTTCAAAATCAAATGTATTCTCAGTGTTGAAACGTTAGATTTTCCGATTATTTAACAGTTATTCAGTTTTAAGTTTTCAGTATTCATTTAGAGAATCCTGTCGGGAAGAACTGAAAGCTTAAGACTTAAAATTGAAAAATGAATAATACAAAGCAAAAATCCCGCCGACGTTGTCGACAGGATTTTCGCTTTGGCTGGGAAGGCGGGGTTCGAACCCACGAATGACGGAGTCAAAGTCCGTTGCCTTACCGCTTGGCTACTTCCCAAGGTGCAAGTGATATTATACCAATTAATTTTTGATCTGTCAATCATATGTTGAAAAGACGTCGAATCCTATCACCGATACAGTGTGAAGATATCTTTTAAATCATAGGAAACACCTTGAAATCAATGGAATTCATAAAAAAGACTTTATTTATCCGGCAACTTATGCTATAATACGTTTATCAAAGAAAAGGAGGCCATGATGTCTATGGTTAATCTTCAGGGATATAAGGTATCCAAGATCGAATTTGTCAATCAGCTCGAAAACGGCGCTAAGATCTCGCTGGGCAATAAATACTCTTATAATGTGCAGTACGCCAAGGATGCGAATATGGCGAGAGGCGAATTTGATATCGAGGTTCATGATAAGGATAACCCCAATCAGTTCAAAATCAGAGTGATTATGGTAGGAATTTTCTCCTATCTCGAAGGCTCCAAGAAAGAGGAAATTCACGCGGAAACATTTAAAACGCTCTTCCCCTACGCCAAGGCGCTGGTCACTACCGTTACCGCTAACTGCGGTATCAATCCGATCATAATTCCCAATATTGACATCGATAATCAGCAGATCTATCGTTTTGATAAGAATCCGGAACAGTAAATGAATTGTAAAAAGAAGGGCGATTGCAAAATGCAGTCGCCTTTTTCTTATGCTTCTTGATTCATACTATCTCTGAGCTTTTTGCGCTTGATCACCTTTAAGCGGCTGAACTCTTCTCTGTCCTTCTCGTCCAGCGCGTCAGTGATATATTTAACGGTCTCTTCAAAGCGCGGGATCATAATATTTTTCAAAGCGTTTGCGCGCTTCTGCGTTTTTTTGATCGCGTCGGCAAGACGGTATACGCTGTTCTCGATCTCCGCGAGCTCTACCGTCAAGGTCTTGACCTGAGTAAAAAGGATACAAGCGTTATCAATAGCGGAATTCGTTGTTCTGGTACCGTAAGGAAGGTAGCTGTGAGGCTCGGGCTCTTTCATCGTGAGAATAGGGATCTCAACGCCCATGACGCTTCGAAAATCAAGCTCCAAGCTGTCTTCAATCGGAATTGAATTAGAGATATCCTCACAAAAGCCGTTGGTGATATTCGCCCTTTGCAGAGCAAAATATGCCTCGGCATAAGCGCTGTCGATCTTCTCCTGAATCGCGTTGGCGTGATCGATCAGAGTCATCATCTCACGGATCAGGATGCTCCGCTTGCGATCGAGCAGATCATAGCCGATTCTTGCCAGAGCGAGCGACTTTTTGGTATTTATCAAGTTGCCCTTGGTGGGCACAGCCTGAACTGCCATCCGATCATCTCACCTCTTTTTTGTCCTTGACGTAAATATCGAGCACCGCATCGTCTACGCGATCCAGCTCACTGCGCGGCAGTGTGGAAAGCAGCTCCCAGCCTAAGTCCAGGCTCTGTTCAATACTGCGGTTCTCGGTAAAGCCCTGGTTGACGAATCGAGTCTCAAACAGCCTGCCGAACTCAATATATTTTTTATCAATCGGAGAAAGCTCCTCCTCACCGATAACAGACGCCAGCGCACGAGCGTCGATCACCTTCGCATAGGACGCAAACAGCTGATTGGCAAGCGACTGGTGATCCTCTCGGGTATAGCCTTTGCCGATACCGTCCTTCATCAAACGGGACAGCGAAGGCAATACGCTGACGGGAGGATAAAAACCCTGTCCCTGCAATACACGATCCAGAACGATCTGTCCCTCGGTAATATATCCGGTCAGATCGGGGATCGGATGGGTGATATCGTCGTTAGGCATCGTCAGAATCGGAATCTGGGTTACGGAACCGGTACTGCCCTTGATCATACCCGCTCTCTCATACAGCGACGCCAAGTCGGAGTACAGATAGCCGGGATAGCCCTTTCTGCCGGGAATCTCGCCTTTGGAGGATGAGAATTCACGCAGCGCCTCCGCGTAGGAAGTCATATCGGTCATAATCACAAGGATGTGCATATTCAGCTCAAACGCCAGATATTCCGCTACCGTCAGCGCGCATCGGGGCGTCAGGGTACGTTCGATGATCGGGTCGTTGCTGAGATTTAGAAGCATCACAACGCGGGAAAGCACGCCGCTCTCTTCAAAGCTCTTGCGGAAATATTCCGCAACGTCTTTCTGGACGCCCATCGCAGCAAAAACGACGCCGAAGTTGGTGCTGTCCGCTCCGCTGATCTTCGCCTGACGAACGATCTGTACCGCCAAGTTGTTATGAGACATACCGGAACCGGAAAAGATTGGCAGTTTCTGACCTCGGATCAGGGTCATCAAGGTATCGATCGTAGAAATACCGGTGTTGATATAGTTCTTCGGATAAATACGGGACACCGGGTTGATCGGCGTTCCGTTGATGTTCGCCTTCTTGACAGGAAAAATATCGCCGAGACCGTCTACCGGTCTGCCGGCGCCGTCAAGCACTCTGCCGATGATCTCGGGAGACAGCGGCATTTCCATCGGATGACCGGTCAAGCGGGTGCGGGTATTCTTCAGGCTGATTCTTCCGGTACCCTCAAACACCTGTACAACGATCCTCTCGCCGTCAATCTGCACCACACGGCCTTGACGGACGGTACCGTTCTCTAGCTTAATATCGACGATCTCTTCATTGGAAACGCCTTTGATGCCGTCCATGACGACCAGCGAGCCATTGATTTCTTTTACGCCTACATAATCAATAATCAAGTACGTTTCCTCCTTACCGCAGCAGCGCGCCGAGTTTTTCGTCGATCTCTGCCAAATAGTCATCAAACAGATCCAACCGGTTGTTGGGAATATCGTATTTCATTTTGTTCAGCTTATCAAAAAGTCCCAGAGAGATGATCTTGGAAATCGGGATCTCACGCGAAACGACTTCTTTTGATTTGGAATGTAAATGCAGGATCGTCTTCATCATCAGCTTCTGCTTCTCAAGCGGCACATAAGTATCCTCCGGATGGAAAGCGTTCTGCTGTAAGAAACCTACGCGAATGACGCGAGCCGTTTCAATGACAAGCTTCTGATCATCGGGCAAAACATCGGAGCCGATCAGCTTGACGATCTCCATCAAAGAGCTTTCTTCCTGCAAAATCGCGCTGATACGGTTTCTGTATTCGACAAATTCTTCTCCGAGGTTCTCGATAAACCACGGATCAAGATCGGTAAAATACTCGCTGTAGCTGTTGATCCAGTTGATAGCGGGATAATGTCTTGCGTAAGCCAAAGACTTATCCAATGCCCAGAACACGCGGGTAAAACGTTTTGTGTTCTGCGTAACCGGCTCGGAAAAATCGGAACCCTGAGGAGATACCGCGCCGATCAATGTAACGGAGCCTTCTCCCCCGCTGAGAACATTTGCGCGTCCGCCTCTTTCGTAGTATTCGGCGAGTCGAGACGGAAGATAGGCGGGAAAACCTTCTTCCGCAGGCATTTCTTCCAAACGTCCGGAAATCTCTCTGAGAGCTTCCGCCCAGCGGGAAGTCGAATCCGCCATCATCGCGACATGATATCCCATATCACGGTAATACTCCGCTAATGTAACACCGGTATAGATCGACGCTTCTCGCGCGGCAACAGGCATATTGGAGGTATTAGCAATCAGGACGGTTCTGTCCGTCAAAGGGCGGTTCGACTTCGGGTCAATCAGTTCGGAAAATTCAGTGAGGACTTGGCTCATTTCATTACCACGCTCACCGCAGCCGACATAGATAATAATATCTGCATCGCACCATTTCGCAAGCTGATGCTGACTCATCGTCTTTCCTGTTCCGAAACCTCCGGGGATCGCTGCGGTGCCGCCTTTAGCGATCGGAAACAGCGTATCCATCACACGTTGACCGGTAATCAGCGGAACGGTAGGGCTCAAACGCTTCTTCACGGGTCTTGCCGTTCTGATCGGCCAGCGCTGACATAACTGCAGATCATGTCGCTGACCCAGATCATCTTCAATCACCGCCACAGTGTCAAAAACTCTGTACTGACCGTCAGGCTTTACCTCTATGACTTTTCCTGATAAATCCGGATGAAGCATCACACGATGTTCGATAATCTGTGTTTCGGGGATGGATGCATAAATCTGTCCCCCCTCGAGTCTGTCGCCGACCTTCACTTTCATCGTAACGTCCCAGAGATGGTCAGAATCTAAAGAAGATACCGACGCACCTCTTCCGATAAACGCGCCCGACTGCTCTTCGATGGCTTTCAGAGGACGCTCAATACCGTCAAATATATTGTCGATGATACCGGGACCGAGCAGTACATTCATCGGCGCGCCGGTACCGGTCACGGGATCGCCGGGTTTCAGACCTGTTGTCTCCTCATAGACCTGGATCGTGGTCAGCTTATCGGTAATACCGATCACTTCTCCGACCAGATTCTGTTCGCCGACATGAACCATCTCGAGCATTTCAAAACAGTCGGCGTTTTTCACGGTGACAACGGGACCGTTGATTCCGAAAATCACATTGTTATTCATATACAATCTTCTCTTTCAATCTTAGAGTACACGGAGGTTGGAATTCTCCACGAACCATTCGCGCTGTTCTTCGAGCTTGCTGTCAAGTGTTTCGTCAGCAATCATACCCATACTTTCGCAAAAGGCTTTGATTCCGCCGATTTTGATCGTTGCGTCGGATTCGATCTTGACATTACCTTGAAACAAATCAGTCAGCTTATCGGAATACTTGATATCGCGTTCATTGACATACAGTACACAGTCGTTACCGTCAAACAAGTCGGCGATCTCTTTTGCGTTGGCAAAAAGTTTCTCGGCATATGCGTCAGAGATGGTATATTCCATTAACTTCTTTTCTGCCGCGTCAAAGATATCCTTCACCATAGCGGAACGTGCGACAAACAGTTCCCGCTGACCTTCCTGCGTTTTTTTCGCCAACTGAGCGGTCTGGCGGGAGCGCTTTTCGTTAAGCGTCTCTTTAATCAGACGCTGGCTGTCGAGCTTTGCCTTTTCTTCTGCTTCTTTGAGGCGTTCGGTTTTCAGCTGTCTGACCTCGTCCTGCATCGCGGTTTTCTGCGTCTTGGCATATTTTTTGATCGCCTGCAGAAAATTATCGGTTGTGTTTTTAGGCATATAGATCCTTCTTTCGTAAAACGCTTACAGCTTAACGCCGATCGCGTCCTGAACATACTTCGTGATACTGTCCTTGGTTCTTCCGTTTCCGTGACGGTCGGGAATCTCAACAATCAAAGGCTGTTTTCGGTTGAGCTTTAGTTCATATATAATATCGGGACAAAGCGATACCAGCTTCTCCGTCATCAGGATCACTGCAATATCCTCGCGATCCATCGCCTGCGTCAGTTCTCTGCGCACTTCATCTTCTGTATGAACGACAACGCCGGGGATACCCGCAAAGCGCATCCCCATTTTGGTGTCAACATTATCACTGATCAAATAGAATTTCATTGTCTTTCACTTAACCGATCTTGGAAAGGATCATAATCGAAATCAGCATACCGTAAAGCGCAATACCTTCACCGAGCGCGACGAAGATGATCGCCTTACCGAAAGCCTTGGGATCCTCGGAGGTTGCGCCGATCGCCGCAGGAGCA
The DNA here is from genome assembly GCA_017404145.1 of Ruminococcus sp. Taxonomy (GTDB): domain Bacteria; phylum Bacillota; class Clostridia; order Oscillospirales; family Acutalibacteraceae; genus Ruminococcoides. The sequence goes on along the minus strand of JAFRCW010000007.1, from coordinate 22,736 downwards.
GCGTTGCCAACTGCAATACCGCCGCCGATACAGGAAAGACCTGTCGCGGCAGCCGCGCCGATAAACGCCATACCGTTAGCGTTCGCAACAGAGGAGACAACCTCTTCGGTACCTGCCGCGTTAACGACGAACGGACAAATCATACAAATCGCAAATACAGCGGCAAATGATGAAAGCTGCATCAATACCGTTCTCTTTCTGCTTCTGCCGTGCGAAACGGCTTTTACCGCTATCAAAACGGAACCGACTAAAAATACAACGGGAACCGCCATCAGAATAAAATCAAAAATAGTCATTATCAAAACCTCCAAAGATTAATCTGCTTTTAATTTTACGGGCTGATACGCTCTGCCTTCACCCGCATAGAATCGACTGAACATCTCGTAGAACTCCAGTCGTAATACCTGGATCGCCACAAGCAGCGCTTCGAGCGCCATTACCACGATATTGCCGATCACGACCGTGATCCAGTAGCCTGCTCCGCCGGCAGTCTCGGCAAGCACAAATACCACCATCATCATACCCGCGTGAACCAGTACGAAAGCGCCGACACGCAAAAAACTCATTGTATTGGTGATGTAGCTTAACAAAATCTCTATCGATTCAAAAATATTCTCTACGACATATCCGCCCCAGCTCTCCGGCTGCCAGTTCTTCTCTTTGTTAACTAATTTGGAGAGCGGCTCGCAGAAAAATATCAGGATAAACGGCAGTACTACCAACAGCAGGATATACGGCAGTGTCATCATATGATTATTCAGAAAGATCTCAGAGACCAATCCGAAAACCAGTGAACAGTAGAAAATGATTCCTGCTACACCGGAGGTGGAAAACAGCGCTCTGCCGTAGTTTTTCTGTCGAAGCGATGTATATACATTTAAGAACATCGCGATGATCAAAAGAAACACGCCGATGCCGATCGCGCCGAAAATAACGGTGTTGGTATTCTCGGGCGCCATCACCTCGATCGGTTTTTCTTCAAAACCCAGAATGCCGTATACCGGATCCAGGATATGCTCAAAGCCGAATACACTGCCGAAGACGAGTCCGAATATTGCCGAGGAAATGCCGCACGGGAACAAGATCTTGCCAATCGGCATTTTTCTCCACTTCCACATGATCAAACCGACAACGGATAGACACAATCCCTGTCCGAGATCGGCAAACATAATTCCGAATATCACAATATAAGTGATCGCGATAAACAAAGACGGGTCGATCTCGTTGTAGGAGGGCATACCGTACATTTCGGTAAAATATTCAAATGGCTTCGCTAAGAAACAGTTTTTAAGCTTCGCCGGAGGCTTTTTATCCAGCTCGTTCTTTGCGCCGGAAAAATCAAGTTCAACACTCTTGATTTCGGACAGCTTTGCCTTGATAGGCTTCACACTTTCGGACGGGATCCATCCGACAATGATAAAGCTGTTGCGATGCTGCAGCGCCTTGGCGCGTATCACGGAGAAGGAACACAATTCTTCCAGCTTTGCGACACACAGAGCAATCTGCTCCTCATTTTCATCAAGAAAAGCGTCCAGTCTCTTCTGCGTTTCTCTCGCCTGTTCCTCCAGCTCAGGTATCATCCTTTCATAAGCGTCAACCAGCTGCAGCGGAGATTTGCCATCCTCGGCAAGATTCACACGCTCAAAGTACAAGCTTTCAAAAAACTTATCAACCTCTGCCGTCTTGTCCTTTGACACAAAATAGGCGCCCCAACAATGGTTCTTTCCCTCTGTACAGACAACAAAGTCCACGTCATCCCGTTTCTTGTATCTCTCGTATTTTTGAACGCTTTCTTTTGGCAGTTTGCCGAAACGCACATTCATATAATTCAGGTTATTCACTTTTTGAATCTCTTCGTCCAGTCCGACAAAATGCTGCGCCGCTATGACGGTATTCTTTGCTTCGGTCAGCTGTCTTAAGGCTTCTTCCCTCTCGCTGATCAGCGTATCGAGCTGTGATGTAATATCAGCCGCTTTCGTCTGCGCTTCTTCAAAGGAAAAAGCAGACAGATCCGATTCAAAAGAAGAAATATCCCGCTGAACCAGCCGCAGCGCTTCTTTCAGATCAGAAAGGATCTCAGCGTAGGCGGTGTTTGTCTGTAAACGTGTAAAGCCCTGCAGATCCTGATAAAAGTTAGAGACCTCATCGGGATGGAACACGCCGGATTCACCAAGCACCGCAATCACCTCATCAATGTGATCGAGCAGCCCGATCACATTTACAGCATGCATTGATGATACTGACAAGAAAAATCACCTCTTTATCAAAGTCACCGAATCAACAGCGACTGAATTGTTTTTGTATCCATACGGTACCTGACACCTTCGATCAACGTAATCACGTTCATCAGTTCTGTCTCTGACAAAAAAACAAACGAAATCATTACCACCGAAGGATTATTGGAAAAATGCAAATAATTTTTCGCAAGTATATACTGCAGGCGAACACCGTTATCTCCGGCATAGTTTTCATCAGCGTTTCTTTTCAGAAGCTTGCCGGTTCCGGTATGACCCAGAAGCCGATAGACCTCTTCGGCAGTCTCTGCTTCACACATCCTGTCAATCATCTTCGGACTGATGCTGCCGTATTCCGGCATCAGCGACGCGCGGATCGCAGATGGTTCCAAATGATAGTACCTTTTCATTCGTAAAATTCTGGAAACCATACTGTAATCGTTGAGTCTCCGGAAAATATCGGTCAGTTCTCTGCGCTCCGAACCCTTGGACTGCTTTTCGATCAGCGTATGCATATCTCCGGTGATATGTTCATAAAGCTTGTTTTCGATTTCGGATACCGGAAGTCTCCCCTTTTTATCGGGAGAAAACTGTTTTAATATTTCATAATAGGGCGTTTTTGTCAATGCGTCGAGAAACTCGTCATAATTACTCGCGACAGCAAGCTTTGAAATCTCTAAATCACTATGCTTGTCAAGATACGCGGGAAACTGAAAGATAAATTTCTCGGTAGAATTGGAATTGAGCAAAATCAAAAACCGAACGATCTGTTCCACCTCTGTCCTCTCCACCACATAACGCGAGAAACCCGCGCTCAAGCCGGAATCATAGCGGCAGAGTGAATCGAACTCATAGAACAAATACTGACGCAGCAGCATCTCCAGCCACCCGCGGTGTACTTCGTTCTCACTGACCTCGGAGAGCGCTCGGGAAAAGTGAGTATGGGTTTTGAGATACACCATCACTTCCGCAACGCTCTGGCAGGAAAGGATGTTGGTATAATCGCGATCTGTCAGGAATTTTCCGAATTTTGCCCTCGCCTTAGCCGAAACGGCGTAAGAAGTTGCGGACATATTCTTTCCTCCCTGTCAGTTGATGACGCGGCTGACAAGCTGATCGATCCAGATCTCACGGTTCTGTTCGAAATCCGCTTTCAGCTGAGCCATCGTGTTCTCCTGCTTGGCGGTGATTTCGCTGAGCTTTTTTTGATAAAGCTTTTCAAGATACGCGTCATCCTTAGCAATCTCCGCCTTTGCTTCATCCATATATCGCTGATAGATCGCTTTCGCTTCGTTCTCGATCCTTTGCTTTTCTTTTGCGGCAGCCTTTTGGTTGCTTTCTTCCAGCGCCTTGGCTTCATTATCCGCCTCGACGATCCTTTTGATCATATCCTGCAAGCAAATCACCTCTGTAACATCGGACAGACTTCATCCATCCTAAAACCGTGATTATTATAGCACTATCATCTGATAAAATCAACAGCAAGGTCGATATCAATTACCGAAAATATGAGGATTTCATCATATGAAATCGCTGATACAATCAATTCTCTGTCATATGGATTATGCCGTTGCAAAAAGTATATCGTTATGGTACGATAAAAATGATTCACAGGATCATTTTTACCTACGGCTCTTCGCGCGGCTTGAGCCTTGGCACGGTCGCCTTCGATTCCCATCATCTGCTCTTTGATTGTTTTTGATCTAAAACAGAGAGGGTACTCTTTTGGAGCACCCTCTCTGTTTTAAAATGGAGCAGATGATGTATGTATCATCTATTTGATAAATCCCTTCTCGTGTGTTGTCGGATACATATACAATACCGCAGATATTCGCTCTCCCTAAAAATGATTCACTGAATCATTTTTACCTACGGCTCTTCGCGCGGCTCGAGCCTTGGCACGGTCGCCTTCGATTCCCATCATTTGCTCTTTGATTGTTTCGATTTAAAACAGAGAGGGTACTCTTTTGGAGCACCCTCTCTGTTTTAAAATGGAGCAGATGATGGGAATCGAACCCACACGGTCAGCTTGGAAGGCTGAAGTTCTACCACTAAACTACATCTGCGTTTTTGATTGTGTAATGTATTTTATCACATTCTTTTTGTTTTGTCAAATGATAAATTGTATATCGATCTGAAATGTCGATCATATTCTTTTAACAACTTATTACGGGAGGGTCAAGACCCTCCCCTACTGTTTTTATACGGTGTATGAAACGACAAACGGCACAGTCTTGTACTGTGCCGTATAATCATTATCATTTTTTATCAATATCATTCGGTTCTGAGGGCGATGACGGGATCTTTTTTTGCCGCTTTTCTCGACGGAATCAAACCGCCGATCAGGGTCAGAATGATACTGAGTATCACGAGAATGAATGAGGATCCGGGCGGCAGGTACGCATAGATGTTCTGCTCGGGCAGCAGAGCGTGCAGGATCGCGTTTCCGGGTATCAGCAAGAGATAAGTGATTCCGACGCCGATCAAACCCGCCAAGGCGCCGATGATAAAGGTCTCGGCGTTGAACACCTGTGAGATATTGCCCTTGGAAGCGCCGAGCGCTCTGAGAATACCGATCTCTTTTTTACGCTCTAAAACGCTGATATAGGTGATGACGCCGATCATAATCGACGATACAACAAGTGAGATCGCAACGAACGCGATCAGAACATAGCTGATAGCATTGACAATATCCGTCACGGAGCCCATCAGCGTATCAACCATATCGGTATACGAGATCGTCTTATCGTCTTCTCCCGCGTCTTCCATACGCTTGTTATAATCCTCGATGATCTGTTTGATCACCTGCTTGGAATCAAAATCGGTGGGATAAATCGTAATTGCGGAGGGATTATCTAAATCCGCATAACCGAGCTTTTTGAGATTATTCTCATATGTTTTCTCTTCTTTGGAAAGCAGAGAGAGCATCAGGTTGGACATCTCGCTCATATCCATATTGGCGGAAAACAAATCGGAGAACGAATCTTTATTAAACGAAAATGCGTTGGAAAGCGAATTTGACAGGGCTCCCGTCAGACTTCCCATACTCTGGGTCAATGCCTGTGTGATACCGTCGGTAACAGAAGTCATCACACTCGAAATCATCGTAGAAAAGCCGGAACCTAATCCGGACATATATTCGGAGAAAAGATTTTCCAGTTGTTTGGTATCAACGATTTGGGAAACTGCGTTCCCTATCGTCTTTTGGGCTTCTTCGGTAGCGAGATAGTCTGTAAACGCAGTCATAATACTTTCTACCGTGGGATAGGAATACTCGTCGGCAAAATCATTATAACCCTCAAGGATTTTCGTTGAAATTTCTGAGATTTTTTCGGGAGAAATCGCAATACTCAGAATCTTATCCCTGATTTCGGCAACATTATCTGATATTTTTTCGCTTGCCGCAGGAGTATTCAGGTAGTCGGCAAGATACTCGGCAGACGGTCCCTCCGCGCCGATAGACTCCAGATATTCAGCGTAACCGGACATCACATCTTCAACGATCTGTGTCAAATACTCCTCGTTCATCACTTCCTGACCGATTTCGTTGATTATGACTTTCAGTTCGTCGGAAATGATCTGTCTCGCTTCATCTGAAGCCAGATACTGAGAAATCGCTTCGGGAAATTTAGAAAAATCGGAAGAGGGATTTTGCTTAGCGTATGCCGAGAAACCGTCCAGAAGTGTTTGGAACAGCTGCTCCATCTCTTCTTTTGATACGTTGAGCTTGATGGAGGAAAAGATTTTTTCCAAATCTTTTTCACTCATTTCAGGCATCATAGACGCCAATTGATCAAGTGAGATCGTGTCTCCCGGATCCATATCCGAGAAGTCCATACCGGAAAGGTCTAATCCGGACAAATCCAAGCCCGACATATCGAACCCGGAATCGCTGAAATTGAACAGATCAGACAGGCTGTCGGTGTTGATGTTGAACATCGACGCCATATCAAAATCTTTTTCCTCGGAAACTTCGGAAAATTTCTTGCCGGAAAGCACATCGATTTCCGTATTGTTTAACTGCGCTTTTACGATATCGCTTCGGGATGCTTCGTCAATCAAATGATTCATTAACTCGGCGGGATAATTGACGCCGTACTGGAGGATCGGAGCGCTGGAATTCTCAAAGGGCGTGACAACGCCGACGATGGAAATATCCTCGGCTTTTGAAAGAAGATCTTTCATATACTTTTCTTCCGAGGAACGGTCTATCCAGACCTTATACTCCTTATCATAGGTATAATACGCAAAGGATGGAACCAGCTTATAGGTCAAGCCGATAAAATCATCATACTCAAAGGTTTCAACGGTATCATCCACTTCGGTAGACTTTCCTTCATTGAAGTTCTTCACCATATCGTCCAGCTGTTTGGGATCTTTCAGCCCGAGCGAATACAAGGTGATATCCGAAGCGCTGCCGTTCGCGGTAATCACCATCACGCATTCGTTATATTTTTCGGGCCATCTACCGGCTTTGACTTCATAGGCGGAAGTATACAACTCCTTGTTCTCCGGCATCACATAGAAAACATCCGTAGAACTGTACGAAGAAAGCAAGCTGTTGGATATGGTCTCGGAAGAGCCAAACCCCATAGATGAAAAACTGGTGTTGGGATTGATCTTTCGGTAGGAGCCGTCATCGTTAACTGAATAAATCTGCGGAATAATGCTGTAGCTGTATTCCAGCGCCTGCACATAGTCATAAATATCGCATTCATCACTCTCAAAATACGCTTTCAGCGATTTCAGATCGTTGGTCTGAACATTGGAGAGAAAACCTGTCACTGTTTTCAGCTCGGTAACCTCCGCGTCGTTTGACAGAGAATCCATCGCCGAGCCCATACTGGACAAATACATAGAAGTGAAATCCAGACTTGTTGCGTTGATTTGTAAAGGATAACTCTGTAAGCTCTCTTCTTCAATATTCTTGATATATTTATCCGCGCCGGTGGACATGGAAAGTATCATCGCGATACCGATAATACCGATGGATCCGGCGATAGAAACGAGGATCGTCCTCGCCTTTTTCGTCCAGAGGTTATTAAAGGATAAGAGCAGAGAAGTCAGCGGAGACATAGACGATCTGCCCATATTTTTATGGACGGTTTCCGCCGTCTCATCCGTTTCAAAGGGATCGGAATCGGAGATGATTCTGCCGTCCTTGAGCTCCACAATTCGTGTAGAATAATCGCGGGCAAGCTCCGGGTTATGGGTCACCATAACTACCAGCCTGTCCTGTGCGACCTCCTTGAGCAGATCCATAACGTGAATACTGGTCTCGCTGTCCAACGCGCCGGTCGGCTCGTCGGCAAGCAAAATATCAGGATCATTGACAAGCGCTCTGGCAATCGCCACACGCTGCATCTGACCGCCGGAAAGCTGAGAGGGTTTTTTATGGATCTGGTCGCCCAAGCCGACCTTTTCCAACGCCTCTTTCGCTTTTTTCTTACGCAAAGAAGCGGAAACCCCGCTGATGGTCAAAGCTAACTCAACGTTGGAAAGAATGGTCTGGTGCGGTATCAGATTATAACTCTGAAAAACAAAGCCGATCGTATGATTGCGGTAAGAATCCCAGTCACGGTCGGAATATCTCTGGGTAGAAATACCGTTGATGATCAGATCACCCGTATCATAACGATCTAATCCGCCGATAATATTGAGCAGCGTTGTCTTACCCGAGCCGGAGGGACCGAGTATCGCGACAAACTCGTTATCTCTCAGGCTCAGACTGACATCATCCAGCGCGCGCTGGATCAGATCGCCTGTTTTATACTGTTTGGATACATTCTGTATTCGAAGCATAAACTCACCTAAAATATCAATTAGTCACAGAAAGAATTGAATGTCCATACCGTGAATGTAAAAAAGTCAGTTTTCTTTCAACTAGGAAAAGCAGGGATACGCCCTGCCTTTCTCTATGATATTATACTACTTCTATCGTTAATTCATTTTCGTTCGCAGACAAAGCGACAGCGGAAAGACCACCCTCGCCCGCTTTGATCATTTCTTCGGTAATCTTATCTTCCACTTCCTTACGGATCAGGTTGCGCAAATCACGCGCACCGGACTGTCCGGAGCAGGATTTCTCCGCCAAATAACGGGCGGCATTCTCGTCATAGCGGAAGCTGATACCTTTCTCGTGAAGAGAATCAACATATTCAGACAGCATCAAACCGGCAATTTTAACGAAATCATCGGAGGATAACTTTTTGAATACGATCACTTCATCAACGCGCGCAATAAACTCAGGTCTCAAAAATTCTCTGAGGCCTTTCATCACCTTTTCTTTTTCCGCGTCGTCAGAGGATTTTCCGAAGCCTAAAGCGTTCTCTCTCTTATCGGAGCCCGCGTTGGAGGTCATCACGATAACCGTATTGGTAAAATCGACGGTTCTGCCGTGAGCGTCGGTCAGCTTGCCCTCATCGAGAATTTGCAAAAGGATATTCATCACATCGGGATGCGCCTTTTCGATCTCGTCAAACAGCAAGACAGAATACGGACGTCTTCTGACCTTTTCGGTCACCTGACCTGCTTCGTCATAGCCGACATAGCCGGGAGGAGAACCGATGATCTTAGAGACAGAATGCTTCTCCATAAACTCAGACATATCCAGACGGATCAAAGTCTCGGGAGTATCAAACAGCTCATAGGACAGTACCTTGACAAGCTCGGTTTTTCCGACGCCGGTAGGACCGACAAAGATAAAGGACGCAGGTCTTCTGCGGGGAGAAATCTGAACTCTGGAACGCTTGATCGCTTTCGCGAGCGCTTCTACAGCCTCGTCCTGACCGATAATCTTTTGTTTCAGATGATCTTCAATATCCATCAGCTTCAACAGCTCGTTCTCTCTGACTCTGGACTGAGGAATACCGGTCCACAGCTCGATGACCTTCGCCAAATCCACCTCGGTGACAGCGGCAATCAGGAGACTCTCGTCAATACCGGAAAGCTGCTCGTCAACGCGCGCCAGCTCAGAGGTGACTTTTGCAAGCGCCTCATAGTCGATATTCTCTTCATTGGAGATCGCCTCTTTAGAAAGCTGCAGCGCTTTTTTCTCATCGGAAAGCTTCTCGTAATTCTCTCTGTCCTTGTTGCGAAGCGACGCGCAGGAACAAGCCTCATCCAAAAGATCGATCGCCTTATCGGGCAGGAAACGGTCGGTGATATATCGCTCGGAGAACACTGCCGCCTTGCGGATAATATCGTCATCCACTCTGACATTATGATGCGTTTCATAATACGTTTTGATACCGCGCAGGATATCAATGGTATCGCCGACAGAAGGCTCGCCCACCTTAACAGGCTGGAATCTTCTCTCAAGCGCCGAATCCTTCTCAATATACTTTCGGTATTCGTTAAAGGTGGTTGCGCCAATCACCTGAATCTCTCCTCTGGAGAGAGCAGGCTTGAGCATATTGGCGGCATTCATCGTTCCTTCGGAGTCTCCTCCGCCGACAAGGTTATGTACCTCGTCGATGAAAAGAATGATATTGCCGGCTTCTTTGACCTCTTTGATCAAGCCTTTGATGCGGCTCTCATACTGACCTCTGAACTGTGTGCCCGCAATTAACGCCGTCAGATCCAACAGCTGGATTTCTTTATTCTTTAATCTGTGAGGCACATTTCCCTGCGCGATCCTCGACGCAAGTCCTTCGGCGATCGCCGTTTTACCAACGCCGGGTTCACCGATCAGACAGGGATTGTTCTTGGTACGGCGGGAAAGAATCTGAATCACGCGTTCGATCTCGTTGTTTCTTCCCACTACCTGATCGATCCTGCCCTCTCGTGCCTTTGCGGTCAGATCTTCACAGTAGAGATTGATATGTTTTCTGTTCTTCTGCTGTTTCTTATCTTTTTTCGCGTTCTTTTCGCCTGTACCCGCTGACTGAGAGCCTTGGTTCGCGGCGAACATATTGAAAAAGTTCGGGAAAGACGGAGCGCCTCCGGGAGTGAACCCATCCTCTGACTCATCTTCTCCTTCTTCAGGGGACAAAGCGGCGCCCATATTCTCGGCAAGCGCGGACATATCGCCGCCTTCTCCCATATTCTCCATAATAGAATCCATCTGTTCCTGGACGGACTCCAAATCATCGGGCGAAATCCCCATCTTTTTCAAAATATCATCGACAGGCTTGATACCAAGTTCCTTGGCGCACATCAGGCAATAGCCTTTAGGCTGTTCGTCGGACTTGTTGGTAGAAACAAATACTACCGCGGGTCTTTTTCCGCATCTGGAACAAATCATATACCTTCTCCTTCTTTTTGAGATTCATCTTTGGTTACCTGCGCAATAACCTCTTTTGTCTGATTTGATTTCTTCAAATCTTTTTGGATCTGTATATACATCCCTATATAGTTTATCAGCGAAAACAGCATCATAAATGCAGTTACCGCCAGTAATATAATGGATAAGGGTCTGTTGACATAATTAAATATCTTCATCACCACGATCAGCGATACCGTAACATAGAATAAGACTGTGGAAAGCTTGCCGTACCACTTCGACTTAGGCGGAATAACGCCCTGCTTAATTACAATGGAACCTCCGACAAGCATCAAAAGATCCTTCGTCACCATAATAATCATTAGCGGAAGTACAAACGGCTCAATAAAGATCAGGCATATGCCGACAGCGATCAAAGTCAGCTTATCGGCAAGAGGATCCAGAATCTTTCCCAGCTCAGATTCCTGATGAAAACGTCTGGCGATAACACCGTCAAGAAAATCGGAAATACCCGAAACAACCAGAATAACCGCTGCTACGATATAATCTCTGTTTAAAAAGAAGACGACAAAAGGCGTAATCAAAAGAATACGAAACAGCGAGATTATATTCGGAATCGTAAATGTGTTTTTGCTGATTACCTCATTATTAGGTTTCTGTTTTTTCATTTTAAATCTTTCCTTATAAAATTGATGTTATTACCGTAAATATATTACCGGAATAAAAATGGTAAAATATGTATGAATTGTATATGGTCGATTCGGAAAACAGATACGAATCGGGATGAATAACAGGTAAAATCACCTTTAATAAATATGCCAGCAGACGTATCGTCAAAACTGCCTCCACTAAACCGAGAACACCGCCGAAGAATCGGTTGATTCCTTTGAGAGGAGTATCTTCAAAGAGCTTTGTAAGCGGCTTAACCATGATCAGTTTCAGGATAATTGCCAGTATCAAGAACAGCACGACTGTCAATATCACTGCCATCATTGCGATAATGATCGGTCCCAACGTCTGTTCCACAGCGTTCGCCGCCTGTGCGGAGGTAGACGCGACGGCAGCGTCTAGATTCTCCCCGGAAAGCGCCAGAAGCGATTTCAAAAAGTCGGGAAGCGTACTTTCTGCGCCTGCTGTAAGATTTCCCGACGCATCGGAAACGGAGCGGGTCACCGCGTCGATAATACTGTTTTTGATCCAGCCGTTGTAAATCATATCGGCGAAAACCCTGCCCAAAAAGACAGCGCCGACAAATGATACGACAGCTCCAAGCAAACCCAGAAGCGTTTTTGCGGCGCCTCTGACTGCGCCGATGATCACAAACAGCAGTATGATCAATAATGTGATAACATCATATATCATAGCGACCTCACAGCTTTAATGTCGTGATGTTGCTGGAGCTGAGAACATACGCGTCAGAGCTTGTAAAAAGCGATACTGCGTGCGTATCCAGACCCGCGCCTTTTTCTGAAATTTTTCTGCCGTCTTTTGCGTACAGATAGACCGTATCGGCTGACAGCACCGCCACATGATTTTTATACGTCGACAGCGAAATCACTCTTAAATCCGTTGAGAAGTGATTACTGAGTCTTCCTGAAGAATTAAAGTTATAAATATCACAGTTTCGTCCGTCTCCGCTTCTGGACAAAGACAGAGAAAACGTATCGGTGTCGGTATTGATATCATACGCAGTCAGCGTTCTGCCTTCATACGAAGTTGTCTCAACATCTCCCGAATGCGCCTTGATGCCGTACGCGGATGTACTGCCGACCGCGCATACCATGGAGTCGGAAAGATAAGAGATGTCATACAGAAAATCACCCGGAAACTCCTTGAACACCACCGGATCTTTTTCGGTAAAATCGTGAATATATACCGCCGATATCTCAACGCCGTCCAAAGCCGAAATGCCGGATACCGCCGCCATTGTACCGGAGGAATTGAGAGACACGCCGGTTACATAATAATCAGCGTAGGAATATGCAAAAATCTGCTCATTCTCTTTATTATAAACATAAAGCTTGGAGAGATACCCGTCGTACTGTGTCACCAGCGCATAAGTTCCGCTGTCGGATATATCGGCAACAACAATTTTATTCTCAGCAGTTGAAGAAAGAATATTCTTGTCTAATGTGTCGATCTCAAATCCCGTTCCTCCTAAATTATATACCATGATATAATCCTTGGAGGTCACAAGGACGGGGGTAGATAACGCCATCGAAGAAGTATACACGGTTCTGCCGTAATTATTGACGGTTGCCAGTCTGGAATCGGAAGCGAATACCAGATACTGCCCCATTGAATCAAAGTTACCGGAGCTGATATTCTCACCCTGAACCTCGATCGGAAAGCTCTCATCGGAATTCTCATTGAACAATCCGTATTTGAAGAAGTTCTTCACAGAATCAAATGACAGAACATCAGCGTTCACGAACATAAACACGGCAAGCGAGAGCAGCAGCAAAATTGCTATGGCGATCAGCACACGTTTCCGGTTGAGCTTTGATTTCTTTTTTTTCGTTTCTCGTTCGGGAACATCCTCGAGCGGCATATCCTCATAGGATAGCACCTTTCTCTCGCGATGTCTTTCCTGTTTCTGACGCTTGCGGATGATTTTCTCCATCTTTTCGTCATTCTTTTTCTTCAGACGTTCGTCACGTTCACGCACTTTTTGCGCTTCTTTGCGGCGATATTCTACAACGTCTTCATCCGGATCGTCATCAGAGGTAGGAATTGAAGCATCCTGAGACTCCGCCTCATAAATGATCTCTTTATATTCTTTTGTGTCAGAAAATCTTCTTCCTTTGTTTTTCATAGTCACCTATCAAATTCATAGAAAACTTTATTCAAATACAGTCCGCATGCCGGAGCGGTAGGCCCCGCAGCTTTTCTGCTTTCTGCTTTGATAATATCGGAGACCGCGTCGGGCAGGATCCTGCCCTGCTGAATATGAAGCAAGGTTCCGACCATAATACGCACCATATTGTACAGAAAACCGTCAGCGGCAACGGTGAAGGTGATCATTTCGCCTTCCCTTTCCACACGAAAATACCGTACTGTTCTGACAAAGTCGCCCTTTTCACGCTTATCCAGCGTACAAAAAGATGTAAAATCGTGGGAACCCACAAAAGCCTGCGCCGCGTTGTTTAATATCTGTTCGTTAATCGGATACCGGTAGTGAAGTGCAAGCCCTAATAAAAACGGGTTGCGAATCTCGCTGTTCCATAGTTTATAAACATATTCTTTTCCGGCGCAGGAATACCTCGCATGAAAATCAAGAGGTACCTCCCTGACGTCCAGTACCGCCATATCCATCGGTAAATAGCGGTTAAGAGCCATTTTCAGTCGGATACACTCGATCGGATGCGATGTTTTCAAAGAGATGCAGTACATATTGGCGTGTACGCCGGAATCGGTTCGTGAACAGCCTTTGATATCGGGATGATCGGAAATGATCTCAAACAAAGCGTCCTGAAACACCTGTTGAACAGATAAGGCGTTCTCCTGAATCTGCCAGCCGTGATAGTTGGTTCCGCGATATGCAATTGTAATCAGGAGATTCCTTATCGGACGCTCGGGAGAAATATGTTGCATAATACAATCCCCGCAATCATCAGTCCCGAAACAATCAGACTGATCACATCTCTTTTTTGAATATGGAGCTGTTTCATTCTGGTTCTGCCCTCACCGCCCTGATAACAGCGGCACTCCATCGCTGTCGCGAGCTCATACGCTCTGCGAAACGCGGAGACAAACAGCGGAACCAAAACCGGAACCAGCGCTTGGATACGTTTTAAAAAATTGCCGCTTTCCATATCGGCGCCTCTCGCCTTTTGCGCCGCCATAATCTTGTCGGTCTCTTCGAGAAGCGTCGGAACAAATCGCAGGGCGATCGTCATCATCATAGCGATCTCGTGAACCTTAATATGAAACACCTTCAACGGTTTCATCAACCTCTCAAGCGCGTCGGTCAGATCGGTCGGAGAAGTGGTGAAGGTCAATGCGGAGGAAAGGAGCAGTAAGCACACGATACGAACACAAACGAAAATCGCGTTATGGATCCCGTTGTAAGTCACCTTGATAAAATGCCACTGGAAGATCGGCTCTCCGGTTCCGTAGAACAAGTTCAGCACCGAGGTGATGACCACAATAATGATAATCACCTTCAAGCTCTTGAGATACATCTTTAAAGGAACCTTGGAAAGCAAAACGATCATCAATATCGACGCCGCGATCAAGCCCAGCGCGAAGTAGTTGAAGGTGATAAAGGTAAACACAAGGAATACGATCATCAGGATCAACTTCACGCGTGGATCCAAACGATGGATCACAGAATCAGTCGGGAAGTACTGACCGAGGGTAATATCTCTCATAGTCTTCCCTCCCTTTTCAGATACTCGGTGATCTCCGTGACGGCTTCTTCTACCGTCAGCACACCCCGCTTCAAGGGGAACCCTTCATGGATCAAAGCGTCAACGATCGAAGTGACCTGCGGAATCCGCAAACCTATCTGAGCTAACTCTTCTCCTCTGGAAAAGATATGATCGGTAGTATCGAAGTCCCATAACTGCGAGTGGTTCATCACCAGTACCTTTTCGCAGACAGAGGCGACATCCTCCATTGAATGGGAAACCAATAAAACGGTGTTTTTGCGCTCTCTGTGATATGCGTCGATCTGGCTGAGCAGGATATCTCTGCCGACAGGGTCCAACCCAGCCGTCGGCTCATCCAAAATCAGAATATCGGGATCCATCGCGATCACACCCGCGATAGCGGCTCTGCGCTTTTCACCGCCCGAAAGATCAAAGGGCGATTTGGGCAGAAGTTCTTCCCTGAGTCCTACAAACTTTGCCGCTTTTTTGACTCTTTCTTTGATTTGTTCATCATTCAGACCCATATTGGAGGGTCCGAACGCGATATCTTTTTCAACCGTTTCTTCAAACAGCTGATATTCGGGATATTGAAATACCAAGCCGACGTTAAAGCGAATCTTACGGATCTCCTTCGGTTTCTCCCAGATATCTTTTCCGTCAAAGTATATCTTGCCTTTTGTCGGCTTCAACAAGCCGTTGAGCATTTGTACCAAGGTAGACTTACCGGAACCGGTATGTCCGATGATACCGATGAAATCGCCTTTGTTGATCTCAAAGCTGACATCGTTGACCGCAATATGCTCAAAAGGCGTTGACGGAGAATAGGTATAGGTCAAGTTTTCAACACGGAGAATACTCATCGGAGCGCCTCCTTCAGCATGGAAATACAGTCATCCGAGAATAGCGGAAGCGTATTCAGCTCAACGCCGCAGGAACGCAGCTTATAACACAGTTCGGTCACCTGCGGAACGTCAAGACGGTGTCTTTTTAACAGCTCTACCTGTGAAAAAACTTCATCAGGCTTTCCCGAGGTCAGAATACCGCCGTTATCAATCACAAAGACTTGATCGGCTAGTACCGCTTCTTCCATATAGTGTGTGATCATCACTACGGTGATACCTGCTTCACGGTTGAGCTTCAAGATGGTATCCATCACTTCTTTTCTGCCTTTGGGATCCAGCATTGCGGTAGGCTCGTCCAACACGATACAATCGGGCTGCATTGCGATAATACCGGCAATAGCGACACGCTGCTTCTGGCCGCCCGAGAGCTTATGCGGGGCATGCAGACGGTACTCATACATATCGACCGCTTTGAGCGCGTTGTCGACTCTCTCTCTGATCTCTTCGGGAGGAATACCGATATTCTCGGGACCGAAAGCAACGTCCTCCTCAACAATCGAAGCGACAAGCTGGTTGTCCGGATTTTGTAGAACCAGACCGACCTTTCTGCGGATATCATAAGTCAGGTTCTCATCGGAAGTATCCATACCGTCGATATACACCTTTCCGTCAGTCGGAATCAGCATTGCGTTAAGGTGCTTAGCGACGGTGCTTTTCCCGGAACCGTTGTGTCCGATGAGCGCGACAAACTCGCCCTTTCTCACAGAGAAAGAGACGTCTTTCAAAACGAAATCGCCTTTCTTGCGATGGGCTGCTTCCGTTTCATCATATAAGAATGAAATGTTGTCGACTTTGATATAATCCATAGAAATGATAAACCTTTAATTCTTATTTTTGCCAGATAGCGGTGGATCCGCACGGTAAGACAAAACCGGAATCTTTGGCTTTTAATCCGATCTCGTCGGAAGAAACCGTACCGCCGCGCTGACGCTCTATCAGCGCTCTGAGCATATATGCCATCACAGCGGGAGATAGTCCCGTTGTGTAGGAATTTAAAATCACAAACTCAGCGTTATCCGAAAGCACTTGTGAACATAATTCTAAAAAAGAATAAATATTATCTTCCAGCTTCCAGATCTCACCCGAGGGTCCTCTGCCGTATGACGGAGGATCTAAGATAATGCCGTCGTATCGTTTGCCGCGGCGGATCTCTCTCTGGACAAACTTCACGCAGTCATCCACGATCCAGCGAACCGGTCTGTCGATCACGCCGGAGGATACTGCGTTCTCCTTTGCCCATGCGACCATACCCTTGGAAGCGTCAACATGGCAAACTCTCGCGCCTGCCTTCAAACAGGCGACCGTAGCGCAGCCGGTATAACCGAACAGATTCAGAATATTCAGCTCTCTGTCGGAATTTCGAATATAATCACTGACAAAGTCCCAGTTCGCTGCCTGCTCGGGAAAGATACCGGTATGCTTGAAACCCATCGGCTTCACGTGAAAGGTCAGATCACGATAGCGGATCTTCCAGCTGTCCGGGATATCCTGATATACCTGCCATTTTCCGCCGCCCGAAGAGGAACGCAAATATCTTGCGTGCGCGTTCTTCCATAGCGGATTCTTTTTTTCTGTATGCCAAATCACCTGCGGGTCAGGACGAATCAGAATGACGTCGCCCCAGCGTTCCAGTCTTTCACCCGCTGATGAATCGATCAGCTCATAGTCCTGCCAATGCTCTGATACTCGCATCAACTCAGCCTCTCTCTGATAAAATCCGCCATTTCCTTGGCGTAATGTTCAATCTCGTGATAATCCTCGCCCTGCGCCATCACGCGAGCCAGCGGCTCTGTGCCGGATATGCGGACGACGAGCTTGCCTCTTTTTCCCATAGCGGATCTGATCTCGTCCGCCTTTGCAAGAATCTCTATATCCTCTAAAAAGCGTTTTCTGCTCTCGGGCGTGATTCTGATATTGATCGGGATCTGCGGATAACGACGAATCATATGTGAAAAAGCCGATAAACGGATACCTCGGCGTTTGATCATACTGAGCAGATGCGCGCCGGTCAGCTGTCCGTCGTCGGAAGTCGTATGATCCAACAGCATCACATGGCCGCACTGTTCGCCGCCGATGTTGTAACCGCCTCTGCGCATTTCTTCCAGCACACAGCGATCACCGACGTCGGTATATACACAGCGGATACCGTGCGATTCACAGTAACGCTCAAAGCCGATGTTCGTCATCACCGTACAGACAACACTGTTATGACCGAGTAAATTTCTGCTCTTCAAGTCTATCGCGAACGCGGCGATGATCGTATCGCCGTCAAGAACGTTTCCCTCAGCGTCGACCGCAAAGCAGCGATCCGCGTCGCCGTCAAAGGCGAGACCTCCGTCAAGGTGATGTTCAACCACATAGCGCGATAATCCTCCGATATGCGTAGAACCGCAGTTTTTGTTGATGTTTTTCCCATTCGGAGATGCGTTCAGAACATCAACCTTTGCGCCGAGGCGGGTAAAAATCCTTTCGGCGGTGAAGGAAGAGGAACCGTTCGCACAGTCAAGCGCAATATGCATACCGTTCAGATCACCGTCTACGGTAGAAATGACATAATCGATATAATCGAATAAGCAGTCATCCCATCGTTTCACTCTGCCGACGGAATCACCAACCTCAACAGAATACGGGAATTTATTGTCTAATACAATTTCTTCAATCTGTTCTTCCGATTGATCGGAAATTTTATATCCTTCTCTCGAAAACAACTTGATTCCGTTGAACTCAAAGGGATTATGAGAAGCGGAAATCATCACACCGCCATCGGCATGACGTTTACGGATCAACCAAGCTACCGCGGGAGTAGGAACAACGCCGAGCAGAATCACATCAGCGCCGGCAGAACAAAGTCCCGCTGCAATAGCGCCTTCGAGCATCTCGCCGGAAAGACGGGTGTCTCTGCCGATCAGGACGACAGGACGCTTTGTATCGTCTTTTCTGAGAACCATCGCGGCGGCTTTGCCGATATGCATTGCAAGCTCAGGAGTGATTTCCGTATTAGCAACGCCTCTGGCGCCGTCGGTACCGAATAATCTGCCCATATTGTTCCTCCTTCCTTGGTTAATTAAATATACTTTTAGTCGTTAAATAAGCTACCCTGCGCAGCGGCAGTGTCAGCCGGGGCTTTGTAGCCTAAATGCTCATACGCGGCGGCAGTAACGCATCTGCCGCGTGGCGTTCTGGATAAAAAGCCTATTTGCATCAAATACGGCTCATAGACGTCCTCGATCGTTACCGCTTCTTCACCGATCGCGGCGGCAAGAGTCTCCAAACCGACGGGACCGCCCTTATAATACTTGATCATCGCGTTGAGCATCCTGCGGTCATTCTGGTCAAGACCGAGCTCGTCTATCTCGAGCTTATCCAAAGCGATCTGCGCCACCTTCAAGTCGATCACACCGTCCGAGATGACCTCGGAGAAGTCGCGGACTCTTTTGAGCAGTCTGTTCGCGATACGCGGCGTGCCTCTGGAGCGGGAAGCAAGCTCTAAGGCTCCTTCCTCGTCGATCTTGATCCCTAAGATACCCGCCGAGCGGGTAATGATTTTTGCAAGCTCCTCGGGCGTATACAGCTCCAGTCTTAACACTACGCCGAAGCGATCTCTTAAGGGCGCTGTGAGCTGTCCGGCGCGGGTCGTTGCGCCCACAAGAGTGAACCGCGGCAGCGGCAGATGATAGGAAGCCGCCATCTGTCCTTTACCGGTGATGATATCGATAGCAAAGTCCTCCATAGACGGATAGAGGATCTCCTCTACCGCGCGGGAAAGTCGGTGAATTTCGTCGATAAACAGCACATCGCCGGGATTGAGATTGGTCAGCAGCGCGGCAAGGTCTCCGGGCTTCTCAATAGCGGGACCGGAGGTGATACGGATGCTGACCCCCATCTCGTTGGCGATGATACCGGAGAGCGTTGTTTTGCCCAGTCCGGGAGGACCGTAGAGCAGAACATGATCCAGGGACTCTCCCCTTTTCTTTGCGGCTTCGATAAATATTCTGAGATTCTCTTTTGCTTTCTCCTGTCCGATATACTCATCCAGAGTACGCGGACGGAGCGGATTATCGGCGTCTATACCGTCAGAGGGGATCTCAGCGGTATCAACCATTCTGTCCTCAAAATCCATTTCAAAATCAGTGTTGTAGTTCATACGGTATCCTTTCGGAAAGGTTTCTGTTTTTACGGAACGATTAAGAAAGTTATCTACTGTATTTAAACCATCTGTTTCAGCGTAGCGGCGATCATCTGCTCCACGGAGAGATTCGGATCAAGCCGTGAGAGGATCGGGGTAACGTCTGCGGCAGAGTACCCTAAAACCGCCAGCGCCTGTACCGCTTTCGGTACATTTCCCGTATCGGTGATAACAGAGCCCTTAAGCTCGATCCCCTGCTGTTCGGAAATGCCCTTGAACTTATCCTTAAGCTCCAGAATAATTCGCTGGGCGAGCTTCGGTCCGACGCCGTTCGCGCGGGTCAGCGTCTTGCTGTCGGATGCGGAAACACACATCGCGATCTGCTCGGAAGATAACTCGGAAAGGATCGCCAGCGCTACCTTAGGACCGACGCCGGAGATAGAGATCAGCATTTTGAAGATGTTCAGCTCAGATTTTGTCGCAAAGCCGAACAGCTCCATCGCGTCTTCTCTGACATTCATATGGGTGAACAGAGTAACTTCTGTGTTAAGCTTCAATTGTCTTTGCGTCGTCATAGAGGTCTGAACGCGAAAACCGATGCCGCTGCACTCGACAACCGCCAAGCCCGCCTCCATCAGTATCAGATTGCCTCTTACGGAATAGATCATTACTTGATCCCTCTTTTCAGCATATAGTCACGCAAATTCGTACCTGCCGCCTGTGTATGAGTGATCGCGATCGCTAAAGCGTCGGCGGTATCGTCGGGCTTCGGGACTTCTTTGAGATGTAAAAGGCGGCGCGTCATCTCCATCACCTGCGGCTTCTTCGCCTTGCCGTAACCGGTAACGGCGGTTTTCACCTGCAGGGGTGTATACTCATAAATCTTCACATGATGCTGACGCGCGGCAAGTAAGATAACGCCTCTCGCCTGTGCAACGGCAATCGCGGTAGTGGTATTGGTCGTGAAGTAGAGCTTTTCGATCGACATCGCGTCGGGCTTTGCTCTTTCGATGATTTCGCAGACATCGTCGTAGATCCTTTTCAACCGATCGTTAAAATCGGTGTGCGCTTCGGTAGTGATCGCGCCGAACGCAACAGGCATATGGGTGTTGTTCTGAAATTCGATCACGCCCCAGCCGACAATCGCGTAGCCCGGGTCAATGCCTAAGATGACCAAATGCGCTCACTTCCCCTTTTAACCCAATAATTAGAGTTATTATAGCACATACAGCGCAATATAGCAAGAAATTTCAGGAAAAAACCCAACAAAAAAGAGCCCCGTAAGGCTCTGATTTGATGAAAAAATAACACTATTTATGTACAAATTATGAAAATGCTGTACAGCGAAAATAAAGATATCCTGTCAACCTTCGGCAAGTCGAGGGCGCCTTGCCCTACAATTCTTACATATTAGTCCTTTTTGACCTTTTCCCTGATAAAAAGTCTGAGATTATGAAACACGACCGCGCCGATGAGGTTTCCGAGCGTTACCCAGAGGATATAAACGATACCCTCGCCGGTATAGAGCATTTTGGCAGCGGCAAAATAGAACATATCCGCCACAGAATGTTCAAAGCCGCAGAGGATAAATACAGGCACGCAAGTGAACACCAAGAGATATTTGGCATAGTGCTTATTATCGTTATCACTGCGAAAGAAATCTACGGCAATATAGACGAGAATACCGCAAAGCGCGCCGAGGATGATCGTCTGCCACGGCGCTTGGGTCAGCTTAGCCGTACACAGCTCCACCGCTTTTTCGGATAATGCAGGCTTCGAGAGAAACACCAGCGTTCCGGTCGCCATACAGCCGAGGATATTCCCGATCCAAATCAGGCACAACGTCAAAAGATAGGACGGCTTGTTCTGAAACACATATGCGGTCTTACCGGTAAACAGCAAAAATGAGAACAATAAAATCACCGTCAAGCCGACAGAGAACATAATCGCGCCGACGATCTTATTCTCACACGCCAGAAAAACCGCTCCTCCGAGCGAAATCATCACACCCGCCAAAAAGGCGGAAACAAGGTCTTTTAGTATTTTCATCATATCCCCCATATATAGTATTTGGTTTCTGCTACTATACTATATAGGATAACGCGGCAGTTTTCAACCTTTTTCGAGAATTATAAGAGAATTATTATGGGTCAGCTCTATTCTGTCTCCGTGCAGGATATAGTCAAACACAAACTGCTCGCCGGTCTCATCATCGATAATCATAAATCTATCCGCAGATAAAACACAGTATCCCTTTATCACAGAGGATGTATCGCCGCTTGTCACAGAGAACTCAGCGTTATCACCGTCAAAGAGAAGGCTCACCTCTGCCCCGCCGTCTAACGCCACGCTCCACGAATGCATCACCAGCTCGTCCGACGCGTCTCTGATCACGCGCGTACAGCCGTAAAGGAACACGGATAAAACAATGAAACAAACAACACTCAGTGAAATTGCGGCGCGATAAAGTAAACGTCCTTGAAACATACACATCACCTCATAAGAGTATATGCGCAAACAGTACGTTCAGAACAAAACACCGTTAAATACCTGATTTCATTTTTATGCAAGATTAATATTCAAAATTAGAAATATAATAATAAATCTAATAAAGAATTCCCTGTCAGAATTAAGACGGAGAGTTTTATTTTCAAAAATTGAATCTAATTCTCCGACTACACAAAATTGTCCTTTTGCCTACAGAAATGGCTTAGATAAGCCGTTTTTAAGGATTTCGCTCAGGTCAGGGGCTGAAAAACGGTGAATTCATACTTATTCATAAGATTATGAATAATTGCATATTCATCCAAGACGAGTTTCTTTTTCCAAAAACGGAACAGAGCAGGATGCTTTAGGTGAATGATGAAGGGTGAACGG
>JAFRCW010000006.1 GCA_017404145.1 Ruminococcus sp. | reverse complement strand
GAGCCAGGATCAAACTCTCTAAAAATTGTATCTTAAGCATTTCTGCTTAACATCATTCTTAGAGCTAATCTGCTCATTTTTAACACTTGCGTGTTAGATTCAATAATCTGAAATTTTCATCTCGGATTACTGCGATGTTTCTAAACATCTGTAATTTCTTGAGTACTCACCGAGCTTCTCTGCCCGGCTGCTCTCAAAGTAATTACGGGTCTCTTTCTTTGTTGTTTAATTTTCAAGGTCCTTTTTCGCTGATCAAAAATACCCGCAAACCCCGATTAAATCTGGGTTTTTGAAGCGATATTCTTGACTCGCGAACATTAAAAGTATACTACGCAGAGCATTAAATGTCAAGCCTTTTTTGAAAAATTTTTAAGATTTTTTTCGTTCTCAACAGGTTGTTGACTTTACCCTGATGAATCGCAACATCTTGTGGATATACCTTTGGCTTTTCGTTTTTTTCCGTGGTATTGAAAACTCTCCTCGTTTTGATTATAATATAGGGAGAAACAATTTCTTTTTCATCGGTTTCGTCATTTTTTGATAAATTTCGTAAAAAGCGGGACAAACAGAAAGTTTTGGTTACTTTTATAGTATAGAAAGAAAAAGGAGTGATATGATGTATCAACCGCAGCACGACCCCTACTATCCGAATATGGCGGTCACCAAAAACTATTTTAAAAACAAACTGATGCTGACAGTCGGCATCCTTCACATTGTTTCCATTGTGGTGTCTATTATCGGCGCTCTTGTGCTGACATTCACCGTGATGAAAATGATCACGCCGGAGCTTGTGGAAATGATAAGAGATTATGCGACCTCCGGAGAGCTCTCTTCCGAGGGCTTTCCTTCCGTCAGTTTCAACACCAATTTCTCGCCGAATATCTCCGCGTATCTTTCTCCCGCGGCGATGGCGTTTGTCGCTCTCTTTATCTATTTTAAATCAAAGAACGAAAAGCCGGAATCCAACCCTTCCGTCGGCTTTCTGATCAAATACATCATGGCGATGGTGGGAATGATCGCTTCGATCGTCGGTTCCTCGATCATCCTTTTGATGGACGTCATCGTCGCGGTCACTTCCTGTATGCTCGCCGTAACAGACGACTTCTCCCGGATTCTGCCGCCCCTGTTGGGAATTATGTTTTCCATTACCGTGATGATGGCGGTGATACTGATCAATGCGATCTTTCAGTTTCAATATGTCAAGTCGATCCGGCTGGGATTCAATCAGCCGAAGCTCGAGAACAAAGGCGCAAAATGCTACGGTGTGACTTCTGTTCTTTCTGTGGTTATCACCTATCTCTGCCTCGCGGCATGCGGACTTTGCGCTTACTTACTACTCGCTTCTCAGGAAGATCTTTTGGATCAGCTGCAGGAATATCTGAATTTTTCGGCGCTGATCCCTTACAGCGCAGTACTGCTGGTCAGTTTCGGTATTTCACTGGCGATCGCTGTCATCAATGCGAAGATCGCCTTCGGCTATCATCAATATGCGGACGATATCAACAGCGGCAAGCTCACTCCGGATATTCCCGAGGTAGTGTATGAAGAACCCATCGCGCCCTATCCCGCTCAACCCGAGGCGATCCCCTATCAGGAGGCAGTTTCTTCTCCCGCGGAACCCTCGGAGGAATCCGCTGAAGAACCGGAAGCGCCGAAAGAGAAACCCGCGCCGTTTATTCCCCGTTACTGTACTCACTGCGGCAGCGCGCTGAGCGAGAATTCCATCTTCTGCAGTCGATGCGGCGCAAAAATCAAATAATTTTTGACAGGAAAAGGCTCTTCACAGCGGTGAGGAGCCTTTTCGGATTCTGTCTTGCAAATTCTGACATCTTATATTATAATGTATACTACTAAAATAAAAAGGAGCGTGTGGATATGTACAACACACAGTTCAACCCTTACGCGCAGAACGTCAATATCGTTAAAGGATATTTCAAAAAGATTCCCGTTCTGCTGCTGGCGATCCTGCAATTTGTCGGCACCGGACTGTCGATCGCTTTTGCCGTCGTCTTTTCTCTTTGGAGCACGACCTTCACGCAGGATATGGTATCGCAGTTTTCAAGCGAGTTTTCCGGTCTCAGCGCTTCCGATCTGAACGGTCTGATGCAAACCTCTCTGGTTTCAACGATCGCTTCTCTGGTTCCCACCGCTATCGTTTGTGTTCTGATCACGGTAGGCTATCTGCTCCTTTTCCTCAAAAGCAGAAGCAGTAACCCCGACTCTAATCCCAGAGCGGGTGCGACCATCCTCTTTGTACTCGCGCTGATCGAGATGATCTGCTCTATCATCATTGTCGCCGCGCTGGCTGTTATCTTTATTATTTCCGCTGTTGCAGTCGGCGTCAGCGCTTCGTCTTCCGATTTTAACGCAGGTCCCGTATTATTGATTATGGGCGTTACCTTTGTGTTTATCGTTTTCTTTGTATTATTTTACAGCATCAACAAGATGAGATATTTCAAATCCGTCAAGAACAGCTGCTCCTCTATCAACCTCTATTCCGACGGCGCGGGCGCCTTCGGCGTAATGAATATCATTTTTGCGGTATTTACTTTGCTGGGTCTTGTCTCCACCGCGCTGCCGATCCCTCTCTCTTCGCTGACAGATGAAGCGATCGGCAAATTAGCCGGATTCTCCCTTTCCGATTATATTGCCGGAGAATCCTTTGTTTTGATAGTCTGCTTCGCTTCTGTTGTCATGCTGATCTCTGCGGTATATATGATCCTTGAAGCGACCGTTGCGCTCGGCTATAAAAAGTACATCAACAACATCAAATATAACTATCAGCCCGCAAACATCCCCGAGGCTCCCTATCAGCCCGCGGTAAAACCGACCTACACTGCCGCTCCCGCCGCGCCTGTTACCTATCAGCCTCCTGTACAGCAGCCTGCGCAGACGGCGCAGCAGCCCGAACCCTATACGCCGCCTAAAACAGAAGAAAATGCTCCCGCGTTTTCCGCGCCTTCCTACTGTCCCGCGTGCGGCTCCCCTATCGAGCAGGGCGCAGCATTTTGCACCAATTGCGGAAACAAACTGAAATAGAATGATCGCATAAAATTTGACGGTACGAATCATCGTACCGTCTTTTTTACTCTTCTTTTTTGTTATTCTTTTTTGCGCTCTCGGGAATCTTCCCTATCGCCCGCTCCAGCTGGGGGCATAGCAGCGCTACGGCAGCGATCTTTGCCAGATCGCCGAGCAGAAACGGCACAACGCATACGGTAAGCGCCGCAACCGCTCCGGCGCCTGTCACAATACAATACCATACGGTTCCGAACGTATATAGAACAGCGGTGCCGATCATCATCGCCG
The DNA here is from genome assembly GCA_017404145.1 of Ruminococcus sp. GTDB lineage: Bacteria > Bacillota > Clostridia > Oscillospirales > Acutalibacteraceae > Ruminococcoides. The sequence continues at coordinate 101,584 of JAFRCW010000006.1, read as the reverse complement.
TGATCATCACGGCGTATTTTTTGATCCCTGTCTTTTGTTTGCCGAAGTGTTCATACAGCGCGCCTGTCAGAAACGCCAGCGGAATATAGCCGATCAGATAACCTCCTGTCGGACCGAACAGCACACCGACGCCCGCAGAGTAGCCGGAGAATACGGGTACGCCCATCGCGCCGATCAGCAAATATACCGATACGCTCAAAACAGCGAATTTTCCGCCGAGCAATACGCCCGTCAGCATCACTGCAAAGGTCGCAAGCGTCACGGGAACCAATCCCGCGAGCGGCACCGACAGCGGCGCCAAAGCGCAGATGATCGCGGCGCATACGCCGCAGAGAACTAAATTTTTTGTTTTCATTTTTATTCTTCCTTTAGCCAACCGAGAATAAAACCGAAGATCTGAAAAATCAGCCTCCCCAAACAGGTTGAGGAGGCATACGACTTAAAACTTTTTAAATTCGTTGATGATCTTGTCGTAGTCGTAATTGATCTTCGCGTTATAAACCGCAAGAAAATTTTCGCTGTCGGAGATCACACCGGTGAGAGGCTCCAGACCCGCTATTTCAAAGGTACCTTCCTTTTTGACCTGTTCAAAGACCATATTCGCTGTATCGTTTTTCTTCTCACCGTAAGAATAAAACTCGATGAAGGCGGAGGAGCTGAGCGTATAGCGCACCGCTTTGTCGGCGCCTAAGATATCGGCGTAAAGCTCGGTCTGTTTGTCGTCCTCTTTCGGGATCAGTTCGAGATCCTGGAGATATTTTTGCAGGCCTTTGAAATCCTTGGTATAATCGCTGATATCCACCTTGGTTTCCGCTTCGGTAGCCGCTTCGTCGGCAGTCGCGGTATTCTTGTTATACAGTGGATCTGCGCCGCAGGCGGTAAGCAGCAGAGCGGCAAATACGACGATCAGTAATATAGAAACGATTCTTTTCATGATATCCTCCAAACGGGTAATAAATTTGATTACTACGCTATTTTACCTTATTTTATCAAGAAAAGCAATAGTTAAATCAAAAGAGCTCCGGCAGCCTGATAATTATTTCGTGACAATTGCAGACAAATATGTTATAATTTTTTATATTGATTTTTGGAGCGAAGAGAATGAAACGTCATCTCGACTTTAGTGACAAAAGTATTTTGATCACCGGCGCAGCGGGATTTATCGGCGCGAATCTGGTGATGGAACTGATCCGTACCGGCGCACCGATGAAGCTGATCGGACTCGATAATCTGAATGACTACTATGATGTATCACTCAAGGAATACCGCCTGAGTGAAATCAAAAAACTTGCTCAGACAAAATTACAGATCGATTGGCGGTTCATCAAAGGCGATCTTGCGGACAAAGCGCTGATCGACAGCGTCTTTGCTGAATACAAGCCCGATATCGTCGTCAATCTCGCGGCGCAGGCAGGGGTGCGGTATTCTATCGAAAATCCCGACGCGTACATTCAGAGTAATCTGATCGGTTTCTATCATATCTTAGAAGCCTGCCGTCATTCGTATGATAACGATGCAAAAGGCGTAGAGCATCTGGTATTTGCTTCTTCCTCCTCCGTCTACGGAACAAACAAAAAGATACCCTATTCTACCGACGATAAAGTGGATCATCCGATCTCCCTTTACGCGGCGACAAAGAAATCCAATGAGCTGTTGGCGCACGCTTATTCCAAGCTTTATAATATCCCATCTACCGGACTGCGGTTCTTTACCGTTTACGGTCCCGCGGGCCGCCCCGATATGGCGTACTTTGGATTTACCGATAAGCTGTTAAAAGGCGAGACCATCGAGATTTTCAACTACGGCAACTGTAAGCGGGATTTCACTTATGTCGACGATATCGTCGAGGGCGTCAAACGAGTGATGACATCCCCTCCCGAGCGAAAGAAAGGCGATGACGGCTTGCCTGAGCCGCCGTATGCAATCTATAATATCGGCAACAGCAGCCCGGAAAATCTGCTCGACTTTGTGGATATCCTGCAGCAGGAACTTGTCAGGGCGGGTGTTCTGCCAAAGGATTACAGCTTTGAGGAACATAAAAAACTGGTCCCGATGCAGGCAGGCGACGTCCCGATCACTTACGCGGATACCTCCGCTTTGGAACGCGACTTCGGATTCAAGCCGTCGACGCCGCTGAGAGAGGGTCTTAGAAAGTTCGCTCAGTGGTATAAGGAGTTTTATCAGATCTAAGGAGAGAACCATATGAAAATAGCAGTTGCCGGTACCGGCTATGTCGGTCTGTCCATCGCGGTGCTTCTGGCACAGCATAACACCGTCAAGGCGGTGGATATCATCCCCGAAAAGGTGGAACTGATCAACAATAAAAAGTCTCCGATTCAGGATGAATATATCGAAAAGTATCTGGCGGAAAAGGAGCTCGATCTGGAAGCGACGCTCGACGCCGAATATGCCTATAAAGGCGCGGACTTCGTTGTGATCGCCGCTCCCACCAACTACGACAGCAAGAAAAACTACTTTGATACCTCCGCTGTTGAATCGGTTATCCGTCTGGTGATGCAGTATAATCCCGGCGCGATCATGGTGATCAAGAGTACGATCCCCGTCGGGTTCACCGAATATATCCGCACAAAAACGGGAAGCGAAAATATCCTTTTCAGTCCGGAATTTCTGCGGGAAAGCAAGGCGCTTTACGATAATCTCTATCCGTCCAGAATCATTGTCGGCACCGATCCGGAGGATGATAGACTGGTTGAAGCGGCGCATACCTTTGCAAAGCTTCTCAGCGAGGGCGCTCTCAAAGAAGACATCAAGACCTTATTTATGGGCTTTACCGAAGCGGAAGCGGTCAAGCTGTTTGCCAACACCTATCTCGCCCTGCGCGTCAGCTATTTCAACGAGCTTGACACCTACGCGGAGATGAAAGGACTGGATACGCAGAATATTATCGAAGGCGTTTGTCTGGATCCCAGAATCGGTTCGCACTATAACAATCCATCCTTTGGATACGGCGGTTACTGCCTGCCCAAGGATACCAAACAGCTCCTCGCCAACTACGACGAGGTGCCGCAGAATATGATGTCTGCGATCGTGGAATCTAACCGTACGCGCAAGGATTTTATCGCCGACCGTGTATTGGAAAAGGCGGGTTATTATCACGAAAACAGCTCCTATGACAGCGCAGCCGAACACAGTGTGACCATCGGCGTGTACCGTCTGACGATGAAGGCGAACTCCGACAACTTCCGTCAAAGCTCGATCCAAGGCGTGATGAAACGGATCAAAGCGAAGGGCGCGACGGTGATCGTCTATGAACCCACCCTCCAAAACGGTTCAACCTTCTTCGGCTCGAAAGTGATTAACGATCTTGAAGAGTTCAAAAAACAGTCCGACGCGATCATCGCCAATCGCTATGACAGCGCGCTGGACGATGTGGAGGATAAGGTCTACACCAGAGATTTGTTCAGAAGAGATTGATTTTGAAACACATATGCTAAAACAGGTTCAGCGCTGCTCTGCCGAACCTGTTTTTCTGTTTCTCACTGATCTTTAAGATATTCTTCCCGCAGGATCGCATAGACGCATTCGTCACAGATCCCCTGCATATTCCGCCCTGCTTGTCGGAGAGTCCCTTCATATTGCAAACCGCACTTTTTCATCACATCGCCGGAATGAGGATTGCGCGGGTCATGCGTAGCAGTGATGCGGTTAACGCCGACTTCCTCAAACAGAAATCGGATTACCCTTTGAAACGCTTCGGTCATGATCCCTTTGTGCCACCAGCGGTAACCCAGACAGTATCCGATCTCCGCCTCTTCGATATCCTCCCGAAGCTTTACCACCGAAATCGCACCGATCGGTTCATTGAGTTCTTTCAGTATGATCTTCCAGTCATAGAAATCAGGCTTCTCCTGATTATCAAGCAGATATTGATGGTAAGTGGTTTTTAACTGCTCAGCGGTTTCATAGGGCGCCCATGTCAAGTACTTTGTGACTCGCGCATCACTCGCCCAGTTGCTGAACATCGGTTCCCAGTCGTTTTCTAATGTTTTGCGTAAGATCAACCGCTCCGTCTCCAGCGTAACGGTTCCCAAATGTTTCATCAAATCATCTCTCTTTATGTTTTTCGTATTTTATCACAAAGATAAGAGAATAGCAATTTCGTTATAGTATAGTTATCATGAAAAAAACAAGGCTCTCCATAACGGAAAGCCTTGGAAAAATCGATATTCTGATTATCTCTTACTAAACTGAGGAGCTCTACGGGCTGCTTTGAGACCGTATTTCTTACGCTCTTTCATTCTCGGGTCACGGGTGAGGAAGCCCGCGCGCTTCAGAGCGGGTCTGAGTGCGTCGGAATCATACTGGAGAAGCGCTCTGGAGATACCGTGACGGATCGCGCCTGCCTGACCTGTTACGCCGCCGCCTGCCACTCTGCAGACTACGTCGAACTTCTCACCGGTCTCGGTGAGAACGAGGGGCTGACGAACGATGAGCTTCAAAGTCTCAAGACCGAAGTAATCGTCGATATCTCTGTCGTTGATGGTGATCTTACCGGTGCCCTGATAGAGTCTTACTCTGGCTACAGAAGACTTTCTTCTGCCTGTACCGTAAAAATAAGGTGCCTTATCGTACATTTATGCGTCCTCCTTCTTAAAAATCCCAGACTTCGGGCTTCTGAGCTTCGTGAATGTGCTCTGCGCCTTCGAAGAGTCTGAGTCTGAGCATAGCGGCTCTGCCGATGGTGTTCGACGGAACCATACCCTTCACGGCAAGCTCCATCGCCTTGGTGGGACGGGTAGCCATCAGAGTGCTGTACTTTGTCTCTTTGAGGTGGCCGACATAACCGGTATGACGGTACCATTTCTTCTGTTCTAACTTCTTGCCTGTGAGGACAGCGTCCTTGCAGTTGATGATGATCACGTGGTCGCCGCAGTCTACGTGGGGAGTGAAGGTGACCTTGTGCTTGCCTCTTAAGAGCACGGCAGCTTCAGCAGCTACCTTACCCAGCGGCTTGCCCGCAGCATCGATCACATACCACTTACGCTCGACCTCGCCTTTTTTTGCCATATAAGTTGACATAGCGTGCCTCCGTAAATAATTGTTATTTTTTCGTGCTCCGTTATCTTACCACAGGCAAAGAGAAAAGTCAACAAGTTTTTCTGTATATTTTCACATACAACCCGTTCAGCTCTTAAAATCTTCTGTATTCTCTATTTTTCTCTCGTTTTCTCTTTTGTCATTTTTCAAATATTCTTCTTCGACGCCTTGTGCCTCTTTGTCAAAGCTGATAAAAGGCGGAAAAAGCAAAACCGCCCGGATGGGCGGTCTTACTTGATGAAATATTGATTATTTCTATTGAAATAGGTATTTTCTATGATTTTTATTTCAGTTTTGTTTTGTTATCAGGCATATGCCCTGTCAAAGCGTCCGACAGAATAGTCGATCCGCTCGTCCGTTTTTGTTACCATTGTCAGTTGAAGAGTCGGCAAAAGCTCGTGCAGCAGAACGATAAACCCGTTAGGTCTGCCGTCCGACATTCCTGTGATGAGCTTCTTTGCGTTCACTTTCCGTGCGAAACCGGCTGCCGCCGCGGGAGCGTTTCTGTCGAACAGGATCGTCATATCGGCGGAGGTTTCCTTTGCCGCAGCGCAGAGATATTCATATTCCTGTGCACAATCGCCAAAGTCCTTCCCCGGGTCGTGAACACTCAGCACATGCAGCGATAACCCCTCTTTCTTCGCTGTTTCATAGCCTTCCGTTATCAGGCGTTTACAGCTGTGCTGTGCGGTTACACAAACCAGTACAGACGGTTTCTTCTCGGGATTCATTGTTTCACCTCCCTTGTCTTTGATGGTATTATCATAACACGCTTATGTGACGGTTTTTGTAAAACCGTGTGAATATTATATGAACGTTTCGTAAATAGTGAACGCTTCCTCTCGTCACGCTTACCAAAAACGGCGTGAATATTTTGGTGATATCACTAATATTTTCTTGACATCCGCTGTGCTATAATATAAATGTAAAAATTTACTCTTTCAGGAGGGAAGAAAAATGACATATAAAGTAGGTATTGATTTAGGCGGAACCAACATTGTCGCGGGCGTTGTCGACAACAAATATAACATCGTCGCCAAGGCGGAATGCAAGACCGCCGTTCCCCGTCCCGAAGCGGAGATCTGCGACTCGATGGCGGCTGTCGTGAAGGAAGCGCTGAAGAAAGCGAAAGTCAAGATGGATGATGTAGCGCATATCGGTATCGGTGTTCCCGGTGCGGTCAATCCCGAAACCAGAGTGGTAGAAACTTCTCCGAACCTTTTCTTCCAGAACTGGGAGATCGCCCAGATGATGGAGGAAAGACTGCATAAATATGTCAAGGTGGAAAACGACGCAAACGCGGCGGCGCTGGGCGAATTCTTAGCCGGCTCCGCAAAGGGCAGCAAAAATGCGATCGCCATCACTCTCGGCACCGGCGTCGGCGGCGGCATTATTATTGACGGCAAGATCTATTCCGGCTCCAACTACGCGGGCGCGGAGCTCGGTCATATGGTTATCGTTAAGGACGGAAACCTCTGCGGCTGCGGCAGAAAGGGCTGCTGGGAGGCATATGCATCTGCAACCGCTCTGATCAATATGACCAAAGAAGCGATCAAGAATGAAAAGCCTGAGTTCTCCTATATGCTCAACGCGGTAAACGGCGACCTCGATCAGGTCAACGGCAAGACCGCGTTCGACGCGATGAAGGACGGCGACGCGACCGGCACCGAAGTGGTCAACAAATTCATCAGCTATCTCGCGACCGGTATCATCAACGTCATCAACATCTTCCAGCCCGATGTGCTGTGTATCGGCGGCGGCGTTTCCAGACAGGGCGAGACTCTTCTGGCTCCGCTGAGAGCGATTGTCGAACAGGAAAGATTCACCAAGCACAACGACAAGCAGACCGTTATCTGCGCTGCTACTTTAGGCAACGACGCGGGTATCATCGGCGCGGCGATGTTATAAAAATAATTTACTTTGTTGAAAACAACTCATATCAGGGAGGGCGTAAAAGTCCTCCCTTTTGTTTGATATGATCGCATTGTTCAGGGAGGGCACAGAGGTCCTCCCCTACAATTATGATTCCCGATCATCCCAAAGAGGATTTCTTTTCAACTACTATTTGACGATAGCGTTCAGCCGTGTTATAATTTCGACAGAAATTGACAAAAGGAGCGAATCGTATGAGTCTTGATCACATCAAGTTACGTTATTTCAGCGGGTATATCCGAAATTTTAAAAAGCTGTGTGAGGAACTAAACATCCCTGAGGGTCTTTCCAGAGCAGAACGTGAAGAAAAGATTCTTCTCAGCGCCTACATAAAATGGGGTATGGAAATGCCGAAGCATCTTTGCGGCGCGTTTGCTCTCGCAATTTGGGATGATAACAAAAAGACGCTTTATGTCACACGCGATCAGGTCGGTCAGAAGCAGATGTTTTATACCGTCGCGGGAAACGAACTTCTCTGCTCCGGCGATATCGACGCGATCGTAAACGATCCCCGTGTGGAAAAGAAGCTCAACCTGCGAATGCTCCAGCAATATCTTTTCTACGGTTATCCCATCGGTGAAGAAACCTTTTATGAGAATGTATACAAGCTTCGCCCGGGACACTGGATCCTCTTCGACGGAGAACAAATCTTATTACAGCGGTATTTTCGTCCCGATTTCGCTCCCGACAGGAGCAAGTCCGTTGATGAGTGTGCGGAGAATCTGCGCAAGGTCATCGGTGAGATCTTAGATGAAGAGCGACAGGATCATGAAATCCCTTATAAGGAATCGTTCCTTTCAGGCGGCGTGGATTCTTCCTATCTGCTCGCGGCGGGCGACGCCCGGGCGGCGAATACCGTCGGTTATGCGGAAAGCGGCTTTGACGAGTCCGCTCTCGCGAGAGAAACCGCAAAAGTCCTCAACAAAAACTTCAACGTCAAGATGATCTCTCCCGAGGAATACTTTGAGAGAATCCCCACGGTGATCGACAAGCTCGGTCAGCCCTTGGGCGACGCTTCTGCGGTAGCTTTCTCCTTAGGCTGTCAGGCGACAAAGGAACACGCCGACGTCGTCTATTCCGGCGAGGGTATCGACGAATTCTTCGGCGGTTATAACGCGCACAGGCGTCATCTTCCCGACGACTGGATTTATCTGAGCTGCTCTCATATTATGTCGGAAGAGGTCGTCCGTTCTCTGATGAAGGACTATGACGAGAACACCAAGGCGGCGGATCCCATCCTGCCCTTATGGGAAGAAGCGAAAGAGATGGAGGAGCTGGATCAGAAGCTTTATATCGATATCTCGCTGTGGCTCGAGGGAGATATCTACCTCAACACCGACCGCACCTCCACCGCCTGCGGGATCGAACTGCATACCCCGTTCTCCGACGTCAGGCTTTTTGAGGCGGCGCGAACGATCCCTGCGGAATATCTGTTCTGTGAAGATCAGAACAAATACGCTTTCCGCAAAGCGGCAAGCGAAAAGCTGCCCTATGAGGTTGCGTTCCGCAAGAAAGTCGGCTTCCCCGTACCGGTCCGCAAGTGGCTCAGCGATGAACGCTACAACGCTCAGGTGAAAGAAAAGTTCTTCGGCAAGACCGCCGAGAGGTTCTTCAACACAGACGAGCTGAAAGAGATGTGGAACCGTTTTGTTGAGGGAGAAGATTTACTCTGGAACCGTATTTATGCGATCTATGTTTTCATCCTGTGGTACGATTTGAAATTTTAAATCATCATTTACATAACAAAGGCACAGCCCGAAGCTGTGCCTTTGCTGTTTATCGGTATTCAAATTCAAGAATGATGGTAGAAAAATCTTCATCGTAACCAAAGCTGATATGTTCCGTATCGATACTGCTGTCGGAAAGCCGGTTATTCACCGTCGAAAGATAACTGAAAATATACTGCGGATAATCATAGATCAAATGATCCAGCGCGTCATCCAGAGAGGAAAACGCCGGATCAACATATATGATAAAGTTTTCTTCTCCGTTTTCTGCCGCTTTGAGCATCGCGTCGGTCAGATCTTCGGTATCCGTATAGGAATCCAGATGAGCGCATTCTCTGATGACATAACAGTATTCCGTCGCAGTACATTCGGGGACGAAAATGTTCATCGACACCTGCCAGTATGTACCTTTAGGGGTGATATCCTCGTCCTCCATCTGTGAAGTCAGCTGTGAGGGAATATGACTGTTATGAAACATTTCGTCCGGCGCATTAAGATAATAATGCCTTAAGACCGCTTCTTCGCTGTCATCCCATGTCACATCCGCAAAATACCATTCTCCGTCTATTTTTACCGCGTTCCACATATGAAGAATATTGTCGTCAAAATTCGGCTCTTCGTCCGGCTCCACGCCTTCTCCTTCGATACCGACACACTCGATCCCGACAAGATTCAAAAGCATCTGGAACGCTTTGGCATAGCCTTCGCATACCGCTTTTCCTTTTACCAGAACACCGTATATGCTGTGATAAGCCTCCAGAACGTTGCTCTCCGCCTCGTTATAGTAACAATTGTCGATGATATAATCATGAACAAGCTTTTCGCGTTCATACTCGGATAGTCCGTCGGCAACGGAATCAATAAAGCTTTCCTCCGCTTCGCGGATTTTCTCCAGCCACGGACCGATATCCTTGGGAGAATAGCACGAATAAAGCATCACCGCATAATAGTTTTCTTCTTCATCCGCCATATAATCAAAGTATATAGTGACCCAGAACTGTTCGGGATGATCGTCATAGATCGCCTTGACTACGGTACGAACCTGCGCCTCGGAGAGAATGCCGCCTTCTCTGACTACCTGCTGACAGCGAAACATTCCGGTATCATCGGTACAGTCGCTGACCGTATAAACGCTCTCGACCAATCTGCGATACAGCTGTTTTTGTTCGTCGTTTTCCAGACAGTCATAAGAAACGGTACAAACAATAGGCGTATAATAAGGAGAAACCTTATAGTATGTATTGTCGATATCATAAAAATCATCGGTCTCCATCGGCTCGAATCCTTTAGGCTTTTCCGTTGCCTCTTCCGTAAGCTCTTCTTCCAAGCCTTCTTTGATGCCCTCTTTGATTTCTCCCATTACAGCATCCATCACAGAACAGGAACATAGTAGAAACATCATACCGATCATCAGTAAAACAGCAATTATCTTTTTCATTCTATCGTCTCCGTTATATGCTTATACTTATATAGTAACCGTTTCTGTCAAAAATTCCCGCTTTTAAATATATTTTATCAAAAAAGTTTTTAAAACACAATAGAAAGCGTCTCCTCTCCCCAAAATGATGATATCATTTCGGGGACCCCTCTTTTTATCAAGTCCGTTCTTACGGCGAATAAAAACAGGCAACCCTCTTGGGCTGCCTGTTTTAATGCCGGTGACCTCGTCGTCGTCCGCTGTGTTCGCTGAGAACGCCAAGGCGTTGGCGCTCTCCTGCTCACGCCGCGGCTCCTCCTCTCCCCAAAATGATGATATCATTTCGGGGACCCCTCTTTTCCTCAAGTCCGATCCTACGACATAGCAAAAGGGACACGCTGCTGCGTGTCCCTTTGCTATGCCGGTGACCGGACTTGAACCGGTACGGATGTTTAGTCCGAGGGATTTTAAGTCCCTTGTGTCTGCCTATTCCACCACACCGGCAAACTCAAAACCCCTGCCGAAGCAGGGGTGGTGACCCGGACGAGAATCGAACTCGTGTTACCGCCGTGAAAGGGCGGTGTCTTAACCGCTTGACCACCGGGCCATAGTAGCGGAAATAGGACTTGAACCTACGACACTTCGGGTATGAACCGAATGCTCTAGCCAGCTGAGCTATTCCGCCATATCGCTGAAATCAGCAGAAATATTATATTATAATCCTTGTCTTTTGTCAATAGTTTTTCTCTTATGAAAATAAAAATACCGTAAGTTTTTCCTCTTTTTCTCTGTTCCCTCTTCAAAGTAACCAAAAAAAGCCCCTTTTTATCGGAAAAATTCAACACTCACACCTTCGCATTTTTCTTTTTTCTAAACTTCTGATTTCTGTTTTGTGTTATAATGCTGAAAATCATATAAGGAGTGGTATCGTGATTAACAAGAGCTTTGAAGAAAAATTTGTGAAAGAAGGTCTGACCTTTGACGACGTTCTGCTGATCCCCGCAGAGTCGAATGTAGAGCCCAGAGACGTCAAGGTCGACACATATCTGACACAGAAGATCCACCTCAACACCCCGATGATGACTGCCGCGATGGATACCGTCACCGAGACCGAGATGGCGATCGCGATGGCGCGTGAGGGCGGCATCGGTATCATCCACAAGAATATGCCGATCGAGACGCAGGTGGATATGGTAGACCGCGTCAAGCGTTCCGAAAACGGCGTCATCACCAACCCCTTCTTCCTCGCTCCGGAGAACACTCTCGGCGACGCGGAGAATCTGATGCACAAATATAAGATCTCCGGCGTGCCTGTCTGTGTAAACGGCGTACTGGTCGGTATCATCACCAACCGAGACCTCAAGTTTATGGAGGAAATCGACTTTACCCAGAAGATCAGCGAAGTGATGACCAAAGAAAACCTCGTTACCGCTCCTGTCGGCACCACTCTGAAAGAAGCGCAGGCGCTTCTGCGCGCGCATAAGGTTGAAAAGCTGCCTATCGTCGACGATCAGGGTAAGCTCAAAGGTCTGATCACGATCAAGGATATCGAAAAATCCGTTCAGTATCCCCACTCCGCAAGAGACGCGGCGGGCAGACTGCTCTGCGGCGCGGCGATCGGCGCGACCAAGGATGTCTTAGACCGCGCGAAGGCGCTGATCGACGCACAGGTAGACGTACTGGTGCTCGACTCCGCTCACGGTCACAATTCCAACGTACTCAACTCCGTCTATAAAGTGAAGAACGCTTTCCCCGAGATCCAGCTGATCGCCGGCAATATCGCTACCGCAGAGGGCGCGAGATCGCTGATTTCCGCCGGCGCAGATGCGGTCAAGGTCGGTATCGGTCCCGGCTCCATCTGCACCACCCGTATCGTCGCGGGTATCGGCGTTCCGCAGATCACCGCGATCTTTGACGCGGCGAACGAAGCGGCGAAGAGCAACATCCCCGTGATCGCAGACGGCGGTATCAAATACTCCGGCGATATCGTCAAAGCTCTTGCGGCGGGCGCGAACGTCATCATGGTCGGCTCTTTAGTCGCAGGCTGTAAGGAATCTCCCGGAGATACCGAGATCTATCAGGGCAGACAGTTCAAGGTCTACCGCGGTATGGGATCTCTCGGCGCGATGAACAAGGGCTCGTCCGACCGTTACTTCCAGGCGAACAACCAGAAGTATGTTCCCGAGGGTGTAGAAGGACGCGTCCCCTATCGCGGACCTCTTGCCGATACGGTCTATCAGATGATGGGCGGCGTGAAGTCCGGTATGGGTTACACCGGCTGCAAGGATATTGAAGAGCTTCATAACAAGGCGAAGTTCGTCCGCATCACCGGCGCGGGTCTCAAAGAATCCCATCCTCACGACATCCAAATCACCAAAGAAGCGCCGAACTACTCGGCAACGGTATAAGAAAAAGCCCCGGTTGGGGCTTTTTTTATTGAATACTGAAGACTGAAAATTGAAGAATGAATAATGACGGTTACTCGCTTCGCTCGGACAATTTTATTTTTCAAACAGCGGTCTGAGTTTCAAACCATCTTTAAATACAAAGGTCTTTTCAAAAAGCTTGGAAAAAGCGCCGATGATCAAACCGTTGACCAGCGCGCAGATCACGGTGCCGAGCTTCACTCCCTCGAAGTGCCACAGACCGAAGAAAATGAATGACATCGCAACGGCAACCAGCGTACTGGTAATATCATAGATCCATTTGACCTTGGTGATGTTCAGCGAGAACTTCAGGCTGATCTCCTTGACAAACAGCTCGTATGCTTCGGGAGAGATATAGGTATGGAACACCAGCGATACCCCGCAGGAGCAGAACAGCATTCCTCCGATAAAGAACGCGACTCTCGATACGATCCCGCCGTCCGGGATAAAGCTCACCAGATAGATGCATCCGTCTAAGGCAAAGCCGTACCACACCGCGGTAACGAACGAGAACAGATACGAAAACCGGAACTTTCTCACGATCAGCATCAGCGCGATGATCAGTACCGCCTGCAAGGTGTATTCCGCCATCCCGAAGGAAAAAAACGGCAGATACTGTGATATCTTCAAGTGCAGCAAATACGCGGGCGCGACCACCATCGACATACCGAAATCCGCTCTCTCCATCAGCGCGACGCCGATCGCCAGCGCGATGATGCCGAACACATAGGATAGCTCGGTATAAAATACTTTTTTCTTCATAATGATCCCCTTCCAAAAAAACAGCCTGCCTGCGTTTGATATAGAAACGCAGAAAGCTGTCTTACCCACTTATTTTATCACAAGTTTTTACATTTTTCAAGTTGCAGTTTTCTGAATAATTTGTTATACTTAGGACAAGTTTTTCGGCGGGAGCATTCCTCAGCCGGAGACGGCACCTCTCTGTCACCTTCGGTGACACCTCTCCTTAGGAGAGACCTCCCCCGCCCTACTATTTTTGAAATCGAGGTGAGAAAATGCTTGATATCCACAGCCATATCCTGCCGAAGATGGACGACGGCGCAAAATCTACGGAACAATCTCTGGAGCTTCTCAGGATGTCCGCAAAACAGGGCGTTACCACGATGGTTTCCACCTCACATTTTTACGCCGATCAGGAATCTCCCGAACATTTTTTAAGACGGCGCGCGCACACTTTCAGAAAGATCGAACCGGAGCTCGGCAGCGATACGCCCTCTCTGCTGTTCGGCGCGGAAGTTCTCTATTTTTATGGAATATCCCGTTCCAAAGAGGTCAGAGATCTCGCGATAGAAGGTACGAACCTGATTCTGATCGAGCTGCCGTTTCATCCATGGCCGGAGAATATGATCGACGATCTGCTGTCGTTCAAATACGCGTCGGGTCTGGATATCGTGCTTGCCCATATCGAACGGTATCAGGATATCCAGAAGAAGAATATTTTTCGGCAGATTTTTGAGTACGACGAGTTTTTGATCCAGTGCAACGCCGAGGCGTTCCTCTATCATAAGTCCAAGAAGCTCGCGTTCAAGCTCTATAAAGAGGGCAAGCTGGATTTCATCGGCTCGGACTGTCATTCTACCGAACGCCGCCCGCCGAAGATCGCCGAGGCAAAAAAGGTCTTTGTGAAGAAGTTCGGCGAAGCAGCGTGGGAGGATTTCTGCCGCCGATCGGAAAGCATCTTAGAAGAACATAAAAAATAAAACTGTAGGGAGGGTCTTGACCCTCCCTAAACTTTGCTGTTTTTGCATGGTAGGGCGGGAACTTGCTCCTGCCGCGGCAAGACGTTGCATAGAGTCGTAGGGCAAGGCGCCCTCGACTTACCGAAACGTTGATATCAGTTCTATATCGGTTATAGGAGATGCAGGTTAAATTGTGCTCCTATATGAAACATTTGATATGGTTGAAACGCTGCTGCGACCGGCAAGTCGAGGGCGCCTTGCCCTACGACTGATGTGAGTTCGCAGCCGAAAACGGCTTCCGTTTTCAAAATTTTGGGAGAGTCAAGTTTACGCCCTGTGTTTTTATTCCTTCAGCTTATCTTTCTTTATCATCAACTCGATCATATTCATTAACAGCGCTCCGAGTAACGGCGCAGAGCTGAAGAGAAATACAAAATAACTATAATGGAGATAGTCTGAACTTCTGATATAACTTACTGTCTGCCGCAAATTTTCCGGGATCGATTCTGTATAAATGCCCTCTTCTGTGACAAGGATTTCATGCGTCGGCATTGCAAAATACAATCCCGCTGCCGCACCGAAAAAAGCCAGAACCGTTACGCCCGCGAGGATCAGCGAAACAACACTTACCGCCTTGCCGACGCTCACACCGGCTTTTCGAAGATCCTGTTTCATTCCTATCATCACAAAGATACAGCCGATACAGATCAGATAGACCGCGGCAACATACCACAGTGAAAAAGATATGCTGTGCAGAAAAGGCAGGATCAGCAGGGTCACGGCGCAGAAAATCATCATCGCAGGCGCGCTGAAAGAAATATCCGTTTTCAGATAGATCGGTTGAAACCGATCTTTCTTTTGATAATACAGCATAAACAACATTTTGTTTATTATCAGGATAACCGTCGCAAATCCGAAAACACCAAAATATACATTCCGTACACCTTCGTTGTAAGGATCGATCGAACCGCGGAAAATATCGAGATTGCACAACAGCATCGTTGCCAGTATCAAAACGGTCATACCCGCAACGGAAATGATCTTGAATACGGTGATCCTCTTTTTGTTGATCAGGGGCTTTGCGGGTTGTATGGTTTTTTCGCCGATATCGGTAAAGTTTTCGGATTTTTCCTCTCCCCCGCTTTCTCCGTACAGTGCAGAGACGGTGGTACCGAACAGCTTTGCCACATCGGGGAGGATCAGCGCGTCGGGTACCTGTACGCCCGATTCCCAGCGTGAAACGGTCTTGTCGGAGATACCGAGCGCATCGGCAAGCTCCCGCTGGGTCCACCCTTTTTCTTTTCTTTTGTTTTTGATGTTTTCAGTCAGTGTGGTCATCATAGCCTCCCTAAGGTATCAATAACATTTTTCTTCGAAACGTTTCACCCGAATTATAATCGGTGAGGCTGAAAAAGTAAACATCGGGAGCGTTAAATCGACTCTCAAAAAATGAGAATCCGACTTTTTATCGGATTGTAAAACATCAGGGAGGGTCAAGACCCTCCCCTACGATTTGAATATACAATTGTTCGAGCGAAGCAAGTAACTAATTATAATTTTTCAAAAGAAATCATTGCCAGACAATTTCTTATTGCATTTTTTATACCAATGTGATATATTTTAGGTGTCACACAAAACTGAACATTTTCTGCATATATCGGCATGTATTTTTATCTTATGGTAAAAATACAGGCTCAGCTTTTATGTGCCGATAGTGCAGTTAAAGTTTTGTGTGACAACAAATGAGCTATGTATTTTTCACGCGTAGCTCTCGGGCTGCGCGTTTTTTATGGGGTGTTTGCATTAATAGAAGAAAATGACCGCATCATCTGGATGACTCCCGAAGAGAATAACTGATGCCTCTACTATCTTTCACACTCTGAGGAATATGAAGGAGATTATGCTGTCTTTCGTTCAAAATATCTTGATTATGTGAATCGTATGCATACAGGAGAAGCACAGGTAGAATATTATGAATATGTGTTAAAGAAAAAGAGAAATGTCGGAAAGGAAAGAAAATCGATGATCCCCAAAATGACAAAAAGCGAAGAACAAATTATGAATCTGCTCTGGAGTTCCGACAAACCCCTGTCCTGTGCCAAAATCGTAGAGCTCTCCGAGGACAAAACGTGGAAGGACAGTTATGTTCACTCGCTGATCAAATCACTGATGAAAAAAGATATTGTGAAAATAGATAGCTTTGAGCTTATCACAAGAAGCTATGCGCGAAAGTTCGCGCCGAAGATGACATATAATGAGTATGTTTTGCTGTCCAACTTTTCTGAGGAGGATTTGCACAATGCAGAAAAAATGACAGGTCTTATCATAACTCTGTTGGAATATTCCGAATCTGATTTATTGAGATATAATATAAAAAAATTAACATCAAAATAATAACGCAGGAGTATATAAAAACTCCTGCGGTTTTTTTATAGTCTTTTTAATTGTTCGAGCAAAGCGAGTAACCGTCGTTCTTCGTTCTTCACTCTTAGTTCTTAGTTAGCCAATGTATTCCTTGCCGCCCATATACGGTCTGAGGGCTTCGGGGATACGGACTCTGCCGTCTGCTTCGAGGTTGTTCTCCAAGAACGCGATCAGCATTCTCGGAGGCGCAACGACGGTGTTGTTGAGTGTATGCGCGAAATACTTGCCACCCTTTCCGGTAACGCGGATCTTTAAGCGTCTCGCCTGCGCGTCGGAAAGGTTCGAGCAGGAGCCGACTTCAAAATATTTCTTCTGTCTGGGCGACCAAGCCTCCACATCGACGGACTTGACCTTCAAATCAGCGAGGTCTCCCGAGCAGCACTCTAAGGTGCGCACGGGGATATCCAGTGTGCGGAAAAAGTCGACAGTGTTCTGCCAGAGCTTGTCGAACCAGATCTTCGATTCTTCGGGCTTGCAGACGACGATCATTTCCTGCTTTTCAAACTGATGAATACGGTAGACGCCGCGCTCCTCGATGCCATGAGCGCCTTTTTCTTTTCTGAAACAGGGCGAATAAGATGTCAGCGCGTAGGGAAGTTCTTCTTCTTTTAACACCGTGTCGATGAATTTGCCGATCATCGAGTGTTCGGAGGTACCGATCAAGAAAAGATCCTCGCCTTCGATCTTGTACATCATCGCGTCCATCTCGGCAAAGCTCATCACGCCCGATACGACATTGGAGCGGATCATATAAGGCGGGATGCAGTAGGTGAAGCCTCTGTCGATCATAAAATCACGCGCGTAGGAGATCACCGCAGAATGAAGTCTTGCGATATCGCCCATCAGATAGTAGAAGCCGTTACCGGCGACCCTGCGGGCGGAATCGAGATCGATACCCGACAGACGCTCCATGATCTCGGTGTGATACGGGATCTCAAAATCGGGAACAACAGGCTCGCCGAAGCGTTCTCTTTCTACGTTCTCGGTATCGTTCTTTCCGATCGGAACAGACTCGTCAATAATATTCGGGATCACCATCATAATATCGGTGACCTTTTTGTTCAGTTCAGCCTCCTGCTTCTCCAATTCCGCGAGCTGTTCTCCCTGAGAAGCGACCTGCGCCTTGAGCTCGAGCGCTTTTTCTTTTTCTCCGCGGGCGAAGCATCCGCCGATCTCCTTAGAGAGTTTATTGCGGTTTGCTCTCAGTGCATCAGCGTCGCCTTTTGCTTTTCTGGCGAGCTTATCGAGCTCGATCACTTCGTCGACAAGAGAGAGCTTTTTCTCCTGAAACTTGTTTTTGATATTTTGTTTCACGATCTCGGGGTTTTCTCTCAAAAACTTAATATCAATCATAACGGTTTCTCCTTATTCAAACTTATGTGCTAAATTTAATAATTCCTCGTCAGAGTAGAAGTCGATCGACAGCGTTCCGCCGCCGTTCTTGTTTTTGGTGATGACCACTTTCTGACCGAGCGCCTCAGACAGGGCAAGCTCTGTTTCTTTATACAGGATCGGTACCGCCTGCGGCTTGGAGGGTTTTTTCTCTGATTTTTGCTTGTTGAGCTTTTTGGAAAGCTTCTCTGCCTCTCTGACAGACAGCCCTTTTTTCGTGATCTCTTCCGCCGCGGTCTTTTGCAGCTTTTGATCTTCTATCGAAAGCAGCGCGCGGGCGTGGCCTGCGGAGAGCTTGCCGTCGTCGACCAATTCTCTGATCGATTCATCCAGCGTCAGCAGACGAACCGAGTTCGCGACCGCGGAGCGGGATTTTCCCACCGCGCTTGCCACCTGCTCCTGTGAAAGTGAGTAGGTATCCATCAGGTGCTTGTAGCCTGCCGCTTCTTCCATCGGAGAAAGGTTCTCTCTCTGGAGGTTTTCGATCAGCGCAAGCTCCATGGTCTCTTCCTCGGAAAGCTCCCTGACGGTGGCGGGGATCTCGGTCAATCCCGCCAGCCTTGCGGCGCGGTAACGCCTCTCCCCTGCGACGATCTGATAGCCGCCCTGCAGCAGCGGACGTACTAAAATCGGCTGGAGTACGCCGTGCGCTTTGATCGAATCGGAAAGCTCCGCGAGCGATTCTTCATCGAAGGCTCTGCGGGGCTGGGAACGGTTGGGTTCGATCTCGGAAATACGCAGGGTGACGACACTGCCCTTTTCTTCTGTTTCATTTTCAATAAATATCGCGGAAAGACCTTTGCCCAATCCGCCGAGCTTCTTAGCCATTGACGCGCTCCCTTCTGAGGATCTCCTCACACAGAGCCATATACGCCATCGCGCCCTTGGAGTTTTTATCGTAGTACATGATCGGCATACCGTAGGACGGCGCTTCACTCAGTCTGACGCCTCTGGGGATGACGTTGGAGAACACTTTCTTCGGGAAGAAGGTCTTGACTTCGTTGACTACCTGCTGGGTGAGGTTGAGTCTGCCGTCGTACATCGTCAGCAGAACGCCCTCGATCGAGAGGTATTCGTTCGACTTTCTCTTGACATATCGAACAGAGTTCATCAGCTGAGAAAGTCCCTCGAGCGCGTAATACTCGCACTGGATCGGAACGATCACGCTGTCCGCGGCAGTCAGGGCGTTGGTAGTGATCAGCCCGAGCGACGGCGGACAGTCGATAATGATATAGTCGTACTCTTTCTTGACGGGGAGGATCGCCTTTTTCAGGCGGGAGGAACGGTTATCCATATCCATCATTTCAAATTCCGCCGCGGCAAGATCGATACCAGAGGGCACGACGTCGAGGTTTTCATATCGTGTATGAACCAAAACATTTTCTAATTTCTCACCGTTGACCAAAACATCATAGGTGGAAAGCTTGATCGAGCGTTTGTCGATTCCGACGCCGCTGGTGGCGTTGCCCTGAGGGTCTACGTCTACCAAAAGGACTTTTCTCTGCAATTTACCGAGACCTGCGGCAATGTTGACCGCGGTGGTGGTTTTTCCTACGCCGCCCTTTTGGTTCGCGATTGCGATAACTTTAGTCAAAAAATCACCCATTTCTGAAAAATTTAAGAGAAAATACACTTTATTTTATCATATCGGGGGTGATTTTGCAATAAATAATGATAAATTTAACATTTTCCATAATGAAAAGCAAGAATATATCTTTCGGTTCTTATTTCTTCTTTCTTAGTTCTTAGTTTTAAAAGATGCCAACAGCCGCACGCTGTTACACGCACGGCTGTCGGCAAGGGGTTCAGATAAGGAAATGGGTATGAGTGGATAGATGCTGCTGCACCTATGGGGAAAGTGAATTCGGTTGACAGTTATCGGTTGTCGGTTTTTATCACTGTCAGGTTACTGCGTGAGACCTTACGCAGTTGATAAGCTCTCCGGCTTGGGAATTTTCACGGTGTATTCGATATAGTCGTCGGTTTCGGATCTGCGGGAGATCGCGTTGATCCCCGACAGACGCATGGTATCGACCGCTTTGTTGATCGTGTTGACAAAGATCCTGACGTCCTTGACCGCCGCCTTTTTGGTCGGCTTTTTTTCTTCCGACGGCTGCGGTGCGGATTTTTTCATCAATACATCGGTGACAAAGGCTTCTGTTTCGAGAACGTTCATATTCTCGGTAATGACGCGGCTTAACACCTCGCGTCTGAGATTGGAGTTGTTGATTCTAAGCAGCGCGCGGGCGTGACGTTCGGAGAGATTCGCGGTCAGGATCCATTCCTGTTCTTCAAAGGTCAGACGAAGCAGTCTCAGCTTGTTGGCGATGGTAGACTGTTTCTTCCCGAGCTTGATCGCCGCCTGCTCCTGCGTCAGTCCGTACTTACGGATCAGTCTGGCGATCCCGCGGGCTTCTTCAAACATAGAGAGATCGGTGCGCTGGAGGTTTTCGATCAGAGCTAAGAGCGCGGATTCTTTATCGGTACACTTATGTACGACACAGGGAACCTTGTTGAGCCCTGCCATGATCGCCGCTCTCAGCCGCCTCTCCCCCGCGATCAGCTCGAATTCCGTAGAATTGATTCGTCTGACAACCAACGGCTGGAGGATTCCGTTTTCAGTGATAGACAGAGAAAGACTTTTGAGCTCTTCCTCGTCGAAGTTTCGGCGGGGCTGGGTGCGGTTGGGTCTGATCTGGATAGTCGGCACCATCAGTACCTTATTATCGGGTCTGATCAATAAGCTCACTATCCTCACCTCTTCCGCTATCAGCAACCTTCTTTTTTTCTCGGGCTTGTCCCTGCGAGTATTATCATATCAAACGAACTGTGAATAACTTGTCGTATTCTGAGCAATTATTATAGATTGTTTTGTCGAAATAAAGAAAAACACCGTTTTGACGCAGTGTTTTACAATGGATTATTCTTGATTTTTTTACTTGTACGGGGATAGCTCTCGGGGGTCGGGGTTATCTTTCTGATTTGAATGATCGCCCTCTGTCCTGCGTCGACAAGCTCAAAGGAATTGACTCTTTCTGCCTCTCCTCCAAGCGTGCGGATCGCGTTTTGCGCGAGGGAAAGCTCTTCTTCACAGTCTTTGCCTTTCATCGCGAGGAAGATTCCGCCGACTCTGACATAAGGCAGGCAGTATTCACACAGCACGTTCAAAGGAGCGACCGCACGCGATATGGCAAAGTCATATGTTTCACGCAGCGCCACTTCTCTCGCGCCGTCCTCAGCGCGGTTGTGAAGAAACCGGACATCGGTTATTTCTGTTTTCCTGCAAACTTCTTCCAGAAAACTCAGCCGTTTCTGTAAGCTGTCAAGCAAGCTCAGCCTCAGATCGGGACGCGCGATCTTAAGCACCAGTCCCGGAAAGCCTGCCCCTGTACCGACATCGATCACAGACGCGGCCTTGGGAATCTGAGCATATTTCAGCACGGTCAGACTGTCGCAGAAGTGTTTCAGCGCAACATCGCGGGGCTCGGTCAGCGCGGTAAGATTCATCACCTGATTATACTCTGACAGCAGACGATCGTATATTTCCAGTTTTGTTTTTGCTTCTTCCTCGAGCGATAAACCACATTCTTTTAATGTAGTATCAAGGATGGTTTTAAAACTCTGATCCATTTTCTTTTCCTTTTTCGTATGCCTTTTTTGCCAGATAAATCATCAGCACATTGATGTCCGCGGGAGAAACGCCCGAGATACGGCTCGCCTGACCGATGTTCAGCGGGCGGATTTTCTGGAGCTTTTCTCTCGCCTCCAGCCGCAGTCCTTCTATTGCTTGGTAGTCGATATCGGACGGCAGCGCGCGGTGTTCGGTTTTTCTCATCGCTTCAACCGCCGCCAACTGCTTTTTGATATAGCCGTCGTACTTTACCGCGATCTCTACCTGTTCGAAGATCGCGCTGTCTAACACCGGACGATCAGTATCTATCTCTGTTAACGCTTCATAGCTCAACTCGGGACGTTTGAGCAAATCGATCAAGCGGATACCGGTAGTGACGTCGGATGTTTCACGTGAAACAAGTATATTTGATAATGTCTCGGAAGGTGAAATCACCGTTGTTTTCACACGGTTATATTCCTGTTGAATCATTTCTTGTTTATGGAGAAATCTTTGATAACGTTCCTCAGAGATCAGTCCCAGCTGATATCCCAAAGGCGTGAGGCGCTTATCGGCGTTGTCCTGACGCAGGATCAGGCGGTATTCACTGCGGGAGGTCATCATACGGTAAGGTTCGTTGGCTCCCTTGGTAACAAGATCGTCGATCAGTGTTCCGATATAAGAGCTTGCTCTGTCGAGCACAAACGGTTCTTTCCCTTGTACTTTCAACGCAGCGTTGATGCCCGCGATCAAGCCCTGTGCGGCGGCT
Source organism: Ruminococcus sp. (assembly GCA_017404145.1). Taxonomy (GTDB): domain Bacteria; phylum Bacillota; class Clostridia; order Oscillospirales; family Acutalibacteraceae; genus Ruminococcoides. The sequence continues at coordinate 79,129 of JAFRCW010000006.1, read as the reverse complement.
TCTTCATAGCCGGAGGAACCGTTAAACTGTCCCGCGCCGTATAAGCCGGAGAACTTCTTGAATTCCAAAGTCGGGAGCATCTCCGTCGGATCGATACAGTCATATTCGATCGCGTAGGCGGGACGCATCATCACCGCGTTTTCCAAGCCTTTGATCGTGTGATAGAACGAGATCTGCACTTCCTCAGGCAGGGAAGAACTCATTCCCTGCAGGTACATTTCTTCCGTATCGATGCCGCACGGCTCAATAAAGAGCTGATGTCTGGGTTTCTCGGAAAAACGGACGATTTTATCCTCCAAGCTCGGACAGTAGCGCGGTCCGACTCCCTCGATCTTGCCGCCGTATAAAGGAGAACGGTGGATGTTATCAAGGATGATCTGTTTGGTGTGATCGTTTGTCCATGAGATATGACAGACCACCTTATTCTCCACCGGATCGACGGTATCAAAAGAAAACGGTGTGGTCGGCTCGTCGCCGTCCTGCTGTTCCAGCTCTGAAAAATCAATGGAGGAGCGCTTCACTCTGGCGGGCGTGCCGGTCTTGAAACGGCGGGTCGGGATCCCGAGCTTTCTCAGGCTTTCCCCCAGAAATGCCGCCGGAAAAATCCCGTCGGGACCGGAGTCGAAGCTTACCTCTCCGATAAACACCTTTCCGCTGAGATAGGTTCCGGTGGCGACGATAACCGTTTTACACCGATATACCGCAAGCATACGGGTAGTCAACAGCCAAGCCTCTTTCCCATCTCTTTCGATGCCGGTGATCTCCGCTTGTCTGAGATCTAAATTCTCTTGTAATTCCAGCTTGTGTTTCATCACCGACGCATATTGACGGCGGTCGATCTGCGCTCTGAGAGAATGGACCGCGGGTCCCTTTCCCTTATTGAGCATCCTCGACTGCAGCGTACACTCGTCCGCGGTCTTGCCCATCTCGCCGCCTAACGCGTCGATCTCACGCACCAGATGACCCTTTGCGGTACCGCCGATCGAAGGATTGCACGGACAGTTGCCGACTGCGTCCATATTAATAGTAAAAACCGCCGTCTTGCATCCGAGACGCGCGGACGCCAAAGCGGCTTCGATCCCCGCGTGTCCGGCGCCGATCACGGCAACGTCATATTCACCTGCGAAATATGTGCTCATAATATCACCTGTTTTGTTTCACGTGAAACAATCTTATTTTCCGACGCAAAAGCTGTGGAATACGCGGTCGATCACTTCTTCTGTTACCGACTCGCCGACCAGCTCCGCGAGATACGCCGCGGCTTCTTCGATCGCGACGGTTACCGCGTCATAAGTAACGCCTGATTTCAAAGCTGTCAGCGCTTCTTCTACGGCTGTTTTTGCCTTTTCTGTCAGAGAACGCTGGCGTTCGTTATATAAGAGCGCCTGTGTAGTGTCGAAATCTTTTGACAGACACAACTTTTGGATCGTCTTTTGCAGTTCTTCCAAGCCTTTTTGCTCTTTTGCGGACATAAATACTATATCTTGTATTTTTTCTCTGATAACATCTATATCCAGTGTTTGAGGCAAATCTGTTTTGTTGATAATTGCAACTGCGGGAAGCTCCGTTACCGCGTTAAGTATATCCTTATCTTCTGCTGTCAGCTCTTGTGAAGAATCGAAAACACACAGCGCGAGAGAAGCGGTCTCGAGTTTCATTTTTGCTTTGTTGACGCCGATCTTTTCTATCTCATCCGCAGATTCTCTGATGCCTGCGGTATCGGAGAGATTCAGAACGATGTCGCCGAGGCTGACGGTCTCTTCCACAACGTCGCGCGTCGTGCCCGCCACAGAGGTTACGATGCTTTTATCATAACCGGAGAGCAGATTCATCAGGGTGCTCTTCCCTACGTTCGGCTTGCCGACGATCACGGTATTAATGCCTTCTTTGAGGATTTTTCCGTTATCATAAGCGGCAAGGATCTGTTCCAGTCTGTTTTTTGCGTCGTTCAATGCGGTTTCCAATTCTTCATAGGAGACCTCCGGAATATCCTCCTCGGGATAATCCGCCCATGCGTTCAGGTGCGCCGCTTTGTCCAGCAGCAGCGCTTTGATCTCTCCTATCTTTTTGGAAAGCGTTCCTTCCTTGACGGATAACGCCGCGCGGGCGGATGCTTTGGATTTAGCGTTGATGATATCCATGACCGCTTCCGCTTCCGTGAGATCAAGCTTGCCGTTTAAAAAAGCGCGCTTGGTGAATTCTCCTGCTTCTGCGGGAATCGCGCCCGCAGCGAATACGGCTTGCAGGGTCTTTTGCGTGACATACAGACCGCCGTGACAGGAAAGCTCCACCGTGTTTTCTCCGGTATAGCTGTGCGGCGCTGAAAACACGGTAGCGACACATTCATCTATCTTTTCTTCTTTATCGTATAGCGCGCCGAACACACAGGTATAGCCCTGCATATCACAAAGCTTTTTGTTTGCCTTAAATACCTTCTCGGCAATACCGACGGCGTTTTCTCCCGATATTCTGATCACGGAAAGTCCTGCCGTACCGAGCGCGGTAGAGATAGCCGCGATAGTTGTATTTTCCATATGTATCACCATAGTAGTAAAAAGAAATGCCCGAAAAAATCTCGGGCATTTTCTTCGGGAAAACTCCCGATATTTACTTTATTATTTATCAATTCTGCCGTAGAGACCCATGCCTTCGCCTTCGTTTAACGGCTTGCGGTCGGGATTGGGCGCGGGTTTCTCGCTTTTGTTGTAGCCGCCTCTGCCTCTGCCGGAACCGTAGGACTTTCTGCCGCCTCTGCCTCTGCCGGAGTAGCTGCTCTTATTCTTGGGATCGGGACCGATCACGACATGACGGTTCACGGATTCTCCCTCGCTCCAGGAGGTAGCGCCGTTGACCTTCTGTACGGCGGTATGGATAATGCGTCTCTCATAAGGGTTCATCGGCTCTAAGGAAGTTTTTTTGCCGGTTTTTGCCGCTTTGATCGCAAGACGTCTGCCTAAAGACGCCAGTGTCTTTTCTCTTTTTTCTCTGTAGTCGCCGGTGTTGATCACGACTCTGGAATAGTTCTGATCAACACGGTTAGCGGCTAAGCACGCAAGATACTGCAGCGCGTCTAAGGTTTCGCCTCTTCTGCCGATGATAAAACCGACGTCCTCGCCCTCGATATCAAGGGTGATCACGTTGTCCTCAATCTTGGAGGAAACCGTGATGTTTTCAAGACCCATCTTTTCGATGATCTCTTTGATAAAGCTTTCCGCAGCCTGATCGGAGGTCTGTTTCAGTGAAACTTTTACTTTTGCGGGACGGCCGCCGAACAGACCGAAAACTTTCTTCGCCTGCATCTCGATAATTTCAAATTCGATTCTGTCGTCGTAGGTTTCTACGCCCAGTTCTTTACAGGCGTTTTCTTTCGCTTCTTCAACTGTCGCGCCTGTAGCGATAACTTCTTTAAACATATTTTACCTCTTTTAAAACAATAGGAAGATTATTTTTTCTTATTCTTTTTCTTTTGATTCTGGTTTTCAACAACAGGAGAGGATATGGGATTATAGTCGTATTCGACCTTAGCCTCCTGCTGTTCTAAAAGCGCGATATGCGCGCCTTCCTTTCTCGCCGTTACCATCGCAGGCGACCAGAACTTGTACATAATGACTGACTGAACAAAGCCGATCAAGTTGGAGAAAATCCAGTAGAAACCTACCGCGCAGGGTACGGTGTACGCGATATACGCAGTAAGAAGCGGAAGCGCTAAGAGCATATACTTCATACAGCCCTGCTGGCCGCTCATGGAACCCTGCTTCTTCATCATATAGATCTGGGTGCCGACAGAGGTCAAAAGACACAGTACCGGTACCAGCATCGCGATGCTTAAGAAACCTTCTACTCTGGGGGTAGAAAGCAGGTCAAATCCTAAAAATTTGAAACCTCCCGAAAGATTCTGGATCTGGGAGAATTCTGCCTGTGTAATGGCAGATCCTAATTTTTCCTGCATCAAAGGCAGGGTGTTGGGATTGTTAAACAGTCTTAATACGTCGATTTGTGAGTAGATACTGGAGGAGTTGATGGAAACTCCGGGGAATTTGTTAGCGACTTCCATAATTTCGGTGACTTTTTCAGCGCCGATATGAAGTACGTTAGAGATAGGACGGACAACGGCATAATAAATACCGAGCATCACAAACATCGGAAGCAGGGAGGTCAGACATCCGCCGAACGGAGAAGCTCCTTCTTTGTTGTAGAGCTTCTGGACCTCTTCGTTGTATTTTTGTTTATCGTTGCCGTATTTTTCTTTTAACTCCTGCTGCTTTTTCTGCATCTTAGAGTTTGCCGCCATGCTCTTCTGCTGTTTCACAGAAGAGGGGAAGAGGATGATTTTAAAAATCAGGGTGAATATGATGATCGCTACGCCGAAGTTTTGTACCAAGAAATAAGCGGCGTAGAGAAGGTAGCCGAATATGCTGCCTAAAAAGTTGAATATCGCCATCATAACGGTAAATGACCTTTCTTTCGTAAAGCTGATATTTCTGTTATATCTTGTGTGGTTTTTGAGGTACCGGATCATAGCCTCCCTTGGAGAACGGATTACAGCGGAGTATTCTCCAAATTCCCATCAAAGCGCCTTTTAAGGCGCCCCACTCTTCAATGGCTTCATAGGTGTACTGTGAGCAGGTGGGAAAATATTTACACTTAGGGGAGGTGTGTACCGAAATAGAATTCTGATAAAATCGGATCAGCTTTAATAGTATTTTTTTCATAGTATAACACCCGACTGTTTAAGGTGTTCTCTCATACAGCGCTCGATATCTGTGCTTTTCAAAAATCCGGTCTTGGTGCGGGCGACAAAAACAATGTCGGCTCCGTGTAAACTCGGTTCATTAATATTGCTGAACGCCGCTCTGATGATTCGCCTGCACCGGTTGCGCTGTACGGCAGATCCTATCTTTTTGGAGGTGGTTATTCCGATTCGAAGGTTATTATTATTTTTTTTCTGTACGTATGTGACCAGAGCAGGGGAGACAAAGGATTTTCCTTTGCTGTATAACCGCTTGAAGTCACCGTTCTTTTTCAGCGTTTGCGCTTTCATCAAACCACCCGGAAAATAGGATAAATCGAATTTTGACTGAATGAAAAAGAAGAGAATATTAAAAGCGGACCACTGCCGAGAGTGGCCCTGACTCATTTAGTAAGACAGACGAGCTCTGCCTTTCGCTCTTCTTCTACTGAGAACCTTGCGTCCGTTAGCGGTGGACATTCTCTTTCTAAAGCCGTGTTCTTTTTTTCTGTGTCTCTTTTTAGGCTGATATGTTCTGAGCATTTTAACAATCCTCCTTTCGGTTACATAACCTTACAAGTTAGCATTATAACTTAATTTTCTCTCTAAGTCAACAAAAATTTTTTCTTTATATAGATATATTTTACAATATAAAAAAATCGATTTTTCGAAGCTACTATATATAGTATTTTTCTAAATTTTTAACCACAATTTATAGATAGAAAAAAATGCGTTTTTTTCGACGTATAATTATTAATGATAATAATAACATTATATATAGAAAAATTCTTGATTTTTCCACATAGTTTTGATATAATGTGAATTAATAATGGCGTTATATGTGTCTGCGGCGTTTTCCGCACAAATTTTTTATGAACAGGAGGCATAAAATGGAATCTTTTGCTGAGGGCTGGAGCATCATTTGCAACTACTTAAAAGATGAAAACAAGATCGTTGACGTCGCCTATAAAACATGGATCTCCAGGATCGAGCCTGTCGGTATCGACTTTGAAAAGGGTGAGATCATTCTGCGTGTTCCCAACGAATTTCACCGTCAAACATTGATGAGAGGATATTTAAAGAAACTCTCCGAAGCGTATGAAGCGGTGCTGGGTTCCGATTTTACTACCGTTTTCATCATTCCCGAGGAAGGGGTCAAAAAACATACGGAAACCATGCTCGGCGCCGAAAACTCCGCCGATACGGGATATGAATTTACCTTTGACACTTTTATTGTCGGTTCCTCCAACAAGTTTGCTCACGCGGCATGTCTCGCTGTTGCGCAGAATCCCGCGTCCGCATATAATCCTCTGTTCTTATACGGTCACTCCGGACTGGGAAAAACCCATCTGCTCTACGCAATCGGCAACGATATCCGAAAAAATCATCCGGAATATAATGTTATCTATATCAAAGGCGAAGATTTTGCCAATGAAATGATAGAATCCATCAAGCTGCACACGACCGCCGACTTCCGTCAGAAATACAGAAAAGCAGATGTGCTGCTGGTAGACGACGTTCAGTTCATCGGGGGTAAAGAAAGTATCCAGGAAGAATTCTTCCATACCTTTGACACTTTATATGACGCGAAAAAGCAGATCGTTCTGACATCCGACCGACCGCCGAAGGAAATCAAAATCCTGACCGAAAGACTGCGTTCCCGTTTTGAGATGGGACTTTTGGCGGACGTCCAGCCGCCGGATCTGGAAACGAGAATCGCGATCATTCAGAGAAAAGCGGAAATTATCGGACTGGATATCAATAACGACGTATGTGAATATATCGCTACCAAGCTCAAGACCAACATTCGCCAGCTGGAAGGCGTCGTTCACAAGATGTACGCAAGATATCTGCTGAATAAAGAAATTCCTACGCTGTCTACCATCAATGAAGTGATCAGCGAAATATTAAACGACGATACGCCTCCGGAGCTGACGGTAGAAAAAATCATTGATGAAGTCGCCCGCACTTACGGTGTGGAACCGGAAGATATCCGTTCTCAAAAATCACGCCGCGCCAATATCAACCGTCCCAGACAGATCGCCATTTATATTGTCAGAGAACTGACTACGCTGTCAATGGAAAGCATCGGCAAAGAATTCGGCGGCAGACACTATTCTACGATCGTTTATACGGTTCAGGAAATAGAAAAGAAAATCAAATCCGATTCAACACTCAGAGAAACGGTAGAAGATATCATCAAAAATATCAGAGAAAAGTAAAAATCTTTTTCTGTTTTTTCACCCACATTCTTTCCACATATTTCCACATATTCCTGAATAAAGAAAAATATTTTTGAAATACGGTTTATTTTTCCTCAATTCCTCTCAAGAAAATATGAAAAATAATATAGGAAATATGCGGTGCTGCGGAATTCTTCACAATTTCTCGGTTCCTACTACTACTACTAAATAATCATAAAACATATCATATCATTTGATGACTGCAAGGCAGTCAGGAAAGGAAATCACTTATGAAATTTAACTGTATGCGTTCCGATTTATCGAGAGCGGTATCCAATGTATCCCGCGCGGTATCGTCTAAATCTTCTCAGCCCGCTTTGGAAGGTGTTTTGATCAAAGCATATGACAGCGCTCTGAGTCTGACGGGCTATGATCTGGAAATCGGTATTACTACCAATATCGGCGCAAGTATTGAAGAACAGGGAGAAGTTGTCGTATCCGCAAAGCTGTTCTCGGATATCATCAGAAATCTTCCCGAAGAGATCGTAACGGTTGAAACGGATGAAAGACTGATCACTACGATCAATTCCGGATCTTCCGAATATCAGATCGTCGGCATTTCTTCCGCGGAGTATCCCGAGCTGCCGAGGGTAGATGAGCTGGAGCAGATCAAGATCGACGCGTCTGTTCTCAAAGATATGATCAGAGAAACGGTATTTGCCGTATCGGATAATATGAGTAAGCCGATTTATACAGGTTCTTTATTTGATATTGACCCGGGCGTACTCAGGATCGTTGCGATCGACGGTTTCAGAATGGCGATCAGAGAAGAACAGGTAGAAAGCAACTTGAATACCAAATTTGTGGTGCCGTCCAAAACACAGCAGGAAATCATCCGGCTGATTTCCGATGAGGAACAGGTAGAGATGATCGTCGGCTCCCGTCATATTTTATTTAAGATAGACAGTTATACGGTGATTTCCCGTCTGATAGAAGGAACTTTCCTGGACTATAAAACTACCGTTCCGCAGAAATGTACCACAGAATTCAAAATCAATAAGAGACTTCTCGCATCTGCGGTAGAAAGAATGCTGCCGATGACAGGGGAGAAGATCCAGTCTCCGGTCAGAGCTAATATTACCGCGGATGAAATGAAGCTTTCCTGTACGACCAGCGTCGGCAGAGCGACGGATTCACTTTCGATCAGCGCGATCGGAAACGATGTAGTGATCGGTTTTAATAATCGCTATATGCTGGACGCTTTAAAAAATGCCGATACAGACGAAGTAAAAATTGAAATGTCCGGTTCTCTTTCTCCGATCATTATCAAGCCGATCGAAGGCAGCAGCTTCCTTTATCTGGTTGTACCGATGAGATTGAGCGCGGAATCCTGATGAAACCGATGAAAATTCAAATCAATGAAGAATATATCAAGCTCGACAGTCTGATGAAGTTCTCCGGTCTCTGCGCTACCGGCGGAGAGGCAAAATATCTGATCCAAAACGGTGAAGTTTGGTTAAACGGAGAAGTATGTACCCAGAGGGGAAAGAAAATCCGTCCGGGAGATTGTGTGACCTATCAAGGCAGGACGGTTGAGGTTGAAGAATAAAAGAGGAAAAGCTTTTGATAGTCAAAAGTCTTAGTTTTGAAAACTTCAGAAATTTAAAAAATAATACGGTATATCCCTGTGAAAATGTCAATGTGATCTACGGAGAAAATGCGCAGGGGAAAACCAATTTATTAGAAGCAATCTGGCTCTTTTGCGGAGGTCATTCATTCCGTTCTTCCAAAGAAAACGAAATGATAGGTTTCGAAAAAGAATTTTTCAAGCTTAAAATGGAATTTTTCTCGGAAGAAAGAGAACAAAATGCCCGGATACTTTATTATCAGAATAAAAAAAGCATTAAAATCAATGAGGTAGAAAAAAATTCTTCCGCTTATCTGACAGAAAAATTCTCTTGTGTTGTGTTTTCTCCCGAGCATCTGACGCTGATCAAGAGAGGACCGCAGATCAGAAGAAGATTTATCGACGCCGCTGTCTGTCAGCAAAAGATTCGGTATGCGTCTCTCCTGTCAAAATATCAGCAGATTTTAAATCAGCGCAACGCGCTTTTGAAAGATATCAGCCGTCACAGAGAGCTGCTCGATGTGCTGTCGATCTGGGATGATTCTCTCTGCGCGGCAGGAGCCGAGATTCTCAGAAAACGCTTTGATTATATTCAACAAATCAGAGAAAAAGCGAAAGAATTTCATCTGGGTATTTCTTTTGAAAAAGAAGCATTGGATATGGCATATCTGCCGACCTGTGATGCAAAGGAAGAGGACAGTACAGAACAAACCAGAGAAAAACTCCGTTCGGCGATGGAAAAAAGCAGAGAAGAGGATATCCGCTTCGGCAATACTTCCGTCGGTCCGCATCGCGACGACATCGATATTACGATCAATGATCTTTCCTGCCGGCGATTTGCTTCTCAGGGACAGCAGCGCTCGGCGGTGTTATCCTTAAAGCTGGCTGAGGCGGCGCTTTTGTCCGAAAGAAGAGGGGAGAGACCGGTCATCCTTTTGGATGACGTTTTATCCGAGCTGGACGCGAAACGTCAGGATTTTCTGCTGAATAAGGTCTGTGACTATCAGGTATTTGTCACCTGCTGTGAAGAAAGCTCCAAAGAACAGCTGAAAAACGGCAAAATATTTTATGTGGAAAACGGTGAAATTCAATGAAATATCTGCATCTGGGTCTGGATACCTCTATTGAGATCAAAAATATCGTAGGAATCTTTGATCTGGATACAACAACTATCTCCAAGCATACCAGAGAGTTTCTTTCCTTGTGTGAAAAAGAGAATCGGGTAGTAAACGTTTCTTATGAATTGCCGAAATCTTATATCCTGTATGATTTTGACGGAGAATATTCTCTCTATCTGTCGCCGCTGAATACTGCGACTTTATTGAGAAGAATGGAAAATCAATAAATTGTTATATAAATATAACCATAATTTTAAGTGAGGATCATTATGAAAAATTGTAAATGTCCGTACTGCGGAAAACCGCTCTCTTATTTTCAGGCGTTACTGATCAGAAAAAAAGGAGAGTATTTTTGCAATAAATGTAAAAAAGACAGCAATATCCATATCAAAAAGACGATTTTTATTCCCTTTGTCTTTGTGCTGATTTTTTCTCTTCTGGTACTGTTTGTATTTTTATTTATGACAAACAGAGAGAATCTATGGTTTTTGCTGCTGATGATAGTACCTTTCTTTATCTTCTATCTGATCACACCGACCTTTGTCAGACTGAAGCCGAAGAAAAAACATATGGACGCGCTGTATGATACGCAGATGGTAGAAGCGCAGCAGAACGATCCGGATCCCACCATGGCAAAAACCTCCAAAGTCGTTCCTGCGTTTGTGGATGATATTGTTTTGGAAGATGAAGAATATAAGCCGAACATCAACGCGGATGTATTCAACGCGATCAAAGAAGAAAGAAAGATCATATCCGATGCGGGAGGATATACCAAAGCGTTTGATAAATTTGAGAACATTTCCAGCAGAGCGTCGTCTGATACCATGATGGTAAAAGATATCAAGGATATCGGTAAACAGGAAGACGTCAAAGAAAATTCCGACAGTTCCTATGACCTTACAAATTTTGAGTGATCCGTATGTTTAAGCTGCCGGTATGTCCGCACTGCAAGACAGTGTATCACTATCAAGAGACAAGACATTCCATTCGGAAAAAGAACTGCATCTGCTATCACTGCAAACAAAATTTCAGAGCAAGTATATTTCCGGGGATATGGATCATCGGAGCAATCATGGTCGCTTTGAGCATTCTTGTCAATCTCTTTCTTTTGTCCAGAATGACCTATCTAAATCTGATATGGCTGTTTGTCAGCACTGTTGTTTTTCTGGGTCTTTTATATATATTGATTCCCTTTTTTGTAACGTTTAAAAAGGATAAAACAGAAACAAATAAAACGAATAAGAAGCGCAAGTAACACAAACGGAGGTTTTAATTTTGGAAAATCACGAGAATCAAACAGAATTAAAAGAAGAAATCAAAGAAATAAAAACACCCGCTCCCGAACAGGAAGAAAAAATGACCAAGGTGGAGGGAGAATACGGCGCGGACGAGATCCAGGTCTTAGAAGGCTTGGAAGCAGTCAGAAAACGCCCCGGTATGTACATAGGTTCGACAGGGGAGAGAGGACTTCATCATCTGGTCTATGAGATCGTGGATAACAGTATCGACGAGGCGCTTGCCGGTTACTGTGAGAAGATAGAAGTGTCGATCCTGCCCGGCAATATCATTCGCGTCAAGGACGACGGCAGAGGTATTCCGGTCGGTATCAACTCTAAGATGGGACTTCCCGCGGTAACAGTCGTTTTCACCGTACTGCACGCCGGCGGCAAGTTCGGCGGCGGCGGATACAAGGTTTCCGGCGGTCTGCACGGCGTCGGCGCGTCGGTTGTGAACGCTCTGTCCGAATGGCTTGAAGTAAAGGTCTGCGACGGCGAAGACATTTACTTCCAGCGTTATGAAAGAGGAAAAATCGTTTCCGAGTTAGAAAAGATCGGCAAGTCTTCCAAGAAAGGCACCGAAGTCAAGTTCAAAGCGGATCCCGAGATATTCTCCGAAACGGACGTATACACCTATGATACCTTAGCGAGAAGGCTCAGAGAACAGGCGTTTTTGAACGCGGGCGTCAATATTGAACTCAGAGATGAAAGAGATCCCGAGAAGCTCGTTTCCAAGACTTTCTATTATAAGGGCGGTATCAAAGAATTCGTTAACTATATCCACAAGAAAAAGGGATATAATCCGATCCACGACGACATCATTTATCTGAAAACCGCGAATATTGAAAATACCTGCGAAGTAGAGATCGCTCTGCAGTATAACGACAGCTATAACTACGATATCCGTTCCTTTGCCAATAATATCCATACGACCGACGGCGGTACTCACGAAGAAGGCTTCAGAAGATCTCTCCCGAGAGTGATGAACAATTATGCCGCCAAGTTCAATAAGATCAAAGACAAGGATAAGGATCTCAAACTTGAATTTGAGGATTACCGCGAAGGTCTGACTGCGATTATTTCCGTGAAAATAACCGAAGCGCAGTTTGAGGGTCAGACAAAAGCGAAGCTCGGCAACACTATCGTTCGCTCGATGGTATCCAAGCTGATCTCCGACAAGCTCTCCGAGTATCTGGAGGAAAATCCCGCTTCCGCTTCCGCGATCCTTGATAAAGCGCTCGCTTCCGCAAAAGCGAGAGAAGCGGCAAGAAAAGCGAGAGAGTCCGTCAGAAGAAAGTCGGGACTTGACTCCGCGTCCCTTCCCGGCAAGCTCGCCGACTGCCAGAGTAAAGACCGCACCGAGACCGAGATCTATATCGTAGAGGGCGACTCTGCGGGCGGTTCGGCAAAACAGGGAAGAGACAGACGCTTCCAGGCGATCCTTCCGCTGTGGGGCAAGATGCTCAACGTTGAAAAAGCCAGATTGGATAAGGTTTACGGCAACGACAAGCTTACTCCCGTTATCACCGCTTTAGGCGCGGGTATCGGCGACGAGTTTGACAGCGAAAAACTCAGATACGATAAAATCATTATTATGGCGGATGCGGACGTCGACGGCTCTCACATCCGAACGCTGCTGCTGACCTTTTTCTTCCGCTATATGAGACCGCTGATCGAAGAAGGACATGTTTATATTGCGCAGCCGCCTCTCTACCGCATTTCTAAGGGTAAGGAGGATCACCGCTACGCCTACACCGATCAGGAGCGCGACGATATCTTAGCTTCTATCGAGGGCAAGACCTCTGTACAGCGTTACAAAGGTCTCGGTGAAATGGACCCCGAACAGCTTTGGGAGACCACCATGAACCCCGAAACCAGAACCATGCTGAGAGTAGAACTCTCCGACGCCGAAGAAGCGGACGAGACATTCTCTATTTTGATGGGCGATCAGGTCGAACCCAGAAGAGAGTTTATCGAAACGAACGCAAAATATGTGCAAAATTTGGATATCTGATCCTATGTCATTCTGAGGGAGCGCAAGCGACCGTGAGAATCCCCCTGTCATTACGACCGGTTTCTGTAAAAGGGGATTGCCACGCTCCTGACGGAGCTCGCAATGACAACAAATAGATGAGGTGAAAACTTTGGATAATAACGAGAACAAGAACTTGAACAACGAGAATACGGAAAACGAGGATTTTGAAGCGGAATACTCCGATATGATGAGTCATACCGAGTTTTCCTCGGGTAAAGTCATCAACGTCGACATCAACCGTGAGATGCGCAAGTCGTTTCTTGACTATTCGATGTCGGTCATCGTTTCGCGCGCTTTGCCGGACGTCAGAGACGGACTAAAGCCCGTACACCGCCGTATCCTCTACAATATGTACGAAAACGGCATTACCGCCTCCAAACCGCACAGAAAATGCGCGTACACCGTCGGTGAAGTGCTGGGTAAATATCATCCCCACGGCGACGCCTCCGTCTATGACGCGATGGTCAGACTGGCGCAGGATTTCTCGATGCGCTATATGCTGGTCGACGGTCACGGCAACTTCGGTTCCATCGACGGCGACCCTCCTGCGGCGTATCGATATACCGAGTCGAGAATGAGCAAAATCGCTTCCGAGATGCTCTCAGATATCGACAAGGACACGGTCGATTTTATGCCGACCTTCGACGACACGATGGAAGAGCCCACCGTTCTGCCGTCGCGTTTCCCGAATCTGCTGGTCAACGGCTCTAACGGTATCGCGGTCGGTATGGCGACCAACATCCCGCCGCATAACCTCGGCGAGACCATCGACGCGATGTGTCTGCTGATTGATCATCCTGAGGCGGAAACTGCCGAGCTGATGGAATGTATGCCCGGTCCCGATTTCCCGACAGGCGGTATGATCATGGGCCGCTCCGGCATCCGCGCTGCGTACGCGACCGGCAGAGGCAAGATCGTTGTTCGCGCCAAAACCGAGATCGTCGAAACGAAAAACGGCAGGTTCAAAATCATCGTCTCCGAGCTGCCCTACAGCGTCAACAAGGCAAGACTAATCTCCAACATCGCCGACTTGGTGAAAGAAAAGAGACTCGAGGGTATTTCCAATATTGAAGATCACTCCGACCGCAAGGGTATGCATATCGAGATCGACATCAAGCGCGAAGCCTCCGCGCAGGTCGTGCTCAACAAGCTCTTTATGATGACCCAGCTGCAGACCACTTTCGGCTGCATTATGCTGGCGATCGTCGACGGCCAGCCGAAGGTACTGACCTTAAAAGAAATGCTTCAGTGCTATATTGCACATCAGGAGCAGGTGATCGAACGCAGAACGGTCTTTGACCTGAGAAAAGCCAAAGAGCGTATGCATATTTTGGAAGGCTTAAAAATCGCGATCGATTTTATCGACGAAGTCATCGCCATCATCCGCAAGAGTAAAGATCAGGCGGCGGCAAAGATCGCTTTATGTGAGCGCTTCGGCTTAGACGACGCGCAGGCGCAGGCGATCGTATCGATGAGACTCGGACAGCTCACCAATATGGAGCGTACCAAGATCGAGGACGAGATCGCCGCTCTCTCAGCAAAAATCAAAGAATACAACGAGATCTTAGCCTCCGAAACCAGACGTCTGGAAATCGTCAAGGAAGAGGCGTTAGAGATCCGCAACAAATATTCCGATCCCAGACGCACCGAGATCTGCGCGATCTCCGGAGAAGTCGATATCGAAGATTTGATCCCGAAGGAAGAGTGTGTCATCACCTTCACCAAGTTCGGCTATATCAAGCGTATGAGTCAGGATACCTACAAGCTCCAGCGCAGAGGCGGCAGAGGCGTCTCCGGTATGACCCGCAGAGACGAAGACGTCGCGACCAAGATGTTTATCTCCGGCTCGCATGACTATAATCTCTTCTTTACTAACCTCGGCAGAGTCTATCGGCTCAAATGCTATGAGATCCCGGAATCCACCCGCCAGAGCAAGGGCATCAATATCGCAAACCTCCTGCCGCTTTCTGCGGACGAGAAGGTGACGTCGATGATCTGCGTACCCGAGTTTGATGAGGAGAAATATCTGATCATGGTGACCCGTCAGGGCATCATCAAGAGGATCGCGCTCAACGCCTACAACACTGCTCGCAAGGGAGGCTTGATCGCGCTCGATATCAACGAGGGCGACGAGCTCAAGTGGGTGAAGATGACCGACGGCAACAACGAAGTTATCATCGCTACCAAGAAGGGTATGGCGATCCGCTTCAAAGAAACCGACGTCCGTCCGATGGGCAGACTTGCCCGCGGCGTCAAAGCGCTGAAGCTCAAAGCAGGCGACGAGGTCGTTGGTATGAGCATTATCGAGGAGGATAAGTTTATCCTCACCGTCTCCGAGACAGGTTACGGCAGACTGTCCTATCCCTCCGACTACCGTGTACAAAGTAGAGGCGGTATGGGTCTGACCAACTATCATGTGACCAAGTACGGCGACGTTGCCGCGCTGTCGGTGGTATCCGCGGACGATGATATCATTATGATCTCCGAGTCGGGCGTGATCATTCGTATCTTAGCTTCTACCATCCGTATCTGTAACAGACCTTCTAAGGGCGTTACCGTGATGAAGATCAAGGGTGACAACAAGGTCGTCACCATCGCGAACGTACCGCATGAGGAAGAGGAAGAAACGGAAGAAATGACAGGAGAAGAAAATGAAAACGAATAAAATCCTCACAGCGGTTCTGCTGATACTGTTGCTGACAGTTGTGTTTTGCGGCTGCGCTAAGAACAGCAATTCGCCGACCGAAGCCACGGAAGAATCCATATTTGAGATCAAAGAGCTGGTAGAAACTCAGGCGCCCGAAAAAGGATCCATAGAAGAATACTTTGATCGCTGTTCTGAGCTTTCTTTGGAAGCAGGAAAAGAGATCCGGGTGTCCTCCGACGTATGGCAGCAGGAGGAAGTCGGCGACAATCAGGTAAAATACACTTCGTTGGGCGGTTCTGTAGTCAACACGGTGTTGTATGACCAAGAGAAAAAACGCGTTCTGGGTGTTTCTTCTTCACTGGATATGGAAAGCTATGCGAACGAAGAACTGCGTGCGAAACAGATTTATAACGTATCTGTTTTTGCCGCTGCGATGTCTTACGGCGATAAAAACACCGTCAGCGATATCTGCTCCGATTTTGAAAGCGTGATAGAATCAGGTATCGAGATGTATCCCGAAAATATGAAGCTGTCGCTTTCGGCGGATGAAACAGCGGTTACCCTGACTGCGGAATCTACCGTGATCTATGACTGATTTCTCACAGAACAACAGAAACTAACGGAAGGAATGTGAAATTTATGGCAGAGATTTATATTTTGCGGGTGCTCTCCGGCGTCCGCTTCGCAAAACTCGATCAGGCGATGGAAAACGTCAAGAAAAACTCCGGCCAGTCGAAGTTCAAGACCTTCTTCGATATGATCGGCTGTACGCTGCGTTACGGCGCGGGTTACAACGACTACGATATTTTTCATTTCTATGACATCCCCCATAAGCTGAGAAAGACCTACGTCACCCGTGTGATCAACAAGAAGATCATTATGAAGTGCAACGACCAGAGCGTATCGGACAACCTCCACTACAAAAGCCGCTTCAACCGCGCGTATGAGAAGTACCTCGGCAGAGAATGGTTTGATGTAGAGAATAAGACCTTCGAGGATTTCGAGAAATTTGTCGAAAACAAAGAGTATATTTTCTGCAAGCCCGACGGTCTGGATTCCGGCAGAGGCATCGAGAAGCTGAAAGTCGCCGATTTTGAATCGGTGAAGGCACTGTATGATTATTGTATCGAAAAAGGCTTCGGCGTGATCGAAGAGCTTGCGAAACAGCATCCGAAGATGGCTTCTCTGCATCCGAACTCGGTCAACTGCGTCCGTATGCAGACGATCGTGGTAGACGGTAAGCCGCATCTTGTTTATGCCGCCTGCAAAGCGGGCAACGGCGGTCATTTCGTCGATAACCTCGGCTTTGACGGCATCAACATCCCTGTCGATAAAGAGACCGGCAAGCTGACCGCGCTCGGCAGAACCGAGCACAGAACGCTCCACACCGAGCATCCGATGACCCATGTGGTGTTTGACGGCTTTGAGATCCCGTACTTCAAAGAGGCAATCGAGCTGTGCTTCAAGGCAGCGCTGGATACGCCCGACGTCAAGTTTGTCGGATGGGACTGCTATATCGGCGAAAACGGTCCCGGCATCATCGAGGCAAACGACTATCCCGACTACTACTTCTGGCAACTGCCGGAGCTGACCCCCGACAGAAAAGGTATTCTGCCGTATTTTGAAGAATTGTTCCACCAGAAAATCACACCTTACAGAAAGATAAAATAAGAGGAAAGATATGGAAAAAAACCGAGTAACCGTGCTGGTCGCGGGACAGAAATTCACCATTATTTCAGAAGACCCCGAGAACTATGTGATCGACCTTGCCGCCAAGATCGACGCGAGGATCACTTCTCTCACGCTGAAAAATATGACCAGAGAAAAGGCGGCGGTACTGACTGCGCTGGACTTTGCCGACGATATGGAAAAGGACAAAAAAGCGCAGGCTCAGATCAAAGAACAGATCAAAGATTATATCCGCGAGATCTCCGAGCTTTCCGCTGAGTGTGAAAGTCTTAAGGCACAGGCAGATAAGTTAAGAGAAGAGAAAGAAAAAGAACGTTTCGAAAAAGAAGCGCTGCAGAAGATCGTCAAGGATCTGCAGACCGGTATCGAGACCTTTCGTACCGAGAGCGCTAAAATGGTAAAACCTCCTCAAAAAGCTCCTGCAAAAGAGGAAGAAAAAGTTCCTGCGTTAACCGATGCGGACGCTCCTGCGGAAACACCTATTGCCGCGGAAATAAAGAACGAACCGAAGACCACCGAGGATGGAGATCTGTCCTTTGACTTTATGGAAGAAGAACAAAAACCTGTCCATACTCCTACGCCGAACGCTCCGAAAAAGAAGCGTCACGAGCACAATCACGAAAACCCTTATAAACAGCAATATATGAAGAAGCAGGAAGAAAAAGGCTATACCCCTCAGAGACAGTACAGTCTTTTTGACGATGAATAATATCGAAATACTCGCTCCCGCGGGCAGTATGGAGAGCGTAATTGCCGCTGTGCGATCCGGCGCGGACGCCGTCTATCTCGGGATGAAGCAGTTCTCCGCCAGAGCTTCGGCGAAGAATTTTGACGAAACCGAGCTCAAAAAAGCCGTCGCTTACTGTCACGAAAGAGACGTCAAGGTCTATCTCGCAATCAATACGCTGCTGTTTGACAACGAGTTAGCGGAAGCTCTTGAAGAGGTTCAGTCTGCGGCGAGAGCGGATGTTGACGCGCTTATCGTGCAGGATATGGGACTGTGTGAATTGGTCAAAAGGACCGTTCCCGAATTGCGTCTGCACGCTTCTACCCAGATGAGCGTTCATACGCCCTACGGCGCGAAGGCGCTGTATGAGCTGGGCTTCAAACGGGTCGTTCTGTCCAGAGAACTGAGCTTAGATGAGATACGGGCGATCCATGATTTTTGTCCCGAGATCGAACTCGAGGCGTTTGTTCACGGCGCGCTGTGTATGTGCCTGTCGGGACAGTGCTTGTTTTCTTCTATGCTCGGCGGACGCTCCGCCAACCGCGGGATGTGCGCCCAGCCCTGCCGACTGCCGTTTGTATCGGGCGATAACGATCACGCGTTAAGCCTCAAGGATAACAGTATCATCGGATATATCCGAGAGCTTGAGCGTATCGGCGTAACCTCCGCAAAGATCGAGGGCAGGATGAAGCGGGAGGAATATGTCGCCGCCGCGGTCAGCGCCTGTGTAAAGTCAAGAGACTCCGGCTGTGTGGATGAAACAACGGCAAGATACCTTCGCTCTGTGTTTTCCCGTGCGGGCTTTACCGACGGTTATATCCGGGGTGAGTTGGGCGAGGAGATGTTTGGCTTTCGACAGAAGGAGGACGTCACCCTTGCGACCGATAAACTGCTCAAAGAAATCAGAAACTCTTATCGCAGCGAAAGAAAACGCTTAACAGTCGATTTTTCCTTTGAGGCGGGAGTCGGAGAATTGGCAAAGCTTACCGCTTTTTGTCTCGGGCGCGAAATTTCTGTTTTCAGCGATCTTCCTGTCGAAGAAGCGCGCACCCTGCCGCTGACCGGGGACAGGATCCGTGAGAATCTTTCCAAAACCGGCAACACTCAGTATCAAGCAGGGAATATCTCTGTTCGAATATCGGACAATATCAGTATGCCGCTTTCTGCGCTCAACGCGATGAGAAGAACTGCGCTGGAGCAGATAGATCAGGCGCTGAGAATCAGACACAGCTATACGATTCATAAGAATCCGGTGTTTGATACACAAACAAAGAAATCTTCATCATATCCGAAATATGCAACCGCAAAATTTGCGGAAACTCTTCCCGCGCTGAAAGAATTTGATCTGGTTTTTCTGGATCTTTTCGCTTTTGATGATGTAAAAGACCTACCGAAGAACACCGCGGTGGAGATCCCGAGAGCGTTATTTTCGAACGAAAAAGAAGTATACACAAAGTTAAAAGAGCTCAAGTCAAAGGGCGTTACCCACGCGATGGTTCACAACATCGGTTCGCTGTATATGGCGAGAAAGCTCGGCCTTACCCTGCACGCGGGCTTCGGGTTGAATATCACAAATTCTTATGCGCTGCGGTTTTATGCCGATCAGGGTGTTGTCGACGCGGAGCTGTCCGCGGAGATCGACCTCAGAAGGATCAAAAGCTTGGATCATATGATTCCCGTGGGGATCATCGCCTACGGATATCTGCCGCTGATGGTCACCAGAAATTCTCCGATCCACCAAAAATCCTGCAAAACGGTAGAATATTTGCAGGACAGGAGAGGGGAGAGGTTCCCTGTCATCAAGGGCAGGGACTGCTATGAGATCCTCAACTGCATCCCTCTTATAATGCCGCAGGAGAATTCTATCAAAGAAAGTGACGTTTTCCTTGTTTTCCGCTTTTCTGTGGAAAACTCTGTGGATAAAGTGGAAAAAATCCTTGAAAAAATAAGGGAAAACGGTAGTTTTGAGCGGTTTACCCACGGTTTGTATCTCCGTGGTGTTAAAAATTTCACAATCTTATAAAGAATTATTTTAGAGAAAAATGGATTTTCCCGATAAGAAATAATGGAAATTCCTTATATGAATAATGACATTTTTGTAACAGTTTTTGGCTTTAAAAAATGAAAGAAAGGATAACTTTTTGCAGGAATCCGCTATGAGTGTATTAAAAGTGATGAAAATAAGACCCGACGCCAAGATCCCCAAAAGAGCGACAGAAGGCTCTGCGGGGATGGATCTTTACGCGTGTTTGGATCAGCCTGTGGAGATCCTTCCTCACCAAAGAGCGTTGATCCCGACAGGGATCGCCGTCGCGCCGGAGAGTCCCCGCTATGCCGCGTTCATCTACGCGCGCTCGGGGCTGGCGATCAAGAAGGGCATCGCACCCGCCAACTGCGTCGGCGTGGTAGATTCCGACTATCGCGGCGAGGTGTGTGTTGGATTGCTGAACAGCTCTGAGGAGCCTTTTACGGTAGAACCGTTTGAGCGGATCGCCCAGGTGGTGATCGCGCCCGTAGAGCTGCCCGAGATAGAAGAAGTCGACAGCCTTGATACAACCGAACGAGGCGCCGGCGGCTTCGGCTCCACCGGAAAAAAGTAAATCGGCGCATAGCCGCAGATAACGAGGAAATAATATACTGATTAATGATAGTTAATCATTCAACGAAAGGGGTATATGGATGTTTTCAAAGGATATCGGTATTGATTTAGGCACAGCGAATACGCTGGTGTATATGAAAGGAAAGGGTGTTGTGATGCGCGAGCCCTCCGTTGTCGCGGTTGACGTCAAGCGTGATGTCGTGCTCGCTGTCGGCAGAGAAGCGAAAGAAATGATCGGCAGAACGCCCGGTTCGATCGTCGCGATCCGCCCGCTTAAGGACGGCGTGATCGCCGATTTTGAGATCACCGCTACTATGCTGAAATACTTTATCCGTTCCGTAGTAAAATCCGGATTTTTCTCCAAGCCGAGAATCGTGATCTGTATTCCCTCCGGTGTTACCGAGGTAGAAAGAAACGCGGTAGAGGACGCCGCGCGTCAGGCGGGCGGCAGAGATGTCGAGCTGATCGAAGAGCCGATGGCTGCCGCGATCGGCGCGGGACTCCCTGTGGATTCTCCCACCGGCTGTATGGTCGTCGATATCGGCGGCGGCACTTCGGAGGTCGGTATCGTATCCTTAGGCGATATCGTCGCTTCTCAGTCGGTACGCGTTGCGGGCGACAAGTTTGATGAAGCGATCATCTCCTATATCAAGAAGAAATACAACCTCCTTATCGGCGAGCGTACCGCCGAGGATATCAAGATAGAGATCGGTTCCGCCCATCCGTTTGAGGGCGAGGGCGATATGACCGTTAAGGGCAGGAATCTCGTGGACGGTCTGCCAAAGAACATCCGCGTGACCGCGGCGGAAGTCAGAGAAGCGCTCAAAGATCCGCTGAACATTATTATCGACGCGATCCTCAACACATTGGAAAAAACCCCTCCGGAACTGGCGGCGGATATCATCGACAGAGGTATCACCCTCACCGGCGGCGGCGCGCTGCTGCGCGGACTGGACAAGCTGGTAGAAGAGCAGACCGGTATGCCGGTCTATGTTGCGGAAAGACCCTTGGACTGTGTGGTTGACGGCGCGGGTATGCGGCTCGATCCGAGCTACCGGCAGAAGCACACGAGGAATAACTAAGAAATAAGAATGAAGAAATAAGAACTGAAATATAAAAACCGCGTTGGAAGGAGAATTCTCTCCTTCCTTTGCCGTGTTACATAACAGTGATTAGTGGTTAGTGGTTAGTGATTAGTGATTAGTGGTTAGAAAACAAGAAAAAACAAGGGAAAATCGTTTACGACGCCAAGAAGCGCTGCCTTTAAAAAAACAACAAAATGAAAGAATTCTTGAAATCGACAAAAATCAAAATACTGCTCTCGGTGCTGTTGGTGCTGGTTATGCTCTCGGTGTTCACTCAGAACGTCGGGAATAACTTTGTGTCCACGGTGATCAACGGAATGACGGCAGGACTGTCGAGCGTGACCGCGGCGGCGACCGACGACGGAAAAGACGGACTCAGCGATCAGGAGCTTTTGGAAGAGTATAAAAAACTCAAAAAAGAAAACGCAGACCTCAGAGCGCAGCTGGTGGATTACTACGCGGTCAAAAGCGAGAACGTCAGACTGTGGAAGTTCTATGAGCTGAAAAAACAGCACCCCGACTTTACGCTGGTGCCTGCGATGGCGTTAAGAAGAGATACGAATGATGAGTTTTCCGCTTTTTCGCTGGACAAAGGAAGTTCCTCGGGCGTGAAAGAGGGAGATCCCGTTGTCAGCGAAACCGGCTTGATCGGCTGGGTGTCCGAATGTGATCTGAATACCTGTAAGGTTGTGACCGTTCTTTCTCCCGGTACAAGGATCGGCGCTGAGGATACCAAGAGCGGCGACACCGGTATTGTCACCGGCTCGTCCAAATACGCTTATCGCAACCAAACCGTGTTCTCCAAGCTGACCTACAGTAATCAGGTCGAAGTCGGCGATATCATCACCACGACCGGCGTCAGCGGTATTTATCCCAAAGGTCTGCCGATCGGCGAGGTGGTGGATTTGGGATATGATACCTACGATTCCTCTTATTACGCGGTTATTGAGCCTTATGAGAATTTGAAAAAGATCACCGACGCGGCGATCATCATCGGATTCTCCGGACAGGGCGAGATCCTGATTGGCGACAGCGGGGAGTAAGTATGACAGAGAAAACCGCGTCCGTATTCCGGTATCTTGCCTATACCGTAGAGATCATCCTGGTATTTGTCTTATGTACCACACCGCGGCTGCTGCCCGAGCTGTGGGGGGCAAAGCCGTGCCTTTTGCTGTGCGTTGCCGTGACCATATCGATTTTTGAGAGAGAGATCCCTTCGATGATTTTCGGTATCGTGTGCGGCGTACTGATCGATCTGGGATATTCCAACGCGATCGGTGTGTTTACCGTTGCGCTGACCGTTCTGTGTTTTGTGATCGGTTATGCCGCAAACAACCTCATCCGGGCGAATTTTACCAATTTTATCATCTGTTCTTTTTTGGTAACGGCGTCGGTATTTATGCTGTATTTCCTTTTTGAATACGTTTTTAAGGGTTATACCGACCCGTGGAGCTATTTTACACAAAACTTGATTTCCCGAATGGCGCAGACTTTTGTCTGTTCAGTTGTCTTTTATTTTATCAACCGATTCTTCTACCGGATGATATCCGCGGAAGAATAAACTGAGACAAATCAAACTTTTATCATATGGAAAGGAGGCGCAGGCGTGGAAGAAAAGAAAAGCAAAAGCGTTGTCAGAGTTATCGTTTGTATCGCGCTTGTGCTTCTGATTTTTACGCTGTTTGTCATTCGCCTGTATGACTGGCAGATCGTGCACGGCGAAGAGTACAGAGAACTTAACCGCGAATCCACGGCTTTTACCGAAACATCCACCGCTACCAGAGGAGAAATCCTTGACGTAGACGGAAACGAGCTGGTGGTAAACGAAACCGCCTATGAGATCGCGCTGAACAAAATCTACATTTCCGAAAAAGATCTGAACAATGTGGTTTTGAAACTGGTCACGATCTTTAATACCTGCTCCTGTCCGTATTATGACGTCCTTCCGATTCGCTACGACGGCGAAAACTATGTTTTTACCGACGACAGGGATACCAACTCCGAGATAGCGTTCATCGAGAGCGAAGCGATTCTGAAAAGAACCGGACTCTCCGCGGATGAGATCATTGAAGGATTGAAAAAGCGTTACAACGCAGAAAGCATTACCGATCCGATAGATCTGAAAAACATCCTGTCGGTTCGCTATAACATGGAGAAAAAAGGATATTCCTATTCACAGGTGTATGTTTTTGCATCCAACGTACCGGACGATATCGTCGCGGTAGTCGCCGAGAGGACCCAGACGATCCACGGGGTGGAGATCCGAACCATCAACAACCGCGTGATCAAAAACGGTACCCTGATTCCGCATCTGCTGGGCGTCGTCGGCGCGCTCAACGAAGAAGAATACGAAGAGAAAAAAGACGAAGGCTACAGCCTAGACGACGAAATCGGCAAGTTCGGAATCGAATCCGCGATGGAAAAATACCTGCGCGGCAAGGCGGGTGAAAAAACCGTGATCAAGGATGCGGACGGCAACGTAGTCTCCGAAAAAGAAACGGTCAAAGCACAGCCGGGCAACACGGTTTATCTGACCATCAACAAAAATGTACAGGAGGTCGCCAACTGGACGCTCGCCTCCAATATTGAAAAAGCAAGAAAATACGGAGAAGAAGTCGTAGAACATCGGAAAAACTCCAACGAAAAGCAAAAAACGCTTTTAGGTGAGGACTGTTACGCAGGCGGAGCAGTGATGATCGACCTCAGAGATTTTTCGATCATTGCCGCAGCAACGGCGCCTTCGTATGATATATCCAAGTTTTATGACGAGGAATACAGTGAATGGCTCTATTCCGACGAGCATACGCCGATGTTCAACCGCGCGTTTGACGGCGCTTTTTCTCCGGGTTCATCGTTCAAGCCGTGTGTGGCGCTTGCCGCGCTGGAGGAGGGCGTGATCACCGATGAAACGGAGATCACCTGTACGGGTACCTACGACTATTATAAAAACGACGTTGTCAAATGCATGGGAACCCACGGACCGGTGAAATTAAATTACGCGATGCAGCGTTCCTGCAACTATTATTTTGCCGAAGTCGGAAGAAGAACCGGTATCACCACCATGTACCTGTATGCCGAAAAGTTCGGCTTGGGCGTCAAAACAGGCGTTGAGGTAGGGGAGAGCCCGGGCGTTCTCGCCGGAAGAGACTCCACCACATGGTATGAGGGCAACACCGTTCAGGCGGCGATCGGTCAGTCGGATAACACCTTCACCCCCTTACAGCTCGCCACTTATGTCGCGACAATCGCAACCAACGGCGTCCGCTATCAGACGCATATGGTAAGAAAAGTAACCGACTACGAAAGAGAAAACGATATTCTGTATAACGATCCGAAAAAACCGACGGTTGTCTCCGACGCGGGACTTTCGTTTGATAATCTGCATATCGTATCGGAGGCGATGCGGGCGGTCGTGACCGAGGGTACCGCATCCACCTATGCCGGAAAATATCCGATCCATATGGCGGCAAAAACCGGTACCGCCGAGAACGCGGGATCCGACCACACTACTTTCATCTGTTACGCGCCGTATGAGAGTCCCGAGATCGCTGTAGCGGTCGTGCTTGAGCACGGCGCCAGAAGCTGGTTTTCACAGTATGTCGCGATGGATATGATGGACGCCTACTTCTATGGCAAGACCGTAGACGAGGTGAAGAAGCATCCGTGGAAAAGCTGATACAAAACGGATCATAGGATGATGGTTTGTTTTCTTTTTAAAATCTCTGTAAGTTAATACAAAGAGACCCGAAAAACCGCTGTTTCAGCCGTTTTTCGGGCTTTCTTTATTGAAAATGACTAATAAAAGGGAGAATAATTCTACAAAAAGAACAGTTGATTTTGATTGCTCTTTCGTGCAATTTGTGGTAAAATATATCTACTAATATCGAGTTGTTTATGGTATGTGCAGCTTTGATATAGAGGTATATGATATGGGCAAGGTTATCGTAGTCGCGTCGGGCAAGGGCGGCACAGGCAAGACCACCGTCTGCGCGGGCGTCGCGGCAGCTTTCGCAAAAGAGAATAAGAGAGTACTGCTGATCGACTGCGACAGCGGCATGCGCGGTGTGGATATGATGTTCGGCATCTCCGACCGTCTGGTATACGATATCTCGGATATTATCAGCGGCGGATGCGAAAACCGCGACGCTTTCTATAAAGCGTCGGCGGATTTTGAACTTTACTGTGTCGCGGCTCCGCTGTATGCCGACGACGAAGTATCTCCCTCTCTTTTGAAAGAATTGATCGAAAGAATAAAAGATGACTTTGACTATATCCTGATCGATTCCCCCGCGGGAACCGGTTCGGGCTTTGTTACCGCGGCATACGCCGCCGATACGGCGCTGGTGGTGATCAACGCAGAGCCGATCTCTATCAGAGGATGCCAGAATATCCGCAAAAGATTAGAAACGATGAGCGTCAAAGACGTTCGACTGGTAATCAACCGTTTTGAAAAAGAACGGTTTTGTAAGATGGGACTGTATGAGGATCTTGACGAGGTGATCGACGAAGCGGGGCTCAGACTGATCGCGCTGATTCCCGAGGACGTCAGGGTGACCGCCTTATGTCAGAGAGGAGAGCTGCTGAACAACTGGTCGCAGGCTTCTCTGATTTTCTCAGCTGTTACCAAAAGAATAGAGGGTGTGGACGTACCCGTCATCGCTAAAGTATAAAAAAACCGGAGAAGATTTATACGGAGGTAAGTATGAATATTGCTATTATCGCCCACGATGAAAAGAAAGAATTGATGGTACAGTTTTGTATCGCATACTGCGGCGTGCTCAGCAGGAATAAAATGTGCGCTACCGGCACAACGGGCAAGATGGTATCCGAAGCGACAGGCCTGCAGATCCAGACATTCTTAGGCGGTTCCCAGGGCGGAGACCAGCAGGTCGCCGCGCGTATCGCCTGCAACGAAATCGATATGCTCATCTTTTTCAGAGATCCTCTTAACCCCAAGCCGCATGAGCCGAACGATATGAATCTTCTCAGGCTGTGTGATATGCACAACATTCCCGTCGCTACCAACATCGCTACCGCCGAGGTGCTGATCCACGGTCTCGAGCGCGGTGATCTCGACTGGAGAAATATTGTTAAATAAACTTCTTTGTTTATCACGGCGCTGTGTCCGCACAGCGTCGTTTTTATCTGAGGAGCACAAACGAAAGGTTTATAAGATGAAAAGCAAACGTTTGATCCGAGTTATTATCGGTATTCTTTGTATAGCGTCGGCGGCAGTGATGATCTGCTCCGCTCCCGCTCTTGCGCTCGGCGAGCTGCCGTCAAAGAATACGCAGCCGCGCCATCGGGTATGCACCGCTTTGTCAGAGCAGGCGCAGGCGTACTATACCGACGCGTACAGCTATGATAACCTGAAAAACCTCTCCGGCGCAAAGGATGTTTCCACAAGCCTTTGTGCTATGCAGGATAACGAGCTGTTTTCCGCCTTGCACGAGCTGATGGCGAATACCCACAGCTACCAAACCTCCTATGCGGGATATAAAAAAGGCTCTTTGGCGTATTTCTGGCCGTATACCGACGCTGTACAGAGCAGCGACAGCTATGTGATGTTCTACTCCAATGTGATGATGGGGGAGGGCGTTATGATGAACCGAGAGCATATCTGGCCCAAAAGCCGGGCTTCTTTCTATCAGAAAAACGGCGGCGCGGATCTGCACCATCTCAGACCCTCTGTCGCTTCCGTCAATAACGCGAAGAGCGACCACACCTTCGGTTATATCAGCGGCACCTATTCCGGCGGATATCAAGAAGGTTATTTGAGCGATACCTTGACCTACTATGTCAGTCAGGAAAATGATCTTTTTGAATGTAAAGACGACGTCAAAGGCGACGTTGCGCGGATACTGCTCTATGTTTACTGCCGCTGGGAACAGCCGAATCTTTATACTGCGATGAGTGAGGGACTCCCCGCGTTTGACGTCGACGATGATAAAAACAGCGGCAAAAAGGCAGTGGAAGATCTTACTGTTCTCCTGCAATGGTGCGCGAACGATCCGGTTGATACTTGGGAGATGGAGAGAAATGATCTGACACAGAAGGTGCAGGGTAACCGCAACGTGTTCATCGACTATCCCGAGCTGGCGTGGCAGATATTCTCGCAGGAGCTGCCCATAGGGATGGCAACTCCTACGCATATCGGGTGTGAGCATCGGTATGAAGAAGCTGCCCGGCAAGAGGCGGGATGTGAGACAGACGGCAGCTTTACCCTCAGATGCGGAAAGTGCGGCAACGAGTATCAGAGAAAGCTCGCATCACTCGGACATATCGACGAAAACCATAACGGGTTATGCGACCTCTGTGAAGAATCCACAGAGCCGACCGAAGCTCAGATTCTTCTCGGCGACGTCGACGGGGATACCAAGGTCACGGTCATCGACGCGACGGCAGTACAGAAGAAGCTCGCCAATCTGCCGAACCGTGTATTCATTGAAGCAGCGGCAGATACCGATGAGGACAATGTCGTCACCGTTCTCGACGCGACCTTTATCCAAAAATGGCTCGCGAATCTCCCTTCCAATGAAGCGATCGGCAAGCCGGTCAATCGAATATGAAAATACCGCACACAAAGCAGTGTGCGGTATTATTATCTGTGAAATTTTATTGCGGTTCAACAGCTTCAGCTGTTTGAGCTTGTTGTTCTGCCTGCATAATATCGGAGATCGTCGTTTTATCCAGCTCTAAGGTTTCATCAGCGGCGTTGGATTCGTCGGCAAAGGCGTCGAATTCGTTTTGTTTTTCGGCAAGAATGTTAATGATGCGTTCGTCGATGGTATCGTCGCACAAAAGACGATAGACCAGCACCGAGCGCGTCTGTCCCATACGGTAGGCGCGGGAGATCGCCTGATTCTCGATAGAGGGCTTGAGCTGAGGCTCACACATGATCACCACCGAGGCGCTTTGGATATTCAGCCCGGTGCCGCCCGACTGAATCTGTGCCGTCAGCGCAGACCCCGCCTCAGCCTTGTCAAATTCGTCGATGATCTCCTGCCGGCGGGCGGGGGAGACCGAGCCGGTGATGGGCTCTAAGCAGCTTTCTCCCAACAGCGCGGAGATCTTCGCGATCGTATCGAGGAAGAAGGAGAAGATCAGCACCTTGCGATCCTGTTCTTTAGCGTCTTCTACGATCTCCAGCAGTCTTTGCGCCTTGGAGGAATCGGACAGATCGTCTACGTTCCACGATACCCTGCGCGCCGCCATAAAGTTCTGTTCTGCGATCGCGTCGCGATAGATCCTTTTTTCTTTCGGGAGCAGATCGCACCATTCGTAGCTTTCGATCAGCTCCGGCAGTTCGGTCAGAACGTCCTCGCGTTTACGGCGGTAATAGACCGGCGCGACCGCTTCTCTGAACTGTGCGGCGGAGGAGAGAGACAGCAGAGGTTGGATATCCTTAGCCACAACGGGGTTGAGGATGTTGATCAGCGTCGCCATCTCCGATACACGATTCTCGAGTGCAGTACCGGTCATAAACAGCAGGCGTTCGGCGCGTTCGCATAGTTTCTTGACGTTCACGGTACGCTGTGCGGAGGGGTTCTTGATATAATGCGCTTCGTCTACCGTCAGCATAGAGAAGCGAAAACCTTTCTCAAAGTCAAAGATCGCGGTCGTCTCATAAGTAGTCACCGCCACGCCGCCGGTGGAAAGCCATTGCTGAAACGCGGCTTCTTTGTTATTACCGTGGACTTTGATCACGCTGAGATCAGAGTGTTTTGCGATCTCTCTGCACCAGTTGGTCAGCACCGAGGCGGGACAGACCACCGCAAAATGGGTCGCTCCTTCGTTTCTCAGATGTACCATCACGGCGATCGCCTGCACCGTCTTGCCCAGACCCATTTCATCGCCTAAGAGGATACGTCTTTGAGAGACGGCGTACTTGACGCCCCACTCCTGATAGCGTCTGAGAGTACAGCGCAAGCCGTCCAAGTGAAGCTCGACCTGTGCGACCGCCTGCGCCAGATCCTCCGGCAAACCGTAAACGCCGCTGCCGGAGCCGACTCTGTCGGGCTCGATCTCTTCGAGCAGATTGACATAGGCGATACTGTCGCGGGAAAAATCCTCCCAGACGTCTTTGGAGGTAGGAAAGCCCAGTCTTTTCAACGCGTCGAGCGAAGTTTTCAGAGGAGCGATGTTGTCATCGGACAGAATCTGAGATAAGGTCGCGCAGGCTTCTTGTGCGTCAGCTTTTTTGGCAGCTGAGGAGAACATCCAGCGCAGACCGCCCATCGCGGGCTTGGCGGCGGAGAGCGCGTCGTTCAGCTCTTTGTCATAGAACTGACGGAATTCATCCGCAGATCGGATGATCGGCAGAATTCGTTTATATTTAAACAGCGCTGTTACCAACGCGGTAGAGGAAGGCGTTTTGTGGTCCGCACTGAGACTGACTTTTGCCCCCTTCTGCGCGGTCTCGGCGATCGCAGAAGCGGCTTTTTTGATCTCGTTCGCGCCCTCGGGACTGATGCCGTTGATCGCAGAGAGCTGATAGGGATTTGCCTTGACGATATCGCCGATCGTGTGATAGCCTGCGTCGTGCAGGGTCTTGACGCGGATGCCTTTTTTCTCACGGTTGAGCTCGTCGACGGGGATCGCTTTGAGAAGTTCCATCGACTCCTCGCCCGCGATCTTCGCGGTCGCTGTTTTCACTTCTTCCCGACAGCGATCGGCGAGGCTGTCGAGCTGTCTGAACTTTGCGTAAAGCTCCTGATAGATCCTTCTGAATCGCTTTGCTTCTGATGTACTGTAGGCGCGCGCCATATGCTCACATCCTTTTTCATAATCTATCCAGAGTATATCACAGAAGAATATGTTTTGACAAGAACAAGATCATCGCGAAATCTATTGAATAACCCGAATCAATATGTTATAAATAAAACATATAGGATCCGTAAAGGACGGAAAACAGATGAATTTTGATATCAAAAACAGCGTATTAATAAGCTGCAATGACGCCGACGAGGCCGCTTTGATCCCGCAGGGAGTGACCGTGATCGGAGAGAGAGCGTTCGCACACGAAAAAATCAAAGAAGCGATGATTCCGGAGGGTGTGACGGAAATCGGCGAGGATGCGTTTCACGATTGTTCAGAGCTTGAAAGCGTCCGTCTCCCTTCGACGCTGAAAAGGATCGGCAACGGCGCTTTTTCCTACTGCTTCAAGCTATGCGATATCACGCTTCCGGACGGCTTGGAGGAGATCGGGAACTATGCGTTTTCCGCTTGTTTCAAGCTGAAAACAATCGGGCTTCCCGCGGGTATTGACAGAATCGGCATAAACTGCTTTTTTGAATGTACCTCTTTGACGCGGATCGCTGTTCCCGACGGAGTCACGGACATCGGAGAAGGCGCTTTTATGGTTTGCATAGCTTTGAAAGAAGCGATACTTCCGGACAGTGTGAATCATATCGGCGCGAAAGCCTTTAAAGGCTGTAAAAAGCTGGAACAAATCAAAGTACCGGACAAGGTGACCGTGATCGAAGATTATACGTTATGTGATTGCAGCAGTCTGCGGGATATCACGCTGAGTAAGAACCTGACCGCAATCGGCGTGCAGGCGTTTTCAGGCTGCGAAAAGCTCAAAGCGCTGCCGCTGCCGGACAGTGTGAATGCTATCGGGACATATGCGATGATCAGATGCAAAAGCCTCAAAAGTTTTACGGTCCCGAAAGGGATCACCAAATTGGGAGACAGCTTTTTGGAAGGGTGTGAAAGCCTTGAGAGCGTCACGCTCCACGACAGGATCACCGAGATCGGCTCTTATGCGTTTTCGGGCTGTAAAAATTTGAAAGCCATAGAGCTTCCCGACAGCGTCACACAGATCGGATCCTTTGCGTTTGTTCGGTGCGATTCGCTGAAAAGTATTTGTATCCCCAAGGGGATCCGTCAAATCACAGAGTGGCAGTTTTACGGCTGTATCGAACTGAAAAGCATTACCGTTCCCAAGAGTGTTGAGTATATTGAAGAATATGCGCTGGGCTTTTGCGGCGATGATCCCGATGAAACGCCGATCAGGATAGACGGCTTTGTCATCCGCGGCGAGGAGGATTCTTACGCGCAGCTTTACGCCGCCGACGCGGATATCCCGTTTGAGATCATATAGCGCGAAAAAAGCATTTTTTGATGATCGATTATCAAGGAGAATGTTATGAAGAGAATCGATATGGAACCCACCCATGAGTTGCATGGGATTCATTACAGAGCGGGACACGTGTTTCCGTTCGGCGCGAGCGTGATAGAAAACGGTATTCATTTCAGCGCGTTTTCACGTGACGCGACAAGCTGTACGCTGGTGCTGTATCATCAAGGAGAGGCAGAGCCTTTTGCGGAAATTCCTTTCCCGGATGAATTCAGGGTCGGAAACGTCTATTCTATGATTGTTTTTGATCTGGATATCGAAACACTGGAATACGGATTTCGATTTGACGGTCCGTGGGATCCTCAAAAGGGCTTTCGTTTTGACAAGAATCAGGTGCTGCTGGATCCGTACGCGCATGCAGTTTCCGGCCGCCTTGTCTGGCGGCAAAAGCCTGAGGATAACGCTTTTCCTCATCGCGGTCAGGTCATTTTGGAGGATTATGACTGGAACGGCGACAAACCGCTGGAGCTGCCTCAAAACGAGCTTGTGATCTATGAAATGCATATTCGCTCTTTTACCGCGCACCCGTCCAGCGGCGTCAAGCATAAAGGAACCTTCGCGGGGCTTGTGGAAAAGATCCCTTATCTGAAGGAGCTGGGCGTCAACTGTATTGAGCTGATGCCGATCTTTGAATTTGATGAGTTTGAAAACAGCAAGGGAGATCTGGTCAACTACTGGGGATACTCTACTGTCAACTTCTTTTCTCCCAAAGCGGGATACGCCGCTACCGCGCCTTTCGGTATGCAGGCGGACGAATTAAAGAATATGATCCGGGTACTGCATCAAAACGGTATTCAGGTGATTTTGGACGTCGTCTTTAATCACACGGCGGAGGGAAACGAACAAGGCCCCACGATCTCTTTCCGCGGTATCGATAACAGAACGTACTATCTTCTGACGCCGGACGGATATTACTATAATTTCAGCGGATGCGGCAACACCATGAACTGCAACAACGCTATTGTAAGGAATGTGGTGCTGGACTGTCTGCGGTATTGGGTGTCCGCCTATCACGTTGACGGATTCCGGTTCGATCTGGCGTCGATCCTGTCGAGGGATAAAAACGGTACTCCGATGATGGATCCGCCGCTGCTGGATAGTATTGCTCACGACGCGGTACTGGGCAGCTGTGTGCTGATCGCCGAAGCGTGGGACGCCGGCGGGCTCTATCAGGTGGGCACTTTCCCGGCGTACGGCCGCTGGGCGGAATGGAACGGCAGATATCGGGATTGCGTCCGCCGCTTTATGAAGGGAGCCGAAGAATGCGCGCCGGAGATGTATGTGCGGGTCGGCGGTTCCGCGGATATGTATAAGGGAAGAACCGTTGCCGCCTGCGTGAACTTTATCACCTGTCACGACGGATTTACCCTGCGGGATCTGGTGTCCTATAACGAAAAGCATAACGAGAGAAACGGCGAAGACAACCGCGACGGCTGCAACGACAACCATTCTTGGAACTGCGGCGCGGAAGGGGATACGGATGATCCGGAAATCCTTGCTTTACGTCTGCGTCAGATGAAGAATATGCTGACAGTCCTGCTGACCAGCCGCGGGATCCCCATGTTGCTGTCCGGAGATGAATTCGGAAACACCCAGTTCGGCAACAACAACGCCTACTGTCAGGATAATGAGATCTCATGGCTGGACTGGTCGCTGCTCGATCAAAACCGCGAGCTGTTTGACTATGTCCGCCGGCTGATCGCTTTTCGGCGGGCGCATCCGGTGCTGATGGCGCTGCATCACGATACCGGCTACAATGCTACCGGATATCCGGAGCTGTCTTTTCACGGCACCAAACCGTGGGATCTGGATATGCAGGGTCCGGGGTTGTGCTTTGCAAGCCTTTGGGCGGAGGATCATATCCGCTACAACACGCCGGAAGACGCTTTCATCTACGTAGCGGTGAACGCGCACTGGGAGGAGCACCGATTCACCCTTCCCGTGATCCCAAGCGGCTATCGGTGGCACTTGGCGTTTCAGACCGACGGATTCTCTTCGGAGCCCGGTGAAGAAAAGCCGTTAAAGGATGACGGCATTACCTTAGGCGCCAGAACTACCGCGGTGCTGTCAGCGAAGAAAACAGGATAAAAAACAAACCGATAACGGATACAAAAACGTATCTGCTATCGGTTTTCGTTTCTTTTTGTTTTTATACTAATCTCAAATAAAAGGCAGACAATCTTAACAGTCTGATTTCCGCAATACTGCGTTGTCTGTCTTGACAGGTGTCAGCCTGCCTGCGACTCTCGCCATCCTAAGCCTACTTTTTAATTGAGATTAGTATTATCCGGCGGAACAAATTGAGAGCCGCTTGGTAATAGAGGGATTCGGCGTTTGCCATCGCATATGCGAGAGGGGTAGAGCTATCTGCTACGGGGATCAATTCTGTAATACCGTAACAAAGCAATTCTTCCGCGCCTTCGCCGAGAGAACCGCAGAGTCCGATCACGGGGATCCCTTTTGCTTTGGCGCGCAGACCGACGCCCTGCATCACTTTTCCGCAGCAGGACTGGCTGTCGGCTCTGCCTTCGCCGGTGACGACCAGATCAGCGCCGGGAAGCAGCTCATCAAATCCGATCATATCTAAAACGGTTTCAATACCTGATCGCAAATCGGCGTGCAGAAACACCTTCAGCGCCGCGCCGAGACCTCCCGCCGCGCCCGCGCCTTCGATCCTGTCGCAGTTGACGCCAAACTGTTTTTTTATCACATCGCGGTAGTTTTTCATACCGCTTTCAAGCAGCTCCTGCATGTCGGGGGTTGCTCCTTTTTGTGCGGCAAAGGTATAAGTAGCGCCGTTCTTGCCGCACAGGGGATTTCTCACATCGCACAGCACGGTGATCCTTGTATCCGACAGCTTCTCGTCCAAACCGCTGAGGTCAATTGCTGCGACGCTTAATAAGTCCTTTCCGCAGCCTGTCAGTTCGCTGCCGTTTTTATCCAAAAACCGCGCTCCAAGCGCGCGCATACACCCCATACCGCCGTCGTTGGTCGCCGATCCGCCGATCGCAAGATACAGCTCCCTTAAGCCGCGGCTCAGCGCGTCGAGGATCAGCTCGCCGGTACCGAAGGTGGTAGTGTTCAGCGGATTTCGTAAAGAATCCGGCACCAGCGTCAGACCCGAAGCCGCCGCCGTTTCGATGATGGCTTTCCTGCCGGAAACACCGTAGGCTGCCTGTATGCTGTTCATCAGCGGATCATGGACAGCCGCGCTGACCTTCTTGCCGTTTAACGCGGCGATCACTGCGTCGACCGTACCTTCGCCGCCGTCCGCCGTCGGCACGCTGACACACTCACATTCGCCGAACACTTCATGTGCGGCTTTGGTCAGCAGCTCGGCGGTTTTTTCACCGGAAAGACTTCCCTTGAAGCTGTCCGAGGCAAATATCAGTTTCATTTGTTCCTCTTGTCTTTTCATTACAGCGTTATCTTCCGATCCAGTCATACTGCCGCAGATGGTCATAGGTAGGGCAAAGCCGACCCGGCACCGCATCCATCAGGCGCAGTTGGTTTTGAGTGATCCTGAACAGGACAAAATCATCATAATACATCGTGGTGAGATACGTCTCAAACATCGGCAGATGTTTGCTGCGATAACAAAATGCGCTGACAAAGCTCTTTTGCAACGCCGCTGTCAGGATA
Organism: Ruminococcus sp.; assembly: GCA_017404145.1. GTDB lineage: Bacteria > Bacillota > Clostridia > Oscillospirales > Acutalibacteraceae > Ruminococcoides. Next base: position 43,630 of record JAFRCW010000006.1, on the reverse strand, counting down.
GATACACCGTCAGCGGGCTGCCGATCTTGTGAGAAGCGATATTCGTAGGGATAGAATAACAGCAGATGCTTTTTGGTCTCGAGCTTTTCGAGAAAGATTCTGACGTCCTTTTCATAGGTTTGTAAGCCCTCGCCGCTGCGGATACGTTCCAGATCGTCAAGCGTCAACTGCCGCAGCGCCGCGTGCATTCTGGTGACGGTGATCTCATTTTCGACGTTCAGCTTGTCTCGCTTGCCTTCATACCCTATGATAAATCCGTTTTCATCGATCTGATAGCGGGGAGAGAGAAGACTTGTTGCTTTCATACTCGATTGGCTCGCGATCAGCTTGAAGTCGATACCGTAGTCGCCGGAGTAAGCGTCGCACTCCGCGTGAGCCTGACTTTGATGCCAGAGAAACTCCTGCGGGTGAAGCCTGCGCATTTCTGCGGAGCGATTCAGCAGTTCTACCATATAGAATTCATAGTTGCACAAAGGGTCGTTGCGTACAAAGTTTTTAACGGTAACGGGCGCGTCCAGCTGCCGCAGCATCAGTTCCTGTTTCAATTCTCTCACCTCTTTTTGTGCGGGGTTTTCTACTTCTAATATATCCTCTGCCGCAGGCGGTGTCAATACGGAACGAAAATATCGTGAAAAGACAGAACGCTTTTACTTGATTTTATGCGAAGCATCCTCTATACTGGTTTTGAAGAACAACAAAGACAAAGGAGTGAACAAGATGTTCCGACATGAGCAAATCACCTCATTCAGCGAGATCAGACTCAGAATCAGCGGGATGCGGATCACGGAGGTTTATGAGATCCTTTGCCGCGGCGACGAGGCGGAGCTTTCGCAGTATTGGCTGAGCTATGAGAATCAGGAGGATCACTACAATCTTCAAAAGCGTGCGGCGGTACCCGCCGGTGATGTGATCGATATTCTAAACCAATGCGGCGTTCTCAGATGGGACGGCTTCTCCGGAAAGAATCCTCCGCATGTTCTCGACGGCACGATGTTTCACTTTACCGCGACGGTCAACGGCGGCCGAAAAATCTTTGCGGACGGTTCCAACAACTACCCGAAGCATTACCATGACTTTACCGACGCGCTCTACCGGATGCTGAACGAATCATAACAACGATAATCACATAACAAAAACCTCTCGCGCCGAATGATCGGTGTGAGAGGTTGTTTATTTATCCGTCAATATAAGAGCGGCTGCCGATGACGGCTCTCAGCTGCGCTTCGTCTGTTTCACCGTTGATAAACGCTTTAGTCGCTTCAATGTATCTGACCGCGTCGTCCAGTGCGCGGCGATACAGCCGATCAAATCCGCGCAGATCCATATTGTCGATCGCCTTGCTGCGGTAGGATACCAGCGCGAGCTTGGAATGCGTCTTGCGCGCGACAAAATCCAGTCTGCCGTTTTTATCCTCGACAAGCTTGAAAAACGGCGTCATATCCCGATGACCCTGTCTGAGCTTTTTCCAAGCGTCATCCCAGCCGTAGACTTCTTTGATCGCGCCGCCGACAGCGTCTTTCATCGACTCGGGCAGAAACGGGGGAACTTTGATACTCCCTCCGTTCATATTATCCAGCTTGTGTTCGATCGCCATATGCATCGCGGCGCTGTTTCTCGCTTTGCGGATGATGTACGGGTGGGTGTTCGCGTCCAGCGCGTAATGGCACAAAAATCCCGCCAGATAGGAGAACACATCACGGTTTCCCTTTGCGCGGCGCGCCAGCGCCATAAGATAATCTCCCGTGCGTTCTCGGTGCATCACAGAAGAATAACGGTTTGTGCGATGACGAAAAGGAGGCAGATAAAATCGGTAGAACAAATACGGGTCGGGACCCAGCAAACCGAAATTGTAAATGTTTCGATCAACATCCAGTCCCGTTCTCTCTAAAACCTCTGTTCCGAAAGAGGCGTGTACAACGATATCAGGCATGCTATCACCTTGCCTTTTTATGGATGATCCGGGTTGGATATTTTGATATGATTCGGACAGGGAGCGAAAATTCTTTATTTCAAATGCTTTTTGATCGTCAGGATATTCTTGCCGTCGGTGTGTTCATAGGATATATGATCCATCAGCTTTTTTGACATAAAGATCCCCAAGCCTCCGATCGCTCTGTCTTTTGCGGACAGTGTTACGTCGGGATCGGGCTTTTCGAGCGGATTATAGGGGATGCCGCTGTCGATCAGGGTGATTTCCACCGTGTCGGATGTGGCGTTTAATCGGATCTCCGCTTCACCCGTGCCCTTTTGATAAGCATAGTGCGCGATGTTGACGAACAGCTCCTCTAAAGCGACGTCGATCTGCATCTGCGCCTTCAAAGGACAGCCGATCTCTTCCAGCACGGTATCGACAAAGAGGAGTACGTCAGAGAGCTTGTCGACTTCAGCGGCGATTTTTAAGACTTTTTGTTTACTCTCCATTTTTTGACGCTCCTTTATATTCCACACAAAGCATCGTCAGATCATCAAACTGTTCCGCGTCTTTCACGAAGTGATCGACAGAGCTGCGGACCTGCTTCAAGATATTCTCCGGTTTAGCGTCGGTGTTCTCGTTCAGCGCTTGCAGCATCCGATCGGGGCCGAACAGCTCTTCTTGTGCGTTGGTCGCCTCGGGAACGCCGTCGGTATAGAGGAACAGCTTGGAACCGGGCTGCATCTGAAGCTCATATTCTTTATATCGTAAGCCTTCCATACCGCCGATGACAAAGCCGTGCTTGTCTTTTACCAGTTCGAACTTTCCGTTCGGCTGATACAATACTGGATATTCGTGACCCGCGTTAGCCGCGGTGAGCTTTCCGGTGGAAAGCTCCAGAATCCCCAGCCATACCGTGACGAACATCTCCTCACGGTTATTAGAACAGATCGCGGCGTTAGCGTCCGTCAGGATCTGCGCCGGAGATTTCCCCAGCATGGCGTTGTTCGCGAGGATGATCTTGGACGCCATCATAAACAGCGCCGCAGGCACACCCTTGCCGGATACGTCTGCCATGACTAAACAGAGGTGATCGTCGTCCACCAAGAAGAAATCATAGAAGTCGCCGCCGACCTCTTTCGCGGGATCCATAGAAGCGTAAATATCAAATTCACAACGTTCCGGAAAAGCGGGGTAAATGCTCGGCAGCATATCCGCCTGAATACTCGACGCCATCGACAGTTCTGTTTCCAGACGGGAGCTTTCCAGCATCTGCTTCGCGAATCTTTCGTTCAGATTCCGAACGATAACGGAGAACATATAGACCGCGGCGCCTACCGTAGCGAAGATGATGAACTGGATGCCGTAAGAAACGCTCTGGATCAGAATGGCGATAACAGGAGCGATCATATAGATCCAGAACGCCACTCTGACACGACGGTCGATGTTCTGACGGTATCGCACCAGTATAACCATATCAATGATCAGCATGATCACCGGACAGAGATTGGAAAGCAGATATCCCGCTCCTCGGTGATACACGTTAGCGTCGTCAAAATAATAGATCAAATCCGTGAACGCGCCGACGATCATCAGAATCGTATGGACAATAACCAGCGCCAGCAGGACAAACATCAGCTTACGCCCTAAGGCTTTCTCCGGCCTCGATACAGACAGCACCAGCAGAGACATCATGAACGCCATAAATCCTGCTGCCAAAATTTCCACAAAAGTGACGGAATACAGTGCGATCCGCACGCCGCCCCCGGGCTGTCCGTTCATCAGTTCACGCGCAAGATGGGTGGAAATGTAAAGAAGGATCAGCAGGAAGAATATTTGAAAATAACGCCGGACTTCTTTACGCAGATGGACGGAGGAAGTGATCTGCATAAAGCAAAGACCGCAGACGCCGATACCCATCGCAATAAACAGACTGTTGATCAAATTGATGGTTGATATCTGAAATATCATATTTTTTCTCCCTGTTATTCGATGGTCAGGATATCGGTAAAGCCGGTAACTTCAAGAATTTCCATAACAGTCTCGTTCACATGACAGAGCTTCATCTCTCCCTGTTGATTCATCACTTTTTGAGAGGAAAGCAGTACGCGCAGACCGGCGGAAGAAATATAGTCCAGATCTTTGAGGTCAAAGATCAGCTCCTTTACGCCGTCCAAAGAATCCTTCAGCTCCTGTTCCAGCTGAGGAGCCGTCATCGTATCTACGCGACCCTCCAGAGCAACCGTAAGAGTATTATTTTCCTTCGTTTTAACAATGTTCAGCATCTTTTCATTCTCCTTTAAATAGTTTCATAATCTATTTCGTTTATTATAACATATATTGACACAGGTATCAATAAATTCATAAATAATTATCAATAATAATTCAAGTTATTCGAAAAAAACAGTTTTCAGAACGCTTGAAATACACAGCCGACTCGTGTATAATACACTACAGTTGACTTTTCGGCAAACGCGAAACAGACATATTTGATAATACTCATCGCCGGATAGAATCATCTGACTTTATCAACCGTTTCGGAGGTAATTATGTATCAAATCAAAGGAAAAATCGATTCCGCTAACGCGGCGGAATTTGAAAAGGAAATCATGGCGGCACAGCCGAAAGAAATCGACGCAAAAGAGCTGGAGTATATCTCATCGGCAGGGCTGCGCGTGCTGCTCAAGCTGACGAAGTCTGTCGGTGATGTGACGGTTGTTAATGTCAACAGCGACGTCTATGAGATTTTTGATGTTACCGGCTTTACCAGTATTATGACCGTCAAAAAAGCGCTGAGAGAAATTTCTGTAGACGGCTGTGAGATGATCGGCGCGGGAGGCTATGGCTCCGTCTACCGTATCGATCCCGAAACCATCGTCAAAGTGTATCACGCCGCGTCGCTCGAGTTTATTGAGAGAGAACGCGAATTATCCAGAAAGGCGTTCCTCCTCGGCGTTCCGACCGCGATCTCCTTCGATACGGTCAAAGTCGGCGACAAGTACGGCGTGGTCTATGAAATGATTGACGCCAGCACGGTCGCGCAGCTGATCACGACCGCTCCCGCCAGCCTTAAGATGCTCGGACAGCTCAGCGCTGTTACGCTGAAAAAGCTGCACACCATCAAAGCGGACAGCAGCGTCTTCCCGAACAAAAAGAAATCCATGATCGAATGGGTTAAGAGCATTGCGCAATATATGGAAGAGGAAGAAGCGCAGACGATCATCGATTATATCGACAGTATTCCCGACAGGGATACCTTCCTGCACGGAGACTATAACGCCAAGAACGTGATGGTCAAAGACGGCGAGGTGCTGCTGATCGATATCGGCGACGCGGGAATCGGTCATCCCGCTTTTGATATTGCCGGGCTGATGCTGTCATATCTTGTGATGCCCAAAGCGACAACCGAGGATCGTGTTCTGTCGCTTTTGGGATTTGATCCCGCTCTGGCGCAGAATATGTGGGGCGTGATGTGCGGCACTTACTTTATGACAGGCAATCCGACGGAGATCCAAAGGATCACGGGTATGCTGATGCCGCTGGCGCTGTTTATGATGACATATCACTCATTCCACTACAGTGTACTGGATGAAGAAGCGATTGCCGGTCGTGTGAACCGTCTGATCAGAGGGAAGCTCCTTCCCGCGATCAAGAACGCCCTGCCGATCGATTTCTGATCTCAGAAACGATATGATGTGATCTTATCAAAACTCTTAAATTATTATATTTTTTACAAAACAGCCGTCGAGTGAATAAACCCGACGGCTTTTGTTATACACAGCAGTTTGCTGAGAATCACGATTTCTCAATCAAATATTGTACACTTTGCGTTCTTTCCGAAGCGCAGATCTGATCACCGCATTATCCCATTCCGTCTGTTCGCTGTCGGACTCGATCTTGATACCGTACCGGATCGGGATCGGTTTTCCGCTGTCATCGACATGGACAAAAACCAGATAAGCGTGATTGATCGAAAAACGGTCGCCGGTTTCAAGATCCTCTACGAAGGTATCGACTCTCACTTCGATCGATGTGTTGCCGACATAGGTGACCCTGCTCTTCAGCACAACGACCTGATTCAGCGCAGCGCCGTGCTCGAACACCAGCTGATCGACTGCGCAGGTCGTCACCAGACCGCCGCAGTGCCGCATCGCCGCCAGCGCCGCGGTCTCATCGATCCATTCCATCAGCCTGCCTCCGAACAGTCTGTTCTGACCGTTGATGTCCTTCGATTGCACGATCTTTGCGTTCTCCGTGGCGGATTGTGATACCCTTTTGAACTCCGTTTTTTGGTTCATTGTGTGATCTCCTTTTGTTTCGTTTTCTTCTGACATAATTATGCGATGAGCGCTATATCCCCGTGCAGCAAAATACGGATGACGCCGATGATCACCAAGTGTGCGGGATAATAGAGATAGAACAGCCACTTCATACCCTTCCACTTACCCCGTTCGCCGTTGTATTGGAACAAAAACGGGATCGAAATAAAAGTGAACATCTGGAGAATACCGTAAACCTTATCCATCGCGAAAAAGTAGACCACGGCATAAATCGCCGTCCAGAATACGATGTCGATCGCCTGCCGCTTGAAGTTTCCCCTGTGCTGATAGATAAAGAACGGCGCCATAACGGCGATGGACGACCAGTCGGACGGCAGCGCGACGATACACGCGCCGAAGATGATCACATACTTCCATACCGTGGGGATCTTTTCCATCTGCGTTGTGAAGATCACGACCGCGGCAAGAAACAGCGACCACATAACGCTTGTGCGGTTTAGTATGCCGGCGGACAGATCAAAGAAAGGAATTCCGAACGCAAAGTCATAAGCAAAGTGTGAGATGATCGCAAAGCCGAACAGCCTTATCAGGTATTTACGTTTATTGTGCGTATAAAAACACCCTTCCGCGATAAAGAACCACATAATAGGCGCTGTCAGTCTGCCGATGATATGCAGGGCAAACACCCACCAGACTTTTTGATAGCCGGGGAAGAACGCCCATGTCAGATGGTCGATCGTCATTGCGATGATCGCGATCAGCTTGAGTTGATTTGAGTTCAGATGTTTTTTCAAAGCAGAGTTTTTCATCATCATACAGAGCCCTTTCACTTTTCTCTTCGTGACGCTATATAGTTTCGGATAAATAAGACGCCTGCCAGCGCCAGCGCGCATCCGAGTCCCGAATAGAAGAACGCGACGAACCAACTCGGGAACACTCCCGCGGCGCGCAGACCGATTCCTCCGCCCATCATCACCGCCATGATGATGTAGGCTTTCAGATCGAAGAACCGCCAGAACGGCTGACGCTCCTCTTCATAGCCCATAATTCGTTTCGTGTGTTTTTGGCTCATTCTGAAAAACATCATTCCGAACAGTATGAAAATGACGACGGATAATACATAGAGGTACCATTGCTGTTCGATCTCGAGATAGGAAATGATCCCTAATCTCGCGACATTCACCCCGGCGATGAGCCACACGATACCGGCGATCCATAACAGCGTTCTCTTTTTGACTTTCAACATCTTCATCTCATTCCGTTATTTGTAACATTATTTTTGATCATCTCACGCGCGTATTGATGTTCGCCTTACGCGCCTGCGGGATCTGGTCTTTTCGCCTGACAAGATATAGTTTTCCGTCCTTGACGAACCGCGCGCCGGTCTGCTTGAAATAAAACGGCGTGTTTGTCCTGATACACTGCTCTCTTGTATGCAGGATCCAGTTATAATAACACGGACGGGCGTTCTCGCCCGATTCGCCCCCGCAGACGACGCATTCGATCTGTCCGCTCTTAAGGTATGGCTCGATCTCGATTTGTTCAAGCATCGGCTCGTGGATGATCTCTCTGTGGCGTATCGGTAAACGAAGCAGAATCGGGATGCGTTCATCCGCCCGCTTCTGATTCTCACAGGTCGCGCAGATCGTCACATTCTCGTATCCCGCGCCCCAATCATCCGGCAGAGAGACCTCAAAACGTTCTATCCTCTTTGTGATGATGCAAAAGTGCAGATCACGCCTCTGACGGATAAAGCGCCACGCCTCTTCGCGCCACCCGTCGGCTTCCTCAATAAAGAAATCGGACGTCATACACGCATAGACGGTTCCCCTCTCCTGCATCGCATAGCTGCCGCCGCGCTTGCGTTTGACCGGCAGATCGAAGCTCGCCGTCTTAGTGACGATGTTGCTGTCCTTTTCATACATCGCGTCCCTGCGAAACATATAGCAGTTTCGGCAGCCCTCGCTGATCTTGTGGCAGCCGTGCCACGGGTTCCAGATGTCATGCATGACTTCGCCTCCTTGCTGATAATCCATTTTATCTCGTCAGCTGTAAGACGCTGTTGCCAAAATCGCCTTGATAGGGTAGTTATCAACCGTGAAGGTATCCTTGCTGTCAAGGGATATAGGAGTGAATGTTTTCTTTGATCCGAGCTTATCAACGAGCTGCCGGTGCGCTCTTTCGATAAGACTATCCTTTATCTCGGACATATCCGTCCATTTCCCGTCCTTGTAAAAATAGCTTTCACCCTTATTGATAACACCTTTCACACTCAGCCCTCCCGAGAATTCTGTCGAGTACGGGAAAACCTCAGTATAAACCACGCTGTTATCATCTGCTGTACGTTTCATCGTCAGAACAACAGAGTATCTGTCGCCCTCTTTCAGCTGATATTCTCCGTTTAAATCTATTTTGTGATAACCTGCAAAGTTGTGACGCACAGCTCCGCTTTCCAGTAAAGTACCGGACGAAGGTATATCGTCAACATCCTTGTATATCTCGTAGTTTACCTCGGTATCGGGCAAGCCTGTTATGTATGAAATCTGGAAAAGGTTTTCATGATCCTCCGCTTCAAAGACGTTTGCCGTTTTTGTTTCGTCTTTATAATCCGAGTTTCCGTACCATCCGGTCATCATCAAATCATATTGATCATAGTTGATGTCGGCGTGCTTGACATTTTTATTGTTGTCAAATTCATAGCTCATTACTGAATAAATGCTATGATCGTAATAGGACAAATAAAAATACCCGTCATTTTCACTGTCAATGACGCCCCAGCTGTTTTTTATGATAAATGCGCCGTTCTCCGGAGGAAGCTCACCCTTGAAGATATTTCCGTTTTTATCTCTTTCAACAAAATTCTCTCTGGGATAATCGTCATCATATCCGACTGCGACAACAGCGTGATCGGCTGTCTTATTTTCGCAACAGTACACCGCCATATTATCCTGTATAAATCCCGAATGTGAAACACTGATCGCCAGAGAAACCCCGTGACCTTTATAAAGCTCGGATTTTATCGCTTTAAGACTGTTAGGATCAAATGAGTATTTGCCATTTGAATCAATCTTAGCGGGACTCGGCAATACAAGGCTGTTTCTCAGGAATGCTGTTTGAGGAACACTGCGGTATGTTGAATTAAGCGGAAGAGCCCAACTGCTGCCCGATGTCGGTTGATATACATAAGGTTTTTCGCCGTTAACACTTGTTTCTTCGTCGATAGGTCCGAATCCGGAGCCAAACAGATTTGCGTAATGGACAAATTCACCGCCGATTTCAAAAACCGCGTTCGGATTTGACTTTTCTGCTTCTTTCGGATCAAAGCCCTCGCCTGCCTGAGATGACTTAACCTTTCCTTTGACAACATCATCCTCTGTGATTCCATGATACATATACCATGCAATATACTTTTCGGAAAAGTTGACATTACGGTTTGTTTCTCCTGAATCAACACCCATATCATTAGCGAACAGATATGCTGTTTCAGCGGAGCCCGCCAGACTAAATGACCAACAATCACCGTGGCTTTGCCCCTTTACGGGAGTTACATAATTCTTTCCGTCATAGTTCCTCAGATCAATCTTGGACGGAAGATCAACCTCAACCTCATCCGATGCAGCGCTGTTACTGTAAGAACACGCGGTACAAGAACAGATTAAAAGTATTGAAATCATTATAGCCAAAAGATTTTTCATAGTTTCGCTCCATTATTCTTATTGAACGCAGATTAAGATGCATCTTTCTGTATATCATACCAGATAAACTCAAAAATGTCTATGAAAAGCTCCGCTTTCCCGGTACTTATTATAATCTTTTGTTTTGATATAAAACCGAAGCGCATCCCGTCATCCTTTTCTGAAAAAGAACGCGGTCTGAATACTATGTCAGTCTGAATGATTTTTATAGACAAGCGCTTTAAATACTGTTATAATACGGATATAATGATGACGGAAAGATTGGAGGAGTAAATATGAGAATGTGCAAAAAGGCGCTTGCGCTGATTATTTCAGCGGTTATTGTACTGAGCGCTTTTATCGTTACTCCCGTTACGTTTGGAGCGGATGCGGCTTCGCTGATCAAGGGTACTTTTACGATTGATACCCCTGATAATTACGATCCCGGCGAACTCCGGTATTATTACAGAGACAGCTATTTTAAAAAGTCGGGAACAAACTTGGATCCTCACCTGAGAACTATGTCTGCCGCGCTGGAGTTTACGGTTCAGGGTATATCCGATATGCCGGATGAAACCTATGGCAGAATCCTGAGAAATATCGGATTTTTAAATATTGAAACATATGATATGGATCATACCGGGATGGATACACTGGGCGTAGTGCTCGCCCATAAATCGGTCGACGGAAAGGATGTTGTCGCCGTAGCGCTCAGAGGTGATCGATACGAGATCGAGATGGCGGCTAATCTGATTGCCGGAGCACAGGGAGATATACAGGCGTTTGCCGACGCAGAAGCGCTGGTTGAAAACAGAGTCCGTGCCTATCTCGAAAAATATAACATTACGCAGGCAAAGTACTGGGTCGTAGGATACAGCCGTTCCGGCGCGGTCGCCAACCTGTTCGGGCGCGCGCTGAACAGAGATTTGTCCGGATTTTGTACCGCTGTCGATGATATCTATGTCTATACCTTTGAATCTGCGCTCGGTTGTGCTGACAATACCGCTTATGCGAACATCCATAATATCATTGATCTGAACGACATGATCACCTATCTTTATCCCGCTTTATGGTCCATGTACGGATGCGGGGTTCCCGATTATATCGGTGACGCCGATGAAACGATCACGCTTAAAGCGTTTTCTCTGATATCCGAAAGCTATTCACAGGATTTGGGGGAGGTAAGGACAGCCGATTTTATCAGCGACTTCATGTCTTTTCTGGCAAACAACCTCAGCCGCGAAACCTATTATGAAAAGCTTCAGATTCCGGCGTCACAGGTCGCAGAGATTTATTTTTCTCTCAGCGAGGAACAGAGGCTCGTATTCATCGAGTATTTTGAACAGGTTTTCGGCGAATTAGCGGATGATAATAAACTGATTTCCACACTTGTCGTCGCTCTGGCAGCTCCCAACTCGAAATTAAGCGCTCAGATGGTTACGAATCTGATTACCAAACATATGGATCAGGTCGCTGAAACGTACGGAAAGCCCGTGTCCGATGACGAATATGATACGATCAAAGCAGCGGTATCACCGGTCGTATCCGTGCTTTTGCCAATCGCCGGTAAAGATTTTAAGGCAACCTACAAATTCGACGACAGCGCGCGTTCAACGTCCGCGCCGCTTTATCACGTGATGACTCTTGCCGGTAATCTTGACAGTCTGATTACGCATCATTACAATTACAACGTCTTCAATAAGCTGACAGCGTTAGATTCGTATTATCAGGAGAGAGATGACGTTATCCTCGGCGACGTGGACGGCGACGGAAAGGTGACGGTCATTGACGCAACGGTAATACAGCAAAAGCTTGCCGGGATTGATGCTGCGGTATACGTCGAAATGGCGGCAGACACAGATGACGACGGACAGGTGACCATCCTCGACGCAACCTATATCCAGCGTTGGCTGGCAAAGGTGATCTTTGATGACAGGATCGGCAAATTAGCAGCATAAATGCGTTTTCAATGAAACTTTATTATTGTCGTGTCAAAAATTCCTTTTGGCTCCGCGAAAACAGTTTTTTGAGTGACAAAAAACAACACCGCCAATACAAAGCGTGAGGCTCTTAACGGAAAATAAAAATCGAATAGGATAACAAAAATTGCTATAGATTCCCGTGACGAATCTATAGCAATTCTGTTTTGTTCATTTATTCAGTTATAGAGTAGTTTACAAATACATCCGTATAATCCTTCAATGCTTTTTCTTCCTCTGTCAGCTGATTAAAGGATTCGGCGTGTGCCGTGCCGAAATTGGTAACAGTTGTGCCGATATGGATAGATTGCTTTTGTACCGTTCCATCATCAAATGTTACGGTGCAGTAAAGAGTATTTCCTATCATTGAATCCAACTGCTTTGACTTAGCTTCAAGGCTTTCATCATCCGACACAGGTTCATTTGTGCTCTTGCCGACAATTCCGATTGCACAGCCGTCGGGATTCTGGTTGTTGTAAGCAAGCGTAATGGAGGAATACTTTTTGCCTTCATAACAATTCAATATTTCCTCTGCCGAGTGTTTTTCAAAGCCGCTTTGACGGTCATTCTCCGTTGCCGTTTCAAGCGCTTTTTGGTCGTCCTCGATATACTTAACATCAAACAAGGTGTCAATGCTTTCACTTACAACATCGCCGTCAATAACGGGATTATTGTCCTTGCGGCAGTGGACGGCAATCGCGTCCTTTTCCACGGAATAGGTAACGCTCTTGATATTCTCGCCTTTTACGGAAAGTGGAAGGTCTATATAATACTCCATTCCGTCATCTTTTGGTGCAATACTCATGCCGCCTTCTCCTAATCCGACAGATACGGGATTGTCCTTTGTAATCTCAGCCGCATTGACCGTCATAACGAATGAGTTAGCTTTACCGCCGAACAGGTTAAATCCAATGACAGCTCCTGCTGTGACCGCAACAGCAAGTGATGCCGCAACCGCGCCCTTTATCCATTTTTTCATGTGAATCACTTTCTCCTTTTTTTCAAAGCTTTCTGCTGTTTTCAGCATTTTTTCAACGGCTCCCTCGGGAGCTTTTATTTTGCTGATCGCCTGTGTGTATCGGTTATGATACATGAGAGTCCTCTCCTTCCGTAAGCAACGCCTTCAGCTTCTTTCTTGCGCGCTGTAAATACGAGCTGACGGTGTTGGGATTTTTGCCTAGTATTTTTGCAATTTCCGCAATCGTGTAGGATTCATAATAATAGAGGTAAATAATATTGCGGTAGTCCTTGGGCAGCAGCCGGATTTCCTCCATTATTTCTGATTGTTCAGGAGCTTCCAAGTGGGTATAGTCATCCAGAGATTCGCTCCGCCTGCGCCACGCAAGCCTGTGAAGGCTGTTGCATTTATTGATTGTAACGCGAATCAGCCACGCCTTTATGTGTTCGGAATCTCGCTGCTTGGGACATTTCGTCAGCAGAGAAATACACACATCCTGCAAAATATCCTCCGCGTCTGCGATATTACCTAAATTGTGAACGGCAATTCTATATATCATGTCAGAATACTGCCTGATAATTTGTTCTGCTTCTTCGGTACCGAGCTTAGACATAAGAACCTCCTTTCACCTATAACACGTTTGAGAGGGTTGAATTTCGTGCAGAAAAAGTAAAAAAATAGACTAAAATAATGAAATTATCCCCTGCTGCATTTCGGCAACAGGGGTAATTTTCATTCTGTTAAGTAGTTTTTCATCAGATCCCGTCCTTTGCTCAGGCGGCTTTTGACGGTGCCCTCGGGAATTTTCAGGATTTGCTTTATCTCCTTGACGGTGAATTGCTCGATATAATAGAGCACGACAACCTGCCTGATTTTAACAGGCAGGCTCTCGATCGCCATGCGGATTTCAGTTGCTGTTTCAGCACTGTCTGCCGTAATATCGGTATCGTGCAGTTCTATTGTTTTCGCGGCGGACTTGAGCTGCTTGTTGCAGACATTTATCAAAATCCGCACCAGCCATGTTTTGAAATATTCCTCGTGCTTTAATGTGCCAAGCTTTTCAAAGGCGGTGAGGACAGCCGTTTGCACGGCGTCCTCGCAGTCCTTTTCATTTCTGAGCATGGACATCGCTACGCGATACAGCGTCGATTCGCTGTCAAGAATGAGGTTGCTGAAGGTTTCTCGCGTCATACTGCACCTCATTCTTTTATTTTAATGCAGTCGTTGCGAAAATTGAGCGTTATATTCTCCGCGTCGTCGTCAATCGTCTGCTCATCCTGTGAGTTAAAACGCAGATAAGCGTTGTCCATTACATCATCGTCAATAACGATACCATATGTTAAGGCTCGCGTTTCGCCTTTACTCATGTGGAGAATGTTGCTTTCATCGCCGGGGGTCGAGCAGACAGTTGCTGCGTTACCATAGAGAACTTCCTGCATAACGCCGTAAGCGTCCTCCTCGCCGTTGTGACGGTAGCTGCCGTCCTTGTCTTTTATCAGGATAACGGGCGTAAAATCTCCCATTACATCAAAATCGGCATTTGGAAAATCTGTGTTCTGCGTTATTTCCACTGTTACAGCAAAGAAGTGACGATCGTCCTGAGTGTCCCATGTTTTGCGCTGTGAATTAACACCGTCCGCATCGGTGGAATTATGACGGATATAGGGAGTAATAAGCTTGCCGTTTCCGTCAAAGTAATCGGAATAAACCAGAGAGTAATCGGTTATCCAATTGAAATATTCAGAGGGAATGCCGTTGGTGCCGGTTTTCTCCTCAATTGATGTAACCTTAACGGTGAAATCGTCGGAACGTGCTTCATGTCCCCACTGAAAAGCTTCACCGAGCTTGTGCATGGTGAATTCTGTATTAACCGTCCAATCGTACTCGCGGCGTTTCAAATCCAAGTCGCTTCGTACCATATCGGAAGAGGTGGTTTCGGGAACATAATCAGTGTCCTCCTCCAGACTGAGATTCTGCATGATTTTCAGCAGTTCGTCCTTTTCTGCGCCTTTGTAGGCAAAGCTCCAGACTACATAGCCCCAATCTTCAAAGTACATTGTAGCTCCGTAATCGACCTCGCCGCCTTCTGTCATTTGACTGGTGGTGATAATGAGCTTATGACCGTTGACAACTGTTTCCTCACTGTCAATAATGTAGGTTTCGGTGTAATCAAAATCTTTTGCGGGGACTACGGAAAAGGAAAAGCACTCTCCGTTTTCCGCGTTAATGTTCTGAAACTTACTCACGTGTGAGGACATATTCGGAAGTGCTTCAAAGCCCTCTGTCATGTACCCGAATTTCATTTTAACAGCTTTCAGCGAATCGCTTGTCGATGCGGTTGCTTCCTCGGTCACGCCGACATGGAGACCGAATTTCCCAACAGGCTCCGAAAACAAGCCAAAGAAATTAGTTGCGGCGGCGACAACGGTAAAACTGCCCAAAGCCGCAACAATCGCGCATACAACGGAAACTCTCATAACACGACGTTTGTACCGCACAGGCGATTTTGCGTCAAGCTTATAGAGCGAAGATAATACAGCATTGTGAAAATTCTCGGGCGGGTTTGGATAAGCGTTTTGTAAATCTTCTGTTCTCATAATGACTCTCCTTTCGGTTTTCTATTCATTAGAGCGTCCAGAAGACAAAAAGGTTCATTTTATTGTTGGAATTCAGAGATTCTTTTTTCCACAGCTTGTTTCCGAAATTGCATTGGCGACAAGCCCGTTTTCTTTTTAAATGCTCTTGTGAAATACGACTGAGAGGAAAAACCGCATTTCAATGCCAATTCCTCGATAGAAATATTGGTAAACGCCAATATCTGCTTGCTCAAATCAATCCTCTTGTCCAAGACAAACTCATTGATTGTCTTTCCCGTAACACGCTTGAAGTCTGCCATCAGTGTAGTCCGGTTGGTGGAATACTCTCGGCTGAGCCATTCGATGGTAAATTGCTTTTCGAGGTTGAATTCGATAAAGGTGAGAATACAATCCACAAGCGTATCGCTTTCCTGATTCACGCCAAACAATCCTTCGTAGAGATTGGCGGCATAGTCAAAGATTCGGATAACCGCCATTCTTGCACGGCAAGACCACATATTATCTGGCTGAACCCTGAGCTGTTCGATGATACTGTCAAAAAGATATTCTACTTTGCCAAGCTCCTCCGATTCAAACGGAATGATGCAATTGAAGGCATCATCTGATCGATAAAACAAATCAAAGCTCGGGAAATCAAATAAGCGGCAGTTCAACTCGTAATCATCGGCAGTGATCCGCTCAACAGACAGGTTGCGGTTGATAAATTCAGGTGCGAAAAATATCGTTTTCATTTGGAGCTTTGCCGATCTGATGATTTCCGCTTTTCTGTCGGGATTCAGACAAAGCAAAGCGGGTGCGGAAAGATAGCATTTCGTTCCGTCTATGGATAAAACGGCGTTTCCTTTCTTTATCAGACACAGCGAAAAATATCCCTCTTTGCTCTGCAAATTCTCTAAGCTGTATTCAATTGGCAGATAACGGTTTTCCCAGAAACGGCACTTTGTCATAACTCACCTATTGCAGATAGTGCTAAAATTATTGATAAAAAGAAATGGACAATTAGGCGGATAATTGCTATAATTCCAGTATAGCCGATAAACAACATCTTGTCAATTTGAAAAAGGAGTTTGTTATGAAAAAATTGTTTGCATTTATGATTGTTATTGTGTTTGCCATACAGTTGTCCGCCTGCGGCGTAACTACCGAGAACAAGCAAAGCGGTACTTTGCATTTGCAAAACACCATTGACAACAGCACCACTGAAATCAAGGTTGATGCTGATCAAGCGTATTTTGCAGACGGAAATGTACTTGCCTATCATAGTAATTTATCTGTTGAGGATATGAAAAACTCTCTTGCCGAAAACAATCCTGATTTCACATTCAATGTAATTGATGATAAACAGATACTGATGATGAGCAAAGCCAATTATCCGTATACACTGTTCAGTAAAAACGTGATAGACGGAAATAATAACTCGATTGATGACATATACGTTGTTATCAACGAAAGCGCGGCAGGTAACAGAAACAACGATAAAATCTGTCTGCCGTATCACCTGACGAAAAACGCTTTTGTTTTCAGCGAGAATGACGGACAGTATTCGCTCAACGGTAATATCCACGATCCATATTACAATATCGTTGAATTGCAGTCCTCACCGACAATTTTTACGGATATTGCCGCGTTTTATCAGGACTGCGGCTACGACATAGAATACGAGGGCGGCAACACGGCAGGCGGCAGTATCAGCGTTTTTGAGAGTCATCAAAGCTCTTTGGGAAGTCCAAGACCGCTCTATCGTATTTTAGTGATGTCCGACGGCAATAACCGCTTCGCCATGCAATTCTGCGAAGGGACTGATATATACGAGCTGAAAGCAGGAGAGGCTATTGGGAATTATGTTGAATCGCTTAACAAGAAAGATTCGGATGCATTTATAGGCTGTTATGAAAACGTTGAGAGCGAATCTGTCAACTCCTTCATCGAAAGCGTTAAAAGCTGTAAAGAGACCGGCAGTGAATTGTTTTGGAGAGATCAGTCACGCGAAGAAACCATCATAAAGGTGCATCGCACACTGATTTCAGAGGACGGAAAGCAGATGGGCAGTTACGGAACAGGCGAAGTTGATTGTACCGACTATTGGCTTGTCAAGTTGATTGGCGGAGAGCCGAAAATCATTTGTCAATACGGATATTTTGGCGATACTGTTTCGGAGCTGGGGGTGTACAAGGAGTTTAAAAATCATGAAAAAGACGACCTTGTCAATTAGCTGTTTAGCATTGCTCCTACTGAGTAGTTTTCTCACTGCCTGCGGCGGTCAACACAATACAAATCATGTACATGCCATTGACCTGATTTCCGGTCAGCGGTTAATACTGGATTTGGAAGCACATAAATATGCCGATACAGGACACTTTTCCAATTTTACTTCACCATTGGATTTTAACGAAATGACCTTTGAGTTGAGGTCGCGAAAGGAGATACGATCCGCTACTCAAATTGGCGACTATCTGCAATTAGACACTGACAGTGGCGAATTCTATTTGAAATATAACGGTGTATCGGATAACGAATTTAGCTATTCTCTTTTTGCGGAGGTCGGAGTTGCAGATGATTTTGGAGAAAACATCTATATACCGTTTCATATGCTGATATGGTTTGAAAATTGCGATTATCCGGCAATAGCAACGCCGTTTAAGGGTCAGGTTTATTTTAGCAAACAATTCAGCCTTGTTGACGTTCATGATTATTACGAGAACAAAGGCATTTACACCGCAGAACAGGTAAATGATAATACGCTTTTTGTTGATAGTAAGGATGGTTATTCATTCAGCGTGCAACTGACTGATTACAATGATTATGTTTTATTTTCCCTAACAGAGAGAAAAAGCTGACGAGCCCTGTTTCGCCCCGTGTTGCGCGAAAAAATTTGTGGAGGTACCTCGTCCAGCAAAGCCCACACAGCCGATTTGTCGCGGTTTGTGGGCGCAAAAATCGCCGTCCGGCTGAACACCGGGCGGTGAACGCGCTTTGTCACAACTTTTTGGAAACGGTTTTTGGTCGTCACACGTTTTTACGGACTTTTTAAGAAATTTGACATTGATATAGCAGGAAGATAATTTGTCTGTTGAAGGTTTTAATTTGTCGGTGAAATGTATAACTCTGTAAAAAACCATACCACAATATAATTGAAGTATCCCTATAGCTTGTAGGCAACAAGTTATAGGGATTTTTTATGCCTAAAAACCTTAAAAGCTGATGTTTATGATTGTATTCGAATATGAATACTACTCCCACTTTTTTAGCGTGGGAGCGTTGTGTTTCACGAAAAAATCTTACAAGAAAGGCTGTGACAACTATGTCAATTACAAACGCAACATCACAAGAAAGCCTTGTACAATATCCGTCGCCGTACAAGGTAGTAGACGGCAACCTCTGCATGGAGGTTACCGAGAAGCACAGCACTTATGACAGAAAGCTGAGCAACTTCACGCCGTATATCAAAAGTGAGTTGACGATTGATGACGGCGCGACGGAAACAAAATATCTGCGATTGGCAGGTAAACACGCAAACGGTGAAGTCCTTCCCGAGATCGAGGTATCGGGAAAAGACTTCCCTTCCTTCAATTGGCTGTTTGAAAAGTGGGGCGCGAAATGCATCTTGGAGGTCGGCAAGAGCATTCGGGAGCACCTTCGCTACGCCATTCAGCAGACAGCTGAGTACGCTGAACAACAGTTTATCTATCAGCAGACAGGCTGGAAGAAAATCGGAAACGCTTGGTACTATCTTCTGCCTGGTGACAGCAAATTCAACGTCAGCTTAAAAGGCAAGCTCGAAAGCTATTGTGGAGAGCAGAATTATTCAAAGTCGGATTTGGAAACGGTCTATTCGATGACGAAAATACCGCCCGCTCCGAAAGAGGTTATTCTTGTTCTGCTGGCGTTCACCTTCCTGACTCCGCTGGTTGAGTTTCTCAAGCAGGCGCAGTGTATGCCGAAATTTGTATTAAATATCATCGGCAGCACAGGTACCCGAAAAAGCACGATGGCGGCTTTGTTCCTTTGCTTCTTCGGACTCTTCAATGCCGGGAATCTGCCGATGTCGTTTCGGGATACCGCGAACAGCATTATCCAGAACGCTTTTGCTTTGAAAGATGTACTGACCTGTATTGATGATTTTCACCCCTGCGGCAGAGAAGATGAAAGAAAGCTGACAGGCACCATGCAAGCTCTTGTCCGTTCCTATGGCGACAGAACCGGACGCGGTAGACTGCGGAAGGATTCCTCTCCGATGGAGTCGCGTCCACCGCTTGGCAACGCAATCGTCACCTCTGAGTTTCCGCCTGATATCGGTGAGAGTGGTACCGCACGGTATTTCCTGTTGGAGTTGAAGGACGGTGACGTCAACTTATATATTCTGTCCTCGTTTCAACAGTATGCGGAGCATGGAGTTTTTCGCAGAGCGATGTTTGGCTACACGGAATGGATCAAGAAAAAGTTTCTTCAAGTAGAGAAAACCGAAAAAGGCTTTGTGAAAATGCTCAAAGAATCTTTTACCGCCTATCGAAATGATTTTATCCAGACAGGTGTTTCCTGTCACGGCAGAGTGCCTGAAATGGCAGCACAGTTGAGAATCGGCATGAAAATGTTCCTGTGGTTTTTAGAGGAGCATGAGGTTATCACCGAATACGTCGCAAATATTCTTGACAGCGAATTCAAAGAAATCCTTTACCAATTGGCAAAGCGACAGAGCGAGAATATCCAAAGCGACAAGCCCTCGGTTGTTTTTGTGAAAAAGCTCTATGCGCTGATCGAATCCGGTGCGGTAGCGGTTACGCACAAGGATCTGTCACTCGGCGAAGACCCGTATCCGAGAAACTTTGTTGGGTTTGAGGACGAGCATTATCTCTATCTCAACAAGGATATCGCTTACCGACATGTGAAAGTACTCTGCAATGAGCAGGGCGAGAATTTCAGTCTGACAAGCAAGGCACTGCTGAAAACACTTGCCGAGGACGGATTGATAAAAACCTCTCAGGGCAGCAATACTGTTTCCGTTCGCTACGCCGGAAAGAACAGCCGATATATGGCGCTCGACAAATTTAAGGCGGAACAAATAGTGAATGGTACCTGATATTTTCTGTGGCAACTGTGGCAGAGCCTTGAAAACGGCTTGTGCGCTGAGAAAAGCCTTTCTCTTTTTCTGTTGTACAACTGTGGCACTGTTGCAGTTTCGCCGCGCTCTGTTGCAGATGCAGAGGTGTCGGATTTGGCTTATACGCTGACTTCTTCCACGCTGTTGCAGAAGTTGCAGAAAAATACGCTACACCTACTGCAAGAAACAAAATACACATTCACGCGAGTTGAGAACGGCGTGAGTTTATCTCACGTTTTTACTCAGCTCTGCTGAGGCAAGCAGAGCGTCCGGCTGTCCGCCAAACGCATAAAAACGGGCAGAAGCCCGGAACCCACTTTTATATAATCCACGGAGGTACAATTATAGAAAAACGAAAGAGAAATCAAACACTATCAATTCGGTTAACACCGGCAGAAAAGAAAGAGATTACAGCCAAAGCAAAGCAGGCGCAGATGACCTTGACGGACTATCTAATTGAGTGTTCACGCAACACAGATATTACCGTGACCGACTTGTCAGAAGTGCTTGTGGAGCTGAAACGAATCGGCAACAACATCAACCAAATCGCGCGTAAAGTAAATTCCAAGCGGTTCTTCTTCGGCAACTTCAATTCCGTTATCGAAGGTCAGCGAAAAATTTACGACGCGATTCTCAGTTTGACGGAAGGAGATTAACGATGGCAACTGTCATGTATATCCCCGAACATCGGCAAAACCGCTTTGCCATGAGAGCGGTTATTAACTACTGTATGCAGGAATACAAAACCTACGACAGCAAATCCAAGCGCAAATTAGTAAGCGGAGTCAACTGCGACGGAGCAAATTCTTTTCGAGAATTCATGGCGACCAAGAAGATTTATGGCAAAGACAACGGCTTTTTCTTCTACCACTACGCGCAATCCTTCTCTCCAAAAGAGAAAATCACTCCCCAACAAGCGCACGAAATAGCGCTTGAATTTGCTGAAAAGGCGTGGTCAGGTCATGAGATTTTGGTTGCCACTCACTGCGACAGGGAGCATATCCATTCCCATTTCGTCATTAATTCCGTGGGCTTTGAATCAGGAAAAAAGCTGCGACAGTCACCGTCAACGCTCAAACAGTTGCGAAAACTCAGCGATGAAATCTGTATCGCTCACGGATTTTGCGTGTTACAACCGTACCAAGGCGGCAAAAATAGTATGTCATCAAGAGAGTATCGCGCACGGTTAAGGGGCAACAGTTGGAAGGAAAAGCTGGCAAAAGATATCGACACAGCGATGTCATATAGCGGCAGCAAGGACGAGTTCATCCGCAACATGTCCATCCTCGGCTACCACATGACGTGGACGAATGAGAGAAAATATCTCACCTTCCACTGTCCTAACGGCAAAAGCTGCCGTGACATCAAGCTCCAAGACGAGAAATATCTCAAGGAAAACATTGAGCTCGAACTCCGACAAAGAGAGTTCCCTGCCGGAGCAGAACAACCGACAGGCTGGGAAGATTCGCGCAATCTGTATGAACAGCACCTCAGAGAACGCATCCAATCCAAAGCTGAAACACAGAGGATAGCTGACAGCTATTCCAATGTCGGCAACGAAATCAGCAGCCTTGCCGGAGCAGTCTCCAAAATCATTGACAACGATTTCGAAGCCCCGGACGAGCGCAGAAAACGTATCGAAGCTGAAGAAAACGGCTCCGCTCTCGGTACGGTGCTTGGTTTGGGTATCGGAGTGGTAACCAACACGGCAGCCTACAATCAAGATGAAACGCTCGACCAGGAGCCTGATTATGAGCAGGAAGAATACAAAACCAGAGAAGAAATCCTCCAAGAAATCTTCGGTGCTGATGATTATGACTACGATGATTATGATGACAGTGAGGATGAAGATGAGGACGAGGCCTTCTCCATGACACTCTAAACAATATAAAACGAAAGGATTGTTGTCAAATATGAATCGGTTTAATTTTCAAACCAACTGCCACATTAACAAAATCATAAAAACAATTCGCTGTATTTTCTACGGCGAGGAAAGGACTCTATGGACAAAGAATTCAACACGATTACTCTGAATAACAACACTGATTTTTACAGAAGGAATCTTTTCAGCTCCACTACCATGACGGTCAACGGCGCGAAATATGAGATTTTTTCTGTAAACCCTACCGCTGACGCACCAACCGTCAGTGACACCATCAAATATTTAATCACCGGAAACTAGCAACGTGACGTTGCATCCAAATCCGCCTTCGGAAAACTGAGATATGTAAACTAAGGTTCCGCAACGGCGGGTCAAACGTTTTATTGTCAAAAAAACAAGCCAAAATCTCTGGACATTCAAGCCGAGTTAGGGTATCCTGTTGCTGTATCCTATTCGGTTTGAATTTCAGAGTGGCTGCATTCGGAAAGGAAGGTTCAAATTGTTAAATACAAATTCAAACCAATTGATCACCGCCCTCTACTGCCGACTCTCACAAGAGGACGAGCGCGAGGGCGAATCAAATAGTATATCCAATCAAAAAATCATTACCAAAAAGTTCGCAGATGATAATAATCTGCACAACTGCAAGTACTATGTTGACGACGGTTACTCAGGCGCAAACTTCAACCGTCCCGGTTACAAGCAGATGATGGATGATGTTTACGCGGGCAAGGTCGGAACGGTTATTGTAAAAGACCAATCTCGCCTCGGCAGAGAATATCTCCAGACAGGTATGTTGATGGAGATAACGTTTCCGCAGTATGACGTGCGCTTTATCGCAATCAACGATGGGGTGGACAGCCTTCATGGCGAGAGTGACTTCTCCGGCATCAAGAATTATTTCAATGATTTCTATGCCAGAGATACAAGTAAAAAGATAAGGGCTGTCATTCATTCAAAAGGTGAGCGTGGGGAAAGGATAAGTACAACTGTTCCTTACGGGTATATGCGCAGCCCCGATAATCCAAAGGAATGGATTCCCGACCCCGAGACAGCGCCGATTGTAAAAGAAATATTTGATTTATACGCAAGCGGAATCGGGATCAGAAAAATATGCAATCTATTCTCCGAACGCAAGGTGGAGTGTCCCGGCGTATATGAATTCAAAAAGACCGGAAGCCGCAGCGGACAACCAGACTTAAACAGTCCATATAAATGGTCGCAAAACAGCCTTAGGAAAATGCTGTCTAACAGGTTTTATGTTGGAGATACCGTCAACTTCAAGACTTATTCTAAGTCAAACAAGTTGAAAAAGCGCATAAACAACTCACCTGAGAATATTATGATATTCGAAAATACTCACGAAGCGATTGTCGACAGAAAGACCTTTGACCTTGTACAGAAACATTTTGAAGGCAGGAAACGCCCTGATACACAGGGCGAGATGGACAAGTATTCCGGTTATCTTTACTGCGGAGACTGCGGTAAACGGATGTATCTGCACCGCTCAAAAACGATGCCTGCTGAGAAAAACTACTTCCAGTGCGGCGGTTATCAGCAGGGGAAATCACGATGCACCGTACACAATATCAAGGAACAGGTGCTTGATACGATCGTTCTCGCACAGCTGAAATCCATGATAGCGTTTGCGAGCAGCCACAGCGATGAGTTCTACGCAATGGCAACCGAGAAAGGCAAAGCCGAAGCAAAGAAGTATTATGCTTCGGCAGAGAAAGAAAAATCTCAGTTGACCACCCGACTTCGCGAGCTGGACAATATTATCCGTTGCTTATACGAGGATAGAGTGGTCGGACGTATCACTCCGGAACGCTATGATTTCCTCGCATCAGGCTACGAGGAAGAACAGGCTCAAATTCGCACCAAACTGAACGAACTCAACGAAAAAATCAATGAGATTGATTTACAAGACAAATACGTCAAGGAGTTCATTCAAAAAGCAAAAGAGTATATCGACATCGAAAAACTCACTCCCGAAATCCTCCGCGCTTTCATCAAGCGAATTGATGTCTACGAAAAAGAAGTCAGATACTCGCGTACCTGCGGAAACACCATCGTCATCCAGTACACATTCCAGTTAGACAAAAACTAAACAGAAAAATACCCTGAAGGCACTTAAAACCTTCAGGGTATCACTGCCACCTAATTTTCCGTTAAGAATATCACGGAAAATTGGCGGTGTTGTTTTGATATGTGTCTTAATGCGGATTATACTGTTTATCTGCCATATGATTCAATTATTTAAGATGCTGGATCAGGTTGATGCCGAATCCGGAGGGGGAGAACAGCATGCATGCCTTCGCCGAGCAGGTCTCTGTGACCGTTCCGTTCTGTCCGTTAATAAAACCGCGGGCAATCAAAAAATCATATGCTTCATCGAAGTCGTCGACATTCATTCGAATACCGGTAAAGTCCTGTTCTGAAGCCCCGGAGCTGGTGGCTACATCCACATGAAAGCCGTTCGCGTCGGTCATTCGATAGCTTGTATACTCGTTCCCGATTGCAGACTCTCCTGCGGGATTGTGACACTTTTCAAAACCCAGTGTCTCAAAAAGGCGGGCGACTCCTTCCAGATCCTTGGTAACGATCAGCGGGTTAAAACTTGTGATTTTCATATTGATTTCCTCCAATTCCTGTATTGTATTTTTGTTTCGGTTTTATCTGAACCTAGAGTGATGATATTTCTTCACTTACTCCATGGAAGTTGAATATTCGGTACATCCAGTACTGCTGTATCCTGCAAGTCATAGGTGATGCCGTTATCCTCAAGTTCTTTTGAAAAAGCGTTGACAATAATCGGATTGGAAAACGGCTGAATGAAGTCAAGCGTGAAACGGCCGTTTACTGCCGCGATCTCGATCAACGGATATTTGCCTGATGCGCCCGTCCATGTCCTAAAGTCACGAATATACCTTTCGGCTTCTTTATAGTTGGCTTTTCCCACATAGCTGACCGACGCCGTCATGATCTGTTCTGCCGATTTTCCGATATACGCCGCGATGCCGAGACGCTCCTGATCCGTTTCCTTGGACAGAAGCATCTGCGTGAGCCCTTTCAGCCCATTCGCTGCGGCAAGGACTGACTCATCCGTCGTCTGTGCAAAAACCATGCCCCGATACGCTGTTGCCTGCCTGTCCAAAGGCCAATCACGCATCATTTCCTTGTATTCGAGCATCGCCCCTCCGACCAGGCTCTGATGCGCCTTGGGCTTTTGGAGCGCTTTTCGCTGATTCACACACAGGGTGATCCTGATCGGATCGTTCACATCCGGAAAAAGCCTTGCAACAGCACGGCTGAGCAGCAAGGCGGTTATCGTTCCCGGGCTGCCGTCATTGTCCATGCTGAAGCGTACAAACTCAGATTCGTCAATGGCGATACTATAGACGGTTTTAACCGTGTCATCCTGCAGTTTGGCGTTCTCGATGATGTTGAGCGCCCTGGGAAGATCGGCTCGGACAGGCGCCGGAAGATCCGTTGCGATCTCAACAGGATCCTCCCATTCTTCCATCGTGATCTCATCTCCTACAAGACGTATCCCCTCCTCGCTCAGCGTGATCCCATACCGCTCGGAGCAATAATAGTACAGTAGTGTCCGGACCACTTCATAGGCGCCGGTTCCGTCTGTCAGACCGTGAAAGATATCCAGAATGATCCAGTTGTCCTGATAGGCAAAGGCGATCATGTGATAGTTGGATTCTTCCGCGTTCAGATCTACTCCATGAAGAGAGTTGCTGATCACAACGGGTCTTGTGTTATCGACAAAAACATACTGTCCGTTCTTTTTCTGCAGTTCCACACAGAAATAAGGATATCGCTGTATGGTGGTATCGACAGCATGACGCAACGCGGACGGGTCGATCAGATCTCTCATGCGGATCCGGAGTCTGATTCCGTTGGGATTCTCTTTGCTCGATGAATATAACGGGCGAATTCCCGTGAAAACTCTTTGTTCCATATTCTTTCTCCTGTATGATACTATTCCTCGATATTGACGGCTGCGTCAAATCCCGTTTGCTCCAGTATTTCCCTCACAACGTCGTTGACGCCGAAAAGCGTAACGCCGCCGACACAGCCCTTATGCATGATCAGCAATACACGCAAGCCTGCCGACGAGATATAGTCGAGTTTTTTGCAGTCGATACGAACCGATTTTACCTGATCCTTATGCGCCTCATAGAAAGCCAGAAGATGAGGCGCTGTGATCGTATCCAGTCTGCCGTTAAACGCCATATTCAGCGTTGCCGCGTCAAGATTTGCCGATACGTCAAAGCCGCTGCTCCCCGCATCCGAGGCGTCAAGCTGCTTAGTCCTGTCGGCGAGAGTGATTTTCCAGAAGGCGCATTTCTTCATATTCTCGATGAAAGTCGCCGCCTGTTCGGGCGTGAGCGATGAGAGGCTGTTCAACTCAGGCAGATGATCGTGCAGGATCATGCGCTCCGCTTTGAGTCCGTGCTCTGCAAGGAACATCATCGCGGTTTTCATGCTGCCCGCCGCATCCTGCGGCTTAATAAGCAGTCGGTTGCCGCCGAGTTTGACGTCCGATTTATCCGCCATCTGCTGCTTTGCGTTCATCATGATCTCCATGAAACGGTCGCCGCAGATCGACTGCAGCGTCAGTATGTAAAACAGTGTGATCTCGGGATCGGCCGTCAGCCATACGCCGCCGTGTTCCTCCAGAATTCGCCGGATGTTATCGCATAACTCGCCCGCTTCGGAATCCGTAAAGTACATCAACAACCCTTCTGTTGTGATGCATACTTCTCCGGATTCGTCCTTAAGCGCCGCTTTCAGCGATGCGTAATTCGTCGCGTCAACAGCGGAAAATTGTACGAATTCCCGCTTTTCGGGTTCGATCAAAGACAGGATCGCCGGTTCTGCCTCAGAGATCGTAGCCGGAAGATCCAAGCCGATAAAGCGCAGTCCCTTTCTTGACATTTGGATCGCCCGGGGAGTATAACCGCAGGGCAGATCGACGAGTACGGAGCAGTTTGACTGTTCAGCCAGCTTCGACATGGTCTTAAAGCGCGCTTCCATATTGACGATACCGGCAAGCAGCTGCTCGGGAAGCACGGTAGAATTCTCTGTATTATGGGTTCCTTCCAAAGTCAGTCCCAGCTTTTCGGCGATCGCCGCGGCGTCTGTATCTCCCGCGCCGGATAGCTGGAACAGCGTGACCTTTGCCGTGTTGAATACTGGGTTCACCCGTTCCAGCAAGGAAAGATCCGGTTCAAAGTTGTTGTCCATTTTTGTTTCCTCCTACACTAAATGAATGTAAAATAATATTCTTTGCAGCGGCAGGTGTCTTTGTCACGGTTTTTGGTTGCTGCCGATAGTCTTATAATAAAGTTCTCGGTCACTTTTGTCAACGCAAAACCTCAGGAAAGCTCTGTATTGAGAAGCTCTGTATCGGAGCCTCAGACTGAGGTTGTTTTTTGATATTAAGCCGGATATTCTCAGAAACCCACTGTTTAAGCCAAAAGAAAAACGCTAACGGCGCACTGCCATTAGCGTTTTAACTTGCGTCAGGACGTAAGAAATAATACTATTATTAACGCGAAAAAACGAAGGTGCGGTGTAATAATCGCAAGATTATCCTACCGCTCTTGCCGTTTTACAAACATAGAAAAATCAAAGCAGAAACTGATCAAATCCTGTTACTTCCATGATTTCCTTTACGCTGTCGGTCATTCCTACCAGTTTAAACTGATCCTTGTTTTCCAAGGACTTATACATCATCAGAAGTACCCGCAGTCCGGCAGAGGAAATATAAGACATCTTCTCGATATGGAGCTCGATCGCTTTGACTTTGTCCGCCTTGCGGAATTGTTCCAACAGCTCCGGCGCGGTGATCGTATCCATCCGACCCTGTATCATGGCTGTGAACTTACCGTCCTTACATTCGGACTCAACGCGGAAAGGTAAGACCTTTTCGGTTTCCTCTTCTCTTTTGCCCTTTACCGTCAGTTCCCAGAAATACATATTTCGGAAAACATCCTTGACCCTTGCCTCAGCCTGAGGCATGGAAGAAAGAGCTTTAAGATGATCGGGAAGATAATCTGCCATACTGATCTCTTTGAGTTCAAAGCCCATCTTTTCAATGAAGGTCGTGATCTCCTCATCCGTTCCTTGAAAGATAATGTTATCATAGAACTTCACATCGGCTACCGCTCCGGCAGCTTTTTTCGTAATGGCGGAGAATAACGCTACCATTTCAGGATCATTGTCCAGAATAGCACCGGCAAGCTTTTGGTCGTTGGCATAGAAGGAGAAGGCGCGATCCACAATGATCCAGCTGCCGCCGTGCTTTTGAAGAATACGGCGAATATTGGAAAAGACTTCTTCAAGCTCCTGCTGTGAAAAGTACATCAAAAGACCTTCTGTGGTGATCAGGAGTTCTCTCTTTTCATCCTCCAACGGCGCCGCCATGGAGTCATAGTTTGTAGCATCCACAGCATCATAGTGAATGTTTTGATCACCGCTGTGTATCTTAGCGGCAGCGGGACCGATCTCATCTATGACAGCGGGCAGGTCAAAGCCATAATAAACCCTTCCCTGACGTGACATTTTAATGCCGCGCGCCGTATACCCGCAGGGCAGGTCTACCACGATCCTGTCTGAAACAGACTGAATAAGGTTGTTGACAACTTGAAAGCGGGATTCGGTGAGGACAGCGTATACCGGAAATAGCTGTTTTACCTTTTCTGCCAGCTGCGGAGGAACCCCCTTGTTATCTGCCTTATCCGCGATGTTTCCGAATCCCAGAACGCCGAGCAGCTTTCTTGAGTCCTCATCACCTGCGGCAGCGACCAACTGTACGCAGGATTTCGCCGTATTGAATACCGGATTGACGATCTCTCTTAATTCTTGAATATTGTCCATCATTTTCCTTCCTTTCTTAATGTATTTCGATTTATCATATGGAGATTATATCATAGCACGGATAAATTGTCTACTGTTTTAACGACAGGATTGCCATTGCTTGTTTGTTAACTATACTATTCTGTTCGCGGTTTTATCTCGACTATTGATAAAGCAGATTATCTCAAAATGGTAGATATTTGTCAGAGTGTATGCTATAATACGACCAAATTATAATCAAGACTGTATTTTATGAAAATGATGCATTAACCCCTTCAGTAGTAGATTGTTAAAGGCAATCACGATTAACAACTAATTTATCAACCAAACTAAAAGGAAAACCAATCTAAGCCCTTAGTTTGAGGGCAATAGAGTGGTTTTTGTGCTTATATTTAGCCTCCCTTTACTAAAGGAGCCTTGGCAAAAGAAACAACACCGCCAAATTGTATTAACGGTGTTGTCCTGATATGGAGCTGATAACCTCGTCGTCGCGGGCTGTGCTCATTGGAAACGGTCACGCTTGACCGTTTCCGTATCGCTCCGCCTCTCCTTCTCTCCCCAAGATTCAGGGAATCTCGGGGACCCCGGAAAAATCGAATCCGCCCTTACAGCTCACGCAAAAAGGCACCCCTCACGAAGTGCCTTTTGTGTGAAGCTGATGACCAGATTCGAACTGGTGACCTCGTCCTTACCAAGGACGCGCTCTGCCTACTGAGCTACACCAGCAATTACTTGCTTTTTTCTTTCAGCCCTACTATGATAGCATAACTTATTAGAAATTTCAATAGTTTTTTGAAAAATGTTTTTCACAAGTGAAATTGGGGTGATTTTATAAAAATGCAGCTGCCGCGTATCCTTTTGCGGCAGCCGCGTAGTTTTTTATCCATTCTTAATCTTCAAAATTTGTCTCGCTTGCAATGTAGATCGGTCTGTCCTTCGCCTCGATATAGATTCTGCCGATATATTCGCCGATGATACCGACGCTCATCTCTACGATACCGCCCGAGAACAGCACCGCGCAGAGGGTGGTGACATAACCGGGCACATCGATACCCATGATCAGCGTCTGCACCAGCGTGATGATGATCCAGATCAGCGACAGCAAGAAAATCACAAAGCCCAGCACCGCGATAAAGCGCAGCGGCGCGACTGAGAACGATGTGATGCCGTCAAGGGCGTATTTGAACAGTCCCCAGATGCTCCACTTGGTGGCGCCTACGGTGCGCTCCACGTTCTGGTATTCGATCCATTTGGTATTGTATCCGACCCAGCAGAAGATACCCTTGGAAAAACGCTGTTTTTCCGAGAGCTTGACGATGGAATCCACCATCTGTCTGGACATAATGCGGTAGTCCACCGCGCCGTCGGGCATCTTGACGTCGGAGATCTTGTTTTGGAAAGAGAAGAAGATCTTCGATACCAGCTGACGGATTTTACTTTCACCCTTTTGTTTCGCGCGGTAGAGAGCGCAGCAGTCATAGCCTTCTTCGACGCCCTTGATCATATCGGGGAACATCTTGGGAGGATGCTGGAGATCTGCGTCCATTACGATGACATAGTCGCCGGTGGAGTGCTGAAGCCCCGCGTACATCGCCGCTTCTTTGCCGAAGTTGCGGGAGAAGGAGATATATCTGACATTGGGAAATCGCGACGCCAAGGTTCTCAGCACCATCAGGGTCTTGTCTTTGGAACCGTCGTTGACAAAAATATAGCGAAAACGGTAGTGACGGATCGTATCGATCACGCGATTGGTTTCTTCAATAAAAAGGGGAAGGACTTCTTCTTCGTTATAACAGGGGACCACAATATCGATCAGTTTCACAGAGAAAACGCCTCCATTCAATGGGAAAGATTTCGATAGCATTATAGCAAAGTATTCTTTCAAAGTAAATGAATATGAAAAAATTTTAATTATTTTGCAAATAAAGGTTTACCTTGACCTTGAATCGTGCTAATATTATAATGAATTACTTTGTGATATTCAAATTTTTTGTACAACAAAGGTGACATTATGACAGGAACCAAAACAAAAGCGGGTATAAAGCCCAAAAAACCAAAGGAACAGAAAGGCTTTAAGGGCTTTCTTGGGAGAAATATATTCCTGATTCTGGCTTTCTTCATTCCTTTCTTGCTGATGTTTGTATTTTTTGCCATCAAGGGAGTTTCTCCTTTCGGCAACAAGCAGATACTCGTAACCGACCTGTGGCATCAGTATTATCCCTTCTTGGTAGATTTTCAGGACAAGCTCCAAAGCGGCGGCTCGCTGCTGTGGACATGGCGCTCGGGCGGCGGTACCAACTATGTCGCGCTGATGGCGTATTATCTCGCCTCTCCCTTGAATTTTCTCTCGGTTCTGGTGCCTGCGTCGGCGCTCAGAGAGTTCCTATATGTGATCACCTGCGTTAAGATCGGCTGCGCGGGCTTGTTCTTCGCGTGGTTTTTGAGAATGGCGTTCAAGAAGAACGACGCGTCTATTACCGCGTTCGGTATCCTCTACGCCTTGTGCGCGATGGTTATGGGCTACTACTGGAATGTCATCTGGCTGGATACCATCGCTCTGCTGCCGCTGGTGATCGCGGGAACGATCGCTCTGTTGAAGGAGGGCAAGTTCAAGCTCTATATCGCGACGCTGGCGCTGTCGATCCTCGCCAACTATTATATCGGTTTCTTCACCTGTATTTTTGTGATGCTGGTTGCGATCGGTTATTCGATCACCGAGTTCAAAAGCGTCAAGAAGCTGTTCACCGATTTTCTGAAGATGGTGGGATGTACCGCGGTGGCGATGATGATCACGGCGATACTGGTGGTGCCCGCGTACTACGCTTTGGGACATACCCACTCCTCCGATAACACTTTCCCGGCGACCTTTGCGGTCAATATGGGTGTTTCGGCGGATTTTAACGGCGTACTGGAGGGCATCGGAAAAACGATCGGTCAGACGGCGGAGTTTGTCAGCCCCACTACCAGAGAGGGTCTGCCCAATGTATTTTCCGGCGTAATATCGATCATCTTCGGCATCCTGTTCTTTACCAATTCCAAGATCAAGGCAAGAGAACGTATCTACTGCGGATTTTTGATGGTATTCTTTGTTCTGAGCTTTATCATCCGTCAGCTCGACTATATCTGGCACGGCTTCCACTTCCCGAATATGCTGCCGCACCGTTTCTCTTTCCTGTTCTCCTTTGTACTGATTTATATGGCGTTTAGAGCGCTGATGTATATCGAACAGTCAAAGCTCATTACGGTGCTGGTCACACTTGCGGGCTTTATCGCGATGGTAGTGATTGCCGCTCAGTATGATGAGACCAAGGCGATTATCGCGACGGTGATCGTAGGCTTCATCGTATTTGCTTGGCTGATCCTTTTTGTTCTCGAGATCGTTCCCAAGTCAGCGCTGGTCACGGGCGTGTTTATTATCGCGCTGGCGGAGGCGGCGTGTTCGGCTTATATCGGTATCCAGACCGTTACCGTTACCGACGCGTCCTACTATCCTCTCGGTACCGACAGTACCATGGCGTGTGTCGACTATATCAACGAGGCGGAGTCCTCGCGCATTGATCTCGAACGTACCGAGGTCACAAAATATTATACCCTTAATGACGATGCGCTGGAGGGCTTTGACGGTATCTCGATGTTTAACTCGATGACCAACAAGGCGATCACCGCCTATATGGAGAAGTTCGGTATCTGCGGATGGATTGCCTCCAACCGTTATACCTATCAGGAATCGTCTCCCTTTACCAACCTGATGCTCAACATCAAATATCTGATTTCTCCCTATGATAAGTATCTCGACACTACCCATAACTCGCTTCTGCTTCAGGAATCGGGCGTAAAGCTGCTCGAGAACGAATGGTATATCCCGCAGGGCTTTGTTACCTCGCGCGACCTCAACAAATTTACCTTTAATACGATGTCCGATAACCCGATCGACAACCAGAACAAGATGTTCTCTCTGGCGACGGGAATCGAAGCGAATCTTTATGAATATCTCGAGGTAGTCAACCAAGGGCATACCGACTATGCAAAATTCCCCGTGAATAAAAGCTCCTACGGCAACTACACCTTCTCCACTTCTGACGACTCCGGTGAAACGCCTCATGTAAAATTTAACTATGAAGCGCCATACGACGGCGTCGCGGTTGCGTATTTTACCGCCTCCGGCAGCGAGAATGTGACCTTGAAGGTCAACGATACGGATATTAACCAGAATTATGTCAAGCGTCCGTATATTATGACGTTCGGTTCTGTGAAACAGGGCGACAAGCTCTCCGTCTACTCTGACATCAAGGATACAAAATCGGGTTCGATCACCGTATACTGCGCGATGATGAACGAGGATGTGTTCCGGCAGGGCTATGAGCAGCTTTCTAAAAGCGTATTCTCCGCTACCAAAGTAACGGATGACAATATAGAAGGTATTATCAATGTCGAAGAGGACGGTCTGTTCTATACTTCTATCTCTTATGTCGACGGCTGGAAAGCGTATGTCGACGGTGAAGAAGTCGAAATCAAGCCTGTCGGCGGCGCGATGCTCGCTTTTGATATTGATAAAGGCTCGCATGTCATTAAGCTTAAATATACCCCCGAGGGCTGGACCGCGGGTATTCTGATATCTGTGGTCGGCGTTCTGATATTCGCCGCAATGATTACGCTGCCTATTCTTTTAAAACGCAGAAAGATCAAAGCGCCGTCAAAGCCTGTGACAAAACCCGAAGCCGCCGCGAAAGAAACCACAGAAGCGAAAGGATCAGATGATGAAGAATCTTTGGACGAAGTATAAAGAAATTATCATGTATCTCATCTTCGGCGTGGCGACCACGCTGGTGAGATGGATCACCCAGTGGATCTTTTCCGCGCTGTTTGACAGCATTCTGCCGAAGGAATCGATCGACTGGTGGATCTTCCACTATGACTCGACGGTGGTATTTGTCGCCACCCTGATCTCGTGGACGCTCGCGGTCATCTTTGCCTATGTTACCAACAAGCTGTGGGTGTTCGAGTCCAAGTCATGGAAGCCCTCCATCGCGATCAAAGAGTTCTGGCAGTTCTTCCTTTCTCGTTTTCTCACCGGCATCATCGAGATCGGCGGCGTAGCGCTTCTGGTAGGACTCGGCGTGAACAAGCTGGTTTTAAAGCAGGATACCATGGACGCGACGATCATCATGAGCGCGATCATTATGGTGCTCAACTATGTATTCTCCAAGCTGATCGTATTCCGCAACCCCGATAAGAAGAAAAAGAAAGAAGAAGAATAATGGTAGGGCGGGGGCTTGCTCCCGCCGAAAGTCTTTCTGTCAAATCAATGTGATTTGTAAAGATATTTGATGTTTGTTTTGCTCCGCGTGAAATCGTGGTGTTAACAACATTGTTTCGGCAAGTCGAGGGCGCCTTGCCCTACGGATGCGTTTTCTATCTCAGCGTAAAATTGATAGAGTATCAACGTTTCGGCGGGATCAAGCCCCGCTCTACGGTTTAAAAACACCAAAAAAGACGGCTCAGAGCGAGCCGTCTTTTCGTTTATATGTTATATGTCCGTTTATTCTGTTTTCAGCTGGATTCCCAGCACATCTAAGGATTCTTCATCAACCGCGCTCGGGCAGGCGCTCATCAGTTCGGAAGCGTTCTGTACCTTGGGGAATGCGGTGACGTCTCGAAGGGAGTCTGCGCCGCAGAACAGCATCGCGAGTCTGTCGAGACCGATGCCCATACCGCCGTGAGGCGGCGCGCCGTATTTATACGCTTCTACCAAGAAGCCGAACTTTGCGTCGATCTCTTCGTCGGTCATCTTCAGCGCGCGGAACATCTTCTGCTGCAGCTCATAGTCGGTGATACGCATCGAACCGGAAGAAAGCTCGGTGCCGTTTAAAGTCAGGTCATACGCCTTGGCGATCACCTTGGAGGGATCGGTTTCGAGATACTCGAGGCACTCCTCCTTAGGCATCGTGAACGGATGGTGCATCGCGACCCATTCGCCGGTTTCCTCATCCTTTTCGAAGAACGGGAAGTCGACGATCCATACGAACTTGAACTCATCCTTCGGGATCAGATCAAGTTGTTTACCAAGCTCAAGTCTTAAAGCGCCCAAGACGGGTAAAGTAACGGAGTTCTTATCCGCGACGATAAAGACAACATCGCCCTTTTCTGCGCCGACAGCGTTGATGATATTGTCGAGGTCGCCCTCGCCGAGAAACTTGTTGAAAGAACAGTTGGGAACATCCTCTGCCCAGCGGATATAGGCGAGACCCTTCGCGCCGATGCCCTTGATAAACTCGGTCAGTTTATCAATTTTCTTTCGGGTAAGAGCCGCGGCGGCATTTTTTGCGGTGATCGCTCTGACGGAACCGCCGTTCTCTAATGCCGACTTGAATACGATGAAGTCGATATCCTTCACCGTTTCGGAAAGATCACGGATCTCCATCCCGAAGCGAACGTCCGGCTTGTCGGAGCCGTAGGTGTTCATCGCCTTCTCATAGCTCATCCTCTCAAAGGGAGTCTCGAGATCCTTTCCGAGAATATCTTTAAACAGGCGCTTCATCAGTCCCTCGTTGATTTCCATAATATCGTCAACGTCGACAAAGGACAGCTCCATATCGATCTGGGTGAACTCCGGCTGTCTGTCGGCTCTGAGATCTTCGTCTCTAAAGCATCTGGCAAGCTGGATATAACGGTCAAAGCCCGAGAGCATCAGAAGCTGCTTGTAGATTTGCGGCGACTGCGGCAGAGCATAGAACTTGCCGTTGTGGATACGCGAGGGAACCAGATAGTCTCTCGCGCCCTCGGGGGTGGACTTGATCATCATCGGGGTTTCGATCTCGATGAAGCCGTTTTCGTAGAAATAATCTCTCGCGACCTTTGCCATCTGAGAACGGAGAATGAGATTCTTCTGTAAGGGAGCGCGTCTGAGATCGAGATAGCGATATTTCAGGCGGATCTCCTCTGCGGTCTTCGAGTTGTCCACGATCTCGAAGGGAGGAGTCTGCGCCTTGGATAGCACGCGCAGATCCTGTACCTCGATCTCGATATCGCCGGTGGGGATCTTGTCGGTCTTTGCCGAACGTTCTCTGACGACACCTTTCGCGCAGAGGACGAACTCACTGCGGCAGGCAAACGCCTTGTCAAAGATCTCCTTGTCGGTCGTGTCGGTGAACGCCAGCTGGACGATACCCGTCCGGTCTCTGAGGTCGATAAAGATCAGCTGACCGAGATCGCGCTGACGCTGTACCCATCCGCAGACGGTCACTTCCTGTCCGATATGTTCCGCTCTCAGCGTGCCGCAATAGTGGGTACGCTTGAGCCCTGTCATAAATTCCGCCATAGTCTTAACCTTCCTTAAAATCGTTAGTCAATTTCAGCCCCATAAAGCTGTCGAGAAATGCGTCGGGGGAGAGGGAGATCTCTGTCTGTTCTCCCGACTGCATATTTTTGATGTTGGCTTTGTTTTCTTCAAGCTCGTTGTCGCCGAGCACGAGGGAGAACCTCGCGCCGATCTTGTTCGCATATTTCATCTGGGCTTTCAGCCCTCTGCCGACAACATCAAACTCCGCGTAGAGTCCCGCGCGTCGGAGCGCGATCGCGAGAGCGGAGGCTTTCTTACCGGCTTCGTCTCCGATAGAGGCGATGAAGACGTCGCAGGTCTCGGGCTTTGGAATCTCTACGCCCTGCGCGTCAAGGGTGAGCAGGAGTCGCTCGATCCCCATACCGAAGCCCAGTCCCGGCATCGGGTTGCCGCCGAGTTCTTCCATCAGACCGTCATATCTGCCGCCGCCGCAGACGGTCGACTGAGCGCCGATATCGTCGCAGATGAACTCGAACACGGTCTTGGTGTAGTAGTCAAGACCTCTGACAATTTTGGGGTTGACGGTATACGCCACATCGTTTGCGTCAAGATACGCCTTGACCTTATCAAAGTGATCTCTGCACTCGTCGCAGAGATAATCGAGTCCGACGGGCGCGTTTTCTGCGAGCTTGTGATCGTGAGGAACCTTGCAGTCTAAGAGCCGCATCGGGTTGCGCTCTAAGCGATCCTTGCAGTCCTCACACAGGTCGTCTTGATATTGAGAGAAGTATTCGGTCAGCGCCTTGTGGTACTCCTTACGGCATTCGGGGCATCCGATGGAGTTGATCTCGAGGCGGATGTTCTTGAGCTGTAAGCGGTCAAAGATGCTTTTTGCCGCGGTGATCATCTCCGCGTCTGCCGCGGGAGAAGAGGAGCCGTAACACTCCATACCGAACTGGTGGAACTCGCGCTGTCTGCCCGACTGGGGCTTCTCATAGCGGTAGCAGGAGACGAGGTAGTAGGTCTTGATCGGCAGCGGATCGTTGAACACGCCGTGCTCGAGCACCGCTCTCGCCGCGCCTGCGGTACCCTCGGGACGCAGGGTGATCGAGTCGTTGCCCTTAGTGGTGAAGGTGTACATCTCCTTTTGAACGACATCGGTGGTGGAGCCTACGCCGCGTTCAAAGAGGTTGGTATGTTCAAAGACAGGAGTGCGGATCTCCTTATATCCGAACGCCCGCGCCTCTTCGCGGAAGATGTTTTCCACGAACTGCCAGCGGTAGCTGTCCTTCGGCAGGACGTCCTCCGTGCCTTTCGGCTTTTTGGTGATCAGTGCCATAATCGTATCAATCCTTTAAACGTCAAATTTCGCTTTATACAGTATAGCACAAACGTCAAATGGTGACAAGACCCTAAAAGTATAATGAATTATGAAATATGATATATGAAGTATGAAATATGATATATGAAGTATGAAATGTGACGGTTACTCGCTTCGCTCAAACATTTATATATGGAAAGATGTGAACATCATTCCCTATGACAAAAACAGACGTTTCAAAAAGCTGAATACAAACCAGGTGTGGACAGCGTCCACCCTTAACATTTCATATATCATATATCATATTTCATAAGAAACAGCCTCCTGATTTCTCAGGAGGCTGTTGTGATTTGAAAGGGAGTTTACTTCGCTCTTTCTACCAGAGTCTCGTATCTGTCTGCCGCGGTATCTTCCGCCTTCTTGAAGAGCTTTTCTGCTCTCTCGGGGAAGGAGCGGGTGAGTGCGGAGTAGCGGGCTTCGTTCAGGATGAAGTCTCTGTAGCTCTCTGTGGGAGCCTTGGAGTCGAGGATGAACGGGTTCTTGCCCTCAGCCTTGAGTCTGGGATCATAACGGAAGTTGTTCCAGTAGCCACAGGCGACTGCTCTCTGCATTTCCTTCTGGCAGTTCTGCATACCGCCCTTGATGGAATGCATCTCGCAGGGAGCGTAGCCGATGATCAGCGAGGGACCCGGATACGCTTCGGCTTCACGGATCGCCTTAAGGGTCTGGTTCATATCGGCGCCCATCGCGATCTGAGCAACATAGATGTAGCCGTAGGAGATAGCGATGTCAGCGAGGGACTTCTTCTGGATCGCCTTACCGGAAGCCGCGAACTGAGCGACCTGACCGATGTTCGACGCCTTAGAAGCCTGACCGCCGGTGTTGGAATATACCTCGGTATCGAAGACCATGATGTTGACGTCTTCGCCGGTAGCGAGCACGTGATCCACGCCGCCGAAGCCGATGTCATACGCCCAGCCGTCGCCGCCGAAGATCCAGACGGACTTCTTGGAGAGATATTCTTTGTTCTCATAGATATCGGCGCACAGGTCGCACTTGTCGGCGACCTTCTCGAGTTCTGCGATCAGAGCCTCGGAAGCCTTTTGGTTCTTCTCGCCGTCGCTCAGAGTGGCGAGATATTCCTCAGCGGCAGCCTTGAACTCAGCGGAGGAGTTGTCGGAAGCGGCAGCTTCTTTGACTTCTTCGATCAGTCTGTCACGGATAGCTCTTTGACCGAGGAACATACCGAGACCGTGCTCTGCGTTGTCTTCGAAGAGGGAGTTCGCCCATGCGGGACCGAAGCCTTTCTTGTTGACGGTGTAGGGGGATGTAGCGGCGGGACCGCCCCAGATAGAGGAACAGCCTGTCGCGTTAGAGATATACATTCTGTCGCCGAAGAGCTGGGTGACGAGACGCGCGTAAGAGGTCTCGGCGCAGCCTGCGCAGGAGCCGGAGAATTCAAGCAGCGGCTGCTTGTACTGCGAAGCGATAAGGTTCATATTCGCAGTGGTCTCGGGCTTCTCGGTAACCGTAGCGACACAATAATCGAATACAGCCTGCTGATCGTCCTGAGACTCACGGGGCACCATCTTCAGAGAGTTGGTCGGGCAGATGCCTACGCAGACGCCGCAGCCCATACAGTCGAACGGAGAGATAGCGAGCGTATACTTATAAGTTGTCTTGACAACGGGCTTGGGAGCGATCTTGGTCTGCGCGGGAGCCGCAGCGGCTTCCTCATCGCTCATCGCGAAGGGACGGATAGTCGCGTGCGGACATACGAACGCGCAGCGGTTACACTTCGCGCAGGTGTCTGCGTTCCATTCGGGAACCAGAACCGCGACGCCTCTCTTCTCATAAGCGGCAGCGCCCTGCTCAAAGGTACCGTCAGCATGATCGAGGAAGGCGGAAACGGGGAGGCTGTCGCCGTCCATCTTGCCGACGGGGAACATGATATCGTCGACCTGACGCACGAGCTTTTCTCTGCCCTGAGACTTTGCTGCGGGAGCATCGTCGGGAGCGTCCGCCCAGTCAGCCGGTACATCGATCTTCTTGTAAGCGGTAGCGCCGGCGTCGATCGCCTTCTCGTTCATTTCGACGATCTCTTTGCCCTTCTTCATAAACTTCTGCGCTTTTTCCTTCATATAGCCGATCGCTTCTTCCTCAGGCAGAACCTTGGAGAGGGAGAAGAACGCACTCTGCAGAACGGTGTTGGTACGCTTGCCCAGACCGATCTGAGCCGCGAGGTCGATCGCGTTCACGGTATAGAGCTGGATGTTGTTCTTCGCGATATAGCGCTTGGTCTCGGCGTTGAGATGAGTGTTCAGCTCGTCCTCATTCCACTGGCAGTTGATCAGGAATACGCCGCCGGGCTTGACGTCCTGAACCATCTTGTAGCCCTTTAAGATATAGGAGGGGTTATGGCAGGCGACAAAGTCAGCCTTGTTGATATAGTAGGGGGACTTAATGGGCTTATCACCGAATCTTAAGTGGGAGATGGTGATACCGCCGGTCTTCTTGGAGTCATACTGGAAGTAAGCCTGAACGTACTTGTCGGTGTGGTCGCCGATGATCTTGATGGAGTCCTTGTTTGCGCCGACGGTACCGTCGCCGCCGAGACCCCAGAACTTGCACTCGATGGTGCCTTCCGCCGCGGTGTTGGGAGCGGGCTCCTCGGGCAGAGACAGCTCGGTGACGTCATCTACGATACCGATGGTGAAGTTGTGCTTGGGCTCGTCCTTTAAGAGTTCCTTATATACCGCAAAGACGGAGGAAGGAGGCGTATCCTTGGAGCCTAAGCCGTAGCGGCCGCCGACGACCTTCGCAGAAACGCCCTTAGAAGCGAGAGCCGCGACAACGTCGAGGTACAAAGGCTCGCCTAATGCGCCGGGTTCCTTGGTTCTGTCGAGGACAGCGATCTTCTTGGCGGTGGCGGGGATGGCTTCTGTGAGCTTGTCCGCGCGGAAAGGTCTGTACAGTCTGACCTTGACCAGACCGACCTTCTCGCCTGCCGCGTTCATATAGTCGATGACTTCTTCCGCAACGTCGCAGATGGAGCCCATCGCCACGATCACGCGCTCGGCGTCGGGGGCGCCGTAGTAGTTGAAGAGCTTGTAGTCGGTGCCGAGTTTAGCGTTGACTTTGTCCATATACTCTTCCACGATAGCGGGCAGCGCGTCATAGTAGCTGTTGCACGCTTCTCTGTGCTGGAAGAAGATGTCGCCGTTCTCGTGAGAGCCGCGCATGGTGGGATGCTCGGGGTTTAACGCTCTCTTTCTGAACGCCTTGACCGCTTCCATATCGGTCATTTCTTTTAAGTCGTCATAGTCCCAGATCTCGATCTTCTGGATCTCGTGAGAGGTTCTGAAGCCGTCAAAGAAGTTGATGAACGGAACTCTGCCCTTGATGGAGGCGAGGTGAGCGACAGCGCCCAGATCCATCACTTCCTGGGGGTTGGTCTCCGCGAGCATCGCGAAACCGGTCTGACGGCAGGCGTAAACGTCACTGTGATCGCCGAAGATGTTTAAGGCGTGAGAAGCAACGCAGCGTGCCGATACGTGGAAGACGGACGGGAGAAGTTCGCCCGCAATTTTGTACATATTCGGGATCATCAGAAGCAGACCCTGAGAAGCGGTGTAGGTGGTGGTCAGCGCGCCCGCGTTCAAAGAACCGTGAACGGTACCCGCCGCACCCGCTTCGGACTGCATCTCTTCTACCTTAACGGTAGTGCCGAAGATGTTCTTCTGGCCCTGAGCCGACCACTGATCAACGTAGTCTGCCATCGGGCTGGACGGTGTGATCGGGTAAATGCCCGCAACCTCGGTAAACGCATAGGACACGTATGCCGCGGCGTTGTTGCCGTCCATGGTTTTTTTGTTTCTTGCCATGTGATATTTCCTCCTGTTTTCGTCGCTGTAAGATGAGCTCTTTCCCACACCGACGCTAGATTATGCTCAGACGCGGCAAAAAGCGCCTGAATTCACATAATAATCATACCACTTTTTGCGTCTTGTGTAAAGGGTAATTCCTACGTTTTCTTCATAATTTTTACAAAAATATTACAAAATCAAACTAACGCAGCGAAACCGTGTAAAATAATCCGCCAAACGCATTGACTTTTCAAAAGATTTTATATAAACTTTGATTGGAAAACATTTTGAAAGGATGAATACGATGTCCGACGACGGACTGCAAAGCAAAGATAAAAAGCAGGGCTTTATGGAGAGGCTGTTCGGCGCGAAAGGCGTAGAGGAGCACAAGACCCAGACCGAGGAGGAGATTCTTTCTCTGGTGGAGGAAGGCAACGAGAAGGGGCTGATCGAGGACGATACCCAGAGCGTGATCGAGAACATCTTTGATTTTGATGACACCTCCGTTTGTGAGATCATGACCCACCGGATGGATATGATCGCTCTGGAAGATACCGACACCTTGGAGGAAGTCAAGAAAGTTGCGATCGAATCGGGTCACTCGCGGATCCCCGTCTATAAGGACGACGCCGACAACATCATCGGCATCCTGTATGTCAAGGACCTGCTCAGGTATGTCGGGATCCCTTATCCCGAACATTTCAAGCTCAGATCGATTCTCAGACCCGTGATGTTCGTTCCGCGCACCAAGGATCTGCGGTCGCTCTTTGAAGAGATGACAAAGAACAAAACCCAGATCGCGGTCGTCGTAGACGAATACGGCGGCACGGAAGGCATCGTTACTTTAGAGGATCTGATCGAGGACATCCTCGGCAACATCCAGGACGAGTACGACCACGAGGAAGAAGAGATCCGCAAGATCGACGAAAACCGCTTTACGGTAGACGGTTCTACCTCGCTCGAGGACGTGGAAGAGCTGGTGGGAGTGAAGCTGCCCGAATCGGACAGCGAGACGGTTGCGGGACTGATCCTTGAAAACCTCGGCAGAATACCGCAGGATCATGAAACGCCGTCGGTGGAGACAGGAGGCTTGAAACTGACCGCCGTTAAGACCGACGAGAGAAGGATCACGGAAGTGCTGATAGAAAAGCTATGATTTTTTGAGCCGGTCGGTATCAACACGAAAACTGCCTTATTATGAATAAGAATAATGTAAAAATATTGTTACGTTTATTGATTTTTTCGAAAATAATGATATAATGTACCTTGCTAATAATATTTTTGGAGGAAAATTTATGAAAAAGATTCTTGCGATAACATTTGTTCTTTTGATGATCGTTGCCGTTCTTGCCGGCTGCGCGAAGAAGGCGGGCGAGACTGCGGTTTCCACCAACGTTCCCGCTAAGTATGTCGATGACTTTGCGAAGAAGTATGCTTCCGACGTAAAGGTTGACGACGACGGTAACGTCAGCTATTCTTTTACCGATGAGCAGTATGAGCAGTTTGAGAACGATTACCGTTCCGAAGTAAAAAAAGAGGCTGAGGCGCAGATCCAGACCTACGGCCAGTACAGCTATATCACTAACGACGGTACAGAGTATATTGTCGGCATTATGCCCGAAGCGTATGATGAAGAGGCGTGCAAGGCTGAGGCTGAGGTTGTCGGTAAGTATGCGATCAAGTACATCATGAACACCGACCATCCGCAGAACACCATCAAGGTCACCTATGAGAACTGCCAGAACAACGAGGATTACTTCACCATCGAGGTATCCGCGGACTGATAACAAGTAAAGTAAGACGCTCTGAAAAGGGCGTCTTTTCTTTTTTTGGAAATAACACTTGATTTACCTACCAACACGGAGTATAATAGACAGAGTGCAGAGTGAAGAGTGCAGAGAGCAGAGT
>JAFRCW010000045.1 GCA_017404145.1 Ruminococcus sp. | reverse complement strand
TCAGAGAATGTTCTCCGGCTGTTCCTCACTGTCAAGCGTTTTGTTTGCGGGCGATATAACAGAAGTCAGCTACTACACCTTTGAGAGCTGCGCTTCGCTGAAAAAGATCAGCCTGCCCGATTCGGTGACACATCTGCGTGAACATGCCTTTTCCGGCTGTAAGAGTCTGGAGCGCTTTACGCTGCCTGCCGATACCGTGGGGATTGATCTTTATGCTTTTTTCGGCTGTAAAAATATGAGAACCTTTACCGCGAACAGCGTCCTCCGCACTATCGGTAATCAGGCGTTTACTTCTTGCGAAAGTCTGATCGAGCTGAACTTTCCTGCGACGCTGACGAGTGTCGGCGAACACGCCTTTTCCGGCTGTTCATCGCTTGTCGGTATTGATATCAGCGCCCTTGCCGCCGCTCCGGGAAAATATGTCTTTAACGGTTGTTATTCCCTCACGGCGTTTCCGACACTGAACGCCTCTATAACCGCTATCGTCGAGGGAATGTTCTCTGAATGTTACGGTCTGGAGAGTGTTACCATTCCCTCTCATATCACACAGATAAATACAGCTGCGTTTTATAATTGTAAAAACCTATCTCGCGTTGACCTGCGTCAGCTAACGCAGGTACCTGCTCTTGCTGACCAATATATTTTCATTTCCTGCTCAAATATACAGTTCATCGTCCGTGACGAACAGCAAAAGGCGGA
Source organism: Ruminococcus sp. (assembly GCA_017404145.1). GTDB lineage: Bacteria > Bacillota > Clostridia > Oscillospirales > Acutalibacteraceae > Ruminococcoides. The sequence continues at coordinate 93,844 of JAFRCW010000045.1, read as the reverse complement.
CTTCAGATCAGCGACAAATTGGAGTTCATTTGCTGATTCAAAATATGTTATTGAGGTTATGGAGGGATAAAAATGGCTTTATTTCCAACCTATTACACAAATGAGCAAGGAGAAGAAAGGGTTATCTGGCAGTCAGACAAAGGCATGAAGGTCGAACGTGACGGCGAGATGTGGGATTCTGCAGATGATTATGTTTGGCAAAGAAGGACATACACAGAAACAAACATCCCGATCGATCCCGAGTCGGATTCCGACGAGCTGACGTTGTCCGACGCGCTTGGTATGCTCAGTGAGTTCGGCGTCAACACAGAGGAGGGTGAGACCGATGATCAGTAAGGACAAGCTACAGGAGAACGTGAACGCTGTCAAAAGCGATACCAAGATTGCCCTGCAAACTCTATACGATTCTCTTAATCCAGGTCAGCGAAAAAAGGCAGTCAAAAACGCAGAGGTCAAAGCGATATTTGACCGCTACGGCGTGGAGTATGAGGGGTGATACCAATGCAGATTGATATTCTTCAGCTTGCAGGGATCATCACAGCGATCGGGATTATCGGTGGAGCTCTCTTTGCAATATTTTCATTTTATGTAGAACATAAAAACCTAAAAAAGGAGATCAAGGCACTCAAAAAGGAGAACACATTATTGTGTTATTGTCTGGCTGCCTGCCTTGATGGTCTGAATCAACTCGGAGCGAACGGCACGGTTTCAGAAGCCTCAAAGAAGATGTCGAAGTATCTGAATCTTGCCGCTCACGACGAAGATGAATAAAGAAAGGATGATACATATGACAAAAGAAAAATTTTTGAAATGGCTGAAAGCCGCAGGGATCAGAGCGTTAAAGACCGTTGCGCAGACAGCTATCGCGACGATCGGCGTATCTGTCGTGATGGAAGATGTGAACTGGATCGCTGTCGGATCGGCGTCGATACTCGCGGGAATTCTATCTTTGCTGACCTCTTTGGCAGGGCTGCCCGAACTGGAGAATTAATATGGAGTGTGAATAAATGAAGATCTACATATTTCTGGAATATATGCGCTGCGCTCTCTATGGAGTAACAGGCTTTATGATGATTCTCGTCGGCTGCGGGTTGTATTCCTATCTCAAAGCTTTAACCGACAAGATCAGAAAGGAGAACACCGATGGCAACAGTAAAACAGATCCTTGATATCGCTCGCTCTCAGATCGGCACGAGAGCTCAAGACGTCAAGAAATGTAAATACAATGATTGGTATTACGGCAAAGCTGTGTCCGGTTCCGGATATGACTGGTGTGAGACTTTTGTGCAGTGGGTATTCGCTCAGTGTGGCGCATCAGGTCTTTTGGAGATCAAGACAGCGAACTGTGGCGTACAGGGAAAAGCGTTCTTCAGCGCAGGGCGGCTCATTACATCCGGATACAAGCCCGGCGATGTTGTATTCTTCCATTGGTCAAATGACAAATCGAGCTATGTCCCTTCGGTATATTCGATGGATCACGTCGGTATTATCGAATCGGTCAACTCAAACGGCACGATCGTTACCATTGAGGGAAACACCGGATCTACATATAACGGCGAAGTGATGAGACGTACCCGTTCGCTATCCGTAGTATCCTGCGCAGGGCGTCCCGCTTATGTTGGATCATACGATTCGGGTCATTCCGGTGGTGACTATCCTGATGTGTTCTATCGCGTCAGAGTAGACGGTAAATGGCTCAAAGAAGTCAATAATCTGACATCATATGCCGGATTAGATGGAAGGGCGATCACAGATGTCGCTGTCAGGCCATCATCCGGCAAGGTGAAGTATCGCGTCCATATCAAAGGCGGCGGCTGGCTGCCGTATGTGACCGGATATGATATTTCTGATGATGAGAGCGGTTACGCGGGAGACAAAAAGCCGATCGACGCGGTTGAGGTGTATTATTATACTCCTTCTGATATCATTAACAAAGTCGGATATCTGAAGGCAAAATATCGCGTTTCTCCGATCGGAAAAGATAACTATTATCCGTGGCAGTACGACAACGAAACCGACAACGGTCAGGATGGTTATGCCGGTGATTTCGGAGACACTCTCGACCGCTTACAAATCGAATTGAGTAAATAAGATCACCCCGCTATCTTTTATTAGGTAGCGGGGTTTTTTTGTTGACATCTGCGAATCAATATAATATAATAGCATTAACCCTTTCGGACAACAACCGAAGGGGTTTTTTATCACCTTTTGGGATACGGACCTCCATACTGGCTGATAATGATTTTGGCGAGCTTGGGGTTGGGATTCTTGATCCTCACAGGGTACTGGAGCTTTTTCTCATAGACAAACATCAGATCTCCTCCTCCGTATTCCACGGCCACGGGTCTTTGACCCATGCCCATGTATTGGTATCTCCCGCTTTTTTCGTCAGCGGACCGTATTCCTTCTCATACTGTTCTGTCAGGGGCTTGAGCTCCCGCAGGTATTCCTCGCGTTTCATCAGAGAAGCCTTGTCGTAGGGATGTGTATCCAGAAAAAGATTCATATCCGTAAGAGCAAACTGATAGGCGCCGATTTTTTTGAGCAGCATTTCTCTGGGACTCACTGATCGTCACCTCCGCATTTTGACCCGTAGAAGGGCTTGTTGAGCGACCGGAAGATCGTGCCGTTCTCAAAGCCTAAGTGCGGGCTGCACAGTGCGGGAGAATACGGCTGAAACGGTACATACGCCATGGCTTCGACCGGATCCTCGGGCAGCGGCGCGATACCGTATTTCAAATTGTCATTTTGATTCATTTTGTTCTCTCCTTTTGTTTTAAGGGAACCGAACACAATATAAAACTGCTTTTGGGCGATTTGGTTCGATTTCCTTAAACTATACTATGCGGATAGGGGAAGGTCGGTTCCGCTGCCGGTCGGGAATATCCGCTGTTCCTAACGAATATAATACGAAATGTTCACTTTTGTACTTGTGAAATTTATGACGTTTGTCTAAAATGTCTGGATTTTATTGACACATTATGGCTTTTTGTAGTATAATATAGCCAATTGTATGATAATAGGGGAATATGTCGTTTTTTTATTTTCTGAATTCTAAGCGCAAGGGGTCCTTTTAGAATGAGACAGGGTTATGACAGGTCAATGAATTTCAGAGTCCGAAACGTGGATTCTTCAGAAAAATATTTGATCAATGAGGTTGTCAGATTACATAAGAAGGTGTTTGACGGTTTTTTTCTTTCTACGATGAGCAACAGCTTTTTGCGAACGCTGTATACGTCGTTCTGTGAGCATAACAAATCGGTGCTGATGGTCGCTTTTGACGATGAGAGACCGCGGGCGTTTATGGCGTATTCGTGGGATACCAGCGGCGTATACGCATATATGCTTAAGCGTCACTTGATTTCTTTTATGTGGAATTCTTTTCTCGCGGTCCTGAAAAAACCGTCGACGATCCTGAAGTTTTTCCGCGCGGTGAATATGCCGAAAGAGTCCGAAAGAGATGAGAACTATGTGAAGATCTTCTCCTTAGGGTAGATCCGGACTGCTGGGGAAAAGGCTACGGCAAGATGCTGCTTGATGAGCTCAAGCACTTGGTGGATCGCTCGGAGTTTGAATATATCACACTGGAGACGGACGCCGACAACAACGCCGCCGCCAATAGGTTTTATCAGAAGAACGGTATGAAACTGTCCAGCGTGTTCACTACTCCCGAGGGCAGAAGGATGAACAAATACCATTACAGGAAAAAACACAATGAATCTGCTGTTTCTTGACGCGTATTTTTATCCCGAGAACATCGCTTTTTCCCATATAGAATGGGATGTGATGGAAGGGTTAATGGACGCGGGTCATCATATTACGGTCGTGTGTCCGACCCCCTCTCGGGGCATCTCCGAAGAGGTATTCAGAGCGTACCGGAATCAATTAGAAGAAACCTACCGCGGTGTTCGTATCTGCCGCTTCAAAGCGCCGAGAGAGGGGAGAAATCCCATCCTACGCGCGATCCGATATTTTTACTGTAATCTCAAGGGCGTGTCCGTTGCGAAGCGGTTTCGCGATACCGACGCGGTCTTTGCAGTCAGCACGCCGCCCACACAGGGGTATTTCGCGGGCAAGCTCTCCAAAAAGCTGGGCGTTCCGCTGATCTATTCTCTGCAGGATCTCTTTCCCGATTCACTGGTGACGACGGGGCTTTCTACACAGAGTTCCCTTCTCTACCGTATCGGCGACAGGATCGCGAAAAAAACCTACGAGAAATGCGCGAAGATCATCGTGCTGTCACACTTCGCCCGGCAGGCTCTGCTCTCAAAGGGCGTGCCTCAAAAGAAGCTGCTCACCGTTTCCAACTGGATCGATACCGATACGGCGTATCCGGTGAAGCGCGAGGACAACCGTATTTTTGACGAGTTTTCTCTCGACAGGGAAAAGTTCTACGCGGTCTACGCGGGAAACCTCGGCGCCTCTCAGGGAACCGAGGTGATTCTTAGAGCGGCGCGGTTGTGCGGGGATTACGGTGAGATCCGCTTTATCATCTTCGGAGGCGGATCGGAGTATGAGAGGATCCAAGGCGAGATCCAAAACGCCGGACTTCAGAATCTTCGGATGTATCCGCTGCTGCCCGCGGACAGGATCCCGGAGGTTTACAGTATGGGAGACGTCGCGCTGATCACCTGCAAGAAGGGCGTCGGCAAAACTGCGGTCCCCAGCAAGCTGTATTCCATTATGGCGTGTGAGACGCCGATCGTCGCGTCTTTTGACACCGACAGCGAGCTGTGCGATATTCTGAAAGAAGCTGTTGCCGGCGTATGCGTGGAGCCCGAGGATGAAAAGGCGCTGGCGGACGCCGTGATCGCGGCATATGAGAACCGCGGCGGCAGTACATCGGACGCCTGCGGAAGAGAATATGTTAAAAACCACGCTTCTAAAGAGAAGTGTGTGAAAGAATATGTGAAGTGCTTTGAGCAAACTCAGAAAAACCGGGATCAGTAGTATGAACGATCAACAAACCAGTCCCGCAGTCAGCGTTGTCATACCGTTTTATTCTAATGCAGCATGGCTCTGTGAAGCGGTGGACAGCGTTTTCGCGCAGGATTACGATAATTATGAAATCATCGTTGTCAACGACGGTTCTCCTGAAGACGTCACGGCTTTTTTGAAAAGCTACGGCGAGAAAATCAAATATGTGAAAAAAGAAAACGGAGGTCCCGCCTCTGCGAGAAACGAAGGGATCCGACTCGCCGGCGGAGAGTATATCGCTTTTCTGGACAGCGACGATCTGTGGAACCCTCAGAAACTGAGCGTTCAGATAGAGAAGATGCAGGCGTATCAGGCTTTATGGTCGTATACGGATTATGAGGCGTTTTCCGACAGCGCTCCCGGGAGCTTGAAGCGGATGCACGCGAATGGCGGCGAAGGCTTCTACCGCCGGTTTTCTCCGTACATCGGGACGCCTGCGGTGATGGTCTCTAAAAAGCTTCTGACAGATCACGGGCTGTTCTTTGACGAGGACTTCCGCTTCGGTCAGGATGCGCTTTTGTGGGAGAGGCTCAACAGTATCTCGATGCCGCTGTATATCCCCGAGAGTCTGGTGAAGGTCAGGATCCGCGGAAACAACGCCGGCAGGCGCGCGGCGGTCCAGATCTATACCAGAGTCAATATTTATGACAGATGTATAGAGTGTATCGACGGATACCGAAAGAACTGTACGCTTTTGTATCGCTTCGCGATGGCGCTGTGCCGCTTTGGCAGATTGTTTGTCAACAAGAACAAGCTGGCGGATCCTGCGACCGAACGGATCGCACGCGTGATGTTCGCGCTGCCGTATCTGCTGTTTAAGACGGAGCGCAAGCTCTTTGCGTCAGACAACCGCTGTGTTTCGTCAGAGCCGCGCCGGACGACAGAATAAGTTCAGCAAGCAAGGGGGAGAGCAACATATGAAAATATTTTTTTTGACAAATCTGTTATCTCCCTATCGGGTTGAATGGCTCAACCGGTTCACTCCCGAAAATGAGATCGCTGCATATTATCTTGTTGCTGACGAGGCGACCAGAGAGAAGGAATGGATTGACAGTCAAAAGCCGCATTTTCCCGTCAGGCAGGTATCTTTGGATCCACTGACCCATCGCCTGCCGTCCAAGGCGTTTTTGTCAGAGGCGCTGTCCGGAGGATACGATATTTATCTCATCGACGGCTATTCCTCTCTTGTCAAGCTCAAGCTCCTCAAAACGCTGTTAAAATGCCAAAAAACCGTTTTTATCAACATCGACGGGATCGATGTTTGGAGAGAAAAGACGAAAGCCGATATCGTCAAGGATGCGATCAAGCGAAAAGTGTTCCGCTCCGGCGCGTACTTTCTCTGCGGCTCACAGATCGCGCAGAAAACAGCGATCGAAAACGGTGCGGATGCGAACAAGGTTTTTGTTCATCCGTTTACCTCGCTGTATCAAAAGGATATCATTTCTTATGAACAAAAGAATATTCTTCAAAAGAAATATAAAGAGAAGCTGGACGTCGCCGATCAGAAGATCGCGCTGGCTGTCGGCAGATTTATTCCTTTAAAGAAATATGATGTGCTGATTGAGGCGTGGCGGAAGATGCCCGACAACTGTCGTTTATACATCATCGGCGGCGGAGAAGAGCGTGAAAACTACGAGCGTCTGATCGCCGACGCGGGAATCACGAATATCGAACTGATCGATTTCATCCTGCCGGAAAAGCTCAGCGAATACTTCTGCGCCGCAGATCTGTTCGTTCATCCCTCGTCCACCGAGACATGGGGGCTGGTGCTCAACGAAGCGATGGCGAAGGGCTGTCCCGTAATTGCCACCGACCGCTGTGTGGCGGCGACGGAGCTGATCCGCGACGGAGAGAACGGGTATCTTATCAAGGTTGGAGACGCTGAAACGCTGAATCGTCGGATGAGAGAGATCCTATTTGACGACGCTCTCAGAGAGAAAATGGGAAAAAACGCCGTCAAAACCATCGAGCCATATACCTATGAAAACTTAGCCCAAACGCATCTGCGTATTTTCCGCGATATCTTACCCCAATGAGGTGATTGTCATCAGCGCAAAAATCAAGCTGAGCGTGATTGTCCCCGTCTATAATGCTGAGAAGTATCTCTCGGGATGTGTGGACAGCCTTCTGCAAAACCAAACAAAAGAATTTGAGATCGTTTTGGTTGACGACGGCTCTTCTGACGGCTCTCGTGCAATCTGTGACGCGTACGCGTCAAAGTATGAAAATATCCGCGTGATCCATCAGGATAACGGCGGTGCGGGATCCGCGCGAAATGCCGGTATCGCTGTCGCGCGCGGGAGGTATCTGACCTTTATTGATGCGGACGATACCTTAGAAGCGGGCTATCTTGACGCCGCTGTGAGGTATATGGAACGAGATGACGATATCGTCGCTTTTCCTTATATGACAGAGTATTCTCAGACCGGTGAACGCCATGTCAAAGAACTCAGAGAAGCGGCTTCTGTCGGCGCTGACGAAGCGGTCCGCCTTCTGGAACAGAGCGGGATGCTCAATATGCCGACGAACAAGCTCTACAAGAGCGCGCTGCTCTCGCAGGAGCCTATGACTGTGTTCTTAGCGGGAACGGAGCCGGGCGAGGATTTGATTTTCAACTGTGAGTGCTTTATGAAGGCGAAGAAGGTTTCTTTGATCAATGAGGCATACTATCACTGGATCCGTCGGGGAGAGGATACGCTTTCCAACCGCTTCCGCGATGACCTCTTTGAGAGAAACCGTATGTTCATCGATTACCGAAACCGTCTGTACCGGACTCTGGGTATGGAAGAAACGGATTTTGCTCTCCTTTCCAAGGGCAACCTCGGCTATATTTTTGCCTGTGTGCCGAATATGTACCGCAAGGGACACGTTTTCAAAAAAAGCAGAAGAATGGCGTTCTACCGCGATATTCTCGGCAGTGAAGAGGTTGCTTGCTGGGTGGAAAACGCCGCTGTCGACTATCGCCTGCATCAGCGGTTTATCAAGCTGTACCGCAGCGGCTCACCGGGACGGATGGATGTATATTACCGCACGGCGCTGTGGGCGCGCAACAACTTTGACGGGTTGTGGCAGAACATCAGAAAGAGAATGAGCAAATGAGTACGATCATCATCAACGCGGACGATTACGGATTAAACGAGAGAAATTCCTCTGCAATCAAAGAAGCGTTTCAGAAAGAATTGATTACCGATACCACTATGCTGGTCAACTTTGATTTCTTTGACGGGGCGATCGCTCTGGCAAAGGAAGAGGGCTTTGCCGACAAGATCGGGATCCACCTCAACCTTACCGCCGGAGAACCGCTGACCGAAGCAATCAAGCGCTGTCCGCGCTTTGTATCGGACGGCGTATTCAATAAGGTCTATAACCGAAAACGGACTTCACCGCTGTCAAAAGAGGAGAAGGACGCCATCTATACGGAGCTGACCGCACAGGTCAAAAAGCTGAAAGAAGCGGGGATCGCGATCACTCACGCCGATTCCCATCATCATATCCATACCGGCGTTTTTGTCGCGCCGATCGTTGCGCGCGTCTGTCAGGAGAACGGCATCACAAAGATCAGACAGCACAGAAACTACGGGAACATCCCAGGATATAAGAAATTTGTCAAAGACCGGTATAACCGCTGGCTGAAAAAGCAGGGTTTTGTCACGACGGCGTACTTTGCCTATGTGATGGACGTAGCGGACGCCGAGATCCCCGACAACACCGAGATCATGGTGCATCCCGACTTCGATAAAGACGGCGTTCTGATCGACAGAAGAGGGATGGAGGACGGCTTTCCCATCGGATACCCCCTGCCGGACTTTGTGAAAGAAAGAAATGTCACTTTGAGAGGATTTGCTGAGTTATAATGCGGATACTTTACGGTTATTCCAACTGTACCGATACGACCTACAACAGAATCGTCAGTGAGAGAAACTATCCCACTATGGTGCCCGATCAAAAGTACCACAGCCTGATGATCAGGGGTTTTTCTGAAAACGGCTGTGAGGTGCGCGCTTTTTCGGGGCTTCCCGTCAACCGCGCCGTGACGGCAAGAAAGCTGGTCAGAGAGCCGGACGAGCGGGAGGATAATGCGTATTTTCATTATATCACGACGCTGAACTTTCCCGGGATCCGTCAGCTGATGATCTTTTTCGGCGCGTTCTTCGGCGTGATGGGGGTCAAAAAGGATCAAGAGACCTTTGCGGTGTGCGACGGGCTCAACGCGGCGGTCGCTTCGGCGTTTTCTCTCGCCTGTAAGCTCAGAAGGATCCCCCGCGTCGCGATCGTGACCGATCTGCCCGATATGTTTGACGCCGGCAGGCTGAGAAAGACCGTCTCCAACTTTCTGCTGAGGCGATTTGACGGTTATGTGTATCTGACAGAGTATATGAATGAATATATGGGCGGCAAAAAGCCGTATATCGTGCTGGAAGGTCATGTCGACGCAGCGATCGCGCCAAGCGATCCGCAAACCGCCTATGAAGAGCAGGACGGAACAAAGGTGGTGCTGTACGCGGGCAACATCCATTCCAAATACGGCATCAAGGCGCTTGCGGAGGGCTTTATGCTGGCTGATATCCCCGACGCACAGCTCAGAGTCTACGGCGCGGGAGATTATCAGGAGCCTCTTGTAAAGCTGTGCGAAAAGGATCCGCGGATCCGCTATATGGGCAGAGCCGCCAATGAGGTTATCGTGAAAGAGGAGCAGAAAGCGTCTTTGCTGGTCAACCCGCGGCCGACCGATAACGAATATACCAAGTATTCATTCCCTTCGAAAAATATGGAATATATGGCGTCGGGAACACCCCTGATGACGACAAAGCTCCCCGGTATGCCTGAGGAATATGACTCTTATGTGTATCTGATCGAGGACGAAAGCGCAAAGGGAATTGCGAAAACGCTCCAAAAAGTGCTGGCGCTTTCGAGAAAAGAGAGAGTTCTCAAAGGACAGCGGGCACGGGACTTTGTGCTGACTCAAAAAACAAACGTGATCCAGTCGGGGAGGATCATGGATTTTTGCAGACAAATCGTATGAAACCCTTTTGAAAAACGGGAGAAAAGATGTATATCGATAAGGTTAAACGGATTTTCAGACAACTGAATATCAAAAGCTGGTTCTTCATCTATATTCTGATGCAGACGATCGTGCCGATTGTCGCTGTGTTCACCAGCAAGTTTCTGACCACCTATTTTTATATGGTTGTGGTTTTGACCGCCGTGATATTCACGTTGGTTTCCTGCCGTTTGCTGAATGTCAGAGAATTTGCTCTCTTGCTGTTCCCGTTTATCGGGTACGAGATTTTGAATATGTTCGTGACAAACAGCGACGACTATCTTCTGGCGGGTTATCAGATCCTGCTGTTTTTGCTGCCGGTGTGTCTGGGATTTTATGTTTTTAAAAGCAACAAGAGACTTCCGATCTACGCGGCAGTGATCACTGCTTTGTTTGCGGTGACGGCGATCACTACGATTATCGGATGTATCCGCAACCCCAGTGCGGCGCGTATACTTGCGTCGACCGCATCGTCGCAGGACGCTACCGCGATCAAGTTCTGGTGGCAGAATATCGGAGGCTACGGCTTTGTATACTCCGCGGTGCTGCTGTATCCCTGCGCGGTTATTGCTTTTAAGATGAAGAGACTGAACACTGTGGTTTTTATCTTGCTTACGGTGCTTCTTTACGCGCTGGTGATCAACGCGGAATACTCGCTGGCGCTGATGTTTTTGATGGTATCGACCCTGCTGCTGTTTGTCAAAAAGGATCTTTCCGTCAAGAAGTTTTTGCTGATGCTGATCCTTTTTGTATTGATCGTAGTGCTGTTCCGCACGACCATCGCCGCGATTCTGACCCGTCTGGGATCCTATCTCGGAAACGAGGGAATGATGGAAAAGATCAACGTGCTGTTTTTGGGTAAGGAGTCTGTCGAGGGGTTTGACGACGCCAGAGACGAGCTGTATCTGCTGTCGATCAAGACGTTCTTAAGCCACCCCTTCTTCGGCTGTCTCAAAATCTCGAGCAGCGGCATCGGAGGACATTCCTTTATCCTCGACAATCTTGCTTCCTTCGGACTGGTAGGCGGCGCTTTGATGTTTTTTATGTACCGCGGGATTTATAAAGTCTTTTTTCAGCCGTTTTCGCAGCAGCCCGGATACAATATGGTGTTCTGGGTGTTTTTGCAGACGATCATCCTTTCCACTGTGAACACCGGTATGTGGCAGTTTAATCTGTGTGTTTACGCGCCGATTATGTTCGGATATGTTTACGGAATACAGGCGGTTGAATCAACGCGCAAGGACTGGAGAAGAGTCCCTGCCAGACTGATTCCGAAAGAGGATACGTAGTATGAAATTGATGTTTATTTGCGGGGCAAAGATTCAAGACGGTGAGCTGATCTGCGCTTCTTGGATCAAAAGCCTGATATTGTATATGGACCGCGCGTATGAGATCACTGTGTTTTCGCCGCAGACCGGAGAAAGCACGGTGATGACCATGGAAAACGGCAGGTGTGTCGCTGTTGTTTTTGCCGGAACGCAAAACGCCGAGGGCTCTCTTGCCGCGTGTCTGAAAAAGGAAACTCCCGACGCGGTCGTGATTTTCGGCACCGAGACGCCGTATACGCTGTCCTCGCTTCAGATCTGTGAACAGGAGGGGATGCTCGGCAGTACCGCGCTGTTTGCGCAGGGGCTTGCCAGCGCGTGCGCAAGGCATTACGCCGAGGGCGTTCCCGAGAAGGTGATCCGCCGCTGGACCCTTCGTGATATTCTCAGGAGAGAGAATATCCGCGTCGAACAGCGCCGTTTGGAGCGCAGAGCGCAGGATGAGAGAAAAGCGATGGAAAAAGCACGGTTTCTCATCGGCAGGACGTCTCTTGACAAGGCGATCTTCCAAGCGGCAAATCCGTCCGGCACATATCTTAAATGCGGCGATGTGCTGCGCCCGTCCTTCTATGAAGGAGAGTGGCAGCAAAAGTCCTGTGAGAAACACAGGATCTTTATCAGCCAGTATTACTACCCGCTCAAGGGCTTCCACTACCTGCTGGAGGCAGTTGCTTCTCTGAAGGAGAAGTATCCGGATATCCGGATCGCCGCCGCGGGCTATAACCCGATTTTGGACGCTTCATTCCGCAACGAGACCAAAGACAGCTCCTATATCCGTTATCTCAAGTCTTTGATCCGCACATACGGGCTTGAGGAGCATATTGAGCTGTTAGGTACGCTCACCCAAGAAGAGATGAAAAGAGAGTATTTGAGGGCGAACGTGTTTGTTCTGCCGTCTACCATAGAGAACTCTCCGAATTCGCTTGCCGAGGCGATGATGCTCGGCGTTCCGTGCGTTGTGTCCGATGTGGGCGGCGTAGCGGATCTTGCCGATCACCGTACACAGGCGTATCTGTATCCTTCCTCGGCTTCTTATATACTGGCGTATGATATCGACAGGATCTTTTCTGATCCAAATGAAGCTCAAAGGCTCGGCAAGGCGGGCAGAGAACGAGCGCGGAAGGAATATCATATAGAAACCAATATCAAGGATTTTGAAAAAGCCGTGAGAAATATCGCGGGCAAGAGTGAATAAGATGACCGTTACCTTTATTTCCAACTTTTTACTGCATCACCAGACGCCGTTCTGCGAGGCGATGGTCAGAAGGCTCGGCGACGGGTTTCGTTTTGTCGCGACAGAACCGATCCCCGAGGAACGCCTTCAGATGGGCTACCGCAACCTCGAAGATGCGCCTTATGCCGTGAACTCCTACAAGGATGACGCGTCTTATCAAGAAGCAGTGCGGCTCGCAGAAGAAAGCGACGTGGTGATCATCGGCTCCGCGCCCGAGGAATTTGTTGAAAAACGGATCAAGGACAACAAGCTGACTTTTCGCTACAGCGAACGCTTTTTCAAGAAATTCCGCTGGCGTTTTCATCCGCGCGCGTGGAAAATCCGCTGGCAGAAGGATACGCGCTTCAGAAACAAAAATCTGTATATGCTCTGCGCGTCCGCTTATACCACGCCGGACTGCCGTTTTGTTTTTGCCTATCCGCACAAGACCTATCGATGGGGTTATTTTCCCGAGATATCTCAAGAGCCCTATGAAGCTCTCAAAGCCCTCAAGCAGGATCACGAGGAAGTACGCATTATCTGGGTCAGCCGCTTTATTCCGCTGAAGCATCCCGAAGAGATCATCGCTTTGGCGAAGAGGCTCAAAGCCGACCGCCTGTCCTTTACGATCGAAATGCTCGGCGTCGGAGAACTCAGAGAAGAATATGAGAATATTGTGAAGCGGGAGCGTCTGGAAGATGTGATCAGTTTTTCGGGACCTTTCGCTCCCGAAGAGGTGCTTCTCCATATGCAGCGTTCGGATATCTTTCTGTTTACCTCCGATAAAAACGAAGGCTGGGGCGCTGTGATGAACGAGGCGATGTCCTCCGCCTGTGCGCCCGTCGCGTGCAGAGAGATCGGCTCCGTTCCGTTTTTGATCCGGCACGGGGAGAACGGGCTGATCTATGACAAGAGAGAAAAGAACTCTCTGTATTTCAATGTGAAACAACTCATTGAGGATCCGGTCCTCAGAGAAACGATACAAGATAACGCCTATCGGACAATAGCCGACGTCTGGAACGCCGAGACGGCGGCGGAGCGTCTGCTATGTCTGATCGATTGTATACAAAACGGCAGGGAAACGCCGTATACCTACGGCCCCTGCAGCAGGTGCTGACCGAAAGTATCAGATTCCGCGGGAGGAACTATGCTGAAAATCGTTTATGTTTATGTCGGAACAGAGAAAAAAGAATATCTGAATATGCTCCGGATCTCGGTGAGATCCGCCGTAAAGCATATGCCCGATACACCGATCATCATTCTGACGGACCGTCAGACGGGAGATTATCTTCAAGAGAGCGGCGTTTTCCTCGCTGACGCGGCGGAGATCCTTTCTGTTGAGATCCCCGACGGATATAACACTGTGGAGAAGAGCCGTTATCTGAAAACCAACCTCAGAGAACTGATCGACGGCGATCTGCTGTATATCGACTGTGATGTGATCATCTGTGAGGATATTTCCGATCTGAGCGCGGACACTTCGGTGAGTATGGCGCTTGATGAGCACGGACTTCTCTCACAGCAGGACGACGGCGGCGCCGCTATCAGAAGAGCCGCCAAGGCGCGCGGGCTGGATGTTGACGCCTGTATCAAGTATTTCAACGGCGGCGTGATACTGGCGAAGGATGACGATAACGCGCATCAATTCTTCCGCCGGTGGTTTGAGGTATGGGACGCCACCCGAAAGCCTTCGATGCACCACGATCAGTATTCGCTCAACGCGGTCAATCTGGAGATGGATGTGATCGGAGAGCTCGACGGTACCTATAACTGTCAGCTGACGGCGACTTACAGGGCGTTTTCCTATCTCAGAAATGTGAAGATCCTGCATTATCTGAGCGCCCAGCCCGACGGGATCTATCAGCTCAACGATATCGAATATCTGAGAAAAGACTTTACCGATGAAGAGATAGATGCGATCGTATCCGATCCCGTCAAGCGGTTCTTGCCGTTTCATTTTTACGCGGATTCCTCTGTGGAATACCGCATCATGCAGCAGTCGCATTTTCATCTGATCTATCGTTTATATACCAGACACCGCAAGCTCTACGACTTCGGCGAAAAAATCCTCGGAAAGCTGAGAAAGTAGCGGCGGTATCAAACAGCGAAAAGAGTGTTGTTTTGAAAAAGCTCAGTATTGTCATCCCCAGCTACAACTCCATCAAGTATCTTTCCCCCTGCGTAGACTCCGTACTGTCCCAGACTTTTGAGGATTACGAGATCATCCTCGTCGACGACGGCGCCTCTGACGGCAGTGAGAAGCTCTGTGACGAATACGCCGCGCTCTATCCTGATATCTCTGTGATCCATCAGGAGAACGCGGGCGCTTCTGCGGCGAGAAACGCCGGACTCAAAGCGGCGCAGGGCGAGTATGTCCACTTCATCGACAGCGACGATCTGCTCAGCGGGAAGGATGTTTATCAAAAGCTCTCTAAACAGGCGCTTGACGGCAGAAACGAGATCGTCTTTTTTCGCAGAGAACGTTTTGTCGAAGGAGTCGGAGAGATCGACGCCGTCCAGCCGGAGTATCATATCGACGGACTGTTTCAGGGCGATGTGCTGGGGCATGTTCTCAGAGAGAAGTACCAGATGACCATGACCTGCCCCGTGAACAAAATCTTCCTCAGAAGCTTTCTTTTGCAAAACGATTTGTTCTTACGTGTCGGACTGGAGCACGAGGAGGACGAGTGGCTGCCGCGGGTGATCGCCTGCGCAGGTACGGTGTGGTTTGACAAGGGCGTGTACTATACCGTTCGAAACCATCCCGAGTCGATGTCGCGGACAGTCAACGAAGAGAAGGACACTGCCAGAGCCTGTTCTAAGGTGATCATCGCCGCGACCGGTATGTCGTATATGGAAGAAAAACAGCTGCCTGAGGATACGATGTCGCTGACGGCGACCTACTACTGGGACTATCTGACGGATGCGTGTGTATCGTGTACCAGACTGAAAGACAAAGAGAACAGACAGAAGGTATATGACGAGCTGAAAAAGTATCAGAACTTTTTCAACAGCGCTCGCTGGTTGAACAGCAAAAACAGAAAAATGTTAGCGGTGATGTTTAAGGTGCTCGGCATCCGGATCACCGTGAAAATTGTAGGGATCAGATATGGGAAATAACCCGAAAATCAGCATTATCGTGCCGGTGTATAACGCCGAAAAATACTTAGACGGCTGTATCCGTTCGATCTATGATCAGACGTTTACCGATTATGAGATCATTCTCGTCAACGACGGATCTACGGATCAAAGCGCTCAGATCTGCAAACGGTACAGAGACGCTGACAGCCGCATCACGTATATCGAGAAAGAAAACGGCGGCGCGGGGTCTGCGAGAAACGCCGGGATGCAGGCGGCAAAAGGCAGGTATCTCGCCTTTCCCGACGCGGACGACAGCTTTGAGCCCGAAATGTATGAGGCGCTGTACCGGCTTGCCGACAGCGGCGACTATGATATGGTGTTCTCCGGCGTGAAGTATTACCGTCAGACGGACGGCGGGGTCGTCTATGACAGAGAGCAGAACATCGAGGCGGTCTCTTTTCACAGCACAGAGGACTGCCGCAGGCACATTATGACGTTCTTCCCGACGACCACGATCTTTGATGTGCCGTGGAATAAGCTCTATAAGCGGAGCGTTGCAGTGGAAAATCAGATTGTTTTTCCCGATATCCGGCGCTGTCAGGACGCGACCTTCAACATCGACTTTTTCAACTGTATCCAAAGCGCCGCGTCGCTGGATCAGGCGTACTATCGGTATATGGAGAATACGACCGCCGACGTCCAGCGGAAGTTTCCGAAGGACTATATCGATATCGTGGTGTTTTATTATACGCATCTGATGGGGATATTACGCTCATGGGGCGTTTATGGGGGAGAGATCCAAAGCCACTATGACTCTACCTTCACGTTGGCGGTGTATTCCTGCGCCGATCGCTTTGATAACCCTCTCTGGGGGCTGAATAAAGCAGAGCAGCGCGCCTATATCGAAG
Source organism: Ruminococcus sp. (assembly GCA_017404145.1). Lineage (GTDB taxonomy): Bacteria > Bacillota > Clostridia > Oscillospirales > Acutalibacteraceae > Ruminococcoides. The sequence continues at coordinate 77,299 of JAFRCW010000045.1, read as the reverse complement.
AGATTTTAGACCGCAAAGAGGTGGCGGACTTTCTGCCGGACGCGCAGGTCAGAGAAGACGTCAAGCCGGTATATGAGATTTTGCTGAAAAAGGATACGGACGCCGTTATCCGTTTGCATAACAAAGAGAAAAGAAAAGAAAAGCTCAGACAGAATCAACTGCTGATGAAGCTGTACAGAAAACTGAAAGGATAGATTATGGGAAGAACCAGAGGGTTTATCACGGTAGCGACAGGCGATTATTACTGCGGATTGGCGAAGAGCCTTGCGATGAGCTACCGCTTGTTTTCCAAAACAGAATATCCGCTGTATGTTTTGACCGACCGTCAGGGAGAGAAACTCCTGAAAAAATATTTTGACGGCGTGATCGTGATGGAGGAACCGACTTATACTTTCTTGGATAAGCTGTCGGTCTATGAGAAATCTCCTTTTGACGAGACGCTCTTTATCGACGCCGATATGCATATTCTCAGGGACATTTCATTCCTGTTCGACGCGTTTAAGGAGAATGATTCTCCCGTAGACTGTATCGGCTCGCTGATCGAGATCACCGATACCGTCCGTCCCATCCATTTTGGCGACGCCGCGATCGAGGCGTTCGGTCTGACCCACTATATGGCGTTTAACGGAGGCGTCTACTATTATCAGAAATGTCAGAAAACCGATGAGTTCTTCCGCTTTATCTATGATGATCTGATCCCGAACTATCACCGTTATCAGATGAAAGTGTTCCGCGCGGGACAGATGGCGGACGAGCCGCTGATCGGTCTGGCGATGGTGGTTTATAAATTCACTCCGTTTCATTCGGACGTTGATATTATGAAGCTCGTGCAGGATATGAAAACCGTGTCGTGGGATATGGAGAAACAGGTTTGTTCGATGATCTGGTATCAAAAAAAGGTGTCTCCGATTTTACTGCACTACGGCACGCACAACACCCGTCACAAAAAATATGTGTATTATAAAAGCCGCGTCTGGAGCAAGTATCACAAAGCGCCGGTACTGTTTCCGTTTTATCTGATCGGCGCCGAGGTCCGGCTTGCGCTGCTGCATCTGAGCCGTGCGGAGGACCGCAAACAGCTGTCTCAATGGGTCGGCGCGCATTTTACCAAGAAATACTGGAGCAATCTCTTCCAAAGGTTTTTCAGACGCTGAAAAGGCTTTCGATTTGAGGTTGAGACGAACAATAGGCAAAGGGAATGGAAAAAACGATGCAAAAACCTACTGTTACCATTATCGTTACGGTATATAACATCGAGCAGTACCTTGATCGGTTTTTTGAGAATCTGAATCAGCAGTCTGTGCAGGATTTTGAGGTGCTGATCATAGAGGACGGCTCACAGGACAACAGCCTTGCTGTCTGTCGGAAGTACGCTCAAAAAGACAGCAGGATCCGCATCATTCCCGTCGAGCACATCGGTATTTCCGCCGCGAGGAATATCGCGCTGGATCAGATCGACACGGAGTTTGTCACCTCGCTGGACGGCGACGATATTTTTGACAAAGACTATCTCAAGCATTTGCTTGACGCCCAGAAGAAATACGACGCCGACTATGTGATCTCCAATGTGATTTTTCTCAGCGAAAAGCACGAAGAACTCAAACGCTTCTTTCCGCGTAAGGAAGGGTTCTATTCTGAAGAAGAGCTTTTTCAGATCATCCCGGAGCTCTTGATGGAGGACCGGCTCAACTATCTCTACGGCAAGCTCTACCGCGGCGCACTGCTCAAGGGTATCAAGGTGGAAGAGGACGTCAGACAGGGCTCGGATACGATGATCAATATGCAGTATTGTCTGAAGATCCGCAGCCTTGCCGTGATCGAGGATTATGATTACTGCAATATCAAGTATATCTCCCGTTCGGTCACTTCTTATAACGGAGACGACTACTTCTTCCGTCTGTATCGGATCAACCGCTATGTCCGCGATCTGATGGAACAAAACGGCAAATTGGACGAAAAGATGCTGTTCGCGACAGACGGACGGGTTTTGGATTCCGGACGGATCTCGGTGAACCGTATCGCATATACGAAAGCGCCTTTCGAAGAGAAATGCGCTTCGGCGTCAAAGATCATACAGAGCGAGGAATACAGAGAATCGTACATTCGTCAAGAGCAAAAGGGAAATCTCGGTGATTATCACTTTACGCTGATCGTTCCCGGAAAAGAACGCGAGTATATGCGGCAGCGCTGCGATATGATTGCACAGATAAAAAAAGAGAAAAAACACGACGAGCTTAGAAAGCATATCCCTGACTTTCTGCTGCGTGTATACCATAAAATCAGAAACCGATGACTGTCGATCCCGTTTTAAACGGATGATGATCGATCACAGATCGGGACGAAAAATGGGGGGTAGAACAGTTGCAAAAAATACTGTTTGTTTTACCGTCGCTGAGAACGGGAGGAATGGAAAAACTCCTGGTGACACTTGCCAACAAAATGGCGGGCTTCGGATATGACGTCACAGTACTGATCTTCCAAGAAGACAGTACACTGGAGAGTGAACTCGATGAGAGGATAGACTTCAGGCAGAAAGAACCGAACGTTCCCTTCGGCAAGCGTATTCCGTATATCCGTTATAAGTTTTATGACGATGAAATGTGGGATTACCGTGTTTCTCCCAAGCAGTTATATAAATACTATATCGGAAATGAGAAGTTTGACGTTGAGATCGCGTTCTTCAGAGGGACCTCGGTAAAGATCATCGCAGGCTCAACCAATAAGAACGCCGTACATCTGACATGGGTACATTCCGATTTTCGGAAAGCGGGAGGATATAAACGCCATTTTAACAATATGGATGAGGTCGTTGCGGCGTATCGGACTTTTGATAAAGTGATCTGCGTCTCCAAAGAGGCGATGGAAGGTTTCAAAGAGGTGATCGGAGACACGGGAAATCTGACAAAGGTCTACAATATGATCCCCGTGAAACAGATTCGTCAAATGGCTATGACCGAAATACCGAAGCCGCTCAGCCCGGCGCACCTCAACCTGGTGATCGTCGCCAGATTGCTGGATAAAACAAAAGGGCACCTCAGGCTGATTACAGCGGTGAGCCGCCTCAGACAGGAAGGGTATGACATCGCGCTGACGGTGGTAGGAGACGGCCCCGACAGAGAGATGATCGAGGAGTATATCTCCGTTATGAACGAAAATGATTTTGTTCGTATGGTCGGCAACCAGAAAAATCCATATCCTTATATCAAAACCGCAGACGTTCTGGTATGCTCTTCGTATTTTGAAGGTTATAATCTGACGGTAGCGGAGGCGCTGGTTCTGGGTACGCCGGTACTGAGCGTCAAGTGCTCCGGACCTACCGAGATTTTAGAGAACGGAAAATACGGAGTGATCGTGGAGAACAGCGAGCGAGGACTTTACTACGGCATAAGGAAGCTGTATCGGAATCCCGAGTTGCTGGACTATTACAGAGCGAAAGCGATCGAACGGCAGAGCTTCTTTGATGAAGATAAGATATCAAGACAGCTTGAGAATTTGTTCTACCGTGATAAGGAGAAAAATACGGAAAGCAGTAATTAATTGACAAGAACGCGTTTCTGATGACGTAAATAATTTCGTGTGATAAAAATGAAGAAAATACTGTTTGTCGCGCCCTCTCTCGGAGTGGGCGGTATGGAGCGGGTGTTGGTCACGCTCTCCAACCGATTGGTCAAAAAAGAATATGACGTGACGATACTGCTGACAGATACAGAAGACAGTATGAAGGATGAACTGGACCCCGCCGTTTCTCTGATCAAAAAGCCGTACAAAGAGCATTTCGGCAGAAAGCTCCCTTATCTGCGTCACAGGCTGTATGACGACGGAATGTGGGAGACGCGCGCAAAGCCGGAACAGCTCTATCGATATTATATCGGTAATAAAACATATGACGCTGAGATCGCTTTTTTCAGAGGCTTGTGCGTTAAGATCGTCAGCGGTTCAATGAATCGAAACGCCGTACATCTCGCGTGGGTACATAACGACTTTCGAAAAGCGAGAGGCTATCAGAATAATTTCTCCGATATGAAGCAGGTGAGCGAGGCTTACCGCCGGCTTGACAGGGTCGTCTGCGTATCGAAGGAGGCAAAGACAGGCTTTTGTGAAGTGATCGGCGATACAGGTAACCTTGAGGTCGTCTATAATATGCTTGATGTTGAGAGAATCCGGACGCTTGCTGAGACTGCCGAGGGGCGTCTGATACCGCCCGCTCGTCTGCGGTTGGCGGTTGTCGCCAGGCTGGAGGATAAGGCGAAAGGTCAGCTCAGATTGATCCGAACCGTTTCAAAGCTGCGCGGTGAGGGAGAGAGTATTTCCCTTACGGTTGTAGGAGGCGGCGAGGATGAGAAGACGCTTCGACAGGAGATCCTTCAAAACGACGCGCAGGAGTATATCACGATGACAGGTTCCCTGCGCAATCCTTACCCGTATATCAAAGAGGCGGATCTGCTGGTATGTTCTTCTTATTATGAGGGCTATAACCTCACGGTCGCCGAGGCGCTGATTCTCGGCACGCCGGTGATTTCCACCGACTGCACGGGACCCGGTGAGATCCTTGACGGCGGCAGGTACGGAATGATCGTTGAAAACAGCGAGGAAGGTCTGTACCGCGGACTGAAAGCGTTTTGCAGCGATCCCGATCTGCTTGAAACGTATCGGAATAAAGCGAAAGAAAGACAGGATTTTTTCAGTGAGGAAAGAATCTTTCAGCAGATAGAAACCATTTTGGAAAGGAAAGAAAACGGATGAAGCTGACGGTCATTGTGACAGTCTATAATATTGCCGAATATCTGCCGCGGTTTTTTGAAGCGATGCGCAGTCAGACCTTTGAGGACTATGTTCTGCTGGTGCTGGACGACGGCTCCGAGGATAACAGCTTGGAGGTCTGCCGGTCATTTGAGAAGCAGGACAGCCGGATTAGGGTGATCCCCTGTGAGCATTTGGGCATCGCGGGCATCAAGAACCGCGCGATGGAATATATCGAGACGGAGTACACCGCCTATGTGGACGGCGACGACTATGTAGAGCCGGGTTATCTGGAACATCTGATGACCGCGATCGAAAAATACGGCGCGGATCTCTCGATCTCCAGGGTGCGGTATCATATGGAGAGCGGCTATGTAGAGGGTGAGTTCAAGGCGAGGGGAGAAATGCTGATCCCGCGGGAGGATTTTCTCGAAAAGCTCCCGATGCTGCTCGACGACAGACGGCTCAATTATGTCTACGGAAAAGCGTACCGTTCTTCTATTCTGAAGAAGATACGGGTCGAAAGCGACGTCAGACAGGGTATGGATACCATGATCAACTTTATGTATCTGGAATCTGCGCGTTCCATCGTACTGATCGATGATCCGGACTATCACTACATCCGCTATTCGAGCCGGTCCATTACCTCCTACAGCGGCGAGGATGCTTATCTCCGGATCCTGAGGATCAACCGGTTCGTATATGATAAATCCCTCGCGTACGGCTTTATGACGGACGAGCTGCAGAAGATCATCGACAAGCGGATTTTGCAGTCGGCGATCTGGGTGATCGAAAAGATCCTCCTTTCTTCGGCAAGCGACGAGAAGAAGGCGGAGCAGATCACGGCGATTCTGAACAACGAGTATTATGTCGAGTCCTTTGAAAGACAGAAAGAATGCGGTGAGGAATTCGGCTTTAAGATCCTCCCGCCGCAGGACGGAGCCGGATATCTGAAGGCTCAAAACAGAAAAAAGCAAACACAGCAGAAAAAAGCAAAAATCCTCAAAGCGTGTCCCGCGCCACTTGTGCGTATGTATCATAAGATGAAAGGGATCGAGGAGTAATATCGACGATCGCCGCGGATGACGCGGATACGATGTCACTTGTGTGAAAAGAGCGAAATCCTGTTATCACTGCAGTTTATCATGAATTTTGGTGGAATCAATTATGGAAAAGAAATGGACAACAATTATAGAGCCGAAGAAAAAATTATTTGATCTCAGGCTCAAAGAGCTCTGGGAGTACAGGGATCTGGTATATCTTTTTGTCAAGAGAGACTTCTCGACGAAGTATAAGCAGACGATTCTGGGTCCCTTGTGGTTTATTATACAGCCGCTGTTTGTTACCATCGTGCAGACGGTTGTATTCGGTAATATGGCGAAGCTGCCTACCGACGGTGTGCCGCAGTTCCTGTTCTATATGGCGGGTAATATTATGTGGATTTATTTTTCCACCTGTCTGAGCAATACCTCCAACACGTTTACGGGCAACGCGAGTATCTTCGGTAAAATTTATTTCCCCCGTCTGACGACGCCGGTATCGAATGTCATCTCGTCGCTGGTGAATTTCTTTATCCAGTTCGTGATGTTCTTGGGATTCTTGGTGTATTTTATCGCCAGAGGTTCGGATATCCATATCACATGGGTCGCGGCGCTGACGCCGCTGATGGTGCTGGAGATGGCGATCCTCGGTATGGGCTGCGGTATCATCATCTCTTCGCTGACGACCAAATACCGCGATCTGCAGGTAATGGTTTCGTTCGGTATCCAGCTGTGGATGTATTTCTCTCCCGTTATTATCGCAAGCTCCTCGCTGTCTGAGGGCGGGTATACGGCGCTGATGTGCAACCCGGTGTCTCCGGTCATCGAGCTGATGCGTTACGGATGGCTCGGGTCGGGCACTGCTCCGATGCTGTTCTGGGGGATCAGCTGGATCGTGTCGATCATTGTCCTCTTTATCGGCATCGTGATTTTCAACAGAGTAGAAAGAACCTTTATGGATACGGTTTGACAGGTGAAGATATGAGTGAAAAAGATATTGCGATCAAGATAGAAGGCTTGAAGAAGGAGTACCGTCTCGGTGTGATCGGCGGCGGAACCTTACAGGGAGATATCCAGAGCTGGATCGCCAGAAAGCGAGGCAAGGAAGACCCCAACTCCCAAATAGGCGCCAAAGCATATGCGAGGAATGAGAGATTTCTTGCGCTGGACGGGATCGATCTGACAATATACAAAGGGGAAAGGATCGGCATTATCGGTCACAACGGCGCGGGAAAATCCACGCTGCTCAAGATTCTCTCCCGCGTGACCGCGCCTACACAGGGCAGGATCTGCGTTGACGGCAGGATCTCTTCCATGCTGGAGGTCGGCACCGGCTTTCACGGCGAACTGACCGGAAGAGAGAACATCTATCTCAACGGCGCGATCTTAGGAATGAGTCGCTCAGAGGTCAGCAGGAAGATCGATCAGATCATCGACTTCTCCGAGTGCCGTCAGTTTATCGATACGCCCGTCAAGAGATATTCCTCGGGTATGTACGTCAAGCTGGCGTTCTCTGTTTCCGCTCATCTGGACGCGGATATCCTCGTGATGGACGAGGTGCTGGCGGTCGGCGATATGAAGTTCCAGCACAAGTGTCTGGAAAAGATGAGCGAGGTATCCCGGTCGGAAGGCAGAACCGTTCTCTACGTCAGCCATAATATGAATACCATTCGTCAGCTGTGCGACAGATGTGTGGTGTTAGACCACGGCAAGCTGATTTTTGACGGTGATGTGGAAGAAGCGATCGGGCTGTATTCCGATATTCATAAGAAGGACATCGCCTCCTACCATGACCTCAGAGAGGCGAAAAGATATATCGGCAGAAGAGACAACCGTATCGTTACTTTTGAGTCGATCGAATTTTTGAACAAAGAGAAGAATACATTTTATGATGATGAGGATGTGACCGCGCGGATTATGATCAATTCCGAGACGAAGCTGGATCGCGTCAGTATCCGTTTCGGTTATTTCGATATGTACGACAGAAAAATCGCTTCCTCACTGTGTATGGATATCGGTACGCTTGAAAAAGGAGAGAATGAGTTGGTTGTCGGGATGAGCTTTGCCGGAATGGTTCCTTCATCCTACAGAGGGGAGCTGATTCTGTTCAATATTGACTCATTCGGCACTCTGCATGAGCAGGATATCGTTTTGGAAGCATATTATTTTGACTTGGAGAGCAGAAAAGAATACGAGTGGAACCAGCTCAAATGGGGTTCGATCCGCTTGAAGGACGTTATCAAAAAGAAGCTGAAGAAGCTGTGACAGCCTGCGTCTATTGACATTATATGCCGAAAAAGGTATAATAATAAAATAGGTTTATTATGGGATAGTGTAATCCCCGCAGTTTTTTATGACCGAAATCGTTATCAGGAGGCAAGGATGAGAAAGGTAATGATATTCTTATCCGCGTTTTTCGCGGTGGTATGTATATTGCTGACGGTAATTTCTCCCGATTATATGTCGATGGCGATCATCGGATTGATGGATGTCGCTGTCGCTTTGGGCTTTGTTTTCGGACTTCTGCCCTGCCTGAGATACAGTCAGGGGTTCAGAGAGGGACAGAAAAGCATCGATCGCGCAACGGATATCAACGCCGACGTGATCTGGACCGCTGTCGCGAACGTTACGCCGTTTTTTAAGGAAAAAACACTGGATGATATTTTTGAGTCCTATCTTGACGACGTCAAGGACGAGAGAGATAAGGGCGTCATCATCAGCGATATCGAGGATGTGATCAACGAAGAGACGCTGTCGCTGCATTCGTGGCGCGGTGTTGTGCTGCAGATCGCGGGTATTCTGACGGCGCTGGGTCTTCTGGGCACCTTCTTGGGTTTGGTCACCGGTATCAGCTCGGTTGCGTTCAGCTCTGCGGAAGCGACCAGAGAGAGTATTGAGAATCTGCTGCGCGGTATCGCAACCGCGTTCTATACTTCTATCGCCGGCGTCATCCTGTCGATTCTGTTCAACGTGGCGTATCGTCTGATCTGGAATATGATGCTCAGAGAGTGTCAGATGTTCACGCAGGAGTTCCATAACCGTATTCAGCCATCCGCTGAGGAGCAGATCAACGCAAAGCAGTATCTCAACACCGAGAAAATGATTGAGGCGCTGAACGTCCTGCGCACCAACTCGAGCTTGAACCTCAACCGTACCACCGCCGATCCCGCTCAGGAACAGAGGATGATGATCGATATCCTTTCCGGCTTGAAACACGGCGAATTCACCTTCCTGCTGGAGCCTGTCGTCAACCTTGCCGACCGTACCGTTATCAAGGCGGAAAGCAAGCTGCAGTGGAACCATTCGGTTTTGGGTCCCGTTCAGCCTTCCGTATATATGCCGATTGTTGAATCCGACGGCTTTATCGCCAAGCTCGACCAGCATCTGTGGGAGGATATTTTCAAAACGCTGCGCGACTGGATCGACAGAGGGCTGCATCCCGTTCCGATCATCCTGAATATCCGCAAGACCGACCTGCTGGCGCTTGATGTTTATTATTCGATCAGGGATCTGATGGATTCTTATGATCTGGAGCCCAGGAACGTAGAGATCGCAATCGACGAGTCCGCCTATGTGATCTGTCACGATGAGGCGTCGAAGGCGGAGAAGGAGTTCATCGCGAACGGCTTTAAGGTCACGATCAACAACTTCAGCGGCAACCTCGTCAATCTCGGCGAGATCGCTGCGGATGAGATCTGTCTGGATCTTTCCGCTCCCGAGGAAGAGGACGATATCGAGAGCATCTTCTCTCAGGCGGCGAAAGCGAGACTGAAGCTCACCTGCGAAAAGATCACCTCCGCAAAACTGCTTGCGGACGTTAAGCGCTACGGCTGTCTGGAGGGCAGAGGAGAACATATTTATCCCGAGATGACCCGCACGGAGTTTGAAAAACTGATGCATTACACCTTTTGATTGAGTGAGAAGAATGAAGCACAGCTCTTCCCGATGAAGGGCGAGATATCTGTAGATTAGTCAGGTTTTGTTATGAAGCTAAGAAAAAAGACAAGTGTCGAGAACGAGAGCTACTGGAAATCGTTTACCGACATTATGGCAGGTTTGGTGCTGGTGATCCTTCTGATCCTGATGCTGCTGTTGCTGCTGCTGACGCAGATGAACGACGAGGAGCATACGGAAGATTACCAGTATGAAACCTACTACGAAGAACACCTTGCCGATGACTATGATCGGTACCGCCATGAGTTTGACCACGAGAACGAGAATACGTCGAATGACAGCGGCGGTGGCGGCGGTGGCGGCGGTGACGGCGTAGACGATCCCGGCACAAGTGAAAACGACGGCATCTATATAGATGTCGGTCATGATAAGACCGCTGTCTTTGTCACGGTAATCGACGAAGAGACAAAAAATGTCATCAAGAAAGAAGGCATTCTCTTTGAGCTTTACGCGAGCAGAAACGCGGGCGGTCTGATGGCGCTGCATACCTACTATCCGGACAAGGTCGAGTATAAACAGTACCAGACGACTGAGGCGGGAACTTTCTTCCTGCCCGAGAAAATTACACAGGGTACCTATTCTCTCCACAATCTGGAGTCGCCCGAGGGCTACGGTCTGGCGCAGGACGTCAGCTTTACCATTGATGAAGCGCGCGACTGGTCCGATCCGTTCTTGGTAGACGTTCCTATGTCGCCTGCGAAGAGCATCATTTATATTCAGAATGTAGACGCTCAGACCAACGAGAATGTCGGCGGCAGTCTCTATGAGGTATATGCCGCGGAGGATGTCGTCACTCTGGACGGCACCGTTCGTTACAGAAACGGCGAAAAGGTCGACGAGTTTGCCTGTGATGAAAACGGAAGAGGACAGAGTATCCAGCTGTACCTCGGCAAGTATACCGTGATGCAGAAGATCCCCGCGGAATACTACGCTTTGAACCGCACACCCGTTGCGGTAACACTGGATTATCTGGAGAACGATTCAAAAACCTATACGGTCAAGTGCGAAAAGACGAGGGCGGAGTTTATCCTCAGAGACGAGTATACCGAGGAACCCATCAAGGGCGCTGTCTATTCTATCACGGATAAAGAAGAACAGCGTACCGACGCCGACGGGAAGATCACGATCACCGATCTGAACAAGAGCACTTCCTATTCCGTTGCGCTCAAGAGTGTTCCAAAGCCCTATCGCATCTCGACAGAGCCTTTGACCTTTACGGTAGACGGCAACGGCTGTATCGACGGCAACGCTGCTTTAAATGTCAGCCAGACGGCATATATTATCCGTTTGAGCGTCGACATCAAAGATATGGTCTTTAGCAACAGCGTGACCGGCAACAGGATCAAGCTGTTCGACAGCAGCGATAATGTTGTGGAAGAATGGGAGGCTTCGGGAGAAGCGTATCAGATCGAAGGTCTTGAGCCCGGCGTATACTATCTGGAGATCAACGGAAGAAAGTCCTCCGATTACATTATCGATCTGAAAGACGTCGGAACGCTCCAAAAGTTGGAGACAAAATTCTGGACCATGTGGGATACTGTGTCGGCGGCTCTCGCGGCGGCGCTGTTCGCGCTGCTGGTATTCGTGATAGTCCGGATCATCCGCAGGATAGGAAAGAAGAAAGAGAATGAATAAGAATAAAACCAAGGTTTTCAAAAAAAGCGACATCTTCTATCATATTGTCAAAGGCTGGCGGCTGATCGTTATTTCTACGCTGATCGGTCTGGTGGTGGGCGTATCTATCATCGGCTTCGGTTATGTCCGCGGAGAGATGACGAGAGAGTACAAAATCACCTCCTCTGTTGCGGTGATAGCCGTGAACTCTCTGGGACGTTACTCGGAGAATTCAAAAGAGCCGTACAAGTCGGATATAGACTTTGCGAGAGGCTTTACCGATTCCGCTATTTATATCATCAAGAGCCAGAGAAATATGGAAGCGGTTGTAGAAGAACTGGGTCTTCAGAATATCTCGGCAGGAGATATCTCCCGCAACCTGAACGTGTCGCGATATAACGAAACCGAGATCATCGAGCTGACGCTGCTCTGGCGTACCGAGAAGGAAGGTCTTGAGATCATGGACGCGATCACCAAGGTCTCTCACCGGACGATGATCGCGACCGAGAAGATCGGCGGCGTTGCGGTGATCAACGAGCCAAAGGCGAATTTCATCGTCGGCGGCAACATCAGCCTTTCTACTTGGATTTATGCCGCGGTTGCAGGTTTTGTCGCAGGAGTGGTGTTCTGTATCCTGAGATTCCTGCTCGCGACAACGGTCATCAACGAGATCGATCTGGAGGAGGTTTTCTCGATCGACTCGCTCGGATCCGTACCGCTGAACGTTAACTACGCGCGGTCAAAACCTCTTTCTGAAGAGGCTAAGGTGATTCAGGATGAGATCAAGTCTGTGACCCATCTGCTGCTCAACCGGTTGGAGATGGCGAAGGCAAACAAGCTTTATATCACTTCTACCGAGAACGCTGAGGGCAAGTCCCGTCTGATCGCGGATATTGCGCTGCAGTTTTCCGATCTGGGTAAGAAGACTCTCCTGATCGACTGCAACTTCAAGAACCCGATGCTGGGCGCGCTGTTCTCTGACGACCTTACCTATATCCAGTCGCTCAACGCCCTCTACAGAGGCGAGTCGGATAAGCTCGACGCGATCGTATCCATCAACGGATGCCTTGATCTTCTTCCGACGGTTCTCGAGGAAGAGCCTGCATCTCTCAACGACGCAATGCTGGGTCAGCTTGCGGCGGTAATGGAAGGCTACGACTATGTGCTGATCGATACGTCTCCTGTCGGTGTTGACGCGCAGGTGCTCCGTCTCAACGAAATCACCGATACGATGGTTTATGTCATCAAGTGTGACGCTACCAAGGTGGAGGATATCAAGAACGCGCTGTTCAGGATCTCCAAGTCGGGTATCCCGGTTGCGGGCGGTATCTTCAACTGTGTTGTCAACTGGAGACAGACGATTCTCAACACGCCGAAGCGTCTGACAGCCTCTCTCCAAAGAGAAGCCAAAAAGCGCGCCGCCGATTTGAAAAAAGAGAAAAAGAAAACCGAGCGGGCGTTGAGTAAAGCGAAGATCGAGGCGAGCGTGGACGGCGAAAACGCCGCTCAGACATCCGAGAACACTTCTTCTGCAAAGCCGGATAAAAAGGCGCAGAAAGAGCAGAAGAAAGCGGAAAAACTCGCTCTGAAAGAGACGCGAAAGGCGGAGAAAGAAGCCCAAAAGCAGGCACAAAAAGAAGCCAAGGAAAAGGCGGAAAAAGAAGCCAAAGAAAAGGCGGAACAGGAAGCCGAAGAAAAGGCGGAAAAAGAAGCCAAAGAAAAGGCGGAAAAAGAAGCCAAAGAAAAGGCGGAAAAAGAAGCTAAAGAAAAGGCTAAACAAAAAGCCCAAAAGAACTCCGATAAAAAGAAAAAGAAATCCAAAGGCAAATCAAAGAAATAATCCCTATTGTATTTGCTTCGTTATGCTTCAAAGCAAGACGCTCCCGACGGTTATCAGGCTGTCGGGAGCGCTTTTTTATATAATAAAAATGAATTGATAACGCCCGCCCGGTTCGCTGCTGAGTCGGCATCGGGCGATAGCTATGCAAAAACTGCGTGACGATGGCACGATTTTCTTGTCGCGGATACTTCACGTTGTAAAAATAACCAATTCTATCAAAAAATCTGCATCTGTTTTATTGTAATTCACCGAGAAATAGTGTATAATAAATCTGAATATATTGATAACTCTACCAGCAAATCAAAAACGGAGTGAAAGAATGTTTAACAAATTACTGAACAGCGGCTATCTTCCCACCGCGATCGAATGGATGGGCGAGCAGGTTCCCGGCGGATTTTTTATATACCGAGCAGATGAAAGCACCGAGCTGATTTATGTCAACAGCGCGACGATCAAGATGTTCGGGTGCAAGGATCTGCTGGATTTCAAGCTGCTGACCGGCTATACCTTCCGCGGAATGGTATATCCGAGGGATTATCCGTCGATCGAGAAGTCGATCGAGGAACAGATCGCGAATTACCACAACCAGAACCGCGACTTTGTCAAATACCGCATCGTAAGGCGAGACGGATCGATCCGCTGGGTGGACGACTACGGTCATCTCTCTGAGCTTCCCGGATACGGCAGCGTGTACTATGTCTTTATCGGCGATATCACCGATAAGTACCTCGCACAGGAGGAGAACAACCGACGGAACAATGTTTTCAATACGATGCTTGAACAGCTTGAGGCGTCGTCGAAGACCGCCCTTACCGCTGTGCTGACCAACCTCAACACCGGAAGGATCGAGAAAATCAGCGGAATCGACCTCTATGAGGAGGATGTGGTGGGAAAGGTTTCCCGGGATTCTCTTCAGGCAAGGCTGGACAGCTTTTTGATCAAGGGCGATCGGGAGCGGTTTAATGAGTGCTTTGAGATCGACAGGCTCAAGGACCGTTTCTATAAAGGCGAGCCTCCGGCGACCTTTGTCACTTACTGCCGCCGCCGGTCGGGAAAGCAGTGCTTTGTCCGTTTTGCGCAGGCGGTGGCTTATGATCCCGATTCCTCCGATCTGATGCTGTTCGCGACAGAGACCGAGTATAACAACGAGAGAGTTTCCGAGGTGCTCAACGAGAAGGTGCTGGTGCGCCAGTACGATATGGTTACCTATATCGTGGACAATAACTACAGCGTGATGATCGGCGACGCGTCCAAGATCTCCAAGGGAAGCATTTTTCCCAAATGGAACAACGGTATTTATTCGGATTATATCAAGAACCAGGTGCTCCCCGCGGCGTCTAAAAAGGTACATAACATCGATGATCTGAAAAAAGCGTTTTCCACCGAAACGATCGCCGAGTACCTCAAAGAAAACGAATCCTATACGGTCCATGTGACCTGTGAGATAGAGGGTGTAATCTACTACAAAGTGTTTACCTTCTACGCTGTGGATCTTAAGACGAATTTCTTTTTGCTGCTCAAGTCCGATGTGACAGACGTTCTTAAGAGAGAGCAAAAGCAGTACGAAATCCTTGCCGACGCTTTGAATATCGCCCAGCACGCCAACGAGGCAAAAACGTACTTCCTCTCGAATATGAGCCATGAGATCCGTACGCCGATGAATGCGATCATCGGTCTCAACAGCATCGCGCTCAGAGATCCGACGCTCAGCGATCAGACACGAAACTGTCTTGAGAAGATCGGTGAGAGCGCGGGTCATCTGCTGAGCCTGATCAACGATATCCTCGATATGAGCCGTATCGAATCGGGCAAGATGACGCTGCATAACGCAGAATTCTCCTTGATGGAAATGATCGGTCAGATCCGGACGATGGTTCAGGCGCAGTGTAAGGAAAAGGGACTGAACTTTGAATGCTTTGTCAAGGGAGAGGTAGACGACTGGTATTTCGGCGACGATACCAAGCTCAAGCAGATTATTATCAATATCCTGTCCAACGCGATCAAGTTCACCGAAGCGCCGGGAGACGTCCGCCTGACCGTTGTGAGGGTCGCGCGGTTTGATAATCAGGCGACGCTGCGCTTTGTCATCAGCGATACAGGGATCGGTATGGATGAGAGCTTCCTGCCGCATATCTTTGACGCGTTCTCCCAGGAGAATTCTACCCGCAGCAGTCCTTTCGGCAGCACCGGTCTGGGAATGGCGATCACCAAGAACATTGTCGAGATGATGAACGGCGATATTTCGGTGGAGTCAAAAAAGGGTGTCGGAACCACCTTTACAGTGAATGTTACTCTGAAAGAGTGTGAACATAACGCGGGAGACAACACGCTGTTTGATCCCTTAATGCTTAGGGCGCTGATCGTGGATAACGATCCGGTCACGATGGAAAGCACCTGTAAGACGCTGGAAAGCATCGGCGTTGCTTACGATACCGCCTCCTGCGGTGAAGACGCGCTGTACGCGATGGAAGTGCAGCACGCCAAAAACGAACCCTACAGCTTTATTTTGCTGGACTTTAAAACTCCCGGGAAATGCGGTCTCAATCTGATCGGCAAGATCAAGGAGCGTTACCGCGACAGAGAGACCGTTATCGTTACGACCGCCTACCGCAACGATGAAGCCAAGAGCGAAGTGATCGAAGCGGGCGCTTCTGTCTATCTCTCCAGAGAGGAGTTTTCCGCTTCTGCGCGCGCCGAGATTCAAAAGGCGCTGATGCAGGGAAGAGAGAACAGCAATTTGAAAAAGGAGCTTGCCGGCAGAAGGATCCTGCTGGCGGAGGATATGCCGATCAACGCGGAGATCATGATGCAGGTTCTTTCGATGAAAGGCATTGAAGCCGATCACGCGAAGGACGGCAAAGAGGCGCTGGCGATGTTTGATAACAGCGCTCCCGGCTACTATGACGCGATTTTGATGGATGTGCGTATGCCGGTGATGGACGGCTTGGAGACCACCGCGGCGATTCGCGCGCTGCTGAGAAAAGACGCTCAGAGTATTCCGATCATCGCGCTCACCGCGAACGCGTTCGCCGAGGACGTTCAGCGTTCGCTGCAGGTGGGGATGAACGCGCATCTTTCCAAGCCCGTAGAACCCGAACAGCTTTATGCGACGCTGGAGGAGCTGATCCGCTGACGGCGTCGATGAAATGAATACAGCATCACGGCAGGTCCGTAGAATAGAACAAGGAGAATCTGTATGAATCATTTTTTGAAATCAAGCAGAAAGAAAAGAAGGGTCTTGGCGGTTGACGATGAACTGATCAACCGCGAGCTGATTGAAGCGATACTGTCCCTCAATTATGACGTTACCGGTGTTTCCAACGGCAAAGAGGCGATGGAGGCGCTCTATCACGCAGAGGAGCCGTATTCACTGATCCTGCTCGATTTGCTGATGCCGCAGATGAGCGGCTTTCAGGTGCTCGAAGCATGCAAGGCGGATGAAAAGCTCAAGACCATCCCGATCATCGTGATGACCTCTGAGAAGAGCGCCGAAGTGCGTTCGATCCGTATGGGAGCCGATGATTTTATCACCAAGCCTTACCGTATGCCCGAGGTCATTCTCGCACGGTGCGAGCGGATCATCGAGCTCAGCGAGGAGAAAAAGCTGATCCGGTCTCTGGAAAAGGACGACGAGACGGGTCTGTATATCAAGCTGTTTTTCGATGCATATATCCGCCGTGTGGTTGACGGTCTGAAGATGGGAACAGACGCTGTGGCAATCAGGGTCGAGAGCGGCGGTGACGGACAAGTTATCAAAGAAGCCGCAAAGCTCATCAAGGAACAGATCGCGGGCAGAAGAGGCATTGCCTGCCGCGCGAAAGAGAATCTCATCTATGTTTTCTGCGCGCACAAAAATAACTATGAAGAGCTGATCACGCAGGTCGAGGAACAGCTTGTTACCGGCTTCGGAACAGGCGTATCTCTCAAGGCGGGTATTCTTGAGAACGTGGATAAGACCCAGCCGACAGACACTTGGTTTAAAAAGGCAGAAGCGGCATGTGACAGTCTTACAGCAGGAAGTCACACGGCGTTATATACAGAATAACATGCACAGGTCTACAGGAGGAAATGATGGTTACAATTGATAAGCTCAACGATTTCGGCGCAGATACTGCGGAGGGTCTTGCCCGCTGCTATGGCAACGAAGCTCTGTATTTGAGATTGATAGGAATGGTTGTCAAGGAGGACAACTTTGATAAACTGAAGGATGCGATCGAAAAAAACGATCTTGACGGCGCCTTTGAAGCTGCTCACGCCTTAAAGGGTGTTCTGGGAAATCTTTCGCTGACCCCGATGTACGAGAAAAGCAGCGAGATCACCGAGCATCTGCGCGTCAGGCGCGAGATGGATTATACGCCTCTGCTGAAAGATCTGCTTGATAAGAGGGACGAGCTCAAGGCGATGTGCGATTAAAACCGAAGCTTCCGATATCAGAAATATTCTTTGCAAAATACCGGAGGGCGCTATGAACATTTTAAAGAAAAACAGAAGAGTATTTGCCGGCGCGCGGCTGCTGTCTGTCGCCGTGTGTCTGGCTTTGCTGCTGTCAGCGACACTGCCCGTTCTTGCTTTTGCGCAGCCGATCCGGTCTAAAACGGTGAGGGTTGGCTATTATGAGAACGAGGTGTTTCAGGAGGGCGCGAAATCCGGCTCGGTCAAGACCGGCTACGCATATGAGTATTACCTGAAGATTGCGGAGTATACCGGCTGGCGGTACGAGTATGTCTACGGCAGCTTTGCCGATCTGTATCAGAAGCTCTTGGATGGGGAGATCGACTTTTTGGCGGGATTGGCATATAAAGAGGAGAGAGATGGGCTGATCGCGTATCCCGAGAAAAGAATGGGACACGAAACCTATAACCTCATCAAGCACGCGCCCGATGTCGGGATCACCGCCGATCCGGCTACCCAGAACGGCCTTACCTTCGGCGTGCTGAACAGCGCGGTCGAAGGGGTGCTGGAGAGCTATCTTTACAGCAACGGGATCGACGCGACCGTCAAGGTCTTTGACGACTATGATCCGCTGTTTACCGCTTTTGATCAGAATCAGATCAATATTCTCGCGGCAGAGGACGACGGAGTCTACAGCAGGAACCGCGCCGAGGTGCTATGTTCCTTCGGTGAATGTGACTACTATCTGTGCGTCAATATCAACCGTGAGGATCTGCTCGCAGAACTCAACACCGCCCAGAGGCTTCTTGAGTCGGAAGAGCCGAACTACCTGAACACGCTGAATAACAAATACTATCCTGTTAAGATATCGAGCCGCACTTTTTCGGAGCCGGAAAGAGAATGGCTGGATGAACACGACAGCCTGACGGTCGGTTATCTGACCAACTTCTTACCCTACAGTGATGCGGATCAAGACGGCAAAGTGTCAGGTATGGTCTCTGATCTGATGCCCGCTCTCCTGCGAAAGCTTAGTATCCCGGAACTCAGCGTGTCTTATCAGGGCTATGACAACTATGACGAGATGATAGCCGATATGGGAGAGGGCGTGATCGACGTCGCGTTCCCTGTCGGCGGAGGACTGTATTACTGCGAAGAGAACGGCATCTACCAGTCACAGCCCGTTACCACGATTTTGACGGATCTGGTGTATCTCGGCGAGTATGATGGCAATACCGAAAAATCGGTTGCCGTCAACGAGAATAACCGGATGCAGTATTATTATGTCAGGGCTGCTTTTCCAAAGGCGGAGATCAAGTATTATCCGACGATCGATGACTGTCTTAACGCAGTGCTTACCGGAGAGGTCGGCTGTACCGTGCTCAACGGAATCCGTTCATTGGAATATCTGAAAAATTCAAAATATAAAAAGCTGTCTCTGCGTCAGCTTCCCTACAGCGACGACAAGGGGTTCGGTGTGGAGATCGGCAACGAAGGACTTTTGAAGCTGATCAACCGCGGTATCGGTATACTTGGCGCCGAATATTTTCAGAACCTTGCCTATCGCTATACCGAGGGACTGTATCATTATACCTTCACCGATATGCTCAGGGACTATATGCCGCTGTTTGTTGTTCTGATCATCGGCATCGCGGCTCTGATTATCTTTTTCTTGATACGCAACGCTATCCGAAAGAGAAACGAGCTTTGCAATCAGGAAAAATCCAGACTTGAGCTTGAGGAGAAAAATAAGGAGCTCGCCGAAAGCCAGAAGGCGCTCTCCGACGCGCTGATAGCGGCGGAAAACGCTAACCGCGCAAAGACCGCCTTCCTCAATAATATGTCTCACGATATCCGCACGCCGATGAACGCGATCGTCGGCTTCACGGCGATGGCGGCGACACATATCGACAACAAGCAGCAGGTGCAGGACTATCTCTCCAAGATTTCTGTCTCCAGCCGTCATCTGCTCTCCTTGATCAACGATGTGCTGGATATGAGCCGTATCGAGAGCGGCAAGATGAAGATCGACGAAACCGAGATCCATCTGCCGGATCTGATACACGATCTGCGCACGATCATCCAGTCGAATGTCAAAGCAAAGCAGCTGGAGCTGTTTATTGATACGCAGGATGTGAAGAATGAAGATATCGTCGCCGATAAGCTCAGACTCAGTCAGGTGCTGCTCAATATTCTGACCAACGCCGTCAAGTTCACCCCATCGGGCGGCACGATCAGCTTCCGCGTGATCGAGAAGCCCTGTGACGCGGCGGGAATGACCGCATTTGAGTTCCGCATCAAGGACAACGGCATCGGTATGAGCGAGGAGTTCCTCGAGACGATCTTTGAGGCGTTCTCCCGCGAGCGCAACACCACCGTCAGCGGTATTCAGGGAACAGGTCTCGGTATGGCGATCGCCAAGAATATCGTCGACCTGATGGGAGGAAAGATCTCCGTTACCTCTCAGGTCGGCAAGGGCAGCGAATTCGTTGTGGATATCCCCTGCAAGATCGCGGGCGGTCAGAGCGACAGCTTCGATCTGGAAAAGCTCAGAGGACTCCGCGCGCTGGTGGCGGACGACGATACCAACTCCTGTCTGTCCATCTGCTCGATGCTCAGAGATATCGGGATGCATCCCGACTGGACCAACTACGGTAAAGAGGCGGTTATCCGCGCGAAAGAAGCCTTTGATCAGGGGGATAAGTTCCGGGTATACATTATCGACTGGCTGATGCCCGATCTCAACGGTATCGAAACGGTCAGAAGGATCCGGAGCGTGATCGGAGACGACGATCCCATCATCGTCCTGACCGCGTACGACTGGTCGGATATCGAGATAGAAGCGCGTGAGGCGGGTGTAACCGGCTTTGTCTCCAAACCGCTGTTTATGTCAGAGCTGAAATCCGCGCTCGCGGAGCCTTTCCATATGATCGCCGCGCAGGAGGAGCAGGAGGATGAGAAGTTCGATTTCAGCGGCAGGAGGATCCTGCTTGCCGAGGACAACGAGCTCAACAGTATGATCGCGGTCTCGATCCTCGAGGGAGTCGGTTTCTCTGTGGACGTTGCCGAAAACGGCGAAGAGGCTGTTCGCATGGTGAAGGATGCCGACGAGGGCTGCTATGACGCGGTTCTGATGGATATTCAGATGCCCGTGATGGACGGCTATGAGGCGGCGGGGCTGATCCGCCTGCTTGACGATAAGAAAAAGGCGAACATCCCGATCATCGCCGTAACGGCGAACGCCTTTGAGGAGGATCGCAAAGAAGCGCTTCAGGCGGGGATGAACGGTCATCTGGCAAAGCCCTATGACATCCCCGAGATGCTCAAGCTGCTGAACGAAGTACTGCAGTCATAAAGAAATAACAGCGCCGTAAGCATACGGCGCTGTTGCTGTATAGAAAAATATAAAGACGGTTGTTATAATATATTCGATATTAGAAACCGGTATTATCATACAAAGAGGCTGACCGTTTTTCGGTCAGCCCTTTTGACGTTATTACGAGATTTCTTTTTTGTCGGCTTTCAGACGGTTGGAAAGGGTGACGTTGAAGGTCAGACCGTCGTCGCGGGGGATTGCCTCGATGTTGCCGTTATGGAGAACAGCGATACGCTTGGCGATGGAGAGTCCGATGCCGTGACCGCCTGTCTGGGAGGTGCGGGAGAGATCGGGACGGTAGAAGCGGTCGAACAACAGCTTATAGTCAACGCTCGGGTCGATCTCACAGGTGTTGAATACCGAGAGCGTCGTATGGCGCAGATCCTTTTTGAGCCTGAGAGTAAAAGCGCCGCTTTCGCTGACATACTTGGCGGCGTTTTCTACCAGTACGGAGAAGAGCCGTTTCATCTGATCGGGATTGGCATTGATGACGACGTTATCGTCGATCTCTTTCGTAACCGCCGCGTTTTTGGCTTTGAAAACCTCTTCAAAGTCGGCGCAGGTATTCTCCGCGATTTTGCTCAGATCGACGGAACGGATATCGATGTTCTGATCGATCTCCTCCAGACGGTTGAGGGTCAAAAGCTCGTTGATCAGTCCGCCGATCCGTTCCACCTGTTCGGTGATATTGCTGATCCATTCGTTTTCGCCGTCCTTATAGGCGAGAACCTCGGCATTCGCGGAGATGATGGCGAGCGGGGTCTTCAGCTCGTGGCTCGCGTCGGTGATAAACTGCTTCTGCATTTTGGCGTTCTCTTCGAAGGGACGCACCACGCGTTTGGAGAAGAAGTAGAACAGTATCGTGATCGCGATGACGAATAAAACCGCGATCAGCGAGATCATCAGCATCATCGCGCGAAGCGATTCCAGCTCCGCCGACCAGTCGAGCGCGATGACCGAGTTGGTCTTTTCGGAGACACGGTAACGATAGTCCTGATAGTACCCCGTGGAGGAAAAATCGAGCAAAATATGATCCGCGATATCGATCGCATCGTCGGAGCTGATGGTGATATGGCTGGTGTCCGCTATCGCTTCACCGTCACGGTAGCTGACGGTGAAATAACGCATTTTGTAGCGGGTTTCTTCGTCAAAGTCATATAGGTAGAGATTGACGGCGGATTTTGATTTTGCCAGCGTTTCTTTCGACGGGATCGCGTCTCCGTATTCGTCGATCACTTCGGTCATCAGATCTGCGCGGCGTATCATCTGAAAATGAAGCACCGATCCGATCACGATGATCGTCAGCAGAAAGATGACCGCGGTGGAGGCGAAGGCGGCGAGAACGATTTTTCTGCGCAGCTTTCTCATATGGTTTCCTCTTTGAGCGCATAAGCGTCCTGTTCAATGATGATATTCAGATCAGAGTGGATCTGTCTGAGCTTGTTTTTCAGATAGAAGGCGTAGAGCTGCGCCTTCTCGGGGCTTTCCTTTCCTCTCCAGACCTGGATATTGATTTCGGATGCGGTGTGAAAAGCGTCGGGGTTTTTGATGAAGAAGGCGAGAAGCTCCGCTTCGGTATTGTTGAGCCTGAGACTGCCCTTATCGGATTTCAGCTCACAGGAGTTGGTGTCCAGCTCGATATTGGCGGCTTTGATGATCGAGTGACGGTAGCCGGTGTTGCGTCGGATCATCGAGTTGAGTCTTGCGACCAGCTCTTTCATCGCGAAGGGCTTCGAGAGATAGTCGTCTGCGCCGGAGGAGAGACCGGTGATCCTGTCGTTGACGGTCGCCTTGGCGGTCAGCATCAGCACCGAGGTGTAGTTTCCTTCCTCGCGCATTTTCTGCAGTACCTCGATACCGTCCATGACGGGCATCATAATATCCAGCACTACGGCGTCAAAGTAGTCGTTTCTGACGGCGTTCAGCGCCTGCGCGCCGTCGTAGACAGAGGTGACCTCAAAGCCTTCCATTTTCAGTATTTCCGTGACAGCTACCGAGAGCTGTCTTTCATCTTCCGCGTAAAGTATTTTCATATGGTTTCCTCTTTTATGTATTCCGGATCAGATCTCTGATGGTCTGCATCGAGAGATCGGTGGACGCCATTTCGTCGGCGCACCGCTTGAGCTCGCTGACGATCAGGTTGGTGTTGTGGATGGTTTTCTTATATTTGAGCTGATGCTCCAGACTCGCCCAGCAATCCTGCGCGATGGTACGCAGCTGGATCTCAACGTCGATAGTGGAAATACCGCCGCAGCCGAAGGGCATACGCAGGAGTGTGTGCAGGCTGCGGTAACCGTTGGGCTTCGGGGAGGCGATATAGTCTTTCGTGACAACGAGCTGCCACTTGTCGCTTTTTTCGATCATATCCAGCACGGTATAGATGTCGCCGACGAAATGGGTGATGATCCGCGCGCCAACGATGTCCGAGAGATGATTCAACCCTGCTTGGGCGGTCTCGGGAAGATCAAATCTTCTGAGCTTTTCTCTCAGACTATCCGAATCCTTGATGCGAGTTTTGAGATGCTCGGCGAGAGCGGTCTCGGGATCGGTGCTGACGCTGTCGAGCATCGAGCGGATCTCTGTGAAAAGGATCTGTTCGATTTCTGTCAGCCTCTTTGCGTAGATACCGTAGAATTTCAAATCTTTTTCATTCATATGCTTCATCCTTCGTCCAATGATCACATATCCCTATTATATACGACGTTTCACAAAAAGTAAATATCGGATTGTACGGCAGAAAAAAGGGCTTTTGAAAAAATTTTTAAAAAAATTAAATTTGTCCGTATTTTTGTCCCTATCTTGTCATAGTGGGTATGTTATGCTATAGCCACAGTCGAGAGGAAAAACAAACACAAATCCGAGACGATGAAACAATCAAAAAAAGGATTCCATCAAAAAGAAAAGGAGAGATCATCATGAAGAACAACAATATGAACCATATGAAAAAGGACAATACCAAAAAGAACAATATTAAAATACTCATCGCATCATTAGTACTCGCTACCGTAGCGGCAGCCTCCGCTGTTGTCATCACTGCTTGCGTCAGCGCAAACGCAGAAGAGCCTTCCGTTCCGACGACCGCGACACAGATCGTTTCCGAGACGGCTTCCACCGCTCCCACAGAGCAGGCTACGCAAGCTCCCACACAGGCGCCGACTCAAAAGCCGACCCAAAAGCCCACGCAGGCTCCTACACAGGCGCCGACACAGAAACCCACACAAGCGCCGACCCAAGCGCCGACCCAAGCGCCGACTCAGGCACCTGCTCCGAAGCCTACAGATCCTACGGAAGCTCCCGCTCCGAAGCCCACCGAGCAGCCGACTCAGCCTACCGAAGAGCCTACTCAGGTCGAGACCGGCTCCACCACCTATGAAGTTCTCAAAAACGTGATCACTTCGAGCGGCGCGAACGGTTACGCAGTCACCAAGCTAGACGGTATCGAGGGCAAAGTGCTGGTGCTGTCCTATGGGAAGGATGAAGCAAAGGCCTATGATAAGATCTATATGATCGGCGACAGCGAGCTGACAAGCCTCGGCAAGATCAGCACATCTCACGCTACCGCTTATCTCGATCAAAACGGCTGCCTCTGCCTTTATACAGCGTATAAAAACAGCTATTCCTACGGCACAGTGATCGTTGACGATAACAACAAGCTCAGCGTCGACATCCGGAAGCAGGGCGTCATCGATTCCGGCAGTTCTTATCCCGCTATCCCCGGCGACAAGCTCAGCCTTTTGAATATCAGCGATCTGTCCGGGATCAGCGATTATCAGTAAAACAGCCTTCTTCCTTGATTTTGAATAGATAACCCCCATAAAAGAAGCCGCCTGTGAAAACAGGCGGTTTCACTGTGTGATGATAATGGGAGGAAGGTTCATCCTAATTGCTTGAGGATGGCTGTGATTTCTTTTTGACAAATGTCGCTGATATCGGTATCCCGCAATTCCAGCAGGATTTCGGCGAGCGCTTTTTTGTCGATGTGCCGGCTGTCGTGATCCGGCGTCAGAGAGTATGTCAGACATTTGAGCATACGCAAGATGTGCTCCTCTTCTTCACAGAACAGCTCATCGGCGATACTGTCGACGCCGTCTTGAAAATTCAACTTCTCCAGACTGCCGAAGGGATCTTGATAGGATTCGATCACTTCGACGCTTCGGATATTGTTCTTAAAGAACAGAAAGTTAGCAATTTGCAGACACTCTTCCTCTTGTCCGAACTCATGCATGCAGTATTCCTTGCCGCAGTAGTCACAGATCCCTTCAAAGCACTCTCCGTTTTTTTCAAAGATTCTGACGCGTTTTCCGTCATATGGTTTCAGATTCATTTTATTGCTCCGTATTCTCAGTATTCGGTTTTGAGCTGATCGATGCCGTACAGTTCTTTGAACTCCTGCTCATCCTTGGGAGAACGGATCAGCATGACCTCCGTAAAGGAGCCGTCGTTATTCCGAAAGCCCGCGACCTTTTCTCCCGTACAGATGGAACATCGGATCGCGGGATACTGCTTTTCGGGATCGAAGGAAGCTGTTTCGAACCGTCTCTTGCGCGGGCGGTCTTTTCCTGCTGAATGAAATAAATGAAGCTTTTTCATATTCTGTCACCTGAATTCTGCGGAGGCGTTATGGTTTACTATGATTTTACTACAGAAACAGAAAAATGTAAAGGAGAGAGGATCCAATTTGTTTTGACACATCCTCACGGATGTGATATACTGTAAAGGCAGGAAACAAACCGACGTAAAAGCAAAGGAGAAGCGTATGGAATACAGAAAATTCGGTGAAAAGTATTATGTACGTCTTGACAAAGGCGACGAGATCATAGGATCACTGATCAGCGTATGTGAAAAGGAGCGTATCAAAACCGCGCAGATACAGGGGATCGGCGGATGTGAGAGCGCGAAAGTCGGCGTGTTTGACTTCGATCACAAGGTTTACCGCCGGAGAGAGCTGTACTGTCTGCTTGAGCTGGTGTCCTTAGACGGCAACGTGACGTTTTATGAGGACAAGCCCTACATCCATGCCCACGCGTCCTTTGCTTTTCACGGCGAGGGGAATAAACCGGAGGTCCTTTCCGGTCATCTTCTGGAGGCGACGATAGGTCTGACGGGAGAGATCGTCCTGACCCCCGCGGAGGGCTGTATCGGCAGAAAATATGTTGAAGAGCTCGGCATCCGCATCTGGGACTTTGAATGAAAAATGTAACCGCCTGTATTGCGCAGGCGGTTTTGTATTGTGCGTTTATTTTTTGGAGAAGTCGAGAGAGTAGAAGCCGAAGTGTTTGAAGCTGTCCGCCTCGCCCACAGCGATAAGGAGAATGCCCCCGAGCCCGGGAAATTCCTGTGCGGCAAAAAGACAGAGCGATTCCTGTTCGATCGTCCATTCAGAGGTCAGCCGCCACACCTGTATTTTGCCGCAGCGTTCTCTGAGACGGTTGAAGATGCCCATGATCCAGAGATTGTCAATGTCAAAGCCGTCGATGAGGTCTTTTTTGACGCCGCCGATCTCTTCGTCAAGCGCGTCATAGGGGAGAGGTCTGCGAAACCACAGGTTGAGCCTCTCTGCGCCGACCGCGCTCTCACACTCACAGCGAAACACACTTCCCGAATGCAGATAGGTTTTGTTTTGCAGGATATCCGCCGCTTCACAGAAATCGCGCAGGATCGCTTCATCGGATTCGCTCAGCTCTCCGGCTGCCTCACTGTTCTTATCGGGATGAGCCTTTTCGATACAGGAGAGGTATTTTGAAAATTTCAGATCGCCGCGGTCGAGCTCTGTGAGCAGCCTGCGGTTGAATTCTTCAAAGCTGAGTTTGCGGCTGTAGGAGAGCGAGAATTCCTTTTCGTGTTCGGGATATCGGTGATAGAGCCGGACGAGAAGATTTCCCTCTGTGTCCGTACCGAAGACCGAGTACGCTTCAAAAATATCGTTGCGCTCGCGCCGTTCGATCCCGCCGCGGGTTTGGGTGCGCGCCCATTCGGTGAAGCCGTCGTCCCCGGACTTGTCCGCGGGAAGAGGGGCGGATTCTTCCGCGATCTGTTCTGATTTAGGCTCCTCTGTGACAGGCGGGATCGTTTCTTCTGCTTGACGCTTTTTGTTCCATTTTTTAAACGGGTTTTTCATACGGTTTCCTCTTTGCGGTTTGATAGGGGATATCTGTATGTATTATACCATAAGAACGCCGTGAAGAACGCACAAAGATCACGGCGCGTTTTTGTCTGTTTTGTATAAAAAAAGCCGTCCGAAATTCGGACGGCTGAGAAATCGGTTGATCAAGCGAGCATCTTTTTCGCTTTCGCGAGGAAAGAAAGGAACATAAGATACTGAACGATGGCAAGCACCATAGCGGTGATCATCAGGATCAGAGCAATAGACGCGGTCACAGGGTTTGCTCTGAAGATGGCGACCATGATATGTGCGATAATGATCAGCGTATAGATGGCGAGGATGACTTTGAAAATGTTGTTGCCCTTGCGAACCATATCCGCATTGTTGCACCGGTTTGCCAGATTGATGACGCCCTGGATGATGAAAAGGGTGCAGGC
This sequence comes from Ruminococcus sp., assembly GCA_017404145.1. Classification (GTDB taxonomy): domain Bacteria; phylum Bacillota; class Clostridia; order Oscillospirales; family Acutalibacteraceae; genus Ruminococcoides. The sequence continues at coordinate 49,806 of JAFRCW010000045.1, read as the reverse complement.
AAGCTCACAGCACTTTACCACAGTGTTGGAGATATCCGCAACCAGCGGGCTGACAGTCTGGAAAACCACGTTGGTACAGAGCAGAACGATCGAGATAAAGATGAACGCCAAGGCAGTGCTGAACGCGGGTTCATCTTTGGCGGCATTGGAAATACCGACGATCTTGAGGATGAAAGCGATGATGCCGATGACGCCGCCGCCGATCATCAGAACGAGCGAGAGAGTGCCGAAAATCACAAAAATGCCTTCGCTGCTTTCTGCAGCCGCTATTGAAGTAGCTAAACCGAAGATCAGACCGCAGCCGAGCGTGACGGCATAGATCAGGGAGAGAATTTCCGCTGAGAAGATTCTCTTGACGCCTTTGTAAGCGTTTTCAAATTTCATTTTGATTTCTCCTTAAGTGTCATTTTTCATTGCGGCTGAGACTGCCGTAACAAATATTATTTTATCATATGTATTGGTTGCTAAAATTCTGAAACAGAATTATAATTTCGGAATTTGTCGTTTTTTGCCTTCTTGGCAGTATCGGGGAAAGGGGTTATCTTCTGTGCGAATATGGGAATCGTCCTCGACGCAGCTGTGTTATCACCGATTCTTTTGCAGCAGACAATGTGCCGCATATCGTTCGCCTATGCTGTTTTCATCCGATCAGACGGTTGACGCTGCAGGCTCTTTAGGACCTTCTGTCAACGAGGTGTTGTACCGTTCCTTCTTGCGGGAACGCACAAAGAAAATGATTGTCAAAACAACCAGCGCGACGTCGATCAACGCCATCAATAACGATATGATGACCAGATTATCGTTCCATGCAATCAGATCGGGAGACAGCGAAAAATCATATACTCCGTGCAGCAGCCACGGCAGGATCACGGCAATTACTTTGAAGCGCTTTTTGCCGGAAGAAAGACTTTTGCCGTAAAACCAGCCCATGAGGAAGCCGTAGCTGACATGACCCATGGTAAAGCCTCTCACCAGCATCGTGATCGCGTCCGCGCCGACGGCGTAAGGAATATCCTCGCTCAGTCCGAAGGCGGCGCCGAGAATGACCATCACGGCGACAATATCCGCCCATGAATACGCGGCGTTTCGTTTTTTGATGATCAGACGAAACGAGACATATTTGACAACTTCTTCGGCAAGCGCCAGCACGATGAAGTTGTAGATCGCTTGATATACCAGAACAGGGATACCTTTGAATACGGTCAGTTTGAGGACGAAATTCAAGATATACAGCGTGCCGGAGACCGCGACGATCGGAAGCACGCAGAGCAAGCCGACAACAAACGTAATGTTACAGGTCTTTTTGTAAAACAAATCCTCCCGATGGCGTCTTTTGAGCAGAACGCATAACAGTACGGAAGGGATGATACTCAGAAGAAAAAAGACGATGGATAACATGGGACGACTCTCCTTTGGTCATTGGCTGAAACCATTATACAAAACGGGTTCAAAAAAGTCAATGAAGTCACGGAAGGTTTCTTTTTATTTCGCTGATAGGGGTAGAAATTTATATGGAATTGTGATATGATAGAAAAGTTGAAAAAACGTACACAAGAGGATGATGAAATGAGTAAACAGTATGTTATGGGCAACGGCGCGATTGCGCTGGGCGCGCTCTCTGCCGGAGTGAATCTGGTCGCGGGCTATCCGGGAACGCCTTCCTCCGAGATCATCGAGACGATCGCCAAATATCCGCATGAGGGAATGTATGTGGAATGGTCTGTGAACGAAAAGGCGGCGATGGAGGTTGCTGCTGCCGCGGCGTACAGCGGCGCCAGAGCGATGGTGACGATGAAGCAGGTGGGGCTGAACGTAGCATCGGACCCTTTGATGAGTCTTGCCTATGTGGGCGTCAAGGGCGGTATGGTCGTCGTATCGGCGGACGATCCCGGTCCCATCTCTTCCCAGACGGAACAGGACACCAGACGCTTTGCGGAGTTTGCGCGGATCCCTGTCTTTGACCCCTCCTCTCCCGAAGAAGCGTTTGAGATGGTACAGGACGCTTTTGACTGTTCAAAAAAGTACCAAACGCCGGTGATCCTGCGACCCACTACCAGAGTCGATCACGCCTACGCGTCGATTGATGCGCCGGATGTCTTTGAGGCAAAAGAGTACGAAGGCTTTGTCAAGGACTCTAAAAAGTGGGTCATCTTTCCGCGGCTGTCCTTTCAAAACCACGCGATGATAGAGAAAAGGAATGTGAAAATAGGGGAGGAATTTTCCTCATCACGATATAATACAGTGGCAGGCAGTTCAGAGAAGGCTGTTGTTGCTACGGGCGTCAGCTACGCTTATGCGGCGGAGTTTTTGAAGGACTGTCCCGACGTCCGGCTGATCAAAGTGGGAACACCCTATCCTTTGCCCGAGAGCTTTTTGCTCCGAGCGCTCGAAGGTGTGAGCGAAGTACTCTGTTTTGAAGAGCTCAGCCCGTATATCGAAGAAAGTATCCTGAAACTGATCGGAAAACACCATTCGAAAATCAATGTGCGCGGCAAGCTGACCGGCGACGTGCCGCCGAGCGGAGAGAATGACGCGGACAGCGCGAGACGGATCATCGGCAGTTTTTTAGGGCTGGAGATATCCGAGCGAGGCGCGGATCTTTTAGGCGCTCCTTTGCCTCCCGTTCGTCCTCCCGTGCTGTGCGCGGGCTGTCCTCACCGCGCCTCCTTCTATGCGGTGAAAAAAGCGATGAAGGGCAAGAAAGCGTATTTCTGCGGCGATATCGGCTGCTATACATTGGGCAACGCGATGCCTCTCGATATGGTGGACACCTGTCTGTGTATGGGCGCGGGCGTTACCATGGCGCAGGGCTTCTATCATATGGATCCCGACGCGACCGCATTTTCGTTTATCGGCGACTCGACGTTTTTCGCCTCCGGCGTCACCGGGGTGGTCAACGCTGTGTACAACGCCGCCGATATCATCCTTTGTATTCTGGATAATTCCACGACGGCGATGACCGGTCACCAGCCTCATCCGGGTACCGGCAGAAACCTGATGGCGACGCCGGTGGAAAAAGTCAGTATTGAAAAGATCCTGACCGCGATCGGTGTGAAAAAGGTCATGACTGTTGATCCGCTGGATCTTGACGCGGCGGTCGCGGCGGTCAGAGAGTGCGCCGAGATCAAAGGCGTCAAGGTGATCATTTTCAAATCTCCCTGCGTTGCGATCACCAAGCCAACCGGTAAAATGAGAGTGGATACCGAAAAGTGTATCGGCTGTCTGCGCTGTATCAGAGAGATCGGCTGTCCCGCGCTTTCGGTAAAAGACGGCAAAGCGGTTATCGACGAGAATCTCTGCACCGGCTGCGGGCTGTGCGCTCAGCTGTGCGCCGTCAAAGCGATAGGAGGCGTGTGATGATGAAGAAGGATATCTTGATCTGCGGCGTAGGCGGTCAGGGAACCGTCCTTGCCTCCAAAATCATCGCGGCGTCCGCGATGGAAGAAGGCTATGCGGCGCATTCCGCGGAGACCATCGGTATGGCGCAGAGAGGCGGTCCTGTCACCAGCCACGTCAGGATCGGAGAAGACGCGTATTCTCCTCTGATTCCCATAGGCGGAGCGGATCTGCTGATCGCGTTCGAGCCGAGTGAAGCGGTCAGAAATTTGAAATATCTCAAGAAGGACGGCTTTGTGATCGTCAATTGTGTTCCCGTCAAGCCGACAACCTTAGGAAGTTCTGAAGCATACGACGGAAAAGCGGAGATCGCGTTTGTCCGTTCAATGTGTGATTGTCTCGTCCTTGATTCCGACGAGCTGTGCGCACCTTTTGGCTCGACCAAATTCTTTAATGTGGCAGTTCTGGGAGCCGCGGCGGGAGTCGGCAGGCTGGGGCTGAGCGCGGATACGGTCCGCGACACGATCATCCGCATTGTTCCCGAACGATTCAGAGAAAAGAATCTTGCCGCATTTGAGGCAGGTTATCAGATAGGAGAAGAGAACTATGCAAATCAGTGAGAAACAGTTAGCGCTTGTCAACGATCGCCTGCAGGCGATCCTTAAATCCGAGAATTATTTCGGACGGATGTACAGAGAAATGGGCATCACCGAAATCAAAACTCCGGATGATTTTAAGAAGCTCCCTTTTATCGATAAAGCGGAGCTGAGAAACGCCTACCCCTTGGGCATCCAAGCCGTTCCCGACAGCGAGATCGTCCGTATCCATTCTTCCTCGGGTACGACAGGAAAGCCTGTCATCATCCCCTATACCGCAAAAGATGTAGACGACTGGGCGACAATGTTCGCCAGATGCTACGAGACCGCGGGCATCACAAAAGAGGACCGCATCCAGATCACGCCCGGCTACGGTCTGTGGACCGCGGGGATCGGTTTTCAGGCGGGCTGTGAAAAGCTCGGCGCGATGGCGATCCCGATGGGTCCCGGCAACACCGAGAAACAGCTCAGTATGATGCAGGATCTGAAATCTACCGTCATTTGCGCGACCTCCAGCTATGCGCTTCTGCTGGCGGAAGAGATCAACAAGCGCGGACTCAAAGAGAACATTTGTCTGAAGAAGGGCGTCATCGGCTCGGAGCGCTGGAGCGAAAAGAAGCGCGAGTATATCGCGAACGAGCTGGGGATCGAGCTGTATGATATCTACGGACTGACAGAGATCTACGGCCCCGGTATCGGCGTCAACTGCAGTCTCCAGACCGGAATGCATATCTGGGATGATTATCTCTATACAGAGATCATCGATCCCGTGACCGGAGAGAACGTTCCTGACGGCGAGGAGGGAGAGATCGTCATTACCACCCTTGTCAAGGAAGGCGCGCCGCTGCTTCGGTTCCGCACCCATGACCTGTCGAGGATCATTCCGGGAGAGTGTCCGTGCGGCAGTCGCTATCCGAGGCTGGATATCATCAAAGGCAGATCCGACGATATGTTCAAGGTGCACGGCGTGAATATGTTCCCCAGTCAGGTCGAAGAACTGCTCGGTACCGTTGACGGCGTATCGAGCGAGTACAAGATCGATATTGCGCATGACGATGAGAAAAACCGCGATATTATTCTTCTGACGGTCGAAGCGGAAGGTCGCGTGAACTTTGATAAGACAGGCGAGGCTATCAGAAACGCTTTCAAATCCAAGATGAGCGTCACTCCCAAAGTTGTGGTCGTTTCTCTGGGAACGCTGCCCCGCAGCGAGAAAAAGACCAAGAGAGTATTCGATCACAGAGATGAGTGATCCGGTGAAGGAGAAGCTGCTTAGAAAGGGATTGTATCAATATTGCGGCAAAGCTTATAGCGATGTGTATGCCGGCAGTTTTCTTGAAAAGATAGGGGAGAGATGGGATGTATTTTGATGATTTAAAACTCGGGATGACGGTTGAGCTTGCGCCGGCTGTGATCGATTATGAGAAGATGCTGGCGTTTGCGAAAGAATACGACAACACGCCGCTTCATACCGATGAGGAATACGCAAAAACCACACATTTCGGCAGGCTTATCGCGCCGGGTGTGATGTCTTTTCTTGAAGTTTGGGCGAAGTATCTGGAGGTGGATTTTTTCGGTGAGGAGCTTCTGGCGGGAAAGTCGACCAAGATCGAATGGACCAAGCCGGTGTTCGCCGGTGATACGCTGACCGGCAAAGCGGCGGTCACCAATCTGGTGATACGAAATGAGAAAAACGGTATTGCCGAGGTAGCGATCGATGTGCATAACCAAAACGGCGATTTGGTTTTGACCGCCGTCACGGAAGCTGTCGTAAAACGCAGGATGATGTGAAATATTTACAGAAAAAAGCGGCTTAAACACAAGGGTTAAGTCGCTTTTTCGATCACGCTTTCCCATGAGCCGTATTTCTCATAGAAGTATCCGGACGTTCCGCCGTTCTTATTTCGATCTGTCGAGATCCACAAAAACGACCTCCCGATGTGTGAGAGCGATTCAACGAAATTATTTATTATTGCCGTAATACCGGAAAGATGATAGACACCGATCAAAAAATGTGCTATAATTTTTATAAATAGGTACAGACACAGATAACTTTAATAATTTAGAACTAATCCACAGCGAAAAGAGGGAGATTATGATCTCGTTATTGATGTCATTTGCCGTTTTGATTATCGGCTATCTGGTGTACGGAAGAGTTACCGAAAAGATTTTTGCGCCCGATGACAGACAGACGCCCGCTATTGCGATCAACGACGGTGTCGACTGCGTACCGATGAAAACATGGAAGGCGTTTTTGGTACAGCTTCTGAATATTGCCGGAACGGGACCGATCTTCGGCGCCTTGATGGGCGCGGTGTTCGGACCGGTCGTGTTCCTGTGGATCGTGTTCGGCTCGATCTTGGGCGGTGCGGTTCACGACTATATGAGCGGTATGATCAGTTCCCGTCACAAGGGCGCGTCGCTCGCCGAGTTGAGCGGTACTTATCTCGGCAAAGCCGTTATGTGGATCATGCGTATCTTTTCGGTCGTACTGCTGGTGCTGTGCGGCACGGTATTCGTCTTCAGTCCCGCTGGACTGCTCGACAAGCTCACACCCGGATGGATGAACGGCACCTTCTGGGCGGTCGTGATTTTGGTTTATTATCTGTTAGCGACGCTTCTGCCGATCGACAAGCTCATCGGCAGGCTCTATCCCGTCTTCGGCATACTGCTGATCGTGATGGCGTGCGCGGTGATCGGCGGTATTCTGTTCTCCGGCGGCAAATATACGATCCCCGAGATCTCTTTACAGAATCTTCACCCCGACGGCACACCCGTCTGGCCGTATATGTTCATTACAGTCGCCTGCGGCGCGGTATCCGGTTTTCACGCGACCCAGTCGCCGATGATCGCGAAGTGTATCAAAAGTGAGAAGGAAGGCAGAAAGGTCTTTTACGGCGCGATGATATCCGAGTCGGTGATCGCTCTCGTTTGGGCGGCGGCAGGCGTAGCGTATTACGGCGCGACAGAAGCTCTGAACGAAGCCCTGAGCGCCGGCGCCTCCAACGTGGTATACGATATCTCCACGGGAGTTTTGGGCACGGTCGGCGGCATACTGGCGGTCGCAGGCGTGGTCGTCTGTCCGATCACCTCGGGCGATACCGCTTTTCGCAGCGCGCGGCTGATCCTTGCCGAGACCTTTAAGCTCAATCAAAAGAAGATCATCAACCGACTGATCATCACGATCCCGCTTTTGATCGTCGGCGGTGTACTGACATGGTTCGCTATGATCAACAACGACGGATTCCAAATCATCTGGCGCTACTTCTCGTGGAGCAACCAGACGCTCGCGATGATCGCGTTATGGGTTGCGACCGCGTATCTGCTGAAGAAAGGCAAATACCGCTTCGGCTCTCTTTTGACCGCTTTCCCCGCATCCTTTATGACGGCGGTCAGCCTGACCTATATCCTTATGGCGGAAGAAGGCTTTCAGCTTGATCAGACTTTTTCTTATATAGCGGGAGCCTCGGCGGCGGTTATTCTCTTCGTGATCTATCTGATCGCTCTGATCCGCAAAAATCGATCTGTAAAATATAACATTCTGTCTGATCGGCAAGGCGAATGATCTCGACCGAATCTTTATAAGATAAACAGAATCCACCCGTTTTCTGCGGGTGGATCGTTCATTATGATAACAAAAGAAGAATTGCTTTGCAATACCCGACAGGTTACTTTTTGAAGCTTCGGCAGGAAACGCATTCTGTTCAGATGATATTATTGGATGTTTTTTTCTGCTTTTTTTCATTTGGCACTTTACACAAACGGCGAAAGCCAGTATAATTGAAAATGGAATCCTTTGAATCAATATGACGCGGGAGGGAATGTTATGAAGAAAAGATGGATCAGCGCTTTACTCGCCTTATGTCTGACGGTGATGTGTCTGACCGCGGGCGCCGTGACGGTTACGGCGGAAGAAGCGGATCTGAACGAAATATCCGCCTGTGACGATCTTGCCTTGTCGGGCGCGGACTACGGACTGCCCGATCAGTGCAAAGACGGTAATATTCTCCAGTGCTTTAACTGGACGCTCTCCCAGATCAAGGAGGAGCTGCCCAATATCGCGGAGGCGGGCTTTACCTCTGTGCAGACTTCTCCGCTGCAGGCGCATGACGGCGGATCCACATGGTACTGGCTGTATCAGCCCAAGGGCTTTTCCGTCGGCAACGAGCTCGGCTCCTACAACGACCTCAAAACTCTTTGTACAGAAGCTCACAAGTACGGCGTCAAGATCATCGTCGATGTTGTCGCGAACCATCTCGCGGGCAGCAACAGCGGCTCGTGGGCGGGCAGTATCGACAATGATATGAAAAACTCCGCTTACTTCCATAATCAGGGACCGTGTAACGACTATGACAACCGCTATGATTTGACCCATAAGAATATCGGTATGCCCGATCTGAACTCCGAGCATACCTATGTGCAGGGCAAGGTTTCCGCGCTGGTCCAAAACCTCAAGAGCGCGGGCGTCGACGGCATCCGCTGGGACGCCGCCAAGCACATCAGTCTTCCCTCGGAGAACTGCTCGTTCTGGGCGAATGTGATCGATCCCGATATGTATAACTACGGCGAGGTCCTCGAGGGTCCCGCCGGCAAGACGGTCGCCGCAAGCGTCAACAACGCTTTGATTCAGGAATACGCAGGATATCTCGGAGTGACCGACGATTCCTACAGCGCTATGATCATCAGCGCCTGTAAGAACAAAGAGAGCGATAAGAGCACGGGTTACTGGACGACACGCGGCGTCAGCGCCGATCGTCTTGTTTACTGGGGTGAGAGCCACGATACCTACAGCAACACCGACGGCTGGACGAAGAATATTGACCAAAGCACGATCGATAAGGTCTACGCGATTTTAGGCGCGAGAGCGGATGCTCAGACGCTGTATCTCTCCAGACCCTTTGAGAAAAATTACGGCAGTATTTATGCCGGAAAAAAGGGCAGCACGCACTTTACCTCTAAGGAGATCGCCGCGGTCAACCATTTCCACAACGCGATGGTCGGTACCGCTGAGAATTATTATACGACAAAAGGCAACTATGTAATCAGCCGCGAGCGTGGAGCGGTCATTGTATCGACGACCAAATCCGACGTTGACATCACGGTGAAAAACAGCAACTCCATGGTTCCGTCGGGTATCTATACCGATGAGGTGTCGGGTACGAGCTGGACGGTTACCGAGACCACCATCAAGGGTCATCTGGGCAGCTGCGGCATCGCGGTTATCTACGGAGACCCTGAGCCTCTTCCGACAGAAGCTCCGACCTCTCCCGCGACCGAAAAACCGACAGAGGAACCGACGTCAGCTCCTACCGAGAAGCCGACAACGGCTCCGACCGAAGTTACCGGATGTCTCCTCGGCGATACCGACGGCGATGGGGTGGTATCTGTCATTGACGCTACCTTGATTCAGAAGAAAATGGCAAAGATTTCCGTACAGACCTTTATCGAGGCTGCGGCTGACGCCGATCAGGACGGAGTGATCTCCGTGATCGACGCGACCCAGATCCAGAAATTCAAGGCGCAGCTTCCCGCCAATCCGAACATCGGTAAACCGATATAACAGTCGATTGATGCGAAACTACAGCTCCGGATGATCGTTATGATGATCCGGAGCGTTTTGTATGTCGGCAGAAAAAATTTGTCGGATACAGGCATTTTTCCATATGATTTTTATAGTCTTTTTTGTTGTTTTCTGTTATGATATAAAGGTCTTTTGAAACAGGGAGCAGGTGGTGTTTGTTATGGGTATTCCGAAGAACAAAAGAATCCTTTCTGTGATATTGAAGTGTATCGTGATCCTTGCCGCTTCTGTCGGTACTTTTCTCAGCGCGATATCCGGTATGGGCGGATTTATGAGCGGCAGTCGCGTGTTTATGTACTTTACGATCCAGTCGAATATTGCTGTTGCGCTGGTCAGCGCCGCAGGACTTGTGCTGATGCTGCGCGGCAAGGAAATCAGCGGCGTTTGGTATGTGCTCGATTATGTCGGGGCGGTGTCAATCACGATGACATGCTCAGTTTTTACTTTCGTTTTGGCGCCGACACTGGGCGATCTGGCTTGGACCGTGTATAACGTCCTGACCCATTTGATCGTGCCGATCGCTTTTATCGTCGATTTTTTTATTATCGCAGTATACGGAGATATAAAGAAAACCCACTTGCCGCTTGTCTTGATCCCGCCTTTGGCATACGGCATCTATGCGGAGATAGCTTATTTTGCCGGATGGGAGTTTTTGAAAGGACAAAAATATCCTTATTTCTTCCTCAACTGGGACAGTCCCGCGGGGGCGTTCGGATTTTGCGAGGAGCTTCCCTTTATGGGATGCGTCTGGTGGATAACGGCGCTGGGTATTGTGTTTATACTCGTAGGGATCGTGTATCTGTTGATCGTTAATAAAATCAAGAGAAAAATGAAACGATCGTGATATCGGTTTTAAAAGATATTGTTCTTTATTAGAAAAATAAAAGACAATAAATTACGGAAAATTTTGACGAATCACCTTGATTTGTGTTGCCGTATATAGTACTATAATGTATGTGTTTTATGCCAAGAGAATCCGTGAACCGTCAGTAAAGCGGAATTTCGGAGAGGATTCTTCAACGCAATTACTTCCGCCTGCAAGGAGGATAATATGAGCGCTTTTTCAGAATTAGAGAGTTTTCTCTTTCATCAGGGAACGAACTACAGTGTTTATAAAAAAATGGGAGCGCATATTGTTTCCCAAGACGGCGTGAGAGGTACCCGCTTTGTTGTTTGGGCGCCTAACGCGCAGGATGTATCTGTGGTCTGCGTTTCTGCCGACGAGGAGAAAGAGCATCATATGGAGCGAAGCTATGACGGCATATGGGAACGCTTTGTGCCCCATGTCAAGAGCGGGGATACCTACCGCTATGCCGTCACCGGAGCCGACGGCGTCAAGCGGTACAAAAGCGATCCTTATTCCTTCCGCTATGAGCTGAGACCGGACAACGCCTCTGTGGTCTGTTCTTTATCGGGCTACCGATGGAATGACAGCGAGTATCAGAGCCATAGACATCATTCCGAAGTGATGAAAAATCCTATGTCTGTTTATGAGGTGCATTTGGGCTCGTGGAAAAAGGGTTATCGCGGTGAAGACGATGCGGACGGCTTTTTGAATTACCGTGAATTAGGCGATCAGCTCGCCGAGTATGTTACTTATATGGGCTATACGCATGTCGAGCTGATGGGAATCTGCGAATATCCCTTTGATCCCTCGTGGGGCTATCAGGTGACGGGCTATTTTGCTCCTACCTCTCGCTACGGAACGCCCAACGATTTTCGATATCTGGTGGATCGACTGCATCAGAGCGGGATCGGCGTGATCCTCGACTGGGTACCGGCGCATTTCCCGAAGGATGAATTCGCGCTGGGACGCTTTGACGGCACGCCTCTGTATGAATCCGCCGATCCGTTGAGAGCAGAATTCCCCATCTGGGGAACATACGCCTTTGATCACAGCAAGCCGGAGGTGCGGTCCTTCCTCATCTCCAGCGCGTTTTACTGGATCGAAGAGTTTCATATCGACGCGCTGCGGGTCGACGCTGTCGCGGCGATGCAGTACGCGGATTTCAGCCGTACCGAATGGCGTCCGAATATTCACGGCGGTCATATCAATTTAGAAAGCACCGATTTCTTAAAACAGCTCAACCGCGAACTGACCGAGAGAACGACCGGTTATCTTTTGGCGGAGGACTCGTCGATCGAACAGGGCATCACCAACGATGTGCATGTCGGCGGTCTGGGCTTTACATTCAAGTGGAATATGGGGTGGATGTTTGATACGCTGAAGTATCTGTCCTATGACTTCCTCGAACGCCGTTATCACCACGGTGAGCTGACGCATATTCCCGACTACGCGTTCACGGAGAATTTTATTCTCGTTCTGTCACACGACGAAGTGAATATCGGAAAGGGTTCTATTCTCGCGAGAATGCCCGGCAGCTTCGGGGACCGTTTCGGCGGCGTCAAGGCGCTCTATGCGTTCCAGTTTACTTTCCCGGGAAAGAAACTGCTGTTTATGGGTCAGGACTTCGCGCAGGACGCCGACTGGGATTTCGGCAAGAGTCTTGACTGGCATCTGGCGGATGAGTTCAGTCACCGCGACGTTTTGCTGACGGTCAGACGGCTGAATTTCATCTATCGCAGTACTCCGACGCTGTATACCGACTCAAAGGACAGCAAGACCTTTGAATGGGTCAACAAGAATTATGCCGACGCCAATATTATCAGTTACATCCGGAAAAACCCATTCAATTATGACGGCGCCGTTCTGGTGGTATGCAACTTTTCTCCTTGGCATCATCACGACTTTGCAAGCGGCGTTCCGATGGGCGGAGAGTATACCAGACTGTTCAGCACCTATGATAATCTTCCCGGAGCCGGCGGTCCCGAAGAGATCGGCGGCAGTCCTAAGCTTTACGCCGAAAATGTATGGTGCGACGGAAGACCGTTCCGACTGCGCTACGGTCTGCGTCCTTTTGAGGTGATTATCGTCAAGCTTCCCTGACAGGCGCGAATCAACTCCCGCCATCCTAAAATTCGTATAGTAATAGAACCGTAATATTAGAAAAGGCTGTCGCTGAACAAAAAGTTCTGCGACAGCTTCTTTTTCGTTGTTACAGCGCAAAACAGCTTAAAAAAGGAAACAATCGCTCTTGTCGAATGAGAAGAAATATGATATTATAATTACTGTAATTTCCCGCTGACAACAGAATTTTATCAGGGATGCTGTATTGGGAATTTTTATCGTAATTGGGGGTCGAATTCAAATGAAACGAATCAAGCAGTGGATTTTACCGTACAGACAGGCGCTGCCCGCTCTGCTGCTCTATCAGCTGTTGACGTCTGTCGTGACGAGTCTGTGGATGTTGGGATTCTCACAGCTTTGCGGATTGCTGATCCGAGGAACGGGAAGAGTTGCGCTCAGCAGCGGCGATTTTCTGTTCTTGTTCACCACATGGCAGGGATATGTGATCATCCTGCTTGCGATTCTGACGCTGTTCTTCTTGGTCGGTATGGATATCAACGCGTTAGTGATCCTCTGCGGACGTATCCTTGGCGGAGAGAAGCCGAATGTTCTGTTCTGTATCAAAGAGGGCTTTCTGTCGCTCAGGCGCTTTTTGAATCCCAGAGGTCTTGTGATTGTACTGTATTTATCTTTGCTGTCTCCGATTTTGGGATTCGGCGTTTCCATCTCGCTGACGCAGAATCTTTATATCCCGAAATTTATCACCTCGGTCATCTACTCCAAGCCTTTATATTTGATCGGAGTAGGCGTTGTATTTGCCGCTTTGATTTTCTTAGGCGTGATATTTATGTTTATCCTGCACGGAACGCTGCTGGATCAGATGAGCCTGAAAGAATCGGGACGCAACTCTGTACGCCTTATCAGGAAGAACCTGAAGGATTTCATCAAGAATATTATATTGTTCTTTGTGCTGTACTTTTTAGTGATCGTGATCGTTGTTGCGCTCTTCTTTCTTATTGTTTTCGTGAAATCGTTTATTCCGTTATCCGAGAGCGCGAATCTGCCTGTTTCTATGGCGATAACGCTTGTCGCGGCGTTCTTAATACTGTTCATTTTGGCATTTTTCCTGCCGTTTTATTTATTGAAGCTCACGATGCTCTACAAGCGTTATCAGAGCGCAGGCGGGTGGGAGTATCAAAAGAAAAAGAACCGCAAGTCTCCCTTGGTGATTGCTGTCGCGATAGGTGCCGTTTTGGCCATCGTCGGGATCACCTCATTCGTTACGATCTTTGGGGAAACATTATTTCCGAATGATAACAACACTGTTTATATTGCGCACCGCGCCGGAGGCAGCGAAGCACCGGAGAATACCGCAGCGGGCGTTGACGCTGCGTATCGGTTCGGCGCGTCAGGATCGGAAATTGATATCCAGCGTACCTCGGACGGATATTATGTCGTCAATCACGACGCGAATTTTAAGAGGACTGCCGGTGTAGATAAGAAGCCCTCCGAAATGACTTTAGCTCAAGTTAAGGAGCTTAGGGTTGACGGGGAGCCGGTACCGACCTTAGAAGAAATGCTCGAAGCGTGCCGCGGCAGAGTGACGCTTTATGTTGAGCTTAAGGGAGAGACTGCTGATGAGCAGATGGCGGAGGACGCCGTCAGGATCATCAAGGAATATCAGATGGAGGACGAGGCGGTTCTGATCTCTCTGAAATATAACCTGATCGATTATATTGAGACCAACTACCCTGAGATGGAAACAGGGTATCTTGCGTTTGCTTCCTTCGGCGATACCGCGTCGCTTAACTGTGATTCTCTTGCGCTGGAAGAGGAAACCGCTACCGACGACATGATCCTGAGTATCCATGAAAAAGGGAAAAAGATTTTTGTCTGGACGGTCAACGATTACGATGATCTGTACACTTTTCTTAACAGCGACGCTGACGGAATCATTACCGATAACATAGCGGGAGCAAAACAAGTTACGGCAGTTCTGAAAAGCAGAGCGCTGCTCGACAGAGCATTTGACGGAGTATTATCTTTTCTGTTCGGACGATAAGAGTTCCTTCCGATAATCGTTTGTAATATGCGCCGGATAGGATGGCGAGAGTTGAACCCCAACCGCCGATAATGAGTCTTTTTCAGTCTTTATCGGCTTATCGTCGATCGCAACCCGTCAGGGTTACTCCTCCTCTGCACCGAGAAATCCATGAAAAATATCTCATTCTCGGTGCGAAGCAGTTTTTAGAGAGCAGATTTTATGTCTAATCGAGGAAAAACCACAGTGAATACTGACGTATTCACGAGGATTTTGACGAAGAGTAGGCTAAAACATGCCGCTAAAAACCGATTGAGGTTCGACTCTCGCCATCCTAACCAACCGAGAATAAATCCGAACCCGCTGCAAATGGCAATATTTCGGCAATTCTCGGCTTATCAACCTTGGCAGGCGCCAGCCTGCCTGCACTTTCTGCACCGAGACTTGCACGAAATCTTGCTCATTTCCAGTCCTTTGGAGTTTTGCCGGAGCAGATTTGCGTCCGATCGCGGCAAAACCGCAGCGAACCCTGACGGGTTCGCAAGGATTTTATCAATGAGCGGGGGCAAATATGCCCGTCAAAACCAGATTCGGATTTGTTCTCGGTTGGTTAAGGAGAGAAGATATGAAAGAAGTGAAAATGAGGCGTTATCAAAATCTGCTGACGGTCAGCGGTTTGGGTGTGATCGCGTTCGGATTATGGAGCGTGTTGAAAACGTTCTTGCTTCTGATTCTCAGAAACGATATGAGGGAACAGATGTTTGAAAAAATGCCGAACGAACTGTTGGTCAAGGTCATCGTTTACGTGATTTTGGCATTTCTTGTGCTGACCGATTTCGGAATACGCTTGTTTGTCGGTCTGTCCGCCCGTGCGGAGGGCTTCGGAAAGAAAAAGGGTTATGCTTATATCGTTTTTGCTATTCTGATTGCGCTCTCTTCTCTGGGATCTCTTCTTTTGCTCATTTTCGGCTCGAACCCGGATGAGTCTCTGCTGGAATTGACGGTTTCCACTATTGTGGAGGTGACAAATTTGGTCGTGATGATCGAGCTGTTGGTTGCCGCTTTCACTGTCAAAAAGCTCAAGAAAGAGATAAGTGAGGTGTGACCGTGCAAAAGGATTTTCATTATTACGCTACCTACTGCGCGGCATATCTCGCGGGCTATTCTCATGAGGAAAGTCTTACGGTATGCTACAGCGCTCAGTTCGTCGACCGGTGCTCCGCAACGCTGCTCTCAAAGCTGAAGGCGCCGCGTTCCGCCGCGACGACACAGCTGCAGCTCGAAATGATGGATGCGAGAACCGACCGCGTCAGCTTGCAGAATATCACGCGTATCTGGGCGTCGTTTCATTTTCTGCCCTATGATCTCTATGCGACCAGAAAGAGATGCGGCAAAAAGTATCTGAACAAATACCGTCTGATCTGCAAGCCGAACAGTGATCTGCTTATTGATACCGTGAAGCTTGCCAAAGACGGTTCTCTGCAGGCGGCGGGCGTCGCGATGCATGTGCTGGCGGACACATGGGCGCACAGCTACTTTGCCGGTACGCCGTCTTTGGTGATCAACAATACCAACTATCATTTCTATGAACTGATCCCCGAGGGTGAAGGCTTTGCCAAACGGAAGATCAAGTTCATCCACAGCACTACCGCTCCCGATGATTTTGACAAAAGCGTTTATGTCAACAGCTTGTATCAGGCAAGCGAGAATGCGATCATGAATCTCGGTCACGGCAGGGCGGGACATCTGCCCGACTACAGTTTTATCCGCTACCGATACCTGCCCGCGTGGGCGGACTATGAGGAGATTCTCAAGGATAATCCCAAAGAGTATTTTAACGCCTTTTGTCAGATGGTATACGCGCTTCGTTTTTTACGCGGCGAGACTGAGACCTTTGAGAAGGATACCTACGACACCGAGAAGGTCGCGCCGTGGGAGTCTCAGATCAAAGAGATCCTGAGCAAGCGTCAGGGTGAAGCAGGCGCCTGTCAGGACTGGAAAGCGTTAGGAGAGAAGCTGTCCGGCTGTGTGATCGACGAATTTGATCTGGAGCGTTATCAGGAGGAATATCTCCAAGCCGGAAAGGATCAAAAGGACGACACCTTCCTCGGCAAATTCATCCTCGCGGCGCTTTCGCAGAAGAGTATGGTGACGAATCGAATCTTTAAGTCCGGCAACAAGCTTGCAGGTTACTCTATTGATTATGAGAAAAAAGGCTTTCGCGGAAACAAGGATTTTAAAGGGCTTGTCAAAAAGAAAGAAGGAGGCATAAAAGAATGAGCAGCGGTCAGCGAATCAAAAATATCGTGATCGGCGTATTGATCATTCTGGGATGTGTGATCCTGATCGCTTTTCCTCAAGAGGGTATTGTCATTACAGCGGCGATCCTGAGCCTTTCTCTGTTTATCTACGGAATCACAAGGCTGATTTATTATTTTACGATGGCGCGGCATATGGTAGGCGGAAGGATCATGCTGTATCTGGGCATCATTATTTTGGATTTAGGTATGTTTACCATGATGCTGACAGATATCCCGCGAATATACATTGTACTGTATCTGTTGGTGATCTACGCTTTTGCGGGCGCAATCGATGTTCTTCGCAGTCTGGAGGCAAAAAAGTATCAGACGGCGTTATGGAAACTCAGCCTGATCTCGGGAATCATCAATCTTGCCGTGGCGATCCTGTGCGTTGTTTTTATCGAATCTCCGAGAATGATCGTCTATTTTTACTGTGCGGGTCTGATCTATTCCGCGATCATCCGTATCGTCACGGCGCTCCGCAAAACGGCGATCGTCTATATTCAGTAAAAACCAAGAAAAAACAGATTGAACACGATGATTCAGAGGTATTGATCAGTGAAAAATGATAGCGGTGATACTGTCCGCGGTTTTGCTTTGCTGTATCGCCGGCTGTTAAAGATCATTATGGAATAAAAGAGGAACGGATATGATCATCAACGAAGCGTTATTTGAATTCCATTTACCGTATAAGGGTAATAACAAGACCGTGCGTGTATTTGTTCCCGAACACGGCGACGGCGAACGCTTGCCCGTTATCTATATGACGGACGGACAGAATCTTTTTGAGGACGATCATCCGGGTCAGTTCGGCTGTTGGTATACCCGTGAAGCGGTAAGAGAAAAACAGCACAAAAGCGGCAAAGCGGCGATCATTGTCGGTATTTATAACGATGAAGGTCCTATTCAGCGCACAAGCGATCTGACGCCGAAAAGCATCGGCGCGCTTCGCTATCCCGACGAAATACCCGAAGAAATGAGGAGACTGATGATCCCCGACGGAGAAGCGTTTGACGCATTTGTGACCGATACGGTGATGCCCGAGATCGAAGAACGTTTTCCTGTTCTGACAGGCAGAGAGAACACCGCCTTCTGCGGCAGTTCTTCCGGCGGCTTGCAGGCGTATTTTACCGTGCTGAGCCATCCGGACAAGTTCTGCTTGGGAGGCGTTTTCTCGCCTGCGTTTCCTATGTACTCGGATGAGGATGTGATTCACTGGACAAAGGGAATCGTCTCAAATAACGCTCCGTATCTCTATTTATACAGCGGTTCGAACGATCAGCTGGAGCAGGAAATCTGCGAGGGCACGGAAGCGGTAGCAAAAGCGATCTCCGAATTCTATCCGAAAGAAAAGCTGAAGGTGGAGATCATTCCCGAACAGCGTCATCACGAAACTGCATGGGCGGCGGTTTTTAAGGAACTGCTGCATACGTTTTTGTCAGAATAGATATTTTACAAATGAATCGAAAACACGTATATTCACGACTTGCAATAGGAGATGGGGCATGGTATAATCATTTCATTGAATTAATTATTATGCAGGAGGCAGTAGGATGGCTGTTGTTTGTTTGACGTTGTTTCTCTTAGGAATCATGCTGATTATCATCTATCTGGCTGTGATGAGAAAGCATACCCGCTGTTCTGCGCAGGTACAGGGAACACTGATCAAAATAGGAGAGAATACCTCCCGCGACGTCACCCGATATGAGTATTATTATTCCTATCGCGTTGACGGGATCGAATATCAGTTAAAAACATTTGATAACAGTCCGGAGGCGAAGAGAGTCGGAGATCGTTGTACCATCTGGTATAATCCCAAAAAGCCGAAGGATTCACTGGCGCACCGTTACAAATCCTATAAAGCCTTCAAGATCCTCCTTTTCGGCGGGATCGCGATGATTTTGTTGGCGTTTATTTTGCCATTTGCGGTGTTTGCTATTTCATCGCGGGCGTAATATTCTATCCGGGTTGACCGTCGGTCCGATGCCAACCGTTACGAATCGGCAGACCGATTCTGAAAAGACAATTCAAAATGTTATCATATCATTTGAGTTTTGCGTTGGCAGAAAAACATTTATTGATGAAGAATACAGGATAAGATCAATATGACGAAACAGCTATATATTTCTGAGCTTCAAACAAGGCTTTCGTGGCTGCCGCAGAAGGATCGGGAGGATCAAATCCGCCATTACGGCAAGATGGTTGACGGCGTGATCAGCTACGGCTATACGGAAGACGCCGCCACAGCGGAGGTCGGCGACATCAACGAGATCGCTATAGGGATCCTTTCCGCTTATCCTCTGCCAAAACTCGTGAAAGAAAGAATCAGAAGATTACGTGATCTGAAACCGCGGGAGATCGTGCTGTTGAGTCTCACCTCTCCGATCTGGATCTCTTTGCTGATCGCAATGATCGCGGTCGCGCTTTTTCTCTATCTTGCCGTCTGCGCTGTCGTGATTTCAATGTGGGTAGTCGGAACGTCTCTGGAGATCGTCAGCTTGATCGCTACGGCGGCGGGCATAGTTCTTTTGTTTTGGGGAGAGCTTCCAAAGGGCTTCGCCGTGATCGGCGCGGGGCTGTTCGGCGTAGGATTCTCCGTGCTGATATTCTTTGTCAGCAGGGCCGCGACAAAAGGACTGCGTATTCTGACGCAGAAGATGTTTTTCAACATCAAGCGGCTGCTCATAATTTTCTGAAAAATAACCTTTGAAACAAATATTCTTTTGCAAACAGTAATCAATATTTTTTTAAATCAATGTAATAGTCATATTATTGGTAAGAGGGTGTCCTTTGCGGGATACCCTCTTATTTGATGGAGCTGCGTTTATGTGAAAATGACTTCTGAAAAAGAGAACGCATTTTGAACGTGTGTGATTACCGATTTTCATTCATAAAAATGCAAAAAAATTGAAAATAGGGATACCTTTTTTGACAAAAATATGTTACAATAATTCAAATACAATCAGCAGGAGGATTTTTTGATGGAATTTTGGATTATTGTAGGCGAAGGCGGCGGATATGAGGAAATCAAACAGGTCAGTCTGGATCACGCGGATATCGTTCCCGGAGGCATTCATCATACGACCATGCGTATGGACGATCTGGTGTTTACCATGGGACACAACGGACAGACGAAGCTGTTTGTCTGCGGCGAACAGACAGCTCCTCCCGACGTCTTTCTGCTGTGGGGACACTATAACGAGGTGTTCGAAGGAATTTCGGACAGACTTACCTCCTTGGGCGCGCGCAGTCTGAACGGCATCGAAGGAAAAAGAGTCGTTTGCAGCAAGCTGCTGACTGCGTTAGTGCTGGAAAAAGAAAATCTTCCGCAGGCAAAAACCATGATCGTCACCGAAAGCACACCCGCAAAGCTGGTGGTGGAGCAAGTCGGTCTGCCTGCCGTATTGAAGCCCAGCGACGGCGCGCAGGGCAGCGGCGTCGTGCTGCTGAATACCGAAGAGGAGATCGCGGAGTATCTTGCCGCGATTCCCAAGGAGAACGGTATGTCTACCATTGCGCAGGAGTTTATCGCGACCTCCAAGGGTACCGACTTCCGCGTATGTATGGCGGACGATCAGGTGCTGTATGCGATTCAGCGTATTTCCAACAATCCCGATGAATTTCGTTCCAATGTGCATCTGGGCGGTTATTATCGCAGCTTTGAGCCGGATGATTCGGTTCTTGACCTTTGCAGGCGCGTTGTGAAGGCGGTCGGTCTCAGGATCTGCGGCATCGATTTACTGAGGACAGAAGACGGCTACGTGATCGGCGAGGTCAACTGTACGCCGGGTATGCCGGATTACGCTGTGGAGGACGGCTCATACCGGAGAGCAATGCTCCGTCTGATCACAACGGCATAATCGGAGGTCGTTATGTTATCACTGTTTAAAAGATATTTAGGGCGCTATATGCCGTTTGTGATAGCGACCTTTATATTTACCGCTATTACCTATGTGGTTCAGATTTGTTTTCTGGTGCCGGAATCCAAGAACATCATTGATAACGGCGTCAGCAAGCAGAATACCGGCGTGATCTGGCAGAGCGGCATATGGATGATCGTTTTCACACTGATCATCGGCGTCTGCTCGGTTTTCAGCGCCTTTTTCAGCTCCAAGGCGACGGCGGGTTTTACCTTCGCGCTGCGGCGCGCCTGCTTTACAAAGGCGAACTCTCTCTCTCCGCAGGACTTTGTCAAGTTCGGCGAGTCGACGCTGGTGAACAGAACCATGGCGGATGTTGTCAACGTTTCCATCGTTACGATCAATATGCTCCGCGTGTGGATGGCTTTGCCGATCCTGCTCATTACGGAGCTGATCATTATCGCTTCGTTCAACGCCGTCATCTTTTTGATCCTTGCGTTTTTCTTCACGGGAACCGTCACCTTCTTGGTAATCTTCGGCGCGAGGTCAAAAAACGGATTTGAAAGGCTTCAGCAGAAGCTCGATAAAATCAACCTTATTATGAAGGAACGCATTGTCGGCGTTCGTCATATCCGCGCGTTCACCAACGAGAAACCGGTGGATGAAAAATCCTCTTTAGGCAACGCGTCGGCATATGAGGAGGCGATCCTTGCGAACAAGAAAATCAACTTCCTGTCGCCGATCGGTCTGGTCGTGATGAACTGGGTCGTCGTGCTGATTTATATTGTCGGCACGGCTCAGGTACAGCACGCGATGGCATCCATCAGCGGACTGCTGTTGATTTTTCAGTACATATCTTACTTTATTCTCAGCCTGATGACGATTCCGTATGTCATCAATCTTCTGCCCAAGGGCGTCGTTTCGGCGAAGCGAATCAAAGAACTGCTCGACTTTGAACCGACGACCTATAACAGCACAGAGCATATCAAAAAGGAAAAGACCTTGGGCAAGGTAGAATTCCGCAACGTCGTATTCGGTTATTCCGGCGCGCTCGACGTCATCGCCGACATCAGCTTTACGGCGCAGCCCGGCAAGACGACCGCTTTTATCGGTACGACCGGCAGCGGCAAGACGACGATCATGAATTTGATGCAGGGCTTGTACCTGCCTACCTTCGGCGATATTCTGATCGACGACGTCAGTATCCGCAACTGCGACGAAGAGTGGCTTCGCTCCTGCTTCTCTTACGGAACCCAGCGTCCGATGATATTTCAGGATACGGTACGCAACAATATCAGCACCGACGCCTCAGAGGAGCGGATCCGGCAAGCCTGCGACGCGTCCTGCTTTTCCGAGATACTTGAGGGAAAGGAAGAGGGACCGGACTTTATGCTGTCGCAGGGCGGTATGAACCTTTCGGGCGGTCAGCGGCAGCGTCTTTCGCTCGCCCGTACCTTGGCGAGAGAAGCGCCGATCTATGTATTTGACGATACCTTCTCCGCGCTGGACGCGCACACAGAACAAAAAGCGCGCGCCGCGATCGATGAAATGCTGAAAGACCGCACGATTATTATGGTAGCGCAGAAAATCAGTACCGTTCGCGACGCGGATCATATCATCGTATTGGAAAAAGGCCGTATCGCCGGTCAGGGTAAGCACGAAGAGCTGATGAAAACCTGTCAGGTATATCAGGAGATCTATCAGACGCAGTGTTATCTGGACAGAGAGGAGTGAGCGGTATGGCGAAACAAACAAAGACACCGAAACGCAAAGGCGTGATCAGGCGGCTGTTCGCCGATATGGGAAAATACCGCCGCCATTTCTGGTTGGCGTTCGGGATCATTATTGTGATCAAGATCTGTCTGGCAGCGGCGCCAAAGGTCGTCAGCTGGATCACCGATATGATGCAGCAGTTTGTCACGACCGGCGATTTTGACTACAAGAAGCTCTTGATGGGATGCGCTATCCTCGCGCTGCTCTATTTTATCGGTTACGGCGCGGACGGCTTTATCAACCGTACGATGGTATTTATCTCCCAGAACCTGCTTTTGATCCTCAGGAACAGGGCGGGACAAAAGCTCAACCGCCTGACCATTCAATACTCCGATAACCATCCGCTCGGCGATACACAGTCCCGTGTAACGAACGATATGGTCAACTTATCCAACGGTATCGAGTCTACGGTAGCCTCACTGCTCGGACAGGGGATTTTGATGGTCGCGATCTGTGTGATGATGCTGTTTACCAACGTGTTTCTGGCGCTGATTTTTATTATCGCGATTCCGTTGACGATGATCGGTCTGCGTGTGATCGCGAGAATGACCAATAAGATGTTCAAGCAGACCAATATGCAGCTCGGAAAGATGAATTCACTGGTTTCCGACTCCTATTCCAACCACACGATCATCAAAGCCTATGACCGCGTTGCGGAAAAAGAAAAAGAATTTGATGAAATGAACCGCGAGTTCGAGCGGCTTTATGTCCGTTCGCGTTTTACCTCCGGTTTTATGAGACCGTTCGGCGATCTGATGGCGAAAGCGTCTTACATCCTGCTTTGTCTGATCGGCGGTATTATGATGATGAACGGTCATTTGACCTTAGGCGAATTTATGGCGTTTCTGTTCTACGGCAATATGATCGGCGTGCCGATCACGGAGCTGTCTGTGACCTTTAACAACTTCCAGGATTCGCTCAGCTCGGCGGCACGTATCTACGATTTCCTTGACGAGGACGAAGAACCTGAGGAGGAACCCACCGCCTCGCTCAGTATTCCCGATATGAAAGGAAAAGTTTCCTTTGATCACGTGAAGTTCGGCTATGTGCCGGAAAAAACGCTGATGGAGGATGTATCCTTTACCGCAAAGCCGGGTCAGACGATGGCGATCGTAGGACCTTCCGGCGCGGGAAAAACCACACTGATCAACCTGCTGATGCGGTTCTACGATATACAGGGCGGTACTATCACGCTCGACGATATCGATACCAAAGCGCTGTCCAAACAGAACCTGCGCAGCGCGTTCGGTATGGTGCTGCAGGAGACCTGGATCTTTGACGGCACTATCGCCGAAAATATCGCTTTCGGCAAGCCGGGGGCGACGCGTGAGGAAGTGATCGCGGCGGCAAAAACCGCTTACTGCGACAGCTTTATCGAACGCCTGCCGGACGGCTACGACACCTATCTCAGCAACGAGAACTCGGCGCTGTCCGCCGGTGAAAAACAGCTCTTGTCTATCGCGCGCGCGATCATCGCAGACCCGAAGGTGCTGATCCTCGATGAAGCGACCTCCCAGGTCGATACCAAGACCGAAGAGGTCATCACCAGAGCGATGCAGGAGATGATGAAAGGCAGAACCAGCTTTATTATCGCGCACCGTCTCTATACGATCCGCAACGCCGACCAGATCATCTTTATGGTGGACGGCGATATCAAAGAAGTCGGCAGTCACGAAGAATTACTTCAAAGACAGGGGTATTACGCTTCTATGTATGCCGGCGGCGTATCTATGGGCGAATGAACGGAGGAATGATGATGAAAACAATATCGTTAGAAGAAGCGCGGCGTCTGGTTGAAGAGGGCGCTTTGGCTTCACATGATGAAAGAAAAGCTTTACAGCAGGAACGTCTGCGTACGCTGGTGAATTACGCGAGAGAACATTCTTCGTATCTGCGCGAGCTGTATAGAGATGTTCCTCAGGACTTTGCGCCGGAGGATCTGCCGATACTCGATAAGGCGGACGGCTTGGCGCATTATAACGAATGGGTGACGGATCCCGAAGTAACGGTCGATAAGGTGCGCGCCTATCTGAACCGCGACGCATCCGACAATTCTCTGTTCCTCGGAAAATATACCGCCCTGCAGACCTCCGGCTCCACCGGAGAGCCATTGCCGATGGTGCGCGACAACCACCGCAATATGATTCACGGTCAGCTGATCGCGCAAAGACTGTTTTACGGCATCGGGCAGGCATATTTTGATCACTCTAAACACAAAACCGCGTTTATCGTTCATATTTCCACATCCGCCTCAAGCTATGGAACATATATGAGAACCAAGGCGCAGTTCCCGGGCTATGAGGACAACATTACCGCGATCTCCATTATGGACAGCGCGGATCAGATGGTGGAAAAGCTCAACGCGTTTCAGCCCGAGATCCTTGTCGCTTATCCTCCGTCGCTGGTGATGCTGGCGGAAGAACAGGCGAAAGGCAATCTGAACATTTCCTTAGGGCTGATTATCAGCTCGGCGGAGCTGCTGACAGAAGAAAGCTATCACCGTGTTCACGATGTGTTCGGCTGTCCGGTTTTGAACAATTACTGTATGACAGAAGGCGGCGAGATCGCGATGACCCACGACTGTCCTCATCTGCATATCAACGAGGACTGGGTCATTGTCGAGCCGGTGGACGAAAACCGTCAGCCGATGAAGGACAGCGGAGAATTTTCCTCCGGTATTCTGGTGACGGATCTGACTAACTTTGTTCAGCCGATCATCCGCTATTTTGTCGGCGATTCTATCCGTATCAACAACGATCCGCATGAGTGTTTCTCCCTGCCTGTTATGGAGATCAGGGGCAGAACGTGGGATTCCTTTACGATCGGCGGCAAGAACTTTACCACCAAGGCACTGGAGGTCAAGGCGAAATTCTGCGAGGGGCTTTGCAGTTATCAGTTCGTTCAGCTCGACGGCAATACCATGGAGCTGCGCGGCGTTACAGCGGCGGGCTTTGATCCGGAAGATGTGCTGAGCGGACTTGCAGAAAAAATCGACGCCTATTTTAAAGAAGCTGGCTGTGAAGACGTAAGAGTGCTTTGGTCATCTCAACCTCCGATTCATAACCAGAGAGGCGGCAAGACGCCGATGTATCTGTCAAAGCAGAAATGAGGCAATTTGAAAATATGAGTAAAAACGCAACGATCCTTTTTGCGGGCGATACCTTTCCCGTTCCCGCGAACATCGAACTGTTCCGGGCGGGAGATATTGAGACGCTGTTCGGCGATCGTGTTTGCGAGCTGTTCGCAAAAGCCGATTACAGGATATGTAATTTAGAAGGCTGTCTGACCGATACCGGAGAACCGGTCGAAAAGATCGGACCTTTGGTCAAAGCGCCTACCGATTCGCTCAACGCGCTGAAAAAGCTCGGTCTCAACGCCGCGACGCTCGCCAATACCCATACCCTGGATTTCGGCAAAACCGGTCACGACGAAATGCGCGCCGCGCTGACACGGTACGGGATAGCGTATTTCGGAACCGGTGATAACGCGTCGTCGATCAGCCGCTATATCACCCTGCGTCTTCACGATAAAACCATCATCTTATATACGGTTACGGAGCTGTTTCGCTTTAACACGCCTTCAGAGGATCAAGCGGGCGCGTTCGGCTACGATGAATATATCGTTTGCAGAGAGCTTGCCGCTTTGAAAGAGCAGTGCGACTATCTTGTCGTGCTGTATCACGGCGGCGTGGAAATGACCCATCTCAACACGCCTGTCGTGCGCCGCCGCTTTCACAGGATGGCAGATAACGGCGCGGATATCATCATTTCACAGCATACCCATGCCGTCGGCTTTGAAGAACGGTACAACGGCGCCTATCTGTTCTACGGTCAAGGCAATTTCTGTTTCAATCTCAGCAAGACCGTCTCCGAATATACGCGAAACGGTATCCTGCTGGAAGTAACATTCTCCGACGACGGCTTTTCTGTCAACAAGCATTTGGTGCGGCGTACGGAGTTGGGCTGCCGCTATGACGAAAATCAGGATTTTACCGATTTTGATGAGCGCAGCCGTCTGCACGAAAGACTGCTGCTCGGCGACAAAGAAGCGCAGCTTGCCTTTGAACGGGAATACCAACGTTTGATCGAATTCTGGATCCCGCATTTATTGCCGTTTTTCCCCGGGATCGATCCTGAGGACAGAGACGAGCTTCAGAAAAAAAGCTCCGCTGAGATCGCGGAATATCTGATGAACCGATACACTAAGCAGCAGCTCATGGGTATGTATATGATGCTGACAAATGACGAAATAAACGAAATTGCCGTCAAAATTTTGAAAACGGCAATCGATAAAAAGGAATGATACTATGGAACTGGCTGTACAAAAGTTAAAGGAAATTATCCGTCAATATCCCGACCACCCCGCCGTAGTCGAGAGTGATAACAACCTGTTTACCTATCGCGAAATGAGCGAATACGCTCTGAAAATCGCGGGCAAGCTGACACGCTGCGGTGTGAAACCGCGCGACTTTGTGCTGATTACGCTCCCTCGCGGCAAGGAATATGTCGCCGCTATGTACGGCGTCTGGCTGGCGGGCGCGGGCTTTGCGCCTCTGTCCGAGACATATCCTTTAGAGAGGATCACCTATATCAGGGACGACTGCAAGGCGAGCGTCGTGATCGACGAACGGTTTTTGAGAAGGATCGAGAACGAGGAGCCGCTTGCGCAGGAGATCATTCCCGATGAAGCGGACCCGGCAGTGCTGATCTATACCTCCGGTTCTACCGGAAAGCCGAAGGGCGTTCTGCATTCTCATCTCAGCGTTTCCGACGCGGTCTGCCGGTATCTGAAAGATTACTGTCCGATGTCAGTCGGCTACCGCTCCGCCTTAGGCGCTTCCTTTACCTTTGTTGTCGCGGTCGGAGATGTATTCGCTCCGCTGTGCGCGGGAGCGGGAGTATATCTGATGCCCTATGAGGCGATCCGCGATCCCGAGCTTCTGGCGGACTATATTGAGCAAAATCAAATCAACCGCACTTGGATCAGCCCCAAAATGCTCAAGGTGTTTCAAAATAAGGGCGATTCTTTGAAACTGGTCCATACAGGCAGTGAAAGAGTATCCGAACTCTTCAGCGACGAGTTCCAAATCCTTGTCGGTTACGGTCAGACCGAGTCCGCGGGCGCGGTGATGATGTTTCCGATCGATAAAAAATACGACAATACGCCCATCGGCAAGCCGATCGGGGACGTGAAAGCATATCTGCTCGACGAGACGGATCAGCCGGCCGACGAGGGAGAGCTTTGCTTAGCGGGTCACTTCGCGACAGGCTATCTGAATCTGCCGGAGCAGACTGCCGAGACGTTTGCGGACAACCCGTTTTATGAGCAGGACGGATGCAGAACCCTGCTGAGAACGGGCGACATTTGCCGAAAAGATGAAAACGGCAATTTCATCTATCTCAACCGAAAGGACTGGATGGTAAAGATCAACGGTCAGCGTGTAGAGCCGGGCGAGATCGAGGCGATCATCAAGAATACGGACGGTATTTTTGACTGTGCCGTTAAGGATTTTAAAAACCATTACGGTCAGGTATATCTTGTTGCGTACTATGTGGAGAAAGAGCCGGTAGAGGCGGAGGATATCCGTCAGGCGATCACAGAGAAGCTCCCGTCTTATATGATCCCTTCTTTCTTTGTGAAGCTGGATCGTCTGCCCGTTAATATGAACGGCAAGCTTGACAGAGGTGCGCTCAAGGCTCCCGAGGCGGGCGCGTTCAAAAATGAATATACTGCGCCCTCAACCGATCTGCAAAAGGCGCTTTGCGCCGCCTTTGAAAAGGTGCTCGGCGTGGAGCGCGTCGGCATTGACGACGACTTCTTCGCGCTCGGCGGCGATTCTATTCGGTCCACGCTGGTCGTCAAGGAATGTTCCGTTTATTTTGTTTCCATCAAGGATATTTTTGACGGAAAAACCCCGCGCGGCATCGAAAAGGCGCTGATCAAAAAAGCGTCTGCGGAAAAGACGCGGCATCAGCATAAAGCGCTGTCCTGTTATCCGCTGACGCCCGCGGAGAGAGGCGTGTATATTGAGCAAAAGCTCAATGAGAACTCAACCGTTTATAATCTGAATATCGCGGTCTCGTTGAAGGGCTGTGACGCAACAACAGCGATCAAGGCGCTTAACGCCGTGTTCGCGGCGCATGAAGCATTTCGTTCTTACTACGGAGAACAGAACGGCGTTCCCGTGAGAATTATGGCGGAGGAACTTCCCGTGACAGTGGAAAAATCTGCCGCTTCGTGGGAAGAGGTCAAGGAGATCGTTGACAACTACGCCGTTCCTTTTGATTTGAACGAAGAAATCCCCGTGCGTCCGACGCTGTATACCCTGCCGGACGGATCACTGATCCTTCATCTGGCGATCCATCACATCGCATTTGACGGAAGCTCCGCGCCTGCCTTTATCCGTGAATTATCCGAGGCGATAGGGGGAAATCTGCCCAAAGCCGACCAAATTGATTTGTCGGATCTGTACGATAAGCAGGAAGATCCAAAGAACGGCTTGGCGTTCTACAAAGAACTGTTTAAAGACGGCGTTCCGGTCAACGAAATGCCCATTAAGGGCAAACGTCCGAAGGTACATCCGACCTCGGACAGACTGATTACTTTCGATATGGACCGCGCTTTGCTTTCCGCGATAGGGAAGACAGCGCGCCGCTTTAAGGCGACCGAGTTTGAGCTGCTGTTCTCGGCGGTCGCGATGACACTCGGTCAGTATACCGCGTCCGAGGATGTGGTGCTGGGAATCCCGACCAATATGCGTCCTGCCGGCGCAGAGAACGTGATCGGTATGTTCGTCAACACCGCTCCCGTTCGTATCCGTGTGCCGAGAGACAGCGATACAGAAAGCTGTATCGGTTCTGTCAGAGAAGCGGTACGCAGCGCGACCTACGGCGCGTCCTTACCGTTTGAAGATGTTGTCGCCGAATTTGTCAAACAGCGCGACGAGAGCCGCAATCCTATTTTTGATGTGAGCGTCAACTATCTATGGATGCCAGAAGCGTATCAGAATGACGGGCTTAGCGTCGATATGTATTCTCCTCTGCAAAAAATGAGCCGCGACATCGGTATCGTGATGTACCGGAGAGAGAACAAGCTCAGCGTGACGGTGCAGTATTCTTCTCTGCTGTTCGAGGACGAGGTGGCAGAAAACTTTGTTTCTCAATTTCGCAACACCGTTCGGCTGCTTGTTAAGGGAGCGTCTACCGTCAGAGAAGCGTTGGCGCTGCCCGATGAGCAGGAGAAAAAGCTCATCGATTTCAGCGTGGAGGGGACAAGCGAGATTCCCGTCAAGCTCCTGCACAAGCTCTTTGAAGACCGCGCGGCGGAAACGCCCGACCGCACGGCGCTGATTGCGGTGGACGGAACATATACCTACCGTGAACTCAACGAGAAGGCGAACGGCGCGGCAAATCTCCTGATCGAACGCGGCATCAAGCCCGGCGACAGCATTGCGCTGCTGCTGCCCAGAACCTCGGCGTTTTTGGTGTGTATGTTCGGTGTGAATAAGGCGGGAGCCGCCTTTATCCCGTGCGATCCGCAGTATCCTGCCGACAGAATCAACCATATCATCACCGATTCCGGCGCGTCCTTTATCGTCACCACTAAGGACAAACTCGGCGACTACAGCCCCGAAAAGGCGATCGATATAGAAGATCTCCTGACAGGCGGCAATATACAAAATCCGAATGTGAGTATCGACAGCTCCGCGCTGTCTTATATGATCTATACCTCCGGTTCCACCGGAAAGCCCAAGGGCGTTATGCTTACGCATGAGGGCATATGCAACTATCTCTATCCGCATCCCGCCAACCGCCATATCTACGCGCTGAAGAACGACATCGATACCTATCTTTCCGTTACGACGGTGTCGTTTGATATGTCGTTTAAGGAGCACGCTGCGACGCTCTGCAACGGCAAGACGCTGGTGTTTGCGGGCGACGACCAGATGAACGATCCGCGCGAGCTGGCGAAGCTGATGGAAGATTACAAGGTCGACTGTATCAACGCTACGCCGTCGCGTCTGGCGCAGTATATGGAGTATCCGCCTTTTGTCAAAGCGCTGGCGTCCTGTAAGGTGATTATGTCGGGCGGCGAGGCGTATCCGCTCTCTCTGCGCGACAGCATCAAAGCCGCCGCGCCCGACGCTTCTATCATCAACACCTACGGCCCCACGGAGATCACCGTATCCTGCAACGGCGCCTGTCTCAACGACGCGCAATATATTACTGTCGGCAGACCGCTGCTCAACTACAAAGAGTATATCGTGGATAAGTTCGGCGACCTCGCTCCCTACGGCGTGATCGGCGAGCTGTATATCGGCGGCGCGGGCGTTGCAAAGGGCTACAAGAACCTCGACGAGATGACAGCTCAGAAATTTATCGATTTTTGCGGCGAGAGAGTCTACAAGTCGGGCGACTACGCCAAATGGGATAAAGACGGCAACGTGATAATTTTAGGCAGACTGGATAACCAGGTTAAGCTCAGAGGTCTGCGCATCGAGCTGGGCGAGATCGAGGGCTTGATGGAGGCGCAGCCACATATCAAGAAGGCGAGCGTTGTGATCCGCAAGCTCAACAACCAGGATAACCTGTGCGCATACTTCACCGCCGATACTGCCATAGACGTCGAGGCGCTGAGAGACGAGCTGAAAAAGACGCTCACGCACTATATGGTGCCGACAGCGTACCTACAGATGGCTGAAATGCCGATGACCGACAACGGCAAGACAAACATCCGGCTTCTGCCCGATCCGATTCCCGTCACTTTGGCGGAATATATCGCTCCCGCTAACGATACGGAAAAATTCTTCTGCGAAGCCTTCCGTAAGGCGCTGCATCTTGACCGTGTCGGCGCGCTGGATAACTTCTTTGAGATCGGAGGCACCTCACTGGTCGTTACCTCTGTGGTGCTGGAGGCGTCGGAAAACGGCTATCCGATCACTTACGGCGATATCTTCAAGTGCAACACGCCGCGCGCGCTTGCCGAGCTGTTCAGCGAGGGGACTCCGATCGAGACCGGCGGCTTGTTCGATTTTGATAACTACGACTATTCCAAGATCAACGCGCTGCTCGAAGGCAACACGGTAGAAGCCTTCCTCGAGGGAGAATCCCGCGAAATTGGCAATGTTCTGATTACCGGCGCTACGGGTTATATGGGTATGCATCTGCTCGCACAGTATCTCTCTGAGGAAAGCGGTACGGCGTACTGTATGATCCGCAAGGGCCGTTACAAGTCCGTCCGCGACCGTCTGAAGAGTATGATGTACTACTATTTCGACGAAAAGTATTCCGAAGATTTCGACAACCGCGTCGTGGCGCTCGAAGGCGACGTTACAGACTACGCGCTGTTCGAGCAGTGTGAAAAACTGCCGATCAACACGGTGTTCAACTGCGCCGCGAACGTCAAGCATTTCTCCAGCGGTACCGATATTGAGGACATCAACGTCGGCGGAGCGGTCAACTGCGCGAAGCTGTGTGAAAAAATCAACGCGCGTCTGATCCACTTCTCCACCGTGTCCGTATCCGGCACGACGGAGGATCCCTCGAAGCTTACAAAGCAGATGCTGGATGAGAGATCGCTCTATTTCGGACAGACGCTTGACAACAAATACACCTCCTCCAAGCTGATGGGAGAGAGGATGGTGCTGGAAGCGGCAGCAGAACGCGGTCTTGACGCGAAGATCATCCGCGTCGGTACCCTTGCGGCGCGCGAGAGCGACGGCGAGTTCCAGATCAACTTTTTGACCAACAACTTCATGGGCAGACTGCGTTCCTACAGTATCTTGGGCTGTTTCCCGTATACGATGTTTGAGAGTCCGGTGTGTATGGGACCGATCGATACCTCCTGTGAGGCGTTTTTGCGATTGTCGCGTACTCCGAAGGCCTGCTGTGTGTTCAACGCGGTCAACAACCATACCCTGCCGTTGGGCGATATCATCCGCCAGATGAATAAAAACGGTATGAATATCCGTATGGTGGAGTATGAGGAGTTCTCCGACGCTTTGACCGAGGCGCAGAAGGATCCGGAGAAGGCGGCGATCCTCTCCAGTATGACCGCGTATATGAATCTCGCTCACGGCAAAACGGTCATCATGGTGCCGTTTGAGTCGCATTATACGACCCAGATACTGGCGCGTACGGGATTCTTCTGGAACGCGAGCAACGAGAAGTATGTCATGCACTTCATCAACGCGCTCGAAGGCTTCCGCTTCTTCGACAAAGACAACCTGAATCGCTGATTATCCTCATCACCATCGATGATCGGCTTTTCACAATCAAATGACAGGAGTTTATTATGATTCTGCTGATCAACGCCTGCGTTCGCGCCGGATCACGGACGAAGCGGCTGGCGGATTATCTTTTATCACAGCTGAACGATACGGTAGCGGAGCGACGGTTATCGGAGATAACGTTTCCTGCTGTCAACGAGGACTTTCTGCGGCGCAGAGACAGCCTGATCGCCAAAGGCGCATCTGACGATCCGCTGTTCCAATACGCGAGAGAGTTCGCCGGAGCGGATACGATCGTGATCGCCGCGCCGTACTGGGACTTATCGTTTCCCGCCGATCTGAAACGGTATCTCGAGCAGATCAATGTGGTGGGGATCACCTTCCGCTATTCCTCTGACGGGATTCCCGTCGGTCTGTGTCGGGCGAAGAAGCTCTTTTATGTGACAACCGCCGGCGGAGAATACGCGCCGACGGATTACGGCTTCGGCTATGTCAGAGAACTGGCGAAGAGCTTTTACGGGATCCCCGACGTCAGGCTGATACAGGCGACCGGCTTGGATATGATCGGAGCGGATGAATCCGCAATCCTGCAGGATTGCGGAAGAAGAATCGATGAGACAGTGTCCCTGTCAGACATAAGCGACTGATAAAAAATAATAAAAGGAACTGCCCGACAGAGTTGGTATCTGTCGGGCAGTTTTTCTATGAAGCGGTTTCTGTTAGTTTTGGGTAAAGTAATCCTACATCGGCTTGCCGATGCCCGAGGGAGAGGGGAGAGAGGCGAGATGCTTCTGGATCCAAGTTGCGTCGAGGACAGAAACGCCGGTGTCTGAGTCAACGTCAGCCGCCGCTTCATCGGAGTACGGAACATCGATGCTCGCCTTGACCTTTTGGATCGTGGCCGCGTCGAGGACAGTTACCTTGCCATCGCCGTCTGCATCGCCGAGAATCGTGGGGTTCTCTTTCTCAAACATGAACTGCGCCCACGCCTCGCCCGAAAGCACGCCGTTGCGGGTAGGAGTTGCAACGACATTATATGTACCGATATCTTTGATATCCTCTTTGGCAATCTCGACCTCTTCATATTCGCCGTCTTCGTTTTCGACGACCTGATAGTAGGTCAGGGTGTAGTCCTCGTCCTCAGCGTACTCGACGCCCGTCTCAGAGGTCAGGGTGACCGCGGGGAGTTCAAGCGGCCCGCCGGTATAGATCAGGGTATCTTTCGAGAGGTTCATACTGACGATATCGCCGTCGGCATTGATCATAGTGCCTGCCGGATGCAGATCCTTGAGCGCTTTCTGCCCGTCGTCGGCGGTATAGATGGTGAACAGCATCGTGACGGCTGCTCTGTCCCCGTTCTCATTGGAGAAGCAGGCGGTGAGGGTATGTTCGCCGTCCTCGAGCGACATCAGCAGGTCGGTGCTGACACCGAGCGCCGCGCCGTCCCCGTCGGTGAAGCTCCACATCTCTAGCTCGCTTTCGTCGATGCCCTCTTCCTCGCCGCCGGACGCGGTGATTCCGCCTGCGCCGGACGGAGCGATCAATTTATTGTCATCGGGTTTGTGACTTGCGATCTCTTTGCCGTCTTTGTCGAACATCTTACAGCTGCCCTCATCGCTTGTGTTCGTCAAGTTGAGCAGGAAATATGAATCCAGATTGGCATAGTTCATCTCGTTTGTTCCGGTAGCTTCATAGATCAAACTCAACATATTCGCGGGGATCATCAGATAGTGTTTACCATAACCCAGAATATCATTATCGGCGTAGCTTTGCAGCTGTTCGGGGCTCATATTGACGATGGACTGTAAGGCTGATCTGAAGTCTGCCCAGTTCTCGGACGAAGGCATGGGATTATCAAAATAACCGCTCCGTACGCCCTTGCATACCTTACAGGTCTCGGTATAATAGACGCGGTAGTTATATCTGGTGAACAGATTGAACAAACCGCCCTTATAGGGAGTCGCCTCGAACTTAGTGATTTTACGCGTCCCTCTGAAGTCGTGGTAGCCTGTCATTAGTTGACCGCATACGGAGCAATGCGAGGTGTGGGTCGTTAAGCTCGACGGCTCCCAGCTGCCGTCTGAGGTGCAGGCTTCCTGATCGTCGACCAGCAGCTTAAGGCATTTCGCGCAGCGCGCGATGTGGGTATAATTGGGATACGCGGTGTTTTGGGGAGTATATTCGATTCTGTCGGTACCCTTGTGGTCGCAGGTGAATCCTGCGCAGTAATCGCATTTTTCACAGGAGTAGGTAAACTGACCGAGATACACCTCAACGCCGCCGACATTCGTTGCGATCGGCGTGGTGACGATCGTATGCGATTCCTTTTCGGCGACCACCTTTTTACAGCGCTTGCAGGTGACCTTGTGGGTTCCGAGACCGTTGTCGGTATATTCCAGCTCGTCCGTGTGGTTGCAGAACACCGAATCGCCCTCATATCCGCAGTGGATACAGCGCGGGTTGTATACGCCTATGGGCTCGCCGTCCATATTATTGATCGCGTCATATACGATCTGATGACTCTCTGAGTTATTCAGGCAGCCGCCGCAATTCCAGCAGAAGACCTTATGGGTCTTGCCGTCCTTATTGTCCTCATATCTCCAATAATAATCAACGTGGTTACAGGTGTCCGCCGTGACTGTAAAGATCTCAAACTCAGCGGACGCGGAACCGGTGAAGTTGCCCTTGCCCTTGACGGTAAGTGTATATTTGCCGGCGTAGAGAGGAGTTTCGGAGTACGACACGGTGTAACCGTCGGCGGGAACCGTGAGGGTATCCGCCATAACGCTCGCGATCCCGGGATGCTGCTCCTGCGTATTGTAGGTGAGCTCGGTATTCCGGAGCGTGACCGAGGTGATGGTCGCTTTGTTGATCGCCCAGATCGCCGGCTTTCCCTCAGTGGATCCGTCCGTCCACTTATAGCCCGAGCGGAGAAGCAGAACAGCGGTGTAGATGCCCGCATCGGTCTCGGGATCATTGAGCGTTACATAATAGCCCGCTTGGTCGGTGTAAGGACAAGCCTGCGGCTGACCGGTGTAGGGCAGCACGACCTCGGCAGGAGGCGCGACGGTCTTGTCGTCCACCGCGGCGGTAAACGTCTTTTTGTTCTTGACGTTTTCCTCGGTGTAGACGATCTCGACGTGCTGATGCTCGGATTCTCCGTTCGTCTGTGTTTTGGGATCATAGCCCGCGGTGTAGATGTCGATGTCGACCTTGTCGTTTTCCTTGACGCCGCAAGCCATACCGTTATCGTCGACCTTCAGATCGCCCTCCCGCAGGATATGGACGACTGAGCGGAGCTTAGAGCGTCCGTCCTTGGTCACATAGCCGATGCCGCCCTCCGTCAGCTCGTCGACAGGGATCAGGGTAGCCTGACCCATCCACGCTTCAAAGCTCATGGGCAAGCTCAGGTTCTCATCTTCTTTCAAAGACGGATACATCTCGACGAACTTATAGCCGCCATCAATATCGGACGGCAGCGCGTCCCATTCGATCTCGACTACCAGCGCTTTGCCGCTTGTAGCTTCAACAAAGCCTATCAAAGTCGCCTGTACATTTTGAGGCGTGGGCATTTCCAGTCCTTGACCGGAACCGCCCTCGTCGACGTCCGCCGACGCAGACAGCGCGCTCATGGGGATGATCCCGATAAGCATGACAAGCGTCAGCAGGATCGCTAATACTTTTTTCTTCATTTGTTTTCTCCTTTCGGATTTTATTATGTGAATACAATTACATATGCTTTGTAGGGGCGGGTCTTGACCCGCCCGTTCGTACTGCATAAGCAGTACGACATTGGGCTTATAATTGTTATCAAAAAACGTGGGATAGAATATCAATGTTATACAATACCGAAAATCAAATTGATTTTCGGTCGGGCGGGTCAAGACCCGTCCCTACACGGTGTTATCCCGCTTTTCACTTCTTCCTCTGTGAAAACTGCTCCTGCATTTCGTTGAGCTCTTTGACCTGCTTTTTATAGATCGCGTTCATGATCAGCCAGATGATGAAGAACCCGACCAGCTGGCATCCCGCAACGATCAGGATCTCGAGCGGACTGTTCAGCCAGCCTAAGAACAGCCCTACGGGAATATAGAGCAGTACGATGACTGCGCAGTGAGCGCCGGTCGCCAGCGCCAGCGGCCAGCGCTCGATCTTATAGAAGCTCATTGTCGCAAAACAGACCGCGCCGTAAATCCCCGAGAACAGCCCCTGCAATATCTGCGATACCGGAACACTTCCGGTGAGCGTGAGAAGTCGCGGAGGTACGGATATGAATACATCAGGGTTATCGAGACCCATCAGGACGGAGAGCGCATAGCCGATCACAACGCCGAGCAAAAAACCGATCCCGGCGCGCTTCAACGTTTTCGCTAACATAGATATCCCTCCTCCTGTGAAAGCTTTTCTCTGATCAGCGGAATGTAGCGGCGGGACGCCCATGTCTCCATTCCGCCCTCAAATTCGATACGGAGCGTACCGCCGATGGTGAAGTCGTATTTTCGGATTTTTAAGAGGTTGACGATCTCAAAGCGTGAGATCCTGAGGAACAAACGGCTGCTGAGGATCCCTTCGACGTTTTGCAGCGTCTGCTTGGCTGTAAAGACGCCTTCTGTTGTCATCACCCGCACCTGCTTGCCGTCCGAGGTAACGGTGATGATATCGTTTTCTTCAACGACACAGGGACAGCCGTTTCTGTCCAGAACCGTCAGTTTTTTCGGCATATTCCGTGACAGCTGATCGATCAGTTCATTGACACTGTGATCTTTTTCGCTCGCGCGGATCACAACGTCGATTTGATCGAGCGTCTTGTCCTGTTCAAAGCGGATATTGATTTTTTTCATCCCGCGTCCCTCCATTTCCGTTTTTTTGCCGGGTGTCTGCACCGTCGAAGTCTGTGCTCATAATAGGCGCAGTCTTTGCACTCAGGCTGCGTCAGCGCGGCATAATCGCACCACGCCTGATGCTCCCATCCGTATTTTGTCCGGCACATTCGGCAGACAAAAAAAGAGCAGCTCCCGCGTATGACCGTTTCAAGCTGCGTTGTCTTGTTCGGCATATCGGAAGCTCACCCCTTTTCCAAAAGATCCTTATGAAAGACTATGTCTATTATAGGATACGGCGGTTCACAAATCAACGGTTTCGGAACGAATGGTAGTTATACGGGAGCAAACGGTAATAAGGTCCGCCGTAGGGCGGGGGCTTGCTCCCGCCGACTTGCCTCCCTTTGGTAAAGGGAGGTGGGTTCGCGTCAAGCGAACTCGGAAGGATTGCAGAATTGATCGAGTGTTAGCGAGAAACCATTTTATATGGTTGGTCGCTGCGCTCTATTGATACAATCCCTCACCCGCTCCCGCGGGAGCTCCCTTTACCAAAGGGAGCCTTTATATACCGTTCACTCCTTATTTGATACCGCTTGTGCCGATTCTATTGAAGCCGATTCCAAACTTGGTTATAATGACCGTGAAAGATAAATCTGTCGAAAGGAGGAGCATGATGAATCTGAAAATGTGGATACCTATCGTTGCAATCGTTTCTGTGGCGGTGATGGTGATCTGGGGCTTTGTAGCCAATTCGTGGCAGTATTGCTGGCTGTCCGTTTTTGTCGGCGGTATCGTTATAGCGATCCTGTCGATCGTCAATGCGAATATGAAGAAGAAATAAGATGCTGTTACAACAGGCTGTTATTTCCTATCCGTTCAATGGTTAGGGCTTGACAGGCTGTTGGATTTTTGAGAGGAACGACATGAGAGAGAAAAAATCAAAGCTGAATATCAAAGCAATACTTTTGAAAACCTTTGCGCTGCTGTGCGCCGCGGTAATGATCCTTTCGCTTGCAGCGTGCGGCGATAATACTAAGAATGAAACGGCAGAAACTACTGCTGAAACTGTTGCCGTGACCGAAGCTGCCGCTGCGACCGAAGCTGCCGCTGCGACCGAAGCTGCAAAAGCCGACGCGTCCGACAAAAGCATTGTCGGTATTTGGGAATATGAGTACGGCGGCTTTACCTATACCTTCAACGATGACGGCACCGGTACCTATGATATATTCGGCGATGTGATGAACTTTACCTATACGATCACCGATACCGAAGTGAGCATTCAGTTTGATGGCGACGACGCCGCTTCACATCTGGAATATACACTCGACGGCGACGTCCTGAACATCAAGGACTCTGCCGGCAACGACACGATCTATAACAGGAAGTAATATTTCACTATCGAAATACCATTATATCATTGCAAGGGCAACGCCCGCGGCAATCCCCCAATATGAGTGGTTAGTGTTTAGTGGATAGTGGTTAGCAACTTTCAACAGCCGTCCGCAGGACCCTACACACTAACAACTAACAACTAATAACTAATAACTATTTTTGTGACAGGGGGATTCCCACGGTCGCTTGATCGCTCCCTCGGAATGACAGAATCAATTGAGGTAGCACTATGACTGATACCAATAAAGGAAAAAGAATCTTTCTGATCCTCAACTGTATCGCGCTGGGGATCATCGCGATGAACCTGACCGCGCCGGTGCACGAGGCGACCCACCTGATCACCCAAATGCTCGCGGGCGCGAAGCCCGAGGTGCTTGCCTTCGGCTGTGCCGGGACCGTTGACGGGACAGCGACAGCGAACCTTGACTCGGGCTTCTGGAAAGTGATGTTCTCAGGCTCTGCGGCGCTGATGAACATTGTGATCGGCACCGTTCTGCTGATCGTGCTCAAGAAGGCAAAGCTCGGACCTTTGAGCCGTGTGCTTGTTTTGATGACAACGATGATGCACTACAGCATGGGCTTCGGCTATTTTCTCAGAGACTTCTTTCTGTATGATCCCGACCCCGATCCCGACATCCAGCAGGGCGACTGGGCAAAGGTGTTTGAGAATTTCGACGGCAATATCGTCCTCAGGATCACGATGCTGGTCATCGGATGCATCGGTATTCTCCTTGTTTTCTATATTGCTTACCGTCAGGCGTTCCACTTCATCAAGGATAATAACGACAAGAAGGAGCGCAACCGCGTCGCTTTGGCGATCTACCTGATCCCGTATCTGGTCAACGCCGTTGTGTTCACGCTGGTGGAGATGCGCGGTCCGGTCGCGCGAGCGAGTATGGAGAGCTTTTTGATCATCAGCCCGATCATCAACATCTTCGGTATGATCGGCTTCTTCTGGGGCTATATGTTTGTCGCGCATATGGTCAAGCCCAGAAAGGATAACGTCTATTACTTCTCTCCCTGCGCAGAGAAGAAGATCGTTCTCTGGATCATCGCGGCGGCGGTGCTTCTGTTTGACGCGTTCGTCCTCTGCCCGGGCATCTGGTTCTGAGCTGAATAAATAATAACGCCGGAGGCGGGATAATGTACCCGTTCTCCGGCATTTATATTTGATAATTTTTTCACCCTCAACGCTCCAGGTTTTTGTAGGTCTCGCCTTTGGAGAGATCAAGCTTGACGCCGTTGATGACGGCGATACTGTCGCTGTCCCAGCGGATGCTGACCGTATCTTTGTGGTAGCGGTGATAGATCAGCTTGTTCCCGAACAGCGTGTGCTGATACACCTTGATGCCGAAGTCGGTTGTAGCGCCGCCGTTGGTCAGATACGCGTCAAGCGTATAAGTCCCGTCGGGAGAGGTGGAGGTTTCCAGAAGCGTCTCGCCGTAACTGGCGCACATCATAAAAGGGAACAATAACGATACGGTGATCTCTTTCGGTGTGAGACAGGCGGAAAGCGAAAAGCAGATGACAACACATAGCAGTATCGCGATGATCGCCGTAATTTTCTTTTTCATTTGCTTATGATCCTCCATTCTTCGTAGTCCGAAAACAGATAGTACCAGTTTTCTTTGGAAAGGGGAACGATCTCGGTCTGGAACTCTATCTGCGGTTCTTTGGAAGGATCGATCGGACATCCGAAGCTGCAGTCTGCTTCACCGATGATTCTAGCCCACAGTTCAAAGGTTACGACGTTGTTGCGGGAATCCTTCGTGATATAGGTACAGCCCTTTTGACGCAGAACGGCGATGCTTTTGAGAACGTCGTCGTCTTCTATTTTGAAGTTTTCTCCGCCCGGTTTTTTGCCTGAGGACCAAACGAGCGTGAGTGATTTGCCGTTATCATTGACAAATATATATTGATAGTCTATGCTGTCAAAGCTCAGCAGATAGTCCGCGACGATGGTAATGATCTCATAATGTTCTGTCACAAAGCTGTCGATCGACTCAACAGTCGGCGGGTCGGAATAAAGAATCGTACATCCGGAACACGGGACGAGCAGTACCGCCGCCAAGAGGAAAGATATGATCTTTTTCATAGGTCATCATTCTTTCCCGAGCAGCTGTGCGTAGCGGTTAGACAACAGCTTAGACAGAACACAGCATACCGCAGAGAACAGCGCGCCCGCGCCGAGAGCGATCGGGAAGGCGGGGGAGAGCTCTGCTGTGAATACGCTGTAATGGATCACGCCCCAGAGATATCCGCATACGGTGAATAACAGCGTCAGCAATACGGAGTCGTTGGAAAAAGCCTTTCTGCTGCGGTAGAAACGAACGAAAAACCAGTTCGGCAGAGAGAGGAAGAGTCCGGTGGCGGGGATGATCAGCGAGAACGCCCAGATGCCGTTCTGCGCGCCCGAGGGGGTATACGCTTCGAGCGTGACACCGACGACCAGTACTGCGAACGTGAGGAACATCAGCGCGGACTGAATGACGGACGCCTTGAGCGCATCGACTTTTTTCAGCGGTGTCTGTGGGAGCTTTGCCGCGGCTGTATCGGGTGCGGAAAGTGCGTTGAGTTCATCCAGCGCCTTTTGACATTCAGGGCAGGTTTTCAGATGTTCTTCGACCAGCATTTTGCTCTCGTCGGAACAGCATCCGTCGGAGTACAGTATCAATAAATCCTGAATTACTTGACAGTTCATTTTTCTTACCTCAACTTTTCGATCAGTTTTTTCTTTGCGCGGAAGAATGTGACCCTCGCCCAACTCTCACTTTTGCCGAACAGCTCACTTATTTCTTTTAAAGAAAGATTTGCAAAAACCGAGAGCATAAAGACCTCTTTGTACGGCTCCTCCAACTCGTGTAGTTTGGAGAAAGCTTTTTTGCTGAGCTCTTTCTCGGCAAATGAGTCCGCGATATCTGGCGCCTCCGGTTCTGCGGTATTCTCCAGAGGAACTTGCTTTTTCTTTTCGTTACAGTACGCGTTGTAACAGTTTTTTGCGATCTGACACAGCCAGATGCGCGCTTTGCTCTCGTCTCTGAGAGATGGGAGATTGATGTACGCGCGATAAAAGGTCTCCTGCGTCAACTCTTCGGAGAGGTGTGCGCTGCCGCTGAGCTTGAAGAGAAACCGGTAGACAGCCGACTGTTGTTCCCGGTACAATCCGTCGAAATCCGTCACATTCTCACCGCCTTTCGATAGTAAGATAAGAAAAACGCCGAAACGTTACAAATATTATATAAAAAATTTTCCTTGTTTTCAAGTTGTCCAAAAAATCCGAAATAT
The DNA here is from genome assembly GCA_017404145.1 of Ruminococcus sp. Lineage (GTDB taxonomy): Bacteria > Bacillota > Clostridia > Oscillospirales > Acutalibacteraceae > Ruminococcoides. The sequence goes on along the minus strand of JAFRCW010000045.1, from coordinate 7,686 downwards.
CTATTGACAGTACTGTAAATGGGAAGTATACTATTCGATAGATAACATACGTTGCATAACGAAAGTTGTGTAATATTAAAGGAAGTGCCGTTATGCCGCCGAAAGTAAAGTTTTCCAAAGACGAGATCATCCTTGCCGCCGTTAGTATCACCAGAGAAAAGGGGATAGGCGCGGTTACCGCCCGGGAGGTGGGCGCCGCGCTCGGGGTGTCCTCGAGACCGCTGTTTACCTATTTTGACACCGTAGAGGAGCTCAAGCGGGAGGTTTATCTTTTCGCCGAGGATCTCTACCGGAAATATGTACTGGACGGACTGAAACTGCCGATCCCCGCGCTTGGCGTCGGTCAGATGTATCTGCGATTTGCCAGAGAAGAGACGGAGCTGTACAAATACTTGTTCCTGTCGCCGCCCGACGGGGTCAAAGGCAGCGCGATGGCGGTTCTGCGGCTCTCTCAGGAGCTGGTGCGCGAGTCGATTATGCGGATCTATCATATGGACGCGGATACCGCCGACAAGTACTTCCGTGATTTATGGTTGGTGGCATACAGCTTTACGACGCTGATCGTGACAGGAGAATGTCCCTACACGGACGATGAGATCAGCGCGATCCTCACCGAGTTCAGCCTTTCGATCTGCAAAGCGTATAAGGAGATCCCGGGATTGCCGGACGGCAACTTTGATAAGGATGCGATTTTCACAGAATTGGTGCAAAAATGAAGATCATAGATTCCCGAAGCGGAAATATAACTTGACAACAAACATTGAATTTTTAACGGAGGAAATACGATGAATCTTACCTACGAAAAGAAAAACGAAATGACCTTGATCGGTTATCACACGGAAATTAAACTGAACGAAGGCTATCAGAAATGCCCCGAGTTCTGGGATAAGGAATATAACGAAAAGTACGCCCGTCTGTGGCAGACGATGCAGCCGCAGACCCCGATCGAAAAAGCGCTTCTTGATAATCAAATCGGTATGTTCGCGATCTGTGCGGAATCCGAAAACGGCTTTGATTATTGGATCGCGGGGCTCTATCAGGGCGGTGAAGTGCCCGAGGGACTGGAGCTTTATACGTTCCCGGAGAGTAATTGGGCGGTGTTTACCACGAAAGGTCCTATGCCGGAGTCTTTGCAGACTCTCAACACCTATGTCTGGCAGGAGTGGTTCCCGAACGAAGGGAAGAACTATCAGGCGAACGGTATGGCTACTCTGGAAGTTTATTCCGCGGGAGATCCCCGATCCGCCGATTATGAGTGCGGCATCTGGGTACCGGTGAAGAAGGGATAAAATGGAATTTAACGAAAAACTGCAAAAGCTCAGAAATGACGAACACCTGACGCAGGAGGAACTTGCCGAAAAGCTCTACGTCTCCCGCACCGCGATATCAAAATGGGAATCCGGCAGAGGATACCCGAGCATTGACTCCTTAAAGGTGATTGCGAAATACTTTCACGTGACGATCGACGAGCTGATCGGCGGCGAAGAGATCGTTACGCTTGCCGAACAGGATAAAAAAGCCGCCACCCGAAAATACACCGCGCTGATCTGCGGTATTCTCGATTGCTTCGCGGCGGTATTGTATTTTCTTCCGCTGTTCGGAAACGGCTCAGCGGGAGCGTCATCGGTTACCGTTTTTGCGATGACCGGTGTCAGCGAATGGCTGAAGATCACCTTTATCGCAGTGATCGGCTTAACAATGCTCAACGGTTTCTGCGGCGTGGTGATCAGTAATTTTGACAAGCCTGTCTGGAATCGGCACCGTTTGATCACGGGCGTCGCTTTGTCTGTGATCGGAACGGTCCTCTTCATCCTGACAAGACAGCCGTACGCGGGCGTGATTTATCTGTTCCTCTTTGTGATCAAAGGATTTCTGCTCTTAAAAAGTAAGTGACACGCTTCGTGTCAGCCGTGTGAACGTGCGTTTCTTGCGGTATCATCCCTATGGGTTCACAATGAACTCAGATCATTGTGAAAGGATGATACATATGAAAAAGAAACGCAGAATATTCACGGCAGTTATCAGCGGCGCGCTGACAGTAATACTGATTCTTTTGATCCGCTTGGTTGACGTTGCCCCGATCGGACCGCAGGAAACATCTATCGGGCTGTCTCATCTCAACAGGTTTGTGTTTGAACTGTTCGGGGTCAATATGATCTGGTATCATATCACAGATTGGCTGGGGATCGCGGCGGTTCTGACCTCGTTTTTGTTTGCGATCACGGGTCTTATACAGTGGATCAAAAGAAGAAGCCTGTTGAAAGTCGACCGTGAGATACTTACTTTAGGCGGGCTGTACCTTTTGGTGATCGGGTTGTATTTGCTGTTTGAGAACGTGATCGTCAACTACCGTCCGATCATGATGCCCGGCGGCACGCGTCTCGAAGCGTCTTTCCCATCCTCACATACATTATTGGTCTGTGTGATCATGGGGAGCGCCGCGATATTGATGAAGAAATATATTAAGAAAAAAGCGCTGCGCAGAGTCCTGCAGGCAGTCTGCTATGCTATTATCGGTGTAACGGTATTCGGCAGGCTGATCGCAGGCGTTCACTGGTTCACGGACATCATCGGCGGCATACTGATCAGTGTTGTATTATTGTCGCTGTTTCAGGTGATCAAAGGCAGTGAATAAATTTATATAAAGCGGGAGTTAAAGCTATGATACACATCAAGCCTCAAGAGTTATCAAAAAAATACCGCGTAGCTGACGCGGAAACGGTCGATTTTGAAGAGCTGTTTGCGCTCTACTGCTCCAATCGGTTTTATTTTACATACTTTTCTTTACCCGTGACAAGAGAACAGCTGATTAAGGATATGAATATCCTGCCCGATGGCTGTGAAAAAGCGCAGAAGCATTTTCTCGCTTATTATGATAAATACAAGCTGATCGCGATACTCGACCTGATCGAGGGCTATCCGAATGAAAAGACCTGTTATATCGGGATGTTGATGGTAGCAAAAGAGCTTCACCGACAGGGGATCGGTACCGCTGTCATCACGGAGTTATGCGATACGCTGAATAGAATTGGATATGAAGCGGTGCGGCTGGCGTACGGCAAGCGTTATGACCAAGCGAAAAGTTTCTGGACAAAGAACGGATTTGTCCCTGAGAAGGATGCTTGGCTCGACGAGTACGGAGAGCTGATCGTAGCACAAAGAGAATTGAACTGAAGGAACGACGAAAGCAGATGATCAATATGGAGATAAAAACAAAACGACTGATTCTTCGTCCGTGGCAGGAGTCGGACGCAGAGAGCTTATATGAATACGCGAAGGATCCCGCGGTCGGTCCGATCACCGGCTGGCCGGTACATACGAGTGTGGAGAACAGCCGCGAAGTCATCCGAACGGTTCTGTCCGCGGATGAAAACTATGCGGTATGCCTGAAAGAGGACAACCGCGCGGTGGGGTGCGTGGGGCTGAAAACGCCCACACAGACACAGGAAAAGGCGAGCGGTACCGAGCTCGAGATCGGCTATTGGATCGGGTTCCCGTTCTGGGGCAACGGCTATATTCCCGAGGCAGTCAGAGCGATCCAGCGGCACGCGTTTGAGGATCTGGGCTGTACGGCATTGTGGTGCGGTTATTATGACGGGAACGAAAAGTCAAAACGCTGTCAGGAAAAGTGCGGCTTTCTCTATCATCATACGGAGGAGAACAAGCCCTGCGTCCTGATGGGCGATATCCGGACGGAACACTATTCATACCTGACAAAAGAACATTGGAAAACTCTGACAGAGAAAAGAATGTTCTCTTTAAGACCGTATCAGGCATCTGACGCAGAGGTGATCCTTTCGTGGATCCGTGACGAAGTGTCGTTTCGAAAATGGTGCGCCGATAGATATGAGCGGTATCCGATCACAGCGGAGGATATGAACCGCCATTACGGAGAATGTATGAAGGCGGGCAGCTTTTTTCCGATGACTGCGGTGGATGAAAGCGGTATCGTCGGGCATATGATCCTGCGGTATCTCGATGAAGAAAAAACGATCCTTCGCTTCGGCTTTGTCATTGTGGATGATAAGAAGCGGGGGCTGGGGTACGGCAGGAAAATGCTCCGAGCGGCAGCAGATTATGCTTTTAAAGAATTAAAAGTGCAAAAGATCACACTTGTTGTATTTGAGAACAATCCCACCGCATACCGGTGTTATCGCTCGGTCGGCTTTATCGATTCCGGCGAAGAGACGGTACGTTATTGCCGCTTTTTTGAGGAGGATTGGAAATGCTTTGAGATGGAGCTGTCCCGTCCGCACGGCTGAAATCAGATGAATGAAACATAAACTCTTCACAGTGAGAGGAGGAAATAAAGTATGACTTTTAAGAACTACACCAAAAGGGATTATGAGGCGGTTTGTGATTTTCTGATCGAGCTGAACCGCCATGAGAAGCATCATATCAACTGGAACTGGGCGCGGTTCGAGTGGATGACGGAGCATCCCGAATTTGACAAAAACGCGTCGTCTTCCATCGGTCTGTGGATTGATGATAACCGTGTTGTCGGCGCGGCGATCTATGATATGTATTTCGGCGAGGCATTCTGCGGCGTACTGCCCGGATTTGCCGAGCTGTATCCCGAGATTTTGGCATACGCGTACAAAGAATTAAAGGATGATTCCGGTCTGGGAATTGCGATCTGCGATGAGAATACGTTTGAGATCGAAGCGGCAAAGCAAGCGGGCTTTGTCAAAACCGAACAGACGGAGACTGTGATGAGCATTGATCTGAATAAAGAGCTGACAGCCGATCTGATGGATGGATTACGTATCGTTTCACTGGATCCGAAGAAGGAGCCGTATGATTTTCAGTGGCTTTTGTGGCAGGGTTTTGACCACGGAACCGACAGAGAAGAGTTTGAGGAGCAAGATCCGATCATCCCGCAGATCCGCAGACACCTGATCCCCTATCTGAGTATAGCGGCCGAAAACACAGCCGGAGAGAAGGCCGCATACTGCTGTCTGTGGTACAGTGAAAAGACCGACTATGTCTATGTTGAGCCTGTCTGTACGATTCCTTCCTACAGAGGCAGGGGCGTCGCGAAAGCGCTGCTGTATGAAGCGCTGAACCGCGCGAGAACGCTCGGCGCAAAGAAAGCGTATGTGATTTCCGACGCCGCGTTTTATGAAAAGCTCGGTTTTCATAAAGAAAAACATTTTACATTCTATTGGAAAGAATAATTCATTTATAGAAAAAAGGAGATAAAATGCACTATCCGTTAAGTGAAAAATATAACACCCCTGCACTGATGGCGAAGATCATGGGACCGAATCCCATCAAGCTCGAGGAAGAATTGATGACAGATCATCAGATCCCCGCCTCAGCGGTCGTCTGTGACTTGGGCAGCGGTCAGGGGTTGACAAGCGTGTTTCTTGTCAAAGAATACGGCTTTCGGGTCTATGCCGCCGATCTTTGGAGCGACCCGGATGAAAACAAAAAGTTCTTTACAGAAATGGGACTGACAGAAGAACAGATCATTCCCGTCAAGGCAGACGCAGATAATTTGCCGTTTGAAAAAGAGTTCTTTGACGCGGTCGTATCGGTGGATTCCTACAACTATTTCGGACGTGACCGCGACTATCTCGACAACAAGCTCCTCCCGTTTGTGAAGAGCGGCGGCTATGTCTATATCGCTGTCCCGGGGATGAAACAAGACTGTCACGATCATCTGCCTCCGGAACTGCTGCTTTCGTGGACGCCGGAACAGCTCGACTATATCCATGACGCGGCATATTGGAGAGAAATCGTCAGCGCGTGTCAAGGCGCGGAGGTGGTTTGTGTCTCAGAGATGGAGTCAAACGACGAGGTCTGGGCGGATTGGCTGAAACAGGACAACGAATATGCCGTCGGCGATCGCAAAACGATGGAAGCGGGCGGCGGCAAGTACCTGAATTTTATCAAAATCGTTTTGAGAAAGAAGTGAGAAACAATGCAATACAATAAAACGATTACGTTAAAGGACGGCAGAGAATGCATTCTTCGCAACGCTGCAGAGAAAGACGGACAGGCGCTGCTTGATCTGTTTATCCTGACACATCGGCAGACTGACTTTTTGCTCTCTTATCCCGATGAAGTGAAGTTCACCGCGGAAGAGGAAGGGAAGTATCTGCAGGAAAAAACAGACAGCGAAAAAGAGATCGAGATTTTCGCCGAAATCGACGGCGTTGCCGTCGGGTGCGCGGGGATCGAGATGATCAGAAACAACGAGAAAGTACGCCACCGCTGTGATTTCGGCATCAGCGTTGATAAGGCGTATTGGGGACTCGGTATCGGCAGAGCAATGACAAAAGCATGTATCGAGTGCGCCGAAAAAGGCGGCTTCGAACAGATGGAACTCGAAGTCGTCGCGGAGAACCAAAGCGCCGTCAACCTCTATCTGAGCGAGGGCTTTGTCGAATACGGAAGAAACCCGAAGGGGTTTCGCTCACGACTGACCGGATGGCAGGAGGTCATATTGATGAGAAAGGAGATCGCCGGAGAATGAGAATATTGGTATTAAACGGCAGTCCGAAAAAGGACAAAAGCGACACCATGCAGATCACCCGCGCCTTTATCGACGGGATGAACGAGGCGTCGCAGAATGAAGTGAAAGTCATCCACACGGTTGAAAAGCATATTGAGTACTGCACCGGTTGTTTTGTCTGTATGAGAAACGGCGGAGAGTGTATCCATCACGATGATTTGCGCGGTATTTTGGAAGAGATCTTAGACAGCGATCTGCTGATCTGGAGCTATCCTTTGTACTGCTACGGAATGCCCGCGCCGCTGAAAGCGCTCCTTGATCGTACCCTGCCGCTGTCCTCGATGGCGATGCAAAAGGTGGGAGAGCGGTATGAGCATGTCGGTCAGGCGGATTACTCTCATCTGAAATACCTGATGATCTGCGGCTGCGGATTCCCCAACAGCGCACATAACTTTGAGCCCGCCGTAGCGCAGTTTGGGCTGTGTTTCCCCAATCACCATACGATGATCACAGTTCCCGAGAGCCCGATGTTCAACGCGCCCGAGGCGGCGGTCGTCACCGTCCCGCGGCTGGAGCTGATCGGAAAGGCGGGACGTCAGTACGCCGAGACCGGAGAGATAGAGAAAGAACTGTTTGCACAGATATGTTCTCCTATGATCCCCGACGATCAGTACGCCGCGATCGTCAATTCTACCGTCAAATAAGTCGGTTTGGATAGCAGAATCTGATATGGAATCAAAGCTGACAGTTTATTTTGAGGATCCTTTCTGGGTCGGTGTGTTTGAGCGAACGGATGGGGGAAAGCTGTCGGTATGTAAGGTCACCTTTGGTGCGGAGCCGACCGACGCGGAGATTTACGCGTTTGTTCTGTCCTGCGGCGATCGGCTGAAATTCAGCTCACCGATCAAGACACAGCAAAAGCAAAAAGCGGATAACCTGAAACGCCGTCAGCGCGCCGCGCGAAAACAGTTAGAGCATACCGGAGTGGGTACCAAATCTCAGCAGGCGTTACAACAGCAGTATGAGCTGATGAAAACCGAACGAAAACAGCAATCCCGCGAAGAAAAAGAAGCACAAAAGCAAAGTGAACTGCATCCCGTCAAGAGGACAGAGAAATAAATAAAATATTTTTCACAAAATAATATGAATAACCGCAGATTTTGGTTAGATTTAGTCTATCCGGAATTTGCGGTTTTTCTTATGCAGCCTTGTAAAGACAATGCTTC
>JAFRCW010000044.1 GCA_017404145.1 Ruminococcus sp. | reverse complement strand
GGCGCTTTTTCCGGCAAGGACCCGACCAAGGTCGACCGTTCCGCCGCGTACTATGCCCGCTATATCGCGAAGAACATCGTAGCGGCAGGCTTGGCGAAAAAGGCTGAGGTACAGCTTGCCTACGCCATCGGCGTCGCGAAGCCCGTCTCCGTGATGGTAGAAGCCTTCGGTACATCAAAGTACACGAACGAGCAGCTCGCCGAAGCGGTGAAGAAGGTGTTTGACTGCCGTCCTGCTTCGATCATCCAAGAGCTTGATCTGCTCAACACCGAGTACGCTCCCTTGTCCTCCTACGGTCATATGGGAAGGATCGATCTCCCCGTCCGTTGGGAAAAGACCGACAAGACCGACGCCCTCAAAGCCGCGCTTATTTGATAGAACTGTACCGACGCTCTCAAAGCGGCGCTTATTTGATAGAACTGTAGGGGAGGGTCTTGACCCTCCCGTCCGGCTCCCTCGTTTGAGGGAGCTTTTTTATTGCCGGAAAACCACCGTAGGGAGGGGGCTCCCGCCGCCGAAACGCCGGTTACAGATACCGTGTTCGGCAGCAAAGCCCATCAACCGTAGGGCAAGGCGCCCTCGACTTGCCGAAACGTTGATATTCCCATAACGTTTATAACAATGTCACTCGTTTCGCCCGAACAATTGGTAACGGTTCGATGTTACGACCCTATGAAACATCGGTTTAACACCGTAGGGCGGGGGCTCCCGCCGCCGAAACGCCGGTTACATATACCGTGTTCGGCAGCAAAGCCCATCAACCGTAGGGAACGATGCCCACATCGTTCCGAAACGTTGATATTACCGCAACGTTTATAACAAGGTCACTCGTTTCGCTCGAACAATTAATAGCGGTTCGATGTGGGCATCGAACCCTACGATCCTATGAAACGTCGGATTAACACCGTAGGCAAGCCCCCGCCCTACAACTCTATGCGGCGCTGTATCGACATTTCCAACGGTTTATTGATCCTAAAATAACAAAATCATAAAAACTCTCTGATACATATTGAATTTCCTCTTGATTTAGGCTATAATACAAAATGGAGAAAGATGGGTATGAGTTGACATACCTTTGATGGGAGGAAAAACTATGGCGGATAAGCTGACTACCTCGATGACGGTACTGCTCACCGGCTTTGTCGTAGTATTCGCGGTGCTGCTTTTGCTGATCGGTATCATCAAGCTCTACGGTACGATCGTCTACAATATCCAAAACGGTCAAAAAGAAAAGAGCAAAAAGAAAGTTCCGGTTGTGGAAGAAGTTGTTACCTCTTCGCCTTTGCCGCTCGCGGTAGTAGAAGCGGAGGAGTCTGTGGATGACAGCGAGTTGATCGCGGTGATCAGTGCGGCGGTATATGCGGTGTATTCCGACAAAAAGGTGAAGATAAAGAGTATCAGAAGAACACAGGTGAAATCCGCGGCGTGGAAAAATGCGGGTTTGTCCGATAACATCAGACCGTTTTAAGGAGGGCATAAAATGACGATTATTAACGGATTTTTAGAAGCCCTTAAGGGACTGTTTGAAGCCTCCGGTCTTACCGCTTTGACATGGCAGAACTATGTGATGATGGCTGTCGCTTGTTTCTTGATGTTCTTGGCGATCAAAAAACAGTATGAGCCGCTGCTGCTTCTGCCGATCGCTTTCGGTATGCTGCTGGTCAATTTGTTCCCGGCGATCATGGCGCCTCCGACGACGGAACTGATCGAATGTTCCAAATACGAGGCGGAGCACGCCGGACAGGTGATCAGCTACGCAACGACCACCCTTAACGGCGTCAGCTATTATAATGTTCCGACCTACGGAGGTCTGCTCTATTATCTCTACCAAGGCGTTAAGCTCGGTATTTATCCTCCGCTGATTTTCTTAGGCATCGGCTGTATGACCGACTTCGGTCCTCTGATCGCTTCTCCGAAGAGTTTCATTTTGGGAGCTGCGGCGCAGATCGGTATTTTCATCACCTTTATCGGTGCGATCCTCTTGGGATTTACCGACGCGCAGGCAGGCGCTATCGGTATCATCGGCGGTGCGGACGGTCCTACCGCCATCTATGTTACTTCAAAGCTGGCTCCCGAGCTGCTCGGTCCGATCGCGGTAGCGGCGTATTCCTATATGGCGCTGGTGCCGATCATTCAGCCTCCTATTATGAAGGCGCTTACCACGAAGAAAGAGCGTTCTGTGGTGATGGAACAGCTCAGACCGGTCTCCAAGCTCGAGAAAATTATGTTCCCGATCGTAGTAGTTATCGTAGTTGCGATCGCGCTGCCCTCCGCGGCGCCTTTGGTCGGTATGCTGATGCTCGGCAATATCTTCAAAGAATCCGGCGTTGTGGAGCGTATTTCTAAGACCGCGCAGAACGAACTGATGAATATCATCACGATCTTCCTCGGCGTTACCGTCGGCGCTACCGCTACCGGTACCGTATTCCTGACGCCTAAGACATTAGGGATCGTCGCGCTCGGTCTGTTCGCGTTCTGTATGGGTACCGCGTTCGGCGTACTGTTCGGCAAGATTATGTATAAGGTATCCGGCGGAAAGATCAATCCGCTGATCGGCTCTGCGGGCGTATCCGCTGTTCCGATGGCGGCGCGCGTATCCAACAAGGTCGGTCAGGAGGAGAACCCCGGCAACTTCCTGTTGATGCATGCGATGGGTCCGAATGTCGCGGGTGTGATCGGCTCTGCGGTCGCCGCAGGCGTTCTGATGAGCATTCTTGGTTAAATTGAATAAATTTTTTGATGCGGGAGAGGGATACTTCTCCCGCTTTATTATGTTAAAATGTTGTAATCATTCTATTTTGGAATTATTAATTACTTCTTTGCTATATAATATAGGATGAAGTATTCCGTAAAGAGGAGGTTAATATGACAAAACAGATTACCATCAGCGATTTGCTGAAGATGTTTCTGGCGCATATTAAGCTGATAATTATCGTGACGCTTGCCGCCACCCTGCTGGCGTTTTTATATGTTACTTATTTTGTAACGCCGATTTATTCCACGACAGCGCTGATACTGGTACAGAGTGAGGCGAGTTTTACCACCGGTTCTACATCCTCTAATCTGAATGCCGAAGAGGTCAAGGTGGGCAGTATCACTTCTTCGATTGAGCTCGCCAACACCTGCGCGGTTCTCTTCACAGAGGTTCCCGAGATGAAGAGTATTATCTCAGGCGCTTCCGTATCGATCAAGCCGGTTGAGGATTCCTACTTCCTGAGAATTACCGCTTCTTCACCCGATCCCAACACTGCCGCGAATATCGCCAACCGTGTCGCTCAGGCGGCGCCCGCGGTGTTCCAGACTTATTTCGGCGACGCGGGTAAGGTGGATACCGTTGATGAAGCGTCCATTCCCTCAAGTCCCTCTTCACCGAATAAATCAAAGTATGTATTGATCGGCTTCTTAGCCGGACTGGTTATCTCGCTGGTGATTTCTTTCCTGCTCGAAATCATTGACACAACCATCAAGCCCGGCGATGATCTTTATAAAATGTACGATGTTCCCGTGTTTGCGGAGATTATCGATTTTGAAGTAGAAGGCGGTGGAAAGAAAAAATGAAATTAAGAAAAGATAACGCCGCTGTAAAGCGTAACGAAGGCGCCGATACTTCCGAAAAGTCAAAAAACGTTATATCCGCGGATTCTAAATTCGCGATCGTTGAAGGTTATAAAATCGCGAGAACCAATTTGGTGTTCACGCTTACCGCTTGTGATAATAACGCTGTCGCCATTACTTCTTGGTCAAAGGGTGAAGGTAAAAGTACCGCGACCGTTAATATTGCGATCTCCTTTGCGAAGATGGGTAAAAAAGTTCTTTTGATCGACGCCGATCTTCGTCGTCCGAATGTTCACAATCTTCTGAAAATCGGCAACGAATCGGGCGTCTCCGAAATCATCGGTCATCTGAGTGATTTTGAGTCATCTGTTCATAGAAACGTCATCGCTAATCTGGATGTCCTGACGTCCGGCGCGATCCCGCCCAACCCTTCCGAACTGCTTGCTTCCTCTGCTTTTGAGCAGTTGATAGTAGATTTGAAAGAAGAATACGACTACGTCATTTTGGATACGCCTCCTCTCGGCGTTGTTGCCGATACCCTGCTCCTGAAAGAATATGTCGCGGGATATGTGCTGGTTGTCCGTGAGAAGATCACCACTCACGGTGATATTGAGCGTTCTCTCCAGAATCTCCGTCTTGCGGATTCTAAGGTACTCGGCTTCTTAAAGGTTGGATGTTCGCTGCATCACCGTTCCGGCTACAAGAAGTATAAGTACAGCAATTATCATTACAGCTATAATTACACCTATTACAGATATTGATTTTTTGAGATTCAAAAACCGACCGTCAGCGCGGTCGGTTTTTTGCTGTCTGATGGGAATAATTTAGTATCAAGACTGTCATAAATCTTGCATTCAACCACAATTTATGCTAATATTATCTAGTATAATGCCCAAATATAGTGTTTTGGAGGTGAAGCGGATGAGCGAGAAGAACATTCACTCTGGTCACAGAGACAGAATGAAGAAAAAGTTTTTGAATCACGGTCTGGATGTGTTTGAAACCCATGAAGCGCTGGAGCTGATGCTTTACTATGCCGTGCCGTATAAAGACACCAATCCGCTCGCCCATAAACTGCTTCGCGAGTTCGGATCCTTATCCGCTGTGTTTGACGCTCCCTTTGACCGCTTGAAAGAAGCGGGACTGACCGATAACCAGGCAACCTATATCAAGCTGATCCCTCAGCTGGCAAGACTGTACATCAGTGACAAAGAGGACAACACCGACAAGATTATTGATCTTGATTCTATTGAAAAGTATATTATCAGCAAGTTCATCGGAAGAAACGAAGAACATATTCTCCTGCTTTTGATGGATGCTAAGTTTAAAGAAGTATACTGCGGAATGGTATCCGTCGGATCGATTTCATCCACCGATATTCCGATCAGAAAGATCGTCGATCTGGCTATGCGTTATAACGCGCGCAGCGCGGTGATCGCTCATAATCATCCCAGCGGATTTGCAAAGCCTTCTGATGATGATATAGAGTCTACCATCAATATCGGCAACGCGCTGGGATTGATCGGCGTATATCTTTTGGATCATTTTATTGTTGCAGACGGTGACTGTGTTTCTCTTCGGCAGTCAAATCATCATATGAATCAAGGATCAGAATGATATGGATTTTAAACTCGTATCAGATTATCGACCTACCGGCGATCAGCCCGAGGCGATACAAAAACTTGTTGACAGCATCAAAACCGGCGCGAAGGAGCAGACCCTCTTAGGCGTCACCGGTTCCGGTAAGACCTTCACGATGGCGAATATTATCGAGAAAATCAACCGCCCGACGCTGGTGTTGGCGCATAATAAAACATTGGCGGCGCAGCTTTGTTCCGAGTTCAAGGAATTCTTTCCCGAGAACGCGGTTGAATACTTTGTGTCCTACTATGACTATTATCAGCCCGAGGCATATATTCCGCAGTCGGATACCTATATCGAAAAGGATTCCGCGATCAACGACGAGATCGATAAGCTCCGTCACAGCGCGACCTTGGCGTTGTCCGAGCGGCGGGATGTGATCATTGTCGCGTCTGTTTCCTGTATCTATTCACTGGGCGATCCGATCGATTACCGCAATATGGTGATTTCTCTGCGGCCGGGAATGGAAAAATCCCGCGACGAGCTGATCAAAAAGCTCGTTGAGCTGCAGTATGAGAGAAACGATATCAACTTTGTCCGCGACAAATTCCGCGTCAGGGGAGATGTGGTAGAGATTTTTCCCGCCGCATCCTCCGATCGGATCATCCGCGTAGAGTTCTTCGGTGATGAGATCGACCGCATCACAGAGATCAATCCGCTGACCGGAGAGCTGATCGCCACTTTGCGGCACGCCGCGATCTATCCTGCTTCTCACTATATCGTTGACGGGATGAAGATGCAGCGCGCGTTAGAGGAGCTGGAAAGAGAGCTTCAGGAAAGATTGGAATTCTTCCGCTCCAAAGGCAAGCTGTTAGAAGCGCAGCGCATTGAACAGCGTACCCATTATGATATGGAGATGCTGCAGGAGATCGGTATTTGTCCGGGCGTTGAGAACTACTCGCGCGTGTTATCGGGCAGAGCGCCGGGATCAGCCCCATATACGCTGCTTGATTATTTTCCGAAGGACTTTTTGCTGTTTGTTGACGAGTCGCATGTAACTTTGCCGCAGGTGAGAGGTATGTACGCGGGCGACCGCGCGAGAAAGACCTCGCTGATCGATTACGGTTTTCGTCTGCCGTCTGCGTATGATAACCGACCGCTCAATTTCGACGAGTTTTATGAGCGAATCAATCAGGCGGTATTCGTCAGCGCGACGCCCGGCGATTTTGAGTTGGAGAAGTCGGCGGCAGTCGCCGAGCAGATCATCCGTCCGACAGGATTGCTCGATCCCGAGATTTCCGTTCGCCCTGTTGAAGGACAGCTGGATGATTTGATCTCTGAGATCAATATGCGAGTCGAAAAGGAACAGCGCGTGCTGATCACCACTCTTACCAAAAAGATGGCGGAGGATCTCACCGAATATCTTGAGGGAATGGAGATTAAGGTGCGGTATATGCACCACGATATCGACACCGTCAAAAGGATGGAGATCGTCAGAGATTTGCGTCTTGGCAAGTTCGATGTGCTGGTCGGTATCAACCTGCTCAGAGAGGGCTTGGATATCCCCGAGGTGTCTTTGGTAGCGATTCTTGACGCCGATAAGGAAGGTTTCCTCCGATCCGAACGTTCTTTGATCCAGACGGTCGGCAGAGCGGCAAGAAACGCCGACGGTACGGTCATTATGTACGCTGACAGCGTGACCGACTCGATGAAGGACACGATCGTCGAGACCAACCGCCGCCGTTCGATCCAGCAGCAGTATAACGAAGAACACGGAATCATCCCGCAGACCATACAGAAGAAGGTACAGGATATCATCGAGATATCCACCCATTCCGACGATGAGCTGAAGAATGTCGGAAGGCTCTCTTTTGAACAGCGGCAGGAGATGATCAAGTCACTGACCAAAGAGATGCACGCCGCCGCCAAGCTGCTCGAATTTGAACACGCGGCGTTTCTGCGCGATCAGATCAAAAAGCTCAAAGGAAAGAAATAATATTAGCGTTGTCATTCTGAGGGAGCGTAAGCGACCGTGAGGATCCCCCTGTTAAATAGAGTGATTAGTTGTTGGTTGTTAGTTGTTAGTGTGTAGGGTCCTGCGGACGGCTATTCAAAATAACTAACCACTATCCACTAAACACTAACCACTCGTATTGGGTGATCGCCGCGGGCTGAAGTCTTCGCAATGACGTCAAAACACAAGGAGATATACACATGGCAAAGCCAAAGAAAAAACAGGAATACGGCAACGAGAGTATTGCGACCCTCAAAGGCGCCGACCGAGTCCGCAAACGTCCCGCGGTCATCTTCGGCTCCGACGGTATCGAGGGTTGTCAGCACTCCGTATTTGAAATATTGTCCAACTCGATCGACGAGGCGCGTGAAGGCTACGGAAAAGAAATCACGCTGACGCTCTATTCCGACGGTTCGATCGAGGTCGAGGACCACGGCAGAGGCATCCCCGTCGACTTCAACCAGAACGAGAACGAATACAACTGGAAGCTTTTGTTCTGCGAAATGTATGCGGGAGGCAAATATAATAACTTAGAGGGCGACAACTATGAGTTTTCGCTCGGTCTCAACGGTCTCGGCCTTTGCGCTACCCAGTGCGCGTCCGAGTATATGGACGCGGAGATCAAGCGTGACCATAGAAAATACAGTCTGCATTTCGAAAAGGGAGAGAACGTCGGCGGACTGTCCTATGTGGATTATTCCGGCAGAGATACCGGCTCCAAGATCCGCTGGAAGCCCGACCTCGAGGTCTTTACCGATATCGATATGGATCAGTCGTTCTTTGTCGAGATGATCAAACGACAGGCGATCGTCAATCCGGGCGTGAAGTTTATCTTCCGTGTGCAGGCGGGACGCTCCTTTGAGGTACAGGAGTTTTTCTATCAGGACGGTATCGCCGATCATGTCAGAGAGCTTTTGGGAGAAGAATCCCTGACCTCCGTTCAGTCATGGGCTACCGAGCGTATGGCGAGAGACCGTGACGATAAGGACGAATATAAGTGCAAGATCAATGTTGCCTTGGGCTTTTCCAACAAGGTCAATATCGCCGAGTATTATCACAACTCTTCTTTTTTGGAGCACGGCGGCGCGCCCGACAAGGCGGTCAGAAATGCATTCGTATATCAAATCGACAATTATCTGAAACAGCAGAATAAATATAACAAAAACGAAAGTAAAATCAAGTTTGAGGATGTCTCCGACTGTCTGGTGATCGTGATTTCCTCCTTCTCGTCTGTGACCTCTTATGAGAACCAGACCAAGAAGGCAATCACCAACAAAGGGATCCAGGATGCGATGACCGATTTTCTGCGCAAGCAGCTGGAAGTTTATTTTATCGAAAATCCCATAGAAGCAGAGAAGATCGGCGCGCAGGTGCTGATCAACAAGCGCTCCCGCGAGAACGCAGAAAAGACGAGGATCAATCTCAAAAAGCATCTCACCGCCAAT
Organism: Ruminococcus sp.; assembly: GCA_017404145.1. GTDB lineage: Bacteria > Bacillota > Clostridia > Oscillospirales > Acutalibacteraceae > Ruminococcoides. The sequence continues at coordinate 24,089 of JAFRCW010000044.1, read as the reverse complement.
ATGGACATCACCTCAAAGGTGCAGAAGTTCCACGACTGCCGTTCTAAGGTGATCGAAGACCGCGAGTTGTTTATCGTAGAGGGCGACTCCGCGATGGGCGCGTGTATCCAGGCGAGAGACCCGAACTTTCAGGCGATTATGCCGATCCGCGGTAAAATCCTTAACTGTCTGAAAGCGGACTATGACCGCATTTTTAAAAGCGATATCATCACCGATCTGATCAAGGTGTTAGGCTGCGGCGTGCAGGTCAACACCAAAACGAAGTCAAAGAAAGAGATCAGTAACTTCAACATTGACAACCTCCGCTGGAGCAAAATCATTTTCTGTACCGATGCCGATGTCGACGGCTTCCATATCCGCACGATGCTGCTGACGATGATCTACCGTCTGACGCCCGATCTGATCGAAGCGGGCAAGGTATTTATCGCCGAATCTCCTTTGTATGAAATCACTTCGAAGGATAAGGTGTATTTTGCCTATACAGAAGCGGAAAAAGAACAGTATATCGAAGAGATCGGCAAGGCAAAATTCACTGTTCAGCGTTCCAAGGGACTCGGTGAAAACGAGCCCGATATGATGAGCCTGACGACGATGAATCCCGCTACCAGACGCCTGATCAAGGTGATGCCCGACGACGCCGAGAGGACCGCGCAGATTTTTGATATCCTCATCGGCGACAATATTCAAGGACGTAAAGACTTTATCGTTCAGTACGGCGCGGACTACACTGACAACCTCGACGTAAGCTGAGAAAGAAAAACTTTGGTAAAGTGTCATTCAGAGCGCAGCGAAGAATCCCCTTGTTGTTACTACCGGTTGCAAAAGGAAGGGGATTGCCACGGTCGCAAAGCTCCCTCGCAATGACTCAAAAAAAGGAATTCCAATATGGCTAAGAAAAAACAGACAAAAAAACAAAGCTTTGAACCGCTTTCTAACGGTGTGATCGCCGGCGCGGGCGAGGTGGTGGAGCAGAAGATCGCGTCCACGATCGAAACCAACTTTATGCCCTATGCTATGAGCGTCATTATGTCCCGCGCGATCCCTGAGATCGACGGCTTCAAGCCATCGCACAGAAAGCTCTTATATACGATGTACAAGATGGGTCTGCTTACCGGCGCGAGAACCAAATCTGCCAACATCGTCGGCTCTACCATGAAGCTCAACCCTCACGGCGATCAGGCGATCTATGATACGATGGTTCGTCTTTCACGCGGGTATGAGGCGCTGCTTCATCCGTATATCGACTCCAAGGGCAACTTTGGTAAGTTCTACTCCCGCGATATGGCATGGGCGGCGTCCCGTTATACCGAAGCAAAGCTCGATCCCATCTGCAACGAGCTGTTCAAGGACATCGACCGCGACACCGTCGACTTTGTCGATAACTACGACAATACCATGAAGGAGCCTACGCTCCTGCCCGCGAGCTATCCGTCGGTGCTGGTCAACGCGAACACCGGTATCGCCGTCGGTATGGCGTCCAACATCTGCTCCTTTAACCTTCGGGAGATCTGCGAGACGACTGCCTCGCTGATCCGTGATCCCGATCACGATATCATTTCCACACTGCCCGCTCCGGACTTTTCCGGAGGCGCGCAGATCATCTATAACGAAGAAGCGATCCGTGAGATTTACGAGACCGGCAGAGGCTCTGTTCGTGTCCGTTCGATCTATGAATACGATAAAAAGCAAAACTGTATCGATATCACCGCGATCCCTCCCACCACGAACATTGAGGTGATCATCGAGAGGATCATCGATCTTGTCAAGTCCGGAAAGATCAAAGAAATCTCCGATATCCGCGACGAGACAGGTATCGCCGGCTTGAAGATCACGATAGACTTAAAGCGCGGTGTCGATCCCGAGAAGCTGATGCAGAAGCTCTTTAAGCTTACCACTTTGGAGGACAGCTTCTCCTGCAATTTCAACGTTCTGATCGGCGGCGTTCCGATGGTGCTGGGCGTCAAGGATCTTTTGAACGAATGGATCGCGTTCCGTATCGAGTGCATCCGCAGAAGGACATACTTTGATCTCAACAAAAAGAAGGACAAGCTCCACCTTTTGAAAGGTCTGAAGCTGATCCTGCTGGACATCGACAAAGCGGTGCGTATCGTTCGCGAGACCGATGAAGAGGCGGAGGTCGTTCCTAACCTGATGATCGGCTTCGGCATCGACAAGATCCAGGCGGAGTATGTCGCGGAGATCAAGCTACGACACCTTAACCGCGAGTATATCTTAAAACGTACCGACGAGATCGAACAGCTCGAGAAGGATATCGCCGATCTCGAGTCGATCCTCGCTTCTAAAGCGCGCGTCAAGACTATCATCGTCAGAGAACTGCGCGAGGTCGCCGAAAAGTACGGTAAGGACAGGAAGTGTCCGCTCCTGCATATTTCTTCTCTTGCGGATGACTACAGCCCCGAGGATGATATCCCCGACTATCCCGTGCATCTTTTCTTTACCGAAGAAGGCTATTTCAAGAAGATCACCCCCCAGTCGCTGAGGATGAGCGGCGAGCAAAAGCTCAAGGAGAACGACAGGATCGTCTATACCACCGAGACCACCAACAACACCGATCTCTTGTTCTTTACCAACCTGTGTCAGGTATATAAAGCGAAGGTCAGTGATTTTCCTGATACCAAAGCCTCTGTATTCGGAGATTATATTCCCGCAAAACTGCAGATGGACGAGGGGGAGAAGGCGGTCTTTATGCTCAAAACCAAAGACTACTCCGGTTTTCTGCTGTTCGCCTTTGAAAACGGCAAGGTGGCGAAGGTCGATCTCAAAGCCTATGAGACCAAGACCAACCGCAAGAAGCTGATCAACGCCTATTCCGACAAGTCTCCGCTCGCCGGCATCGGCTATTGCAGAGAGGATAAGGAATTTGTGCTGACTTCCTCTGCCGGCAGGATGCTGTTGCTCCACTCCGGCGCGATCTCGCTGAAGACGACGAAGAATACACAGGGCGTCGCGGTGATGAAGCTCAAGAAGGGTCATCGCTTGATGTCAATCGAACCCTACAAGGACGGAAGATTCTCTAAGCCCTCGCGCTACAGAACCAGATCCCTCCCTGCCGCGGGCGCGCTGCCGTCCTCGGAAGACGAAGCAACTCAGCTCTCGATCATATAAAATGTGTCATTGTGAGGGCTTTCGCCCGTGACAATCTCAACCGAATGAAAAAGGATATCCTCGCCAATGAGAGGATTTGAAAGATGTTTTTAAAAATGATCGAAAAAACACTTGCATTCCACTGAAATATGTGTTAAAATAACCTTTGCATTTGGATTTTATCAGGAAAATAGTAATTGAAAGGAAGATAGATATGACAGTATGGGAGTATGTATTAGGCGGCCTTCTGATTATCGCGTCCATCATTATGATCGTCGTGATCATTCTGCAGGAGGGTAACCAGCAGGGCATCGGCGTTATTTCCGGCGGCGCTGACACATTCTTCTCCAAGAACAAGGCTCGCACCTATGACGCAGTTTTCGCCAGAGCGACCAAGTGGATCGCCGTCGGCTTTGTCGTCGTTGTATTGGCGCTGAACATTCTGTTGAAGTTTGTTTTTGTTTAATTCATAATTGAATCTAAAAGATCATAAAATGGACTATCGGTATATCCGGTAGTCCTTTTTTATTAAATGAATACTGAAAACTGAAAATTGAAGAATGACGGTTACTTGCTTTGCTCGAACAATTCTATCATAACAACAGGGGATAGGCTTAACCCATGTTAACCGCTATTTCTTCTAAATCATTTTTTCGGAGATAAGAAGCATGATTATCATTATAACTATCTTCATCACCTTTATCGTCTTTTCCTTTATCCACTACGCTTCTCGCAGCAAGAAGCCTTTCAAAAGAGCGATCCTGTCTATCCTGCTGGGATTATTCAGCCTTGCAGCAGTAGATTTTTTGTCGTCTTTTACTTCGGTATATATTCCGATCACAACACTGTCTGTTCTGACGTCTGCCGTCGGCGGACTCCCCGGCACCGCATTAATGGTGATGCTGACGATGCTGTGATTCTCCTACGACCTTATGCAGCGTCGATACAACACCGTAGGGCAAGGCGCCCTCGACTTGCCAAAACGTTTCTGCTTTTGCAATAGTCAAAATAAGGTCACTCGCTTTGTTCGGACAATTTGTAGCGGAACGATGTAGGCACCGTTCCCTACGACCCTATGAAACGTTGATCAAAACTGTAGGGCAAGGCGCCCTCGACTTGCCGAAACGTTTCTGCTTTTGCAATAGTCAAAATAAGGTCACTCACTTCGTTCGAACAATTTTTACGGAACGATGTGGGCATCGTTCCCTACGACCTTATGCAGCGTTGATACAACACCGTAGGGGAGGGTCTTGACCCTCCCGAACATAGCCGGCATATCGACATATTCGGTACGGTATTATTTTTTCCGAGCTGTTTTGAACGGCTCGGTTTTCTTTCTTAAAAAATCTTGCTATAATGAAACAAAATGACGTTTTGATGGCTTTAAATTACAGAGGGGAGGGAAAAAGATGGAAGAAAAGCGTTTTGCGGATCTTCGCTATGAAGAAGCAGTCAATAAATACGCTTCGATCGTGCTGGCAGCTTGTGTGATGCGCTTGAAAAGTCTGCCGGACGCGGAAGACTGTACGCAAGAGACCTTTCTCAAACTCTATACCAAATCCCCTTCCTTTCAGGATGAAAGCTATCTCAAAGCGTGGCTGCTGCGCGTCGCTGTCAACGAGTGCAGGCATACGCTTCGTGACCGCCGTTTCCATCTCCCCTTAGAAGCGGCTCAGAATCTTCCGTTTCCCTCCCCCGAGGACAAGCAGGATATCTCCGATCTGCTGATGGAGCTGCCGCTGAAATACCGCGAAGTCTTGTGGCTATATTACGGACTTGGTTATCAGAGCGACGAGATCGCTTCCATCTTAGGCAAGAATCACAACACCGTTCGCACGCTGCTTCGGCGCGGACGCGAAAAGCTCAAAATACAGCTGGGAGGTGAGCCCGATGAGTGAGTATAACTGTAATGCATTAAACAGAATCACGATATCCGACAGCTTTCGTCAGAGACTTCTATCAGTACCCGAAACAGCCCTCATAAAGCCGCATCATACTCCCATACGCTATTACGCCGCGGCAGCTTCTATGGTATTGGTTTTCGGACTGAGTATTTCCGCATATTTCTTTTCTGGAAATAAGCCTGCACCGGTTGTTCCCGCCTTTTCGGTGAAAGAAAGCGAAAAAGCGACAGAATCAACCGAGCTCTCCGAAACTTCGTCTTCAACTCAGGAGAGCGATATTCCGTCAACGGAAACAAATACCCAACCGCCGACCCAACCGCCGACCCAAGTTTCTACCGACAGTGAGGGCAATATCATTATCACGACCATCACCGACATCATCACTGAGTACGGTACGAAACCCGCCGATCCTGATTCACCCGCAAAGCCTGCTGACAGTGAGGAAAAACCGGATCAGCCTGTCGATTATCCGACAGAACAAGCGACTGCTCCCCCCGAGCCGCAGAATGACCCGCCATACTATCCGACGCCGACAGACAAGCCTTACGAACCGGAACCCGCCGCTCCGGGAGATTCGACCTGTTACGCTTTCCTTCCTCTTTCCGCGCTTACAGGATCCGGAAATGTTTATTGCGCGATATTTGACAGATACGGTAATCTCCTCGGAGATGAAAACGTTTTTTCCTCTTCTCATCTTGCGGTAAGAGAGTGGGAGAGAGACGGTTATGTGTGGCTGTCCTATTCGCCGTATAACAACGGGTTGACAGTCGGCTCAGAATTATATGATATCTATTTTTTCAATGAAGACGGAGAAATATTATCACATGAAAGTACCTATCTTTCATAAAAGGAGAGATGAAAAATGAAAAAGATAACAGCCTTATTCCTGATTCTTATCCTGCTGTTCAGCGCGCTGTGCGTTTCGGCAAATGCCGTATCTCAGGATAAAATCACAGATGATTTAAAAGATGTATTAAGTATGATCGATGACGAAAGCACTGTTGATGTTCGGGTTTCATTTGATTATACTTTCGGAGGTCTTGCGGCAATAATGTCCTCCTATGATTACGCCGATAAAACAACCGGAATTGATCGCAACAATTTCAAAAGTAATGATGAGAGAGTGGAATACTACCGTGTTTTTAAAATCAAGCTCGATGATATTATGCGTACACAGGCGCAGTCCTTGATGGAAAAGCTGGACTTGAGCTTTGAAGACGTTGCTCCGTATCAGAAGTGTTATCAGGAAGATTTGGGAAGCTGCGGTGTGCCGACTCAATACAGCCTGACCAAAGAACGTATCGAGTCCCTTTCCGATGCGGATGAGGTGGTATCAATTGATCTTGATGATAAGAACTTATATCCTATTCCTTATGCTTTGATCCATCCTTATTCCGATGATCCGCAGGAAAAGATGAATGCTGAGTTAAAGGAACTGCTTCCTACACTGTCGGAAAGCGATGAGGTATATGTTTGGATATACGCTGATCCCGAATATATGACAAGTGCGGAGCTGGATGAAAAAACCAACGAGATCTGCGGGAAGATCGAACGCGGCGCAACGATGGGAGAGGCCGATAGATGGCGGCGTACAAGAAATGAATTGATGCAGCAGGATCGCGTCGAGAAAATCGCGGCGCTGATGGAGGAACTTTCACTTACGGAAGATAATGTTTTCGTAAGATGGGAGACAGAATTTGACCATTCCGGATGGCCGTCCGGCTTTATCCTTTCCAAAGCGAAAATCATTGAAATTGTTAATCATAACCAGATCAAAGGGATCGAACTGTATATCGGTCGGGATATATTGGGAGAATTTGCTGTTGAGAATACCGAAGGGAAAATCACCGACCGTTTAAGAGCAAAGTTCAATGTGGTTTCAGATACGCAAAAAATGGAAATCTGGATGAGCTCCGGTATCAGTTATAGCAATGCTGTTATCAATCAGATGAAAGAAGAGGCTTCAAGGCAGTGCGGTTTTACTCTTAATCAGGCAAAAAATATTATTCAGATTATGCGGTGGTACAGCGCCTACAACACCCTCTTTTATACCAATCGTCACAATAAGGTGACAGAACTGGCCGAAAAGCTCGGTATCAGCGAAGACGACTTTCTTGAAGAATGGGATCCGGATGATATAAAGTGTAAAATACCTGCCAAGCTTTTGCTGACAAAGTCGCAGATCGAACAAATCGCTGCCGACGCGATGGAAATTGACGAGGTATATTATCTCGATTTGTATGTCGGACAGGATATTCACGCGCCCGAGCCGGAGGATGATCCTGAAGAGGAACTGCGAAACGAGTTTACCGGATCCGCGTATTATAAAGGCGACGCGGATGACGACTATGTGATTACCGTGATCGACGCGACGCTGATCCAGAAGAAGCTTGCGTCTATCGTAGACGATCCCGACGGCGTCATCGTGAGAAACGGCGACGTCACCGGCGACGGACTGGATATCATCGACGCGACCCAGATCCAGAAGAAGCTTGCCGGTTTTGAGAACAAATTCGACGTCGGCGCGGAAATGATCATTCCGTAAATCTGATGTCACATCAACAGTAGGGGAGGGTCTTGACCCTCCCGAAACGTTGTTGTTACCGCAATAGTTTAATAAGGTTACTCGCTTTGCTCGAACAATTTGTACGGAACGATGAAGGCATCGTGCCCTACGACCCTATGAAACGTTGATCAAAACTGTAGGGCAAGGCGCCCTCGACTTGCCGGTCGCAGCAACATTTCAATTAATCTCAGACGTTTCATACAGGAGTAGGATATGACCTGCATCTTTTAAAACAATATGGATTTAATACAACGTTTCGGCAAGTCGAGGGCGCCTTGCCCTACGGATAAAGTATGTTTACAGCCGAAAACAGCATTTGATAAAAACGTTTTGGAACGATGTAGGCATCGTTCCCTACGACCTTATGCAGCGTTGATACAACGCCGTAGGGGATGGTCTTGACCCTCCCGAACGGCTGACATGAAAAACTGCCGCGGATCATCCGATTCACGGCAGTCATTTCTGTAAACGATCAATAATTATGAATTATGCATTATGAATTATGAATTGATTAAATTACCGCGCCAAGCTCCGAGAGGATATCCGAAACATCCTTTTTATTTCTCGTGAGCATCGCGATCATCACCGAGTAGAACATCTCGGGATTTTTATAAAAATTCTTCCGGATCATTCTCGCCTGCGAAATATCGGGAACATAAAGCGAGAAGGAGAGAAGATCCATATCGCCGCCCGAGATGGAGCAGGTGACGGTAAAGCCGTTCTCCGTCTTGGTGATAACGACCTTGTTTTCCTTTTCCTTGCGTTCCCGCTCGATCAGGCTTAAGGCGCACTGCACCGCTCTTTCTCTGACGGTAGGAGCGAGGGTATCCTCCAGCTCTCTGGCGATCAGCTCGCCCGCAGGAGTGAGATAGTAGAGGTTATCCTCATTCATCGCAATATTGCCGTGACGGATCAGGTCTTCAAAGCATGAGCCGGTCTCAAAATAGTTGGCAAGCCCCTTCTCCATCAGCGCGGAGATCACATTCTCCTTGCTCATCGGAGAACCGACCGATTTGAGCATATAGCAGATAAGCGTCCTAATTTCTGTTTTGCTTCTCATTCCGCCTAAGGAAATGCCCTCGTCAAAGGTATCAAAAGCCATTACGTCACCGCCTTCTGAAATGAAAAATGATAGATGATAAATGATAAGTGAAGGGTGGACTCCGTCCACACCTGATTGGAAAATTGAAATGTTTGAGCGTCAGCGAGTGACTGACATTTTTTGATTAACAATCTCAGTTTGTCGGATAACATCGCGATGATATCCGTCTTCTGAAATGAAAAATGATAGATGATAAATGATAAGTGAAAGGTGGACTCCGTCCACACCTGACTGGAAAATTGAAATGTTTGAGCGTCAGCGAGTGACCGGCATTTATCATTTTTCATTTATCATTCATCATTATTAATATTATACCATTTCTGGATATTCTGTCAATACAAAATGCCGTAAAGAAAACAGTCATTGCGAGGGAGCAGAGCGACCGCGGCAATCCCCTTGTCGTTTGATACCGTTAGGAAAGAGATGTAGTTTACGTCTGCTTTCTAAAAGGGGATTGCCATGGGCTGAGCCCTCGCAATGACATTTCAGCTTGCGTTTTTGATCTGTAATCTCAGCTTATCGGAGATCATCGCGATAAATTCCGAGTTGGTCGGCTTTCCGCGGGAGCCCTGTATGGTATAGCCGAAGTACGAGTTGAGCACCTCTACATCGCCGCGATCCCACGCGACCTCAATCGCGTGACGGATCGCGCGTTCCACTCTGGAAGAAGTGGTTTCATATTTCTTCGCCACGGAGGGATAGAGCTTTTTTGTGACTGCGTTGATGATGTCCGGCTTTTCTACGCACATCATAATAGAATCCCTCAGATAGTGATAGCCCTTGATATGCGCGGGCACGCCGATCTGATGGAGAATTTCCGTGACTTTCAGCTCGAGGTTATAGTTTTCCATCCCGCTGGAATGAATACCGCCCTTGACCTTGAGCTTGTTCCGCTTCAGAAACCGCAGGATATTTTCCGCGAGATCGTCAATGTTGTAGGGTTTGAGGACAAAGTACGTCGCCCCGCTTGCCATCACTTCACGCTGGAGTACCGGACTGTCAAAGGTGGAATATACCACGAACAGCGGCATTTTGAGGGGCTTGTTGCGCTTGATGGAACGCATCACGCCGATGCTGTCGATCCTTGTCATAAAGAGGTCCATCATTACCACGTCGGGCATATCGGACATAATTCTCGAGATCAGTTCCTCGCCGTCTTTAGAGCAAAATGAGCAAATCATATCATATTTGGATAAAGCGTTTTGGGTTTCTGTGATATTTTCGGCGGTGTCCTGAGTCATCAAAAGTTTGATTTTTTCTGCCATTTTTACATCTCCTGTTTCTTTGGTAACTGTATATTACCATAAATTGGTAAAAATGGCAATAGGAAACAATCATTTTTTTGAAAAAATTTTTTGCGACGGCAAAATTACTGAAAAAAAGAAGCAGCGGAGGTTTCCGCTGCTCAGATCGTAAAGCTTTCCTGATCAAATTGTTGGAGCGGCGCCATTGTGTGCGGCGTCCGCATAATGGGATTGTAGCGGAACTTGCGGCATTTGCCGTTCCTTAAAGTGCCGTTCTTGGTACAGTATTGTTTTTCTCCCTCCGTTTGGGAGAATTCGCAGTAGGAGCATGAGGGCACGATATTGTTGCCGAATACCTTTTTCATTTTCATCACCTTTTATTATTATATCACGGTTTTTTTCTTCTTGCAAGTCCCGATCAAATAATGTACAATAAGGAAACAGCAGGGAAGGGGCTTGACCTTTCCTACAGTAATAATATCATTATAATCAGGTGATACTATGAACTTTTCATCCGATACGATGCAGCTGCATATCAACAGCGGGATCGGTTATCTGACCTACAACGCGCTTTCGGAGATTCCCTTTATCCGTCACGCTTTTTCCACCAAAATAGGAGAGAACTCCCGCTCCGCGCATAATATGGATTTGAGCTTTGATCACGGCGAGAAGGACCTGATCACAGAAAACTACCGTCTTTTCTGTGACGCAGCGGGATTTGATTATGATACCCTCGTCGCATCCTCTCAGGATCATCACACCTTTGTCAGAGTTTGTACCGAGAAAGAAAAGGGAATCGGTATCTATCGGGAAAAAGATATCGAAAGTGTCGACGGTCTGGTGACAAATGAGAAGGGCGTGACCTTAGTCACCTACTATGCCGACTGTACCCCGCTGTTCTTCGTGGATGTCAAGCGTAAGGCGATCGGTCTTGCTCACGGCGGCTGGCGCGGTACCGTCGCGGGGATCGCCGCGAAAGTGGTGGAGACAATGCAGGAGAACTACGGTACCGATCCCGCGGATCTCGTCTGCTGTATCGGTCCGAACATCGGCAAGTGCTGTTATGAAGTCGACGGGCCTGTCGCACAGCAGTTCTACGCGCTTTCAAAGGCTCCCTTTGGTAAAGGGAGCTGTCAGCGCGAGCTGACTGAGGGATTGTACAATCAACAAACCGATTTCCATATTTCACCGTCCGACTTTGTTTTTCCGAAAGATGACGGAAAATATATGATCGACCTGAAAGAAGCGAACCGACAGATCCTCGTTTCCGTCGGCGTAAAGCCCGAGAAGATCACCCTGTCCGATCTATGCACTCAGTGCAATAGCGATTTTCTCTGGAGCCACCGCGCCACCAAAGGCGACAGAGGCACCATGTCCGCATTTATGTGCTTAGTATAAAAAAGTAGGGGAGGGTCTTGACCCTCCCGCCGTAGGGAACGATGTCCACATCGTCCCGAAGCCTTGCTGTTTTATCTATAATCGGTTATAGGAACTGCCGGCTAAATCCTACTCCTGAATATAAAGTCCGGTATTTTTGAAACGCTGCTGCGACCGGCAAGTCGAGGGCGCCTTGCCCTACGAGTCTTTATATTTTCAGCTTCCCGTTCTTTGCGAACGGTACCTCTTTGACCTCAAACTCTTTTCCGTTAAGATAAGCGAGCGCCCCTGCATCTGTGGTAAATACAAATCTTATTTTGTAAGAATACAACTGTTGACGTTTGATCCCATACCGGCGGTTGAGCGCTTTGTCGCCGTATTTCTCATCGCCTAAGAGCGGATGTCCGATCGACGCCATATGCGCTCTGATCTGGTGCGTTCTGCCTGTATGCAGCAGAACCTCGCAGAGGGAGACGCCGTCTTTTGTATCCGATACCGTATATTCTGTGACGATCTCCTTCGCGCCCTCTTTCGCCTCTTTGAGAACGTGCACCGTGTTGGTGCTTTCGTCTTTGATGATGTAATCTTTTAAAATATCGTGAGTTTTTTTCGGCTTGCCCTTTACCGCGCAGAGATAGTATTTTTCGATCTCTCTGTCGCGGATCTTCTGATTGATGACTCTCAGCGCTTCGGCGGTTTTTGCCGCGATCACGATGCCGCCGGTATTGCGGTCGATACGGTTGCATAAGGCGGGCGTAAATGACGACTTGTTCTCGGGATTGTATTCTCCCTTTTCATAGAGATAGCGCAGCACCCTGAGATTCAGCGTATCGGTGTCGAATCGCGCGTCCTGATGGACGATCACGCCGATCTTCTTGTCGATCAGGATGATGTTCTCGTCCTCATAGAGGATATCGAGATTCTTGGAGGCTTTGAGAAATTCATAGCTTTTCTTTTCTTTAAAGAACTCATCCTTGATATAAAAGGTCAGGACATCTCCCTCGTTGAGAAATGTTTCGGGAGTGGTTTTCTTTCCGTTGAGCTTGATATATTTTGTTCGGATATACTTATACATCAGCGACGGAGGCATTGTTTTAAATTTCTTTGAAAGAAATTTATCCAAGCGCTGACCCGCGTCGTTTTTTTCGATTGTCAGTGTTCTCATCATTTCACACTCATTTCCGACTTTATCATATTATATCCTAATTGTTGATGGATTGCAACACCATCCGTAGGGAACGATGCCCACATCGTTCCGACTTTTTGTGACTAAAACATATCTCGGAAAAATCAAAACCTTTCCTTTCGGTCGGATCACCCCTGTCACACATCTCATCTCTCCGCATAACATATACAAGGTGATGAATATGAACATATGCAAAAAGTGTATTACTCCGATCGCGTTTTCGGCAGGACTGATCACGGCGTCGCTCCTGCCGGTGAAGGCGGTCTGTGTGATCGCGGCGATTGTTCTGATCCTCACCTGTTTTTCATGCAGGAGGTAAAGTATGAAGGTGATCGTACTGGACAGACCGAAAATCCTATCCCCGATACTGCGAAAAATCTACGGAATCAAAAAGGAAAAGCCGAAGAAGCCTTAGGAATCTCCTCAGGCTACATAAGAAGCGCCCCGTCACGGAGCGCTTTTTATCTGAATAACTATGTAAAAAACAGGACGGATTTTCCGTCCCGTTTTTTCTATTCTCTGCCTAATCTGATGATCTGACCCGGATAAATCACGTTGGGGTTTTCCAAGTTGTTGAGCCTGAGCAGCTCCTTAGGGTCCAGCTCATAGCGGCTTGCAATCGAGAACAGCGAATCTCCCGGACGCACCACATAGTAGGAGGGAGCGGTGATCTCCTCAATCGGGATCACCAGCTGCTGTCCGGGGAAGATGGTATATGGATAGACCAACGCGTTGGCGTTTGCAATCTCTCTGGCTGTGGTGCCGAAGAACTGTGCGATCGCGAACACGGTGTTGCCCGGCCGAACCGTATAGATAACCTGATTCATTATATATCTCCTTTCGATACTTCTTTACATTCATAATATGCCGGACTGTCAGAGTTGACAAAGAAACTGTCAATACTCCCAAAATTTGATAGGATAGATTGTCTATATTTACTGGTATTATAATTCTGTTATAGAATTAAAACCACGGTGCTTTTTGGTATGATAATAAATGAGTAAATATGTAAAATCGGGTAGTTTGGAGATTATGAAATTGACGATAAAAAGATTTGTCGCATTCTTTTTTGCGCTGGTGATTCTGATGTCTGCTTTGGGTACGAGTTTTTACGCCGTTGACGGCGAAGAAGAATATATCGAATACGTAGAAGAGGAGATCATCGAGGAGGAGACAGAGGAAGAAGAGGAGACCGAAGAGCCTACCGATCCTCCTACAGAGCCTCCCACCGATCCTCCCTTTACCCCCGCTACCTACGGATATCAGAAATATGTCGAAAAAGTGGAAAAGACTGTTTTCCATAAGGAGCTGGGTGCGATCTACACCTCTGATTCCACACGGTTTCTGGTGTGGTCTCCCGTTGCGTCCGATGTAAAGGTGAATATCTATAAGACCGGCTCTGATGAAGAAGAGGGAGCCCAGATGCTTTCCTCTACTTCGATGAACTTTTCATCCAGCGACGGCGTATGGTATGTTACCTTGGACGGCGACTACAAGAATATGTTCTATACCTATCAGGTCACCGTAGACGGCAAGACCAACGAGGTCGTCGATCCCTACGCCAAGGCGGTCGGTGTCAACGGCAACAGAGGTATGATCGTCGATCTTTCCGAGACAAATCCCGAGGGATGGTCCGAGGACAGCTTTGCGCGTGTTTCTTCTATCAATGACGCGATCGTTTGGGAGGTTTCCGTCAGAGATTTCTCCGCCGCTTCCTCCTCCGGCGTGACGCCCGCCAACCGCGGCAAGTTCTTAGCTTTTACCGAAGAGGGGACTACCCTTAACGGTACAGGCGATATTCCCACCTGCGTCGAATACCTCAAGAGCTTGGGCGTCAATTATGTTCAGATCAATCCGTTCTACGACTTTGCTTCGATCGACGAGTCAAAGCCGCTGGACGATCAGTATAACTGGGGCTATGATCCGAAGAACTATAATGTTCCCGAGGGATCGTATTCTTCCAACCCCTATGACGGAAGAGTCAGGATCAACGAGTGCAAGCAGATGATTCAGGCGCTCCATAAAGCCGGTATCGGTGTTGTGATGGATGTGGTGTACAACCATACCTATGAGAACGAGAAAAGCTTTTTGAATATGACGGTGCCGTATTACTACTACCGTATGAACGAGGACGGCACATGGTCGAACGGCTCCGGCTGCGGCAACGATATCGCTACCGAGCGTACGATGGCTCGCAAGCTGATCATCGAATCTGTTGCATATTGGGCAGAGGAATACCATATCGACGGCTTCCGCTTTGATCTGATGGGTTTGATGGACGTCGATACCATGAACGGCATCAGAGAGACGCTGGATTCTCTCTCCGGCGGCGAGAAGATCCTGATGTACGGTGAGGCGTGGAATATGGAAACCTCCGCCGCCTCCGGTACTAAGCTGGCAAATCAGAGCAATATGCACCTGCTCTCCGACAGGATCGCCGCGTTTAACGATACCTCCCGCGACGCGATCAAGGGCTCCAACTTCAACGCCAAGGAAAAAGGCTTTGTACAGGAGGGCTCCTCAAAGGCGGGCGTCAGAGAGGCGATGGAGGGCGTATCCTTCGCGAGCGCTCCCTCACAGGTCGTCAACTACGCTTCCTGCCACGATAACCTGACGTTATATGATAAGCTCACCGCCTCCGTATACGGCGACGAGAAGTATGATATCCGCCGCGAGAATTTGGTGGCGATGAACAAGCTCTCCGCTGCGATCGTTCTGTCCTCCCGCGGGATGCCGTTTTTCCTTGCGGGTGAAGAAATGGGCAGAACCAAGATGGGCGATGAAAATTCTTATATTTCTTCTGTGGAATTAAACCAATTGGATTGGAATAATCTGACCAAATACACCTCGCTTAATGATTACTACAAGGGTCTGATCAAAATCCGCAAGGCATTCTCCATGTTCCGCGATTCCACCGGAGACAGCGCTGCTGTGACCGCGTTCAAGGATGACGTCGCGAAAGAGACCGTCGCCTATCTGATCGAGTCCAATGAATCCTCCGATAAGGCGGTCGTGATCTTCAACGGAAATCCCTCTTCATCCTCTAAGGTGAACCTGCCCGAGGGAGACTGGGTCGTTATCGCCGATAAGGACCGCGCCGGCTTGACGCCGCTTGAGACGGTTTCAGGCTCTGTGACCGCATCTCCATCCTCCGCTGTGATTCTGGTGAGCGCCGAGACGTTTTCCGCTATCTCAGAGGAAGAATACGAAAGACCGATCGTCTATGCACAGTTCTATGACACTATCACCGATTCCGTTGTTCTTGAGCAGAGTCAGCGCGGCGCGATAGGGGACAGCTTTATCTTTACGGTTCCGACCGATATGCTTTTCACCTTTAATGATCTGTCTAACGAGAACGATCGCAAGGGTGTTATCAAAGACAACTGCCAGTATATCACGATCAAGGTATCCGCTTATGTCGGCGAGTTTTCTACCGTCACGTTCCATTATGTTGATAAAGACGGTGTAGAACTTTCCAACGCTGTTGAAACGTCCAACCGTGTCGGACAGCAGTATTATACACCCTATATTCCCCAGATAGACGGTTATTCTCTGGATCTTGACAGTCTTCCCAAGAACGGCGCGGGAAAATACACCAAAGATCCGATAGATGTATATTATACCTTTGATTACACGGTTGACGAGCCGATCGAGGGACTTGATCCGGCGATGACCTCGCGTGCCAATATTATCTATATGGGAAACAGCGGCGAGATCCTCTCCGTGAAGAAATACGCCGGTACGTTAGACGAGGCGATCGAGATCACCCGTATGGATTTTAAGGATTACGCGTATGTATCGATGAGCGCGTCGGACGCTGTATTTTCCGTATCAGAGACGAATATCATCATTAACTATGAGTCGACAAAGAAAAGTGTTTTACCGTATATTCTGATTTCTCTCGGCGCGTGCGCTGTCGCGGCTGCGGTAATAGTGCTTCTGTCAAAGCTCTCTGTCCTCAAGTCAAAGAAAGACAAGATGAAGTCGCTCTCTATTGATGAATAACTTAGGATTTTGTAAATTAATGCACAATTAATTTATTTTATATTTCATATTTTAAGGAGGAAAATTTATGAAAACAACCAAAAAGGTCATCTCACTTGTGCTGACGCTGGCGCTGGTAGTTACAATGTTTTCCGTAGCGGTATTCTCTGCTTCCGCCGCTCCGTGGAACAACTACAGCAAAGCTGCTGCAGCGCTTGACACGGATTATGCCTATGACGGCGAGCTCGGCGCGATCTACAGCCCTGAGAGCACGACCTTCAAGGTGTGGGCTCCCTTGGCGACACAAGTTGCGCTCAACCTCTATGCGACCGGTTCCGATAAGGAAGAAGGCGCGCAGAATTTGGGTACGACCGATATGGAAAAGCTGATGGACGGCGACACGTGGACAGGAGTATGGACAGCTACGGTAGAGGGCGATAAAGCCGGTACCTACTATACCTACACCATCACCAACCCCGACCACATCTACAACAGTTCAAAAACTGTCACCCGTGAGACACAGGATGTCTATTCTCATGCTGTCGGCGTTAACGGCGACCGTTCCATGGTTGTCGATCTTGACAGCACCGATCCTGCAGGCTGGGAAAATGATTCTCATGTGTTCACCGATCAGCAGACTGACGCGATCATCTGGGAGGTTCAGGTCAAGGACTTCTCCTTTAATGAGAATTCCGGCGTCAGCGATGCCAACCGCGGCAAGTTCCTTGCTTTCACCGAGACAGGAACTACTCTGAACGGTGAAGGTCAGATCGCGACTTGTATCGATTATTTAAAGTCGCTCGGTATCACTCACGTTCAGATCAATCCTTTCTATGATTTCGCGACCGTAAACGAGGCAATTGATACTACCAACCAGTTTAACTGGGGTTATGACCCGAAGAACTACGGTGTTCCCGAGGGCTCTTTCTCATCCAACCCCTTTGACGGTAATGTCAGAATCAACGAGTGCAAGCAGATGATCCAGGCGCTCCATAACGCCGGTATCGGCGTCATTATGGACGTTGTATATAATCATACCTACTCTTATGATTCCTGCTTCACCTGTTCTGTTCCCGAGTATTATTACAGAATGACTGCTTCGGGCGGTTATTCCAACCAGTCCGGCTGCGGCAACGACACCGCCTCCGAGCGAGCGATGTACAGAAAGTATATGCGCGATATGCTTGCTTACTGGACCAACGAATATCATATCGACGGCTATCGTTTCGATTTGATGGGCGTTCACGACGGCGAGACAATGACAATGATCCGCGAAGATATGGATGCTATTGATTCCAGAATCATTATGTACGGCGAAGGCTGGTCCGGCGGTACCGTATTTGATCCCAAGACCTGCTCCGGTACCGATACATATATGTGTACTCAGGATAACGCCAAGAAGCTTCCGTCCCGCATCGGTTTCTTCAATGACCAGATCAGAGACGGTATCAAAGGCGGCGTATTTGACGGCGCTACCGCAAAAGGCTTTGTCAACTCTAAGCTCAATTGCCGTCCCGATGTTGCTTTCGGTATCCGTGCGAATTCGGTCGGTTCCGCCAGATGGCGTTCTACCGCTCCCGAGCAGACGGTCACCTACGCTTCCTGTCATGATAATATGACGCTTTACGATAAGCTTGCCGCTGCCGACCAGAAGACGGAAAGCATCGATTACAGAAAGAGATACGCGGGCGCTATCAAAGCAAACAAGCTTGCCTCAGCGATTATCAACTCTTCACAGGGTATCGACTTTATGTTAGCGGGCGAGGAAATGGGCCGATCCAAGGACGGCGATGAGAACTCTTACAAGTCAGCTCCGACTCTCAATATGATTGACTGGTCGCTGCTGGTGACTAACGCTGATCTGGTATCTTACTACAAAGGTATGATCGAGCTGAGAAAGGCATTCTCTCCGATCACCGCAGCCCGGTCCGATACTGATGACGATTCTTATGAGTTTACTTTCTCCGAGTCTCCCGGCAGTACCGGATACTATATCTGCTATGAAGTTGACAGTACTGTTGAAGGCGAGTGGAATAAGGTCGCTTTCCTGTTTAACGGAAGAGACATCGACGCTACCTTAAAGCTCAAGGCGACCGATACCACCACCGAGGATACCGAGTGGGTTATTATTGCAGACGGAACTGTTGCGGGCGTTACCGCTATCGGCGAGAACAAGGGTCTCTCGTTTAACGTTCCCGCTTGCTCCGCAGTTATCGCAGTTGAGAAGAATACTTTTGAAGCGGCGAATGTTCAGTCCGATTTCGGTAAGGTTAACGTATCCAATGTTGACGGTAAGGGAAACCTGCTCTCATCCTATACGTTGATCGGCAGTGTCGGAGAGGGATATCAAACCAGTCCCGATAACGCGATTCCGATCAAGTATGATCTGAAGTCCGTTGACGGTGCAGAATCGGGCGTGTTCACGAAAGAAGAACAGGCTGTTACCTATCACTTTGGTGATTTCGTTCCCTCGTCTTTACAGGTTCCCAACGGCGATGTAGACGATGACGGCGTACTTTCCATCATTGACGCGACCAGAATTCAGAAGCACCTTGCGCAGTTGAAGATGCTTGACGACGAGCATCTCAAGCGCGGCGATTATGACTATGATAAGGTCACTTCCGTTATTGACGCAACGCTGCTTCAGAAGTTTTTGGCAGGAATGAACGTCGCGATTCGTACGGTGACCACCAACTATATCGGTACCAACGAAAGCGGCGTCGATAAGAGAATTGCGTCGTCAGTAGTGAAGGAATACCGTTTAGGCACAGAATACACTACCGAACCTCTTGCTGTTGCGTATTATGCGCTTGATGAAACACCTGCGAACGCTTCCGGCGTCGTATCGGCAGATACCACTGTTACCTATCATTATACCTATCATGTTGATGATGTCGTGATTCACGTAAAGCATGGCGGCGATCTGGATTGGACTCCTTACCTCTGGGCTTGGGGCCGCGGAACAACAGATGTTCCCGCATACTCCAGCTGGCCGGGATACGCGATGAAAGATGCTGATGAGAACGGCTGGGCTACTACTACCTTCCCCGTACCGGGCGGACTTGACTACTACATCATTATTTCTAACAACGGCAGTGATCAGACTTCTGATGTCGGTCCTATCAAGTTTGCGGATTATCCGGAGATTTGGGTTGTTATCGATGATGCGAATGTTGAAAACGGTACGGAATTTATCAAATACTACAACTACAACCCCGATATTGAAAACTGATTTTTGCGATTTGTTTTCATCCGTTGATCGGATACAATCACTGATAGTGGCATAAAGAATAACCGGGATATTCCATCAGGAGTATCCCGGTTGTTTGATAGGTGCCTGTTTAAGAAAGCGGAAAAATTCAGTTCTTATTTCTTCGTTCTTATTTCTTCGTTAAAAAACGACATCCTCAGCGGACGTCGTTTTTTTCTATTGCTTTCAGTTGTCGTGTGTTTTCTTTGGTAAGCTCATCGCAGATGGCGATTTTTTTGATCAGGTTATGTATGGTATTGTTGAGATCGGAGGTTTCCCGATAGTCAGCGGGGAAGATAAAGTCGACTCTGTCGGATAGCAGCAGCTCTTCCACCTTGCTTTTATTGCTTTCCTGGTAGACCGCGATTGCCCAGCCGCCGTAGGATTTCATCATCTTCATACAGGGAACGTCCGAGAGACCGTCTCCGATGTAGATCATATTGGAGAACGGCACTCTTTTGGAGTCGTCCGGCATCGAGCGGTTAAGATCAACGTCGTTGGAGATTTCCAGTACGCCTTTGTTGATCCGGTAGACGAACTGCGTTTTGTTGGTATAGTTGACCGCTGTTTTGGGCCACAGCGCTTCGCCGTTTTCGTCATAGAGAAATTCACAGGCGTAGATTTTTTTGAACTTATCCGCGATCCCCGAGCCTTCGATGATCTCCTTCAGTCCCGAGGAAATCACATAATGCTCCACCTGAACGCCCTGCGCTGCGCCGTAGAGATTGACGCGTTCAAACCAGTCCTTAACACCGTCATATAGAACAATCGACTCTCCGTTTTTTTGCAGGCTTTCTCTGGTGATGGGCAACCCTTGCCGCTTCTTTTCCTCGATCATTGTATACAGATACGCGAGAGTAGAATCCATCTGCTCCGCTTCTCCGAACACATTTGCCTTTTCCCAGAACTCATATGACTTCAGGTTCAGACTCGGAATGAAGCTGAAATCCTGCATATCTTTGGTGCATAGGGTTTTATCGAAGTCGTACATGATGGCGACGACAGGCTTATCCATAGTGTCACCTTATTTCTTTAAAGGAATAAAAATTTCAAATTATTCGTAGGTAACGATTTCAATACTTTCGAGGATCACATCGGTCAAAGGTCTGTCAGACGCATCGGTATCAACGGAAGCGATCGCGTCGACCACATCCATACCGTCATATACCTGACCGAATACGGTATAGCTGCCGTCAAGGTAGTTGTTGTCGACCTGGTTGATATAAAACTGTGAACCGTTGGTGTCGGCGCCGCGGTTTGCCATCGCTACCGCGCCGGTGATGTTCTTGAGATACTCGGTGGTTTCGTTTTTGAACTCCATACCGTAAGCGGATTCTCCGCCGGTACCGTTGAAGTTGGTGTAGTCGCCGCCTTGGATCATAAAGTTGGAGATGACTCTGTGGAAGATGGTGTTGTCATATCTTCCCGCTTCGGCGAGAGCGACAAAGTTGTTGTATGCAAGAGGGGTAGCCTCTTTAAAAAGTCTGAACGCGATATCGCCGTAGCTGGTGTGCAGGATCGCTACGGTGTCGCCCGTCTGAGGATCTCTCTGCTGATAATTATCGTCAACGCCTTCATAAGAGGGGATCTCAATATCCTCGATATTTAAGAGAGCGTCGGTGGATTTGCTTTCATAATTCATAGTAGGTGCCTCCGTTTTTTCGTTTTCTTGTTTCGCAACCGTTTCGGTTGTTGTCGTCGAAATGGTCTTTTTACATCCTGTCAGCAGTGAGAGCGCAAGAATCAGGGCAAAAACGACACATAATACTTTCTTCATTTTCATCAAAGTCCTTTCATATCTTTCTGTCAGATATATGATATCACTGATCTTATCTGTGACTCTATTGTAAACGATAATACTTTGATTTTCAATAGGGTAGAAAGAATTATGGAATAACATTCAGAGATTTTTCATAAATTTGGATAGTAGTGAGAAAAAGGAGGACTGACAATGAACGCATTTGTTCCCGAAGGAAAACTGTCGCTTTCCGCTCATAACAGCGCAGGACTAAGCGATATCCGCGCTTTAGAAAGAGCGATGGCGGAGGGAACCATTCTGGAGGAGAGAGCGCTTCTCTGCGACAGCGAACATAATCTTCATTTGAAACTCGGCGGATATAAGGCGATCATTCCCCGCTTGGAGGGCGCGGTAGGTATCAGAGAGGGGACTGTGCGGGATATCGCGATATTATCGCGTGTCAACCGTCCCGTTCAGTTTGTGATAGACAGAATAGAGAAAAGCGGCAGAGGAGAGCTTATTCCGATCCTTTCCCGCGCCAAAGCCCAGAAAAGATGTTTGGAAGAGTATGTACGTTATCTGACTGTGGGGGATATCGTTGACGCCGGCATTACCCATCTGGAGGCGTTCGGCGCTTTCTGCGATATCGGATGCGGTGTGGTTGCTTTGATGCCGATCGATACTATTTCGGTTTCCCGTATCGAGCATCCCGACGAGCGGTTTACCGTGGGAATGGATATCAAAGCGGTGATCAAGTCGAAGGAGAATACCAGAATCACTCTCAGCCACAAGGAACTGCTCGGCACTTGGGAAGAGAACGTCAGCGCTTTTTCTGTCGGCGAAACGGTAGCGGGGGTGATCCGTTCTATCGAGAACTACGGCGCTTTTGTCGAACTGACGCCCAACCTTGCAGGGCTGGCGGAGCTCAAAGAGAACATCGGCGTCGGACAGCAGGCGTCAGTCTTTATCAAAAGCATCATCCCATCAAAAATGAAAATCAAGCTGGTGATCATTGACAGCTTTTATTCTGAAAAAGAAATATCACCGCCAAAATACTATATCACCGAAGGACATATCGATCGTTTCGTGTATTCTCCCGAAGATTCCGAAAAATACATTTGTACGGATTTTACGGATCCAATATATCTCCGCCATTGACAGAATATCCCCGAGGTGTTAAAATGTCATATGACAACAACATTTGCGGGGTGTACTATGAGTGATACACAATTTATCGTGTTGGTAGCATTATGCGCGGCGATTCTGGTCGTCGGCGTGATACTGATTGCGATAATTCTGAAAAAGAATAATAACAACATCGATATTGACGAGTTGAAGAAAGAACTGGACAATTCTGCGGAGCTTGCCGAGCTTCGCCGTGATATTGTCTCTTCGACACAGGAATCCGTGAAGAATATGGGGGAGATGATATCGGTCAATCAGCAGAGCTTTTCCTCCTCCCAGAGTGAGAAGCTCAGCCACTTTGAAGAACGTCTGAAAACTTTCTCTCTCGAAAACGAGCAGAAGCTCGAGAATATCCGCCGCAGTGTGGAGACTAAGCTATCCGATATCCGTGAGGACAATAACAAGCAGCTCGAACAGATGCGCACCACTGTTGACGAGAAGCTTCAAAAGACGCTGGAGGACAAGATGAACAAGAGCTTCGCGCTTGTCAACGAGCGGCTGGAGCAGGTGTATAAGGGACTCGGTGAGATGCAGAATCTTGCCGTCGGCGTCGGCGATCTGAAAAAGGTGCTTTCCAACGTCAAGACCCGCGGTATCTTAGGCGAGATCCAGCTCGGCACCATTCTGGAGGAGATCCTTGCTCCCGAGCAGTATGAGGTCAACATCGCGACAAAGAAAGGTTCCCGCGATGTGGTAGAGTTTGCTGTGAAGCTGCCCGCCAAGGACGACGGGTTTATTTATCTGCCGATCGATTCCAAGTTCCCGGGCGATTCTTATGCGGCTCTCAGAGACGCCTATGAGCTTGGCTCCAAGGAAGCGGTAGACGCCGCCGCAAAGCAGCTGATCACAACGATCAAGCGTGAAGCGAAAGATATCAGAGATAAATATATCGACCCGCCCAACACCACCGAGTTCGCGATTATGTTCCTGCCGTTTGAGGGCTTGTACAGCGAAGTCGTCAACCGCGGTATGGTAGAAGTCCTACAGAAGGACTATAAGGTCAACATCGCCGGTCCTTCCACGATGGCGGCGCTGCTTAACTCCATCCAGATGGGCTTCAAGACGCTGGCTGTCCAGAAGCGCTCGGCAGAGGTCTGGAAGGTATTGGGAACGGTCAAGAAAGAGTTCGAGACCTTCAACAGTGTCCTGGAAGCGACCCAGAAGCGTATTACACAGGCAAACGAAGAGCTGGATAAGCTTGTCGGCGTCCGTACCAGAAAGATCCAGCGGTCCCTTTCCGCTGTAGAGACCGATTCCTTGGTTTTGGAAGACGGATTAGATAATTCTATAGAAGAATAATATGATAGGGCGCTGTGAAGAAACGAAGCTAAAAGCTTCCGACTTCACAGCGCCCTCTTTTTTGCAGCAGTTATGTGGAAAAATGTTGAAAAAACCGTACACTTCCCCTTACCCCAAAAGAACAGCTCTTTGAATGTCACGCAGCCTTT
>JAFRCW010000005.1 GCA_017404145.1 Ruminococcus sp. | reverse complement strand
TCTGCACTCTGCACTAACAAGATTATGCCTATTCCTTTTCTCATTCTTATCATCCTCATCCTGATATACCTCGTCTTTATCGTCGGTCCTGCCGTCGCCGGTTTTTTCGCCATTTTTAAAAAGCCGGATGTCCGTGAGCCGGAGACGATGAACTATCGGGGGAATTATCGGGAACCTTATGAAAAAAGAATACGGGATGACAGCGCCTATCTCCATTCGCTTGCGAAAAAGCGCATATGGCTGACTTCACAGAAGGACGGCACAAGGCTGTGCGCCGACTGCTATGAAAAAGGCTCTGACAAAACCGCGGTCCTGATCCACGGCTATTCTACAAGCCCTTATCTCAACCTTTCCGCTCAGGCGATCTGGTTCTTGGATATGGGCTGGAATGTCCTGCTCGTCTTTCAGAGAGCGCACGGCGTCTCCGAGGGAAGCCGTTCTACCTTAGGACTTTTGGAGCAGTATGATCTGATGGAATGGATCCGCTATCTGGACCGTGCGGAAAATATCAAGTCCGTGCTGTTATACGGCACCTCTATGGGCGCAACCACCATCGGTTTCGCCTCCGATAAGATCCAAAGCAAAAAGGTCAAGGCGCTGGTGCTTGACGCCGGCTATACTTCGCCCTACAAGCAGATGGAATATGAAGATAAGAAACGGCGTCTTCCCTACTTTTTATTGATGCCGATCTGCGGTCTTTTGGGAAAGATCATCCTGAAACTGGATATCAAAGCCTCCCCCGAGGATTCGCTGAAAAACACCGCCCTGCCGTGCTTCTTCTTACACGGTACCGCGGACATCACCGTTCCCTTAGCGTTCGGTGAACAAAACTATACCGCCTGCGCCGCAGAGAAAGAAAAATTCTACGTCGAAGGCGCCAATCATCTGATGTCATTTCTGACGAAGGAAGAAGAGGTCAAAAGCCGCCTTCTCTCCTTCATCAACAAATATATTGCATAAAGAGGTACCAAGGTTATGAAAAACTATGTTATTATCGCCGACTCCACCTGTGATCTGTCCAAAGAGATCTGTGAAAAGCACGATATCAAAATCGTCAGGGGCATCATCACTCTGCCCGATAAAACGCAGGTCGAGTCTCCGCTCGAGTGGGACCGTTTTGACAGAGTCGGTTTTTACAATGATTTAAAGAAAAATCCCGACGGATATTCTACCGCTCCCGCCAACCCCGCCACCTTCAAAAAGGCGTTCAAGGACGCTTATGACGAGGGCAAAGATGTGCTGTGTATGACCATCTCCGGCGCGATCTCCGGCGCGAACGACTTTGCCTCTGTCGCAAAGAAAGAGCTGGAACAGGAGCTCCCCGATATCAAGATCAACCTGATCGACTCGCTGCGTTTCGGTCCCGGCTTCGGTCTGATGGTGCTTTACGCCGCAGAAAAGCGAGCAGAGGGCAAGAGCCTTGAGGAGACCACACAGTTTATTGAAGAGAACAAAAACCGCTTCCATCAGGCAGGCTGGCTCGACGATCTTTCTTTCGTCGCGAAGAAAGGCAGACTGACCCACGCGAAGGCGTTCTTCGGTACCTTAGCAGGCGTCAAGCCGATCGGCGAGTTCGACTATAACGGTCTTACCACCGTATTAGGCAAAGCGAAAGGCGCAAAAGCGGCATACGCGGTATTGCTCCAATATATTGAAGCGACCATCGAGAATCCCACAGAGCAGGATATCGTGATCGCCCAGACCAACCGTCTCGCGCAGGCGGAGGCATACAAGAAGATGATCGAGGAGAAGTTCTCACCGAAGTCGGTCACCATCTGCGACGTATTTCCCACCAACGGCGTCAACGTAGGCCCCGGACTGATGGCGGCGTACTATGTCGGAAAACCGATCTCCAAGGATCTCTCCGAAGAGAAGGCGCTGATCGAAAAATTCTTGGGATAAATTTGTTCCCCTTTTTTCCGGTTAATCGGGCGCTGCGCGCGGCAAACCCATAAAACCGACAACCAATAACCAAGAACCGAGAACTGATATATGAGTACGAAGAAAATCAACGGAATTCATCTGGAAAAAATGATAAAAAACGGGCTGTCCAATCTCTCGCTGCATATCGACGAGATCAACCGGCTCAATGTCTTTCCCGTGCCGGACGGCGATACGGGAACCAATATGTTCCTCACACTGGAAAACGGCGTGAACTTCGCGAAATCCTCCGAAGAAGCGGGCGCATATCTGCGCACCCTTTCGGACGGGATGCTCTTAGGCGCGCGCGGCAACTCCGGCGTGATCCTCTCACAGTTTTTTAAGGGCTTTGCCACCGCGCTCGCGAAGTGTACGTGGATCGGTCCCGGAGAGCTGAGAAACGGCTTGATCCGAGGCTACCAGACCGCCTATGATTCGGTAGTACATCCGGTAGAGGGTACGATCCTCTCCGTCACCAGAGAAGGCATCGAGCTGATCCGTTCGTCCATCACACGTTATTCGTCCATCGAGAATATCCTTTCGATGTACATCGCCCAGATGAAAAAGACCCTTTCCTATACGCCTCAGATGCTCTCTGTGCTGAAAGAAGCGGGCGTCGTCGACTCGGGCGCGGCAGGCTTCATCCTGATCGCGGAAGGTATGCTCAGATGTCTCTACGGAGATATGATCGAGCTTAAGACCACCTTAAAGCCCGCGCAGAAAACGCCGATGCTCAACCTGAGTATGTTCAATGAAAACTCCGAGTTTTCCGACGGCTACTGCACCGAGTTCATCCTGCAGAGAATGAATTCTCCGAAATATAAGCAGAATTTCTCTAAGCAGAAGTTCATCAACGCGCTGAAAACATTCGGCGATTCCCTCGTCGTGGTAGAGGACAACAAACGAGTCAAAGTGCATATCCACACTCTTGTCCCCTCGCGCGTGATCGCCTACGCCCAGCAGTACGGAGAGTTCCTCACCTTTAAGATGGACAATATGCAGGTCCAGCATAACGAGCGTGACCGTATTGTTGAAAACACCCACAAGCCGCTGTCCGTTATCGCCGTCGTCAACGGCGAGGGAATGGCGCAGCTGTTCAAAAATCTCGGCGCGGATATCGTCCTCGACGGCGGCGCTACCACCAACACTTCCTCACAGGAGTTCGTCGACGCGATCAAGTCGCTGGACGCCGACCGCGTCGTGATCCTCCCCGACAACCCCAATGTGATCCTTGCCGCCGAGCAGGCTGTCAAGCTCTCGGGATCGGATAACGTCACGGTTCTCCCCACCAAAAGCTTTGCGGAAGGATATTTCGCGATTGCGATGGACGTTCCCGACTCCTCCGACGTCGACTATCGCATCTCCCAGATGAGAGCGGGCATCGAAAATATTACGACGATTTCCCAGACCGTCGCTTCGCGCGATTACTCGTTCCACGAGATCAGCTGTAAGAAGGGTGATGAGATCGCGCTGCTGGACGGTGAGATCGTCTGCGTCAACGATAACTTTATCAAGAGCATCACCGACGCCTTACAGATCATCGAAGATATCGACGACAAAGAGACCTGCGTGATCTTCAGAGGAAAGAACACCACTGAGGACGACGCCTATGAACTGTCCGACGCTGTCTGTGCCGTCTGCCCGATGATGGATATTGAAATCATCGACGCGCAGCAGGAGATTTATCACTGGATACTGGGGATCTCATAATGAGATCCCAATGAAAAATGAAGAATGAAGAATGAATAGTGAAGGTTACTCGCTTCGCTCGCACAAATCTATAATAGAGTGAGGGCAGGAGCCCTCCCTTCACTCTGCACT
This sequence comes from Ruminococcus sp., assembly GCA_017404145.1. GTDB lineage: Bacteria > Bacillota > Clostridia > Oscillospirales > Acutalibacteraceae > Ruminococcoides. Next base: position 12,822 of record JAFRCW010000005.1, on the reverse strand, counting down.
CTGCACTTTATTTGAGGTTTACTATGCCTTTCTGGATTTGGATCATTATTATATTTGTCATACTGCTCGGTATATCACCCCTGATCGTCCTGCCGTATATCCTCTACCGGGTACTTCTGGTGCGCGGCAAGGATAAAAGCAAATGGGGACGCGAATGCGCGATCCCCGATGACGAGGAATACAAGCGGATGTTTGACATCGGCATGGAATGGGAAAAACAGTACCGCAATCAAAAAACCGAGGTCGATATCGTATCGGAGGGATATCATCTTTACGGCGAGTACTTCGACTTCGGCGGCAAGACCGCGGTGATCATTGTCGCGGGCAGAATGGAATCGCTGCTCTATTCCTACTACTTCGGCGAGCCTTACCGCAAACTCGGTTTCAACGTTTTGGTCATCGATAACCGCTCCCACGGTCTCTCCGACGGAACGGTACACTGTCTGGGCTACAAAGAATACGTCGATCTGATCAACTGGGGCAAGCTGCTTCACGACCGTTTTCATAACGAAAGAATCGTATTCCACGGTATTTGTATCGGTTCATCGGCGTCGCTGTTTGCGCTGACTTCTCCCGACTGTCCCGACTATTTTGCGGGAATGGCCGCGGAAGGAATGTATACCACCTTCTATGATTCGTTTAAAAATCATATGGTAGATATGAACCACGCCGTCTACCCGATGTCTCCCATCGTGATGTTTTATGTGAGGATATTCTCCCACGCGGACGCGGTTGGCGACGGTCCGATCTACCGGATCGACCGCTTAGAAAAGCCGATTTTATTTATTCACAGCAAAGAAGACCGATTTTCCTTGCCAAAAGAGGGAGAGATGGTGTATAATAAGTGCAAGTCAAAGAAAAAGCTCGTCTGGTTTGAGAAAGGAGCGCACTCGCGCGTCAGGATCAACGACACAGAGGGCTATGACAAAGCCATCTTTGATTTCTACAGGGAACTCGGTTTTTGAATCACAAATCATAAGAAAAGAGGGATTCTATGAATTGCAAACAATGCGGCGCGATTATACCCGACGGCGGTATCATCTGCCCCTACTGCGGCTTTGATACCAGAGGTCCGAGCGTACAGACGCTGAACAACTCTCAGCGGTTTCAGCAGCCGGTTCAGGCACAGTATATTCCGCCTCAGCCGCAACCGCAGTATATCCCGCCTCAGCAGCCTGTGGCGCCGGCATATGTCACCCCGCAGCAGCAGGCGGATGCCAACTCTGTTCTGATCTTCGGTATTCTCGGTCTTGCGTTCGCCTGCACCTTCTGGCTGAGCTTCCTCGGGATCATCTTCTCCGCGATCGACAGAGGAAAGGTCAAGGATTATCTCTACCGCTACGGCGTTCTCTACGGCAAGTCGAAGGTCGGCAACATCCTCTCGAGGATCGGTCTTCCCGTTGCGATCGTGCTGACCGCGCTGGCGGTATTCTATACCATCTATCTGATCGCCATCGCAGGAACGGTAGCGTATTATTATTGATTTTCGGAGAAAACCTTATGTTTTGTCAAAAATGCGGAGCCTCGCTTTCCGATGACTCACGCTTCTGCATCCGCTGCGGCGCTCCTGTAGCAAAGGAAGCCGTGTATCCGCAGCCTGAAGCTGCACAGCCCGTTTCCGAACAACAGCAAAAGGATGCAAGACAGCTCCTTATATGGAGTATTGTCGGTCTGGCGCTGGGAATTACCGGATGGGCAAGTGTCGCAGGTATTATTATATCAGCAATTGCCAAAAACAAGGTTAAAAAATATCTTATGCAATACGGCACGCTTCATGGCAAAGCGTTAGTTGCAGATCGTCTCTCCAAAGCAGGTCTGATATGCAGTATTATTCTGACTGCGCTTTTTGTCATTGAGATTGTTGTATTTATACTGATATGGCCCGAATACCTGAAAATGCTTCAGGAGCTTCTTCAAGAGCTTTCTTATCTGTCCCTTTAATCGTTTCTTTATACATACCCGGGTAATCTCGGTTTGTAATAATGCATTATTATACTTTTATCAAAGGAGGAACTTACTATGTTCTGTAACCAGTGCGGCGGCGAAGTGCCTGCCGGCGTAGGCTTCTGCCCTAACTGCGGCGCTCCCGTGGAACAGCCCCAGCAGCCTCAGCAGCCTCAATACGCTCAACCTGAGCCCCAGTACCAGCAGCCCCAGTATCCCCAGCCCGAGCCTCAGTATCAGCAGCCTGTATACGCTCAGCCTGTGGCGCCCGTAGGCGATCCTCAGGAAAGAGCTCTTGCGAAGTCCATTCTCGTTTTCGGAATTCTGGCTATCGCGTTCGCTTGCTCCTATTATGTCGCTTTTATGGGTATTGTTTTCGGCGCTATCACCTCCGGCAAGGTAAAGCAGTACGCCGCGATGTATCCTATCGCAGGCAAGGCGAAAACCGGCTCTATCTTAGGTAAGATCGGCTTGATCTTAGGTATCGTCTTTACGGTGCTTTCTCTGATCACCATCATCGCCTGCTCTGTCGCTTCCTGCTCAAGCGGCTCCTCGAGCTACTATTATTATTAATTTGCAGCAAACAGAAGATCCGGCGTGTTTTGCGTCGGATCTTTTGCATAAAAATAGAAAGGAGAGATTATCGTGAATCGGAAGAAAGTATTAAAAAGGATCTTACTCATCCTTTTGATCACAGTCCTCTCCTTTTCTCTTCTTTCTGTCGGCTTCTCCGCGGTTTTCTGGCCTGCGCTCTTTCCGAGGAATGATACCACACCCGCATACGCGCTTTCCTATGACGACATCGACCATCACGCCTATCCCAGAGAGAAGATCGCGCTGAGCTCCACGCAGGGAGAACTGTCCGCCTTTCTCTATCCGAGGGACTCTGCCAAAGGGCTGGTGGTGATCGCAGGCGGGATCGGTTCCGACTGCGACGCGCATCTGCCGGAGATCGTATATTTTCTTGACAGCGGTTATGCGGCGCTGTGCTATTCCTGCACCGGCGTCGGCGAGAGCGAGGGCAGCAGCTTGATCGGACTGACACAGCCTGCCTTGGATCTCTCCGCGGCGCTGGACTGCGCAGAGGAGCTTTCTCTGCCGATTGTGATATACGGACATTCGGCGGGCGCTCACGCCGCCGCTTTGTACGCAGATGAAAGAGAGATCAAGGCGTGCGTCTGTATCGCGGGCTTTGATAAGGCGACACAGCTGATGCACGACAGCGCAAAAACCTATCTCGGTCTTTTTGCCGATATCGAATACCCCTTTATGTGTCTTCAAAACTACTTTGTTTTCGGAAGTATGGGCTTCGAATCCGCGTCGCAGAATCTCAGCAGAAGTGATATCCCCATCCTGCTGGTAACAGGAGCATATGACGAGGCGGTACCCTACTCCTGCTCTATTACCGCGCATCTCAACACGCAAAACGCTAATGTTGAAACGCTCTCTGTCGATTCCGAGAATCGGGGCACCCATACCGCTATCTGGCTCTCCGAAGACAGCGCGGCGTACAGGAATTCTCTCGATGACGATACGGATAACATCGACAAAGAAAAAGCCAACACGTTAGATGATGATTTGATGAAAACCGTCACCGACTTTTTTGATAAGGCAATCCAACACTAATCACTAACCACTAACCGCTAACCACCAACCACTAACCACCAACCACTAACCACCAACCACTAACCACCAACCACTAATCACTAACCGCTAATCACTAACCGCTAATCACTATCTTATGATGAGAAAGACCGCATACACCGGCACATTCTTTTTGTGCCTGCTGATCAATATCGCATTAAACTTCCGTCTGACGATCCCGGGGTGGATCCTTTTGATCCTGCACTTCATCTTTCCCGCTATATCCATTTGGTGGTTTGTCGGATATATGGGGGCTTTTCTGCTCTATATGCTGATCTGGCAGCTCGTCTGGCATCTGATCGGCAGGATCGGTGCGTCGGCAAAGGAGGTGCCTCCTCCGAAGGAGCTCAATCCTTATTCTGTCAAGGGCAACACGATGCCTCTCAACAGACGAGGTCCCGCCGATATCGAAGAAAAACAAAACCGGGATGGCGAAAATTGAACCCCAACCGCCATCCCAAAATAATTTACAAATACCTATTGATATAGAGATCGGATTTATAGTATAATAAAATACGCAAGGACCATTATATCATAGAATAGGAGGAAATATTATGGGACTTATTAAAGCCGGTATCGGCGCACTCGGCGGCGTTCTTGCCGACCAGTGGAAAGAATTTTTTGTCTGTGACGCTCTCCCGAGAGACGTCCTCGTCAGAAAAGGCGTGAAAAAAACTTCCGCGCGCTCCTCGAACACCAAAGGCTCCGAAAACGTTATCACCAACGGTTCGGGCTTAGTGGTTTCTCAGGGTCAGTGCGCGATCATCACCGACCAGGGCAAGGTCGCGGAGATCTGCGCCGAGCCCGGCGAGTATACCTATGACCAGTCCTCTGAACCCTCGCTGTTCACCGGACCTCTGGGTGAATCCATCAAGCAGACCTTCAAGATGATCGGTAAGCGTTTCACCTACGGCGGCGAGCCTCCGAAGGATCAGCGCGTTTACTATTTTAACATCAAGGAAATCACCGAGAATCTGTTCGGTACCGCCAACCCCATCCCGTTCAGAGTCGTTGACTCCAAGGTCGGCTTGGATCTCGACGTCTCCGTGCGCTGCTCCGGTACCTACAGCTACAGGATCGAAGACCCGATCCTCTTCTTTACTAACGTCTGCGGCAACGTTACGGATGATTATAACCGCTCCGAACTCGACAAGACCTTAAAGACCGAGTTCGTCTCCGCCCTGCAGCCCGCTTTCTTTAAGATATCGGAAAAAGAAGTGCGTCCCAACCAGCTCGCGGGAGAGACAGAACTCCTTTCCGAAGCGATGAACGAAGCTCTCACCGAAAAGTGGGTCAAGCTCAGAGGTCTGAAGGTCGTCTCCGTCGCGATGGGTTCCGTCACCCTGCCCGAGGAAGACCAGAAGATGATCAAGGAAGTTCAGCGCAACGCGGCTTTCAAGGATCCGACCATGGCGGCGGCTCACCTCGTCGGCTCTCAGGGTCAGGCGATGCAGGACGCGGCAAAGAACCAGGGCGGCTCATTCGGCGCGTTCATGGGCATGGGCATGGCAGGCAACATGGGCGGTATGAACGCTCAGAACCTCTATGCGATGGGCGCTCAGCAGCAACAGCAACAGCAGCAGATGCAGCAGCAACAGGCGCAGCAGCAGGCAGCTCCCGCAGCGGCAGGCGCTTGGAAGTGTCCGCAGTGCGGCGCGCAGGCGACCGGCAAGTTCTGTATGGAATGCGGCTGTAAAAAGCCCGAGGCATCAGGCTGGACCTGTTCACAGTGCGGCGCCGTCAACAAGGGACGCTTCTGCTCCGAATGCGGCGCGAAAAAGCCCGAGGGCGCTCCCACCTACAAGTGCGACAAGTGCGGCTGGGAACCCGAGGATCCGCATCATCCCCCGAAGTTTTGCCCTGAATGCGGCGACATTTTTGATGACAACGATCGGAAATAAGCGGAGCTTATTTCAGTGAAGAATGAAGAATGAAAAATGAAGAGTGAAGGGCGGGACACCCGCACCCGATTTATTGTTTTCTCTGCGGAAAAGCTATCAGAAATCAGGTGTGGACAGCGTCCACCCTTCACTCTTCACTCTTATCTCATAACTCAATAAAAGGAGTTGATCATTTGGCTTTACAAGAATACAAGTGCCCGTGCTGCGGCGGCGCGATCGCCTTTGATCCGCATCTGCAAAAGCTCAAGTGCCCCTACTGCGACACCGAGTTCGACCCCGAGGCGCTGTTAGGCTATGACGAAGACCTCAAAAACGAAGGCACCGATAACTTAGAGTGGCATACGGATTCTCAGTCCCAGTGGACCGCAAACGAGGAGGACTCGCTTCGCTCCTATGTCTGCAACAGCTGCGGCGGCGAGATCATCTGTGACGAAAATACCGCCGCTACCTCCTGCCCCTTCTGCGACAATCCCGTCATTATGATGCAGCAGCTCAAGGGACAGCTCAAGCCCGACTTTGTGATCCCGTTCAAGCTCGACAAACAGCAGGCGAAGGCAGGGCTTCTCTCTCATCTCAAGGGAAAATTCCTCCTGCCGAAGGTGTTCAAGGATCTGAACCATATCGACGAGATCAAGGGTATTTATGTGCCGTTCTGGCTGTTCGACGCAGACGCGGACGCCGATCTGCGATATAAGGGTACCAAAACCCGTTTCTGGTCGGACTCGAACTATAACTACACCGAAACCTCTTATTACTCTGTCTACCGCGCCGGCAACTTAGGGTTTAACCACGTTCCGGTCGACGGCTCCTCTAAAATGCCCGACGACCTGATGGAATCGATCGAACCCTTCGACTTCTCCGAAGCGGTACCGTTCCAGACGGCGTATCTCGCGGGTTATCTCGCGGATAAGTATGACGTTACCGCCGAACAGAGCAGTGACCGCGCAAACACCCGCGTCAAGGACTCTACCGAACAGGCGTTCAGAGGAACAATCTCCGGATACGCGACTCTGACGCCCGAAGCGAACTCTGTCAGACTTTATAACGGCAAGACCCAGTACGCCCTCTATCCCGTGTGGATCCTCAACACCACCTACAAAGATCAGAAGTACCTGTTCGCGATGAACGGTCAGACAGGAAAATTCGTCGGCAATCTTCCGACCGACTGGGGCAAGTTCTGGAGAACCGCACTGATTTTCACCGCAGGCATCGGCGCGCTGATCTATGGCGTCCAGTGGCTTCTGCAGCTGCTTTAAGGAGGGGAATATGATGAAACGTATATTCAGTATTTCTCTCGCTTTGCTGATGATTGCCGTGCTGATTGGTACCGTATCGTTTACCGCGGCGGCAAAATCCGGCAGTTACATCTTCGACGAAAAAGAGGGAATCTCTACCGACAGCTTCAACGAGCTGGAAAGCACCGCGCAAAGCGTCTATAACGATACCGGCATCAGCGTATGCTATCTGCTGACCGAGAATCTGGGAGGAAAACCCGCTCAGGAAAAGGCACAGGAGCTTGTTTTCTCCTATGCTCCCTCCACCAGCGCGCTGGTACTGGTAGACTCCTACGATTCAAGCGACTATGTGATCGATCTCTTCGCCTTCGGCACCGCGACCGGCTATCTCTCCTACAAGGATGACCTGCTCGCTGCCTATAACGCGGATACAACCTACGCGGGCGGCGTAAGAAACTACCTCGCCAAGGCGAAGGAGGTTCTCTCGGGAGCTCCCCCGGAGAACAGCTCCTACGAGTATTCGAACGATCTCGGCGGCGCGGACGGTCAGCTGATCGTCGACGGCGCGGATCTGCTCTCCAATGATCAGGAGACAGCGCTGACAGCGCGTTGTCAGGAGATCGGCGCAAAGCACAATTGCTCTGTGGTGATCGTGACCTCTCCGGCTCTTGGCGGCAAGACCGCTACCCAGTTCGCGGACGACTACTATGATTATCACGGCTATCAGAAAAACGGCGTGCTGCTGCTGATCGCGCTGGACAACGGTGCGGGACAGCGCGCGTGGGCGATCTCCACCAGCGGAGACTGTATAAAGGCGTTCAACGAATCCGAACAGGAAAAGGTCGTAAACGACATAAAGTCCGACCTCTCCTCCAAGAACTGGAACAAGGCGTTTGACCGTTATCTCTCCGGTGTAAACTATTATCTTTCTCCTCATGTAGCATGGTACTGGGTTCCCCTTTCTCTGCTGCTCGGCTTCGGCATCTCCCTGCTGATCATGCTGGCTTTCAAATCTCAGCTCAAATCGGTCAAGATGCAGGCGGGCGCAAAGGACTATGTCAGAGAAGGCTCTATGGTGGTCACAGCCTCCAGAGATACCTTCCTCTATCATACCGTTACCCGTACCGCAAAACCCAAGGACACCGGCTCTTCCGGCGGCGGAGGCGGACATATCGGTTCCTCCGGCTCCTCCCACGGCGGCTCCTCGGGTACGTTCTGATCTTCTGTTATCATACTGAAAAAATAAGCACTTCCGGTTCATTATCGGAAGTGCTTTTCCTATGAAAAAATATTATGGCGTTTCCGCGTCGTCGGGATCACTGTCATCCGCATCGGCGGACGGCGTATCGTCGCCGCTGTCCGGATTGGAGATATCGGGAGCCTCAGTGGGAGTGACAGGCGCCTCGGTGGGAGTGACAGGCGCCTCGGTGGGAGTGACAGGCGCTTCGGTAGGCTTGGGAGCTTCCGTCTTAGGCGCTTGGGTCGGCTTAGGCGCTTCTGTCTTTGGCGCTTGGGTAGGTTGTGTCGCCTTTTCGGTGGTCACTTGTGTTGCAACGGTGGCTGTCGGCGTGGTCTCCGCTTTCTTGCCTTTGCCGCCTGTCAGGAAAATAGCCAAGAAAATGATCAAACCGACGAGGATCACCGCGGTGATAATAATGATCGCGATCAGCGCGCCGTTTTTCTTCTTATCCTTCTCCAACTCTCTGAGCTCTCTCTGCTGTCTGCCCGCGCGCATATCGGAGGACAGCTGTTCGCTTTCTGCTTTGTCAAAGATCATTGTTCGGTCGTCTTCATCCTCCTCCACAGCGGAACGGGAATAAAAATCGTCGCCGTAGTCGGATGACGGCTCGCGCACCGGCTCCTTGACGGAGGGATATACCTTTGTTTTCTCCTGCTCGTCAAAGTTATCAAGATCATAGCCGTAGTCTTCTTTTCCCGCGTGCTTCGGAGCGTGGGGAAGCTCATCTCTCATATGCTTGCCCTCGGAAAATCTCGTGGAACTGTCGTCCGCTCCCGAGAACGTTTCGTTGAATTCATCAAAGTCAAAATCGCTGAACTTATCTGACATAGTGTCCTCCTTACATATCGTTTCAAATATTTATATGACCTGAAAAATATAGAATTTCAGATAATCGGTTTCTTCCACGCCCCAGAGGATCGGATGGTCGCACGCCTGCTGTCGGCACTCGATCTGTCTGAGACTCACGCCCGCGTCCTGCGCCGCCGAAAAAAGCATTTTGCAAAACAGCTCATCCGACATAAAGTGAGAGCAGGAACAGGTGGCGAGATATCCCCCGCGGGGCAAGAGCCGCATCGCCTTAAGGTTGATCTCTTTATATCCTCTTGTCGCCTCTTTCACGGTACTTCTCGATTTGGTAAAAGCAGGCGGGTCCAGGATAATCATATCGTATTCTTTGTGTTTCGTCAATGCCGATTCTGTGAATAAATCAAAAACGTTCGCCTGCACAAAGTCCATATTTTCAAAACCGTTGAGCGACGCGTTGTGTTTCGCCATCTCTATCGCTGTCTCGGAAATATCAACGGCAGTAACTTTTTCCGCCGTTACGGCGGCGTTGAGGGCAAAAGCTCCCGTGTGGGTAAAACAGTCGAGTACTTTTCTGCCTTTCGCGATCTTCCGGATGGCAAGACGGTTATACTTCTGATCTAAGAAGAATCCTGTTTTTTGTCCTTCGATATAGTCGACGTCGTAGAGGATCCCGTTCTCGGTGATTCTGACAATACCGTCGAGATCATCGCGCAGGCCGTCCGCCTGATAAAAGCCCTTGTACTGCTTCATTCCTTCCAGCTCTCTGATCTTGACGTCGTTTCTCTCATAGATCGCGCGAACCGTCACGCCCCTTGTCAAAAGCTCTTCTCTCAGCAGTCTAAACAGCAGATCCTTGACGCGTTCGGTTCCTAAAGACAGCGCCTGCGTCACCAGTATATCCTCAAACCTGTCCACCGTCAGTCCCGGGAAGGAATCCGCCTCGCCGAAGATCAGACGGCAGGAGGAAAAGTCCTCTCCCATCACCGCTATGCGGTAGTCGAGCGCGTACCCAATCCTTCTGCGGTAAAAGTCCTCGTCAAAACGGTCGTTTGCGTTTTTGGAAATGATCCTGACGCGGATCTTAGAGTGATCGTTGATATACCCCGAACCGAGAAATCGGTCCTTTTCGGTATAAACATCGACGATATCGCCGTTTTCATACGTTCCCTGTATATGCAGGATTTCATCGGAATATACCCAGATGTGTCCCGATTTGATGAACTTCTCACACTTTTTGGTTACCGTTACTTTCGGATAAGGTCTTTCCATCGCTTCTTCTCTCTTCTTTATACTCTGTTTTTCATTATACTGTTTTTGTCAAAAAAACGCAATAAAAAACCAAAATTTGCAAAAATCGGAAATATGTGTTAAAATAGAAAAGATAGAACATTTACAGATATATTCATTATATCGGGGGTTTCCTATGAACCTGAATATCAGTGCTATCCTGAACAACTTTAAGAAAAAGATCCGGGACATCAGACCGTTTCTGAGAACCAAGACCGGCTCACGGCTCGCACTTTTATTTATCATCGTTTTTATCCTGCTGTTCTTCGCGCCGCTGTTTCATGACTTTGTCGGCGCCGCGATCGTGGGATGTGTCGGCGTCGTGTTCGTGATCCTGATGTGGAGAAAAAACGATCCCGAGCATGCGATCGTTCCCGCGGTATTCTTCCTTGTTCCGATGCTGCTGGATATGGCGATCTATCACACCCTTCCGGTCGTCTCGTGTTTTGTGGTCGTCATCCTCTCTGAGATGCTGTGCGCGACCGCAAAGATGTTCCGCTTCTTTGACAAGATCGAGGACAAGCTCTACACCTATCTCTGCGCGGGTGTGGTCTGCGCCGTAACGGTGGTGCTTTCGGTACTGTTTATGGTGATCGTATCGGTCGCTTGGTGGATTTTGGCGATCGTCGCGTTTTTGCTGCTGATTGCGCTGTTCTTCACGGTCGTGTTCTCCACCGCTGCTTATACCGCTTCTGACGGCAGACGGCAGGCAAGACGCCGCTATGAGGCGCAAAACGGCAGCACTCCCCGCAGCGATCCCCAGAAAAAGTACAAAAATTACCGTCCCAAAGAACGTGACAACAAGGTCTATAATCTGGATGACGATGATTTTATCGACATCGAATAGACAATTTGCTATCCCGTATTTCCTCCCGCCGGTTACGGCGGGATTTGTTTTACTGCGTCAAATCGCTAAATTAATTGCAACTTTATTTTTTATTGTTGCAATTACTTAGGCGAATTTTGCAAAAAAATGGACAATTTCCATAAAATATTGAAATTTATACAAAACTGCTTGCAAATTTGATTTCACTGTACTATAATGTTATTCGTGATGAAAATTTCATTTGCCGGGCAAATTCACACGGCAAAAATCAAGGAGGATTTATTATGTCATATGTTGATGAAGTATTAGCCAAGGTAAAAGCGAAGAACGCGAGCGAGCCTGAGTTCTTACAGGCAGTTGACGAGGTTCTTAACTCTCTGCGTCCCGTGATCGAGGCGAACGAAGAGATGTACAAGAAGCAAGCTCTCTTAGAGAGACTCTGCGAGCCCGAGAGACAGGTCAAGTTCAGAGTTCCGTGGGTAGACGACAACGGTCAGGTTCAGGTCAACACCGGCTACCGTGTACAGTTCAACTCCGCGATCGGTCCCTACAAGGGCGGTATCCGTCTGCACCCCTCCGTCAACATCGGTATCATCAAGTTCTTAGGCTTTGAGCAGATCTTCAAAAACTCCCTGACAGGTCTTCCGATCGGCGGCGGCAAGGGCGGCTCCGACTTTGATCCCAAGGGCAAATCCGATAACGAAATTATGAAGTTCTGCCAGAGCTTTATGACCGAGCTGTGCCGTCACATCGGCGCAGACACCGACGTTCCCGCAGGCGACATCGGCACCGGCGGCAGAGAGATCGGTTATATGTTCGGTCAGTATAAGAGAATCCGCAACCTCTATGAGGGCGTTCTCACCGGTAAGGGCCTCACCTTCGGCGGTTCCTTAGCAAGAACCGAGGCTACCGGCTACGGTCTCTTATATCTCACCGACGAGATGCTTAAGACCAACGGCATCGATATCGCCGGCAAGACCATCTGCGTATCCGGCGCAGGCAACGTTGCGATCTATGCGATCCAGAAGGCGCAGCAGCTCGGAGCGAAGGTTGTCACCTGCTCCGACTCCACCGGCTGGATCTATGATGAGGACGGCATCGACGTCGCTCTCTTAAAGGAAGTCAAGGAAGTCAAGCGCGCCCGCTTAGATGTTTATGCTGCTGCCCGTCCCTCCGCTGTCTATCATGACAAGAAGGCGGAAGGCTCTAACGTATGGGATATCAAGTGCGATATCGGTCTTCCCTGCGCGACACAGAACGAGCTCGATATTGAGGACGCGAAGAAGCTGGTCGCAAACGGCGTCTTAGCAGTCGCCGAAGGCGCGAATATGCCCACCACCCTGGAAGCTACCGAGTATTTCCAGAAAAACGGCGTTCTCTTCGCTCCCGGTAAGGCGGCGAACGCAGGCGGCGTTGCTACCTCCGCTCTTGAGATGAGCCAGAACTCCGAGAGACTGTCCTGGACCTTTGAAGAGGTCGATCAGAAGCTGCAGGGCATCATGGTCAACATCTTCCGCAATCTCGACGCAGCCGCGAAGAAGTACGGCTTCGAGGGCAACTATGTTGTCGGCGCCAACATCGCAGGCTTCGAGAAAGTCGCGACAGCTATGCTCGCTCAGGGTGTTGTCTGATTTAAGCGTCCGAGGTCCAAAGCCCTCAAATAACGACGGGTGAGACGGGACCGTTCATAAGGGCTGAAAGCCCGTTGAATGGTTAGTCGAACAGGAGTTATTCGAGGAAAAGCGGAGGACAACGAGGCGTGATATCCTCAATCCAAATAAATCCAAACTGAGATAAGAAGGGGCTGTGAAAAAACAGTCCCCCAAAAAACAGACAGGCACATAACCGAAAGCATAGACGGTTATGTGCCTGTTGTGGTATAATAAGTTTGTGAACAATAACACCGAAATCAATTATACACCAAAGCAAGGAAGATTT
>JAFRCW010000043.1 GCA_017404145.1 Ruminococcus sp. | reverse complement strand
CTCTCCTTTCTTCTGCAATAAGGCCTGAACATCCTCATTGTAGCAGATCGGGGAGTTTTTGTATAACTTTCGACGCGCACCCGCATAGCGGGTGGTTGTTTGTACCGCTCTAGCGAGCGGCACTGTCTAAAGACATTAATACAAAGCAAAAATCCTGCCAAGTTGTGACAGGATTTTTGCTTTGGCGCGCCAGAAGTATGTTGTATCAACCCGAGAACATCTGCCCCGCTTGTTGCCGAAGTCAAACTCGATCAGTGTCAGCTGCGCTCTCGCTAAAAACGCCATTCTATGGCGTTTTTGCCTGCGTCGTGCGCGCGGCTTACGACTTGGCACACTCGCCTTCGAGTCCCTTCCTCTGCTTTGTTGTAGTAGAAAGTTTAAAGGCTTGGTACCCAAAAAGGTACCAAGCCTTTAAAAGCGCGCCGGAAGGGATTCGAACCCCCGACCTTTTGGTTCGTAGCGCTAAGCGGCTGCGAAAAATTGTGTAAAATGCGTACGTTTGGCGCCGTATCATTTACTCTTGTGCGGCGCTGTGACGAAGATTATCCGTCCGCTGCTCTGTGGCGCTATCGTATATTTTTCTGTTGTGGTCAGAATTGTGGTCAAAAGACGGATAAAAAAGTACTCATATCAACATCAGAAAAGTTGACCGTTTTTCAAATAATCCATAATATTCACGTGTTTGATACCGTTTCTGTTTTGCATCAGATAGTCGGTCGTCATAACAAATTTCGGATAATTGTCCCGTATTGCTTCGAGCGGCGCGAACTCTCTGTCCTCGGTAGTTTTGCTTTCATTGATTGTATAAGCGATTTGCAGATATGCATAATTCATCTGATTATCCCGAAGGATAAAATCACATTCAAGTTTGCCTATACGTCCGATACTGACAGAGTAATCCTTGCTTTTTGCATAGACGAAAACAATGTTTTCCAAAGCGGGGCCGTAATTGATTCGGTTATCGGTATTAATTGCAAAGTAAAAAGAGGTATCCGCTAAATAATATTTTTTTTCACCTGAGATGGACTTTCTTGATTTCAGGTCAAAGCGGTCACATTCATACATAATTTTGGCGTCTGTCAATGCGCGAATATATCTGTTGAGCGTTTCTCGCTTAATAACTATCCCTGCCTTCTGTAAGTCAGACAGAATGTTGCTGATGCTCGTTGTCGAACCGAAGTTGTTGATGATATATTTGCGAACTCTTTGGAAGGCTTCGCTGTTGCGAATCTTAATGCGACGCTTGATATCCTTTTCAAAGATCTCGTCGATAACGGATTTGACATATGTTCTTTTGTCGGAAATCGACGGATATTGAAGCGCCTTAGGAAAACCGCCCTCCAGCAAATAATTGTTCAGTTCTATCACAAGGTTTGCGTTAACTGTCTGACCGTAAAACATTTTCATCTCGAGGTATTCTTCAAAGCTGAGCGGAAACATTTCAAACTCGATGTATCTTCCGGTCAGCTTTGTTGTCAGTTCACCGCTGAGAAGATAAGAGTTAGAACCGGTGATAAAAATAGAATAATCGCCTTCTCCTCTGAAAGCGTTGACCACCTCTTCAAAGCCGACTACGTTCTGTATCTCATCAATAAACAGGTATTTGATTCCGTCAAAATCGGAAAGAAAATCTATTGTCTGCTCCAGTTGCGTATCAGTCTTGATACTTCTGTATTTTCGGCTGTCTAAATCCAGATAAATAATAGCCTCGGAAGGTATTCCTTGATCTGTTAATTCCTCCTTGACCGTTTGCATAAGGCTGGACTTGCCGCATCGTCTGACGCCGGTAATGACCTTGATCGTTTCCGTATCGTTATAAAACCCGCGTATCTTCTTCAGATAGTTTTCACGCTTGAATAGCTTGTTCATTATCTTTCACCTCTGGATCTATTATAACCGAACATAGTGAAATAATCAAGTTAAGAGGGTAAGTTTTTATAAAAAATTAAAATATACCCCGTTAAATAAAGAAATATGAGGTGGTTAGCGCTCTCGTATATTTTTCTCTTGTGGTCAGAATTGTGGTCAAAAACGAAGGAGTATTTTAAAAAATTCAGCGACAAACAACTTGATATTGGATTCTTCAAAAAACATTCTCATATAAAGCAAAAAGATCGCCAATCGTATGATGATGGATCGTTCTGAAATTTGTAAAGAAAATAAGGCTGTCGAACCCGGCAGCCTAAAAACGCCATTCTATGGCGTTTTTGCGTCAGATGTGCGCTAACGCTTACATCTTCGCACACTCGCCTTCGAGTCCCTTCCTCTGCTCTGTTGTGGTAAAAAAGTTTAGAGGCTTAGTCCCGAGATGGGACTAAGCCTCTAAAAGCGCGCCGGAAGGGACTCGAACCCCCGACCTTTTGGTTCGTAGCCAAACACTCTATCCAGCTGAGCTACCGGCGCATAAGGTTTTACGGAATTTCCGTAATTGATATAGTATCACATTTCTTTCAAAAATGCAAGAGATATTTTCGGTTTTCTGAAAAACCGCAGCTTGACGCCGGATATCCCTCTCGATCAATTCGTAAAGCACTATTCAAAATACACAAAATAGAAAATACACAACTGTGACATTTTCTACTATTGTTGCATTGACTATAGACACGGAAAAGGGTATCATTGTAGTGTAAACTTTAGTATAGGAAAGGAACCACTATTATGAGACCGATCAAAATTTTATCCGACTCCTGCTGTGATCTCGGCAAAGACCTCCGAGACAAATACGACATTGACTACGCGAGAATGAACACTGTCTATCACGACAAAGAAACCGTCGCGGATCTCGACTTCAAAGAGTACACTCCCAAGGAGCTCTACGATACGATGAGAAACGGTGAGAGAATCAAGACCACGCAGGTTCCCGCTACGGAATTTGAGCGTATCTTCTTGAAGTACGCCGAGGAAGGCTATGACATCGTCTATATTGCATGCTCCTCCAAGCAGTCCGGCTCTGTCGGCACCGCCGAGGTAGTCGCGAAGAAGATCATGGAAAAGACCAACGCTGCTATCTTCTGTATCGACTCTCTCAACGCCTCTATGGGCGAGGGTGCAGTCGCGATCCGCGCCGCCGAATACAGAAATCAGGGGCTTTCGGTTGAAGAGGTCTATTCCAAGACCATGGCTGACAGAAAGAAAGTCAACGAGTTCGTCACCGTCCATTCCTTAGACGCGTTGAAGCAGGCAGGCAGAGTCACCGGTTCTTCCGCGTTCTTCGGCAACCTGCTCGGGGTCAAGCCCATCATCATCGCCGACAAGAACGGCGCCCAGACGCCGATCAAAAAGGTCAAGGGCAGAAGAAAATCTATTGAAGAGCTTGTCAACCTGCTCGCCGATACCATGATCGATCCCGAGAATCAGAGAGTTTATATCGCTCACGCAGACGCACAGGAAGAAGCCGAACAGATCAAGAGGCTTGTTGAAGAGAAGATCCATCCGAAGGAGATCTACATCGGCTATATCGGACCCATCATCGGCGCGTCCATCGGACCCGAGGCGCTCGCTGTCTTTTCGTTCGGCAAAGAAGTCACCTTTGAAGGATAAAAGCGGTCTGCGACCGCAATGAAAAATGAAGAATGAAAAATGAAAAGTAATTGTCTGAGCAACGCGAGTAACCTTCACTGATCATTTATCATCTATCATTAACGGAGTATTTTATGAAAATCGCCATTTTCTTTATCGCGGCGGTATGCGCCTATCTGTTATCGGGCGTCAATCCTGCTATCGTTCTCTCCAAGCTGATCTATCATCAGGATATCAGAGAGCTGGGGTCTAAGAACCCGGGCTTTACCAACTTTAAGAGAGTATTCGGCTCCAAATACGCGTGGTTCGTGTTTGTGCTGGATATCCTCAAGTCGGTCGTACTGTGTCTGGTGTTCGGATACCTGTTTGACCTGCTCGGTCTGTCCTATCAGTTAGGCGTCGCCTTTACGGGACTGTTCGCTATGCTCGGACACGCTTACCCCGTCTGGTATCACTTGGACGGCGGCAAGGCATTCCTCGTCGCGGCGGCGGCGATCTTCTTCATTGACTGGAGAGTCGGTCTGATCGCGATGGGCATTATGATGATCCTGCTGTTCACCGTAAAATATATGTCCCTTTCCGTGATTGTCGCGGCGCTGTCATGTCCGATCACGCTCGCGCTCTTCGGCGCGGACAGCATCTGGGTGATCGCGATCGTCAGTATCTCGACTTTGTTCCTCATCTACAGACACAAAGAGAACATCAAAAGGCTGTTCAAGGGAACCGAATCCAAATTCTCCCTGCTGGATAAAAAGAAAGAAGCGGAATAAGAAAATCAGAGCGTCGTGTGAACACGGCGCTCTTTCTGTTATGAAAACTTTACTTTTTATTATGGAGATCTTTATTTTTCAATCTTGATATCGATATCGCCTGTCACCAGACTGATCTCACAGTTGCCGCCGGAGACGGTATCGGGGACTTTTACATCGCCGGTGGTAGCCTTTGCTTTGAACACCTTATCGGAGAGCAGCGTACCGGTTACGTCGCCGGTGACGAGGTTAACGGTCATATTCTTCGCGTCACAGGAAGAGAATTTTACATCTCCGGTGGTCAGCTTGATCCCGATATCCTGCTTTGCTACGGTATTGGCAAAGGTCAGGTCGCCGGTGGTGCCGGTAACGGTCAGATTGTCGCAATTCACGTCGGAGATTTTGATATCGCCGGTGGTACATTTTACCGCAAGCTCCTTGGGCTGGGTCTTGGAGATCGAAAGATCGCCGGTCACAACATCGTAGCTGAGCTTCTCTTTGACATTGGCGGCAAACTCGCCGTCGCCGGTCGTGCATTTGACCGCTGCGTTCTCAAAGGTAAAGTCAGCGGGGATATGGATATCGCTTGTCGTCGCCTGAATATTCAAAAGTGCGTAATCCTTGACCGGAATAGTCACGGTCAGCTTCTCATGAGCGCCGCCGAACAGGCTGATCCTCTCGTACCACTTCGTTCCTTTCTTGCATACGATAAAGAGCGTGCCCTCACGCACCTCGGCGGAAAACTCCGTCTTCTCCGTCGTATTCGCCTCTACAGAAGCGCTGCTGTCCGCGGACGGTACAAAATAGATATCGCCGGTTTCCATCTCCACATCAACGGATGAAAAGCTGTCTTTTACCGTAATGCTTTTTGTCTCCAATGCAGCCGCCTCCCCAAGCGAAAAATTCTGTAAGTTAAATCCGCCGATCGACAGACCCAGCACACAAATGCCGATACCTAAAACGATCGCACCGATCGCAACAAATAGTAAAACCTTGACTCCTGTTTTCATTGTGTTTTCTCCTTTCCCACAAAAAGGGTTTTGATCCCGAGTAATATCTTTCCGCAGAGCTTGATGACGCCCTTGGTTGTCCCTATCGCGCCAAAGAACAGCAGGATCGATAAGCCGATGCAGAAGAGCGCCGAACCGAAGCACAACAGCGCCGGAGGAGCGCTTCCTTTGACCGCCGCGAAAACGGTCGCGAGCAGCAGCGCCAGAGAACAGGCACAGAAGGTGAGAAACAGCACGTATATCACCAGTACCGCTACCCACAGCAGAATAAAGAGCGTCAAAAGCAGAGAGAAGCATACTGCGCCCACCGCGATCCACAGAGGCGATCCAATCACAATCAAAGCGATCTGCCAGCCTCTGAGCTCTCTCTTGGTTTTGAACTTCTCTTTGACAAGCTTGGTCATGGGCGTTTCTTTAATGATCTGCCGGGCGATGTCGTCAAGCACACCTAAATCCGCTACCGCTTCTTCCTCAGAGAAACCTTCCTCCATACGGTCGTCGATACTCTCAGAATACAGTTCCCTGTATCTTTCGATATCCTCCGCCGGCAAGCCGCTGAGCCGCTCGGTCAGCGCCGACAGAAATTCCTGTTTATTCATGTTCTTCCTCTCCTCTCACGACAAAATGATAAATCGAAATCATTTCTTTCCACTCGCTCTTGAAGTCCTCTATCCTTTGAAGACCCGCGGGAGTGATATGATAATATTTCCTCAGTCTGCCGTTATGTTCCGCCGAGCGAACGCTGAGCATCCCTGTCGACTCCAGCCTTCGTAAGATCGGATAGAGCGTCGACTCCGAGAGCTTGACATACGGCTGCATATCCTTGATGATCTTATAACCGTAGGAATCCTCGTTCTTGATCGCTGCGAGAACACAAACGTCTAATAATCCACGTTTTAATTGTATATCCATTTTGTACCTCCCTTCGCATAATACTATATCACGCATAGTATTATATGTCAAGAGGTATTTTACAATTTTTTAAAAAAAGTTGACCGGATGTAAAAAATAGGGTATATTGATATTATCATATACAAAGGACTGATCCTATGGACAGACATGAACTTGCGGTAGAATATAAGCACTCGGGTCTCAACTGCTGTCAGGCGGTGCTGCTTGCCTTTGAGGACAAGACCTCTCTTGACAGAGATACGCTCGTCATCCTCGGCGCTCCGTTCGGGCTCGGGATGGGCAATATGAAAGGAAACTGCGGCGCTTTGGTAGGCGCTCAGATGATGCTCGGACTTTTGACCTATGACGGCGGCTCGCGCGGCCCTCTGAGAAAAAGCGCGGGAGCGGTCTACGATTCTTTCAAGGAGATGTGTCACGAGACCGTCTGCGCGGAGCTAAAAGGATTTTACAGCGGCTATGTCCTCTGCTCCTGCGAGGACTGCGTCAGAAACGCGGTCAAAATCATCGAGGATGTCATTGACAAGGACTGAGAGAGTCTGGTATAATAGAGAAAAATGAATCGAAAATACGGTATTGCCAGTTGTATGCTGAGTGATTGAAAAGGGAATCCGGTTCGAGTCCGGAGCAGCCGCCACTACCGTGATGAGAAGAGGACGCCATATGCCATTGGGAAACTGAGAAGGCGGCGTCCGCGCAAAATCTTTGCTTCATCTAAGCCGGGAGACCTGCCGTATTTTCCGATAGTTGTGAACGCTTTGGCGAGAAGGGGGAGCAGAACATCCTTTCCGTCAGGGTCAGGATTTGTTCCTTACGCTCTTTCTTCGGAAAGGGCTTTTCTTTTTCGTCTGCCGATAAATCTATTTTCATAAGTGAGGTAATGTAAAAATGAAAAAAATGATTTGCATTTTGCTGTGCGTCATACTGGCGTGTTCTGCGCTGTCGGTTACGGCGTTTGCGGACGGTGTGAGCGAGTATACCGTCTATGTCACGATCGCGGACGGCAGCGGTCAGATCGTGGTGCCCGACGAGCCTATCTCGATAGAAGATAACGGTATGCCGATCTACGCAGCGTTGAAAAACATCCACGACCGCTTTTATCCGGGCGGCGCGAAAGAAGGCTTTGAGGCAACTCTCAGCGAGCAGTACGGACTCTCTCTCGAAAAGCTCTGGGGTGTCAAAAACGGCGGCTCCTACGGCTACTATGTCAACAACAAGCCCGCCTACTCTCTTGACGACATCCTCTTTAACGGCGACCATCTCTACGCATGGATCTATCGGGACACCGTAAAGTGGACGGATACATACTGCTACTTTGAGAACAACGAGCACATCAACGAGGCTGTTGCCGGCAGAGCGTTCACCGGCAGACTCTGCGCAATCGAATTTGATGAAAACTGGATGCCGGTATCCGTTCCCGTAGAGGGTGCGATGATTACCGACAACGGTGAGGACACCGGCGTAATCACCGATGAAAACGGCTGCTTCACCGTCACTCCCGACGCAAAGGTGCATATCTACTCGGCAAGATCCGATACAATGACCATCACTACTCCGAGAATGTATGTCAACGCCTCCTTCCCCACCGTATCCGTCACGATCAGTGACGACAAGGGACAGCTGCAGGCGATTTGGGAGAGGATCACCCTCTATGATACCGACGAGGACGGCAAGTTCACCATCAGTGACGCGCTCTTTATCGCGCACGACAGGCTGTATGAGGGCGGCGCCGCCGCAGGCTATGAGGTCAAGCATACCGAGCAGTACGGTACCTCTTTAGAGAAGCTGTGGGGCGTTAAAAACGGCGGAGCCTTTGGCTACTATGTCAACGACCTGCCCGCTTACTCCTTGGACGACGAGTTGAACAACGGTGATACCGTCTATGCGTGGATCTATCAAGACGCCAAAACATGGTCGGATCAGTATGTCTACTTTGATCGTCCTTACACAGAAATACCTTTGGGTGAGGTCTATGAGGTAAAGCTGATGACAGTCACCTTTGATGAAAACTGGCAGCCGGTCGCCGTACCCTTTGAAGACGCTGTCATCACGATCGACGGTGAAGAGACCTCCTCTGTCACCGATGCGGACGGTATTGGTGCGATCAGCTTCACCACCCCGGGCGAACACACTGTCTCGGCGATATCGTATTCCGCGGTTATCACCCCTCCCGTGATGGTCGTCAACGTTGCTCCGATCTTAGGCGACGCGGATAGGGACGGCGTTGTCACCGTGATCGACGCTACCACTATCCAGAAATACAAGGCAAGTCTCATTGATGAAGAGAGGATCGACCTCTCGGTATCCGATGTAGACGGCGACGGCGTTGTCTCCGTCATGGACGCGACCCGTATCCAGAAATACAAAGCGAAAATCTGCGAGCTTGACGGCACGCCGATTGTACAATAAGATGAAAAAAGTTCTTTCTCTGCTGACAGCGCTGATACTTTTAGCGCTGTCAGCTCCGGTTTTTTCCTTTCATACCGCCGCATTCACCGTCGCTGACGCGCAGAACGTCGCCGACGGTATTTTGGCGTACAAGGAAAATCAGGCGGGCGTAAGCAGTGAACAGGACTTCATCAACACCTATCTGACCGAGAAGGCAGGGACTGACGCGGAATGGTACGTCTTAGGTCTCGCCCAGAGCTCGGACTATGACTTTTCTTCCTACGAAAGCGCTCTGCTTCAATATATTGATGCCAACGACATCTACTCCGCAACCTCGAGACAAAAATACGCTCTCGCGCTGATCTGCGCAAACAGCTCCTCGGGCTTTATCTCTGACACGCTGAACAACTCGATCGGCGAGCAGGGTGTGATGAGCTATATCTACGGTCTGCATCTGCTGAACAACGGCTATACGAGCCGTTATTATACCGCAGAGGGCGTGATTTATGATCTGCTTTCTCTGCGCACCTCTGACGGCGGCTGGGCGGTGATGGGCAGCCGTTTTGACACCGATGTAACCGCGATGGCGCTATCGGCGCTCGCGCCCCACTATCATCAGTATTCCGATGTGGAAGAAGCGATAGACGGCGCGCTCGAACTGCTCTCCTCATCCCAAAGAGACGACGGCGGCTACTACGGATTCGGCGGCGAGAACTGCGAATCCACTGCGCAGGTGCTGACGGCGCTCTCCTGTCTGGGCATTGACGCGAACACCGATCAGCGGTTTATTAAAAACGGCTGTTGTGTACTCGACGGGATGATGCGCTACCGTCTCGCAGACGGCTCTTTTGCGCACACCAAGGGCGGCTCTGCCGACGGGAGCGCCACCGTTCAGGCGTACTACTCGCTGGTCGCGTATCTCCGTATGATAAACGGACAGGACAGTCTCTACCTCATTGACCGCAGAAGCCCCGAGAACGTCAAGCCGTCGAGAGATAACGGCAGCGACTATATCCCGCCGTCAGATGACGACTACAGCTACTATGACGACGAGGGCGGCGACGAGGTATTTATCCATCACATCGAAAACATCATCATCTATGAGGACGGCGGAGCGAATGCCGCACCCTCTGACGCGCCTACACAGGCGGCGACAAACGCGCCGACGCAAAGTCCGACGTCCGCCGCCGAAACACAGCATCCGTCCACCCAAGACGAGAAAAGCACCCCGCAGGACGCCGCAACAGAAAACACGGCAACGAAGGATGAATCGTCTCCCGCGAAAGGCGGCTATAAGCTGCCGGTGATCTTCTGTGTGATCGCGGCGGGACTGATCCTCTGCGCGGTACTGTACATCCTCAAAAAACGCAATATCAAAAACTACATCTTCATCGGGGCGATCGCAGCTGTACTGATCCTCTTTATCCTCTTGACGGACTTTTCCTCAAAGGAGAGCTACTCTCAGACGGAGCAGAAGGAGCATATCGCGGGACAGGTCACGCTCTCGATCCTCTGCGATACCGTTGAAGATTCCGATAACAAATATATCCCATCCGACGGCGTCATCCTGCCGCAGACGGACTTTTCCTACAGCGAAGGAGAGACGGTCTATGACATCCTGCTCGACGCCTCCAAGGAATATGACATTCCGATGGACTTCTCAGCGGGTTCGGGCTATGTGCGCGCGCTCAACCATATCTATGAATTCGACTACGGAGAGTTATCGGGCTGGATGTATCGGGTAAACGGCGTCACCCCCTCTGTCGGCTGTACGCAGTATACCCTTACAGACGGCGACAGGATCGAATGGCTGTATACGACGGATATGGGGGAAGACATTAAATAGTGCAGAGTGCAGAGTGCAGAGTGCAGGGTGCAGAGTGCAGGGTGCAGGGTGCAGAGTGAAGGGTGCAGAGCGCAGAGTGAAGAGTGACGAGAGATGGGAGGGTTTCACCCTCACCCATTTGTAGAAGGTGTTCTCATCAACAACCAACAACCAACAACCAACAACTGACAACCAACAACCGACATCCGGGATCAGAAAGGGTGAGAATATGCGAAAACTG
>JAFRCW010000004.1 GCA_017404145.1 Ruminococcus sp. | reverse complement strand
GGCTGCGTGACATTCAAAGAGCTGTTCTTTTGGGGTAAGGGGAAGTGTACGGTTTTTTCAACATTTTTCCACATAACTGCTGCAAAAAAGAGGGCGCTGTGAAGTCGGAAGCTTTTAGCTTCGTTTCTTCACAGCGCCTTTTCATTGGAACTGCGGCGTCTTTTGTATAAATGATCTAAAACAGTATATTAAAATATAATAGAAATATTGTCGTGTAATGCGACTCTGATAATACCGATGACAACAAAAAGATGCGCGGGATAATAGATGCAGAACAGTCATTTTATTACGGTTATCATATGTAAAGCAAAATGCCGCCGAACAGAGAATACTCCGTTTGGCGGTCATTTCTTCGTATGCACCTGACAGGACTTGAACCTGCACCCTCGCGGACCAGAACCTAAATCTGGCGTGTCTGCCAATTCCACCACAGGTGCTTATTAAATTGAAAGTTGAAAGTTGAAAATTGAAAATTATTCTTTGCTTGACTTCAGTATTGATGTTAGGATTTTTTCTATTTCAACACAATCTTCTAATATGGTTTTGATTTCAACATTGTTAAGATAATCAGATGCGTTGAGCAATCTCAGCCAATACTTGGTTTCGGTAGTTTCTTTTAGAGCGATAGATATTTTTGAAACGAAGTCTGCTTTACTTTGAGCTTGTTGCGCCTCAGCGATATTTGCGCCGATACTTGTACCGGATCGCAGAATCTGTTTGGAAAGGACATACTCTTTCTTTTTATCGCCAAGGTATCTATAAAGTTTTATAATCCTGATTGCAAAATCAAAGCTTTTCTTTTCAATGATATTATCCATAACTATTACAATTCGGAGCGAAGCGACCCTTCATTTTCCACTTTCCATTTTCAATTTTCCATTAATATATACTTTAGGTGCTTATTAGATTACATTCCCATTATACTGAATAGGATGGGTTTTGTCAATCTCGCCAAATTACGTGCTTCCGATTTGTGCAACATTTCATTGGAACTCTATTGACAGTCATATGAACTCGTGATATAATCAGGTAAACTTGAACAAGAGGTGAGGTTATTGTGTAGAAAAATGATTCCCGGTACAAAAATCTCTTATACGGATGAGAATATCGGTTTCTCGTATTTTGCGCCGCTGATCAGAGCGACAGACGGACTGACGCTTTCTCAGGTATGCACGTTGACCGGACTGGAGACGTCCACGATCCAGAACTGGGTCAAGCGAGGATTTGTTCCGCACCCGGTGAATAAGCTCTACAGGGAACGCCATCTGGCGAGGATCCTGCTGATTTCAGCGCTCCGCGACAGTATGCAGATCGACAGGGTAGGGGAGCTGCTGCGATTCATCAACGGCGATACCGACGATGAGTCCGACGATATCATTTCGGAAGAAGCGTTATATGATATCTTTTGTTCTTTGATTGGCGGTGTGAGCGAGAACGTATTTGTTGAGAGAGAGATCGATCTGCTGATTGTGAAAGCGACAGAAGATTACGAGCCTCCCGACGAGATGTCGCTCATCCGTATCCGAAAGGCGCTGACGGTTATGGCTTATGCCTATATCTCAGGAATGTTTAAGAAAAAATGTGACGAGGAGTTTCAGAAGCTCCGATAATATGAAAGAGGTTCTATTAAATGGAAAACAATACTAAGAAAATAAACGCTAAGAAGATCATTATCCCGATTGCGGGTATCATTGTTGTGCTGATCCTTGTGTTCAGCTGCTTTACCGTCGTCGGGCCGGGTCACACGGGCGTCGTCGTAACACTCGGCAAGGTCAACGAAGGCGTTCTGCAGGAGGGCGTGCATTTTAAGGTTCCCTTTGTGCAGCAAGTTGTCGTGATCGACAACCGTATCAGAAAGCTGGAGGTCAACACCGAGGCTTTCTCCAAAGACTTACAGAGCGTTGATACCACTCTGGCAATCAACTACCGTGTCGATACCAAGAAGTCCGACAGCATCTATAAGAACATCGGTGCAGACTACGAGTCCGTTCTGGTAACTCCTGCGGTCAACGAAGTGCTCAAAGCGATCACCGCTACCTATACTGCGGAAGAGACCGTTACCAACCGTCAGCTGATTTCCGACGGCTTGGTAGAGGGACTTAACGGAAAACTTAACGATATCGGCTTGTATATCACGGACGTCAACATTATCGACTTTGACTTCTCCGAGGCGTTTATCACAGCGATCGAAGAGAAGCAGGTCGCCCAGCAGCAGCTTCTGAAAGCGGAGACCGAGAAGCAGACCGCTATCACTAACGCCGAAGCCGAGGCGGAAGCCCAGAAGATCAAAGCGGAAGGCGAAGCAGAAGCGAACAAGACCATCGCTCAGTCCCTTACGGCGGAGGTCATCGAGAACAAGAAGATCGAGAAGTGGAACGGTGAGCTGCCGCAGGTGACAGGAGGCTCCGGCACCATCATCGATATCGGCAGTGTGACTGACTGATATAAATGATATGAAAAAATATCTGATATGGTATTATGTTCTGGCGCTGATCATTTTTGCCGACATAGTCGCATTTGTTCTGAGCGCTTCTACTTGTATCAGTTATAAAGGATTGGCGGCTGACAGCCGCGGCAACATCTATATCGGAGAAGAATATCATATCAAGGTATACGACAGTCACGGCGAGTTTGTAAGATGCCTTTCGGCGAATACTAACAGAGGATACAGCTTTACGATCAAAGATGACAGCATCATAGAGTTTGCAAGCAGTGATGTGATTATAATGGATTTATTCGGCGAAATAATGAAAGAATATGATGATTCTGATTATTCTCATTATATGAACTACATTAATCCAAGAAGCTATACCGCGTCTGACGGAACAAAGTATGTTATGGAAAATCACTTGTTGCGTGAAAAAGTATACAAAATCAGTCCGTCATCCGATCGTGAACTGATATTTGAAATGCCGATGTATAGCTATGTTGTCAGATTATTAATGGTTTTCGCTGCTTTGAACATGGTGATTATCATCCCGATCTTCATCATCAAAGGCGTCAAAAAACAACTTAAAAAAATGAAATGAATACAAAAGTTTTTTCTGATGTATGAAAAGCTGCAGGCAAAGCCTGTAAGTTTTAAAGAATATTATAACCCTTGTATGAAATTGATCAGAGGTGATCATAATGATTGATAACAAAAATTTACCCGGTGACAGAGAGAGAAATATGAACCGTATTGAGCTTTCGCCTTCGGACCGCATCAACGAGGTCTACGGCGGCGTCAAGCCCTCCGGAATCGTTGTGCTGACAGTGATCCTGTCCGTGTTGATGGTGATTTTCTCCGTGCTTTCTCTCGTATTCGGAAAATATTATCTGCTGTGGATATTTGTACCGGTTCTGGCGGTGCTGATTATTTCCACGATTATCAGAAAGAAAAACGAGAAGAAATACCGCCCTGTGGAGCATACTAATCATACAGAGGCGATTTTTAAGGATTATGACATCTAAGGAGATGAGTGGATGACAATATTCTGGTTGATCTTTACGGTAGTGATGGCGATGCTGGAGGCTGCCACCGTTCAGCTCGTATCTATCTGGTTCGCGGCGGGCGGCTTGGCAGCATGTATCACATCGCTGATCACGGACAACATCCTGATCCAGATCGGTATATTCCTCGGCGTGACGGTTCTGACGCTTGTGCTGACCAGACCGATCGTCAAAAGGATCAAAGAAAAGAATACCCAGCCGACCAACTCCGACAAATACATCGGTCAGACCGGTATTGTCTTAGAGGAGATCGATAACGAAAAAGCGCAGGGCTTAGTCAGAGTCGGTTCTTCCAAGTGGACGGCAAAAAGCGTTGACAATTCTGTTATCGCAAAAGATCAAAAGGTAAAAGTTCTCTTAATTGAAGGAGTCAAATTAATCGTAGAAGCAGAGAATAATTCTACTGAAGAAATATAAGAAAGGAAATCAATATGTCAGTTATCAGCTATATTATTTTAGGCATTGTTGCTTTGATACTTTTAATCATCATCGTCAGAAACATCAAGGTCGTTCCGCAGGCGCACGCCTTTGTGATCGAACGCCTCGGCGCCTATCATCAGACATGGGGAACCGGTCTGCATCTGAAGATCCCTTTCATCGACCGTATCTCCAAAAAGGTATCGCTGAAAGAACAGGTCGTGGACTTTCCGCCCCAGCCGGTTATCACCAGAGATAATGTTACGATGCAGATCGACACCGTCGTCTATTTTGAAATCACCGATCCCAAGCTCTATACCTACGGCGTGGAGAGACCGCTGGACGCGATCGAGAACCTGACCGCGACAACGCTGAGAAACATCATCGGCGATCTGGAGCTTGACTCGACCCTGACCTCCCGTGATACCATCAACGACAAGATCCGCATCATCCTTGATGAAGCGACAGACGCTTGGGGCATCAAGGTCATCCGCGTAGAGCTTAAGAACATTCTTCCGCCCAGAGAGATTCAGGACGCGATGGAGAAGCAGATGAAAGCCGAGCGTGAGAGAAGAGCAAGAATCCTTGACGCAGAAGGCGAGAAGCGTTCCCAGATTCTGGTAGCCGAAGGTTTGAAGGAGTCTGAGATCTTAAAGGCGGACGCTGTGAAAGAAACCAAGATCCGCGAGGCGGAAGGTGAAGCCCAGGCGATCATCGCTGTTCAGAAGGCGTATGCCGACGCATTAAGAATGCTCTCCGAGGCGGATCCCTCCGAGAAGGTTATCGCGCTCAAGTCGCTGGAGGCTCTGCAAAAGGTAGCCGACGGCAAGGCGACCAAGCTGATCATCCCCTCCGACTTACAGGGCGTTGCAGGTCTTGCGACTTCCGTCAAAGAGCTGGTAACCGATATCAAAGAATAAGTATATCGATCCCTCCATTACACTGTTTGTCTGTGTTAGCAATTTCCGTAGTATCATAATGAAACTGTATAAAACTATTTTTTCAATGTTATTAATACTGATTCTGATAATATGCTCTGTGACCGGCGTTACTGCTGCTGACCTTTCAGATGAGTACGATTTGATTGCATTGACAGAGGATGAGGAAGAGAACATCCGCAGCGGTTTAG
The DNA here is from genome assembly GCA_017404145.1 of Ruminococcus sp. Taxonomy (GTDB): domain Bacteria; phylum Bacillota; class Clostridia; order Oscillospirales; family Acutalibacteraceae; genus Ruminococcoides. The sequence continues at coordinate 68,443 of JAFRCW010000004.1, read as the reverse complement.
AAGAGATTACTCCTGTAACCGCTGCTCCCGAAGGTCATAATTTTGAATGTTATGCGGTCAAAGAGAATGGGATATACGCGATTGGCTTTCTTCAAAAAACCGTTTCCAATGTTGGCAAATGTACCATTTGTGTATATGACAACGGCGTATTTCAATCCGGCTTTTCATTCACACACTGCAATTTTTCGATGAACTGGAACGGAGAGAATATTGTCGTGTTTGAGGGGTCCAATCATATTTGGATCGAGTTCTCACCAACCGGAGAAATCGTTCGTATGATGAGATTCCCGATCACAATCAAAAACCAAGACGCTGTTTATCGTGCCGAACAGATGAAAAAGATTTGCGAAGATGATACGTATATCGCAAAGAAACAGTTCTTTCTTGACAGCGGTTATGCGACTTTGATGAAAACGTTATCGAACGGAGAGAAAACGGTTTTGTATCACGCCAACTTTGGCGACTTGAAAGAAACGTGGTGGATATATCTCTTCATTTTGGTTGCTGCTTGTTTCAGCGTACCCGGTTTCGTCATCGGGGTGATTCAACTTAACAAATTGAAAAAGAAGACTATTTGACATCAAATTTACTTGTCACAAAAAGGGAGAGCATCACGCTCTCCCTTAACTTATTGTCGGATGATTTGTTTTTTTACTCTGAACAGTAGTTTCCTGCCTGCCCAGATGATAAGACATTCTACTGCTGAGAACGGTATCAGAACCGTCGCTCTGTATAGGAGTAACTGCGGGTACGGTATGTTCATCAAGAAGCACAGCACCAGCGTATTCAGCGGCAGTCTGCACAAAAGCATTACCGCACCCTCCGCCAAAAGAATATCTCTGAATTTCAGTTCTGAACCATAGAGGATGACGCCGTACAGCAGTCCTTCAAAAACATAACACAGCGTGATCCCCGGGTTCAGGGAGAACGCCGTCGGATTGGCAAAGATGATGGCGAGAATATCTCCCGTGCCCGATACGATCGCCGCGCAGACGGGACCGTAGAGATAGGCGACAATTGCCGTGGGAATAAAGCTCAGTCCGATTTTGACAAACGGCATAAAGGCTAAGGTGAAGTTGGCGAAGATCCCCAGTACGATCCTCAGCGCGAGCATCATCGCGCATACCGCAAGAGCCCTGACGTCGGTCAGTTCCTTGGACGATCTTCTGAACTTTTCGAGTATTGACATAAAAATACCTCCTTAGCCTGACAGTAATAATCCGAACCTGCTGAAAATGGCATAAGGAGGTTTCCGTATGCAACAGCGGGATGCAAAGAATACACCGCAGACTTCTCTTTCGTTTCGCTGTCAACTCCCCGTACAGCGAACACTTAACGCGTATTCCTTTACTCTGTTTAATTGTTGTATGCTGATATTGGATTACTTTTGATACGGTGTGTTTAGATCAAGCTGATACAGGTCGTGATGCGGGATCTGCTTTTCCTTAGGCGGCAGCGCCATATAGTCGCCGAACGCCATCGTCAGATATTCGTCATATCCGCAGGGAAGAGGAACGTCCATTCCCTCGAATTCGTGATAAACGGGTTTTGCAAACGCCGCCTGCGGATATTTGTTCTGCATATAGTGCGGTCCCGCGCACAGCTCGGTACAGTAGGTATGCGTATCAAAATCATATTTTGACATTTTCCGCTCTGCTTTTTGATAGATTCTGACTCTGGTATCTTTCTTTCTGAACATTGAGAGAAGCGTCTTGGATACAAAAGTGATCAGACCACCGTGCTTTGACGGGATCACCTCGGTAGAGAAGAGAGAATACACCATCGCGTGATAGTATTGCAGATACCTTTTGATTTTTCCGTCGGGACATCCGTCGAGAGGGAAGATATCGGTGACGATCCCTCTGGGAATATTAAGATCTCTCTGGTTGTCCTTGACGAGGGTAACAGAGGTGTCTACCAAGGTCGCGAAAGGATTATGCGTGATCGTTTCTCCGTCGGGATACAGCATAAGGAAACGATTTTCGTTTTCCTGCTCTTTCCACAGAGAGAGCATTCTTTCATAGTGCTTTCGCGGCATGATCAGGTCGATATCATCATCCCAGGGGATGAAACCGTTATGTCTGACGGCGCCGATCACACATCCGCCGAGCAGAAAGTAGGTCAGACCGTTTCTTCTGCAAAACTCATCAAAATAGGTCAGCGACTCCAGCTCTTTGAGCTGAAGCCTTCTCAGTGTTTTTGGGTCGAGTATCAGGGTATCACTCATTACTTTCTTCCTTATCGGCGCTGCGCTTGGTGTTTTCAATCACGGCTTGTTTGACTTCTTCGATTCTTCTTTCCGCCGATCCGTCCAGACTGTGCTTCCAGAACGGAAGCTTGATCAGTCCGATCAGGGTACCGACGCCGTAAGAGATATGAAGGACAGGGAAGATCAGCGGCAATAACAGAAACAGCGGATTGAGGGATTTTTTCAGCACAAACGCGCCGACGGTATTGACCAGATTAAACATCGTGTACATCGCAGTAATGATCGCAAAATATACCGGCTGACCGAATATCCAGATCACCAGACTGGCGACCAGAAAGATCAAAAAGACAAAGGGAATAAAGTGGAAGTATGACAGGCATTTGGGACATACGCCTGCGGTCAGTCCGATCCAGTATCCGTTGCCGTACTTTTGTCGTATCATCCTGTCCAGTGTGTTTCTGGTGTGCTGAAACGAGACGATTTCGGGACAGCAGCAGAATTTATAGCCTGCTTGTCTCATACGGTAATGCAGTTCGTTGTCTTCGGTTCTGCCGAGTTCCTCGTTGAATCCGCCGACCTTTTCAAATACCTCGCGCTTATACGCGGCGTGGAACAGACTGTCATGATATTCCTTGGCAGCCGCCGCGCGCCGGTAGTCCGCGACAGAAGAGCCGAACAGGCTTTCTTCCGCGGCAAGCAGCGTCAGCGTCCACTTGTTGGGGTTCATACAGATATTCGGTCTGCCGCCGCCGACGATATCCTCGCCTTCTTCAATATTAAAGACATTCCTCGCGACAAAGTGTCTCGGGATTTTCGAATGAGCGTCCACGCGGATGATGATATCGCCCGTTGCGTGTTCCAGTGCGACATTCCACGCTGCTGCCTGGTTTTTATGTTTTGATGTATTCTGATATACCTGAACGTTGTAGAATCCGTTATCCGTTTCACAGAATTCTTGCATGATTTCAAGAGAGTTATCGGTAGAACCGTTATCTACCATAATGATTTCAATATTTTTATGGGGATAGCTCTGATCTCTGAAATCTCTGAGCAGTCCGTTCAGCGCTCTTTCTTCGTTGAGAGCGATGGTGCAAAGTGAAACTTTCATTTCTTATCCTTCTTGAACTTGCGTTGTTGGAATATTGGATCGCGCGATCCATTTTGCGCTGATACACATCGCCTGTGTGATATACGGCGCCGTATAAAGAATCGGCAGGATGGTCAAGCTGAGAAGCAGCCATGGAAAGAAGCTGAAAAGAAGCTTTGCCGCCATACCGGTTTTTCCTCTCATCATTTCCTTGGAAAACTTAAATAGCTCCCTTGCGCTGAGATATTCAAAGTCTACGGCATAGATATATACCAAAAAGTATTTGAATGACCAGAGTACGGTTATCAGTGTGGATAAAACCGAAAGGATAAACAGGAAAAAGCTCATGGCGGGAAAATCGTATTCATTTACTTCACAGATGATGATGTAAATGATCACAGGACTGAACGCAATAATCGTCGGCAGGATCATCCTGAGTACCAGATTGATATTAATGGACAGCGCTTTTCCGTAATGGCCTTTTTGAAAGTAATAGAACATATCACTGATATCATAGCTGTTATTCTCAGCGGCGCGGTAGAACACCCTGATATAGCCGTTGAATAGAGGGGAGATCAAAAAGGCGGTGATAAATCCGACGACAGGGGTAACGGAATAGTTCAGAACATCCAACCATAATTCAGTTTGATTCTCATGATTGAAGAGAAAGGATAACAGTGAAATCACACAATCGACAAAAGCAGCGCCTGCAAAGAGAATCAGCAGGGCGGCGATCGCTTTCATCCATCCTCCTCTCAGAGTGGCGCGAGCCTGATTTCTGATCGTTTTTTCAGCAGACAAAAAATCATCCCTTAGTATACAAATTATAGATGCTTTCACAGCAGATCTGAGCGTGTTTGAAGAATTTTTCCACACTCAGGTTTTCGTTGGCGTTATGCATATTGCACTGTTCACCCTCAAAGACGGGGCCGAACGCAACGCCTTTTCCGCCGAGTTTTTTCGCGTAGGTGCCGCCGCCGGTGGAGTAGAGGGTAGGCTTTTCGCCCATAATCGTTTCATAAGACTCGGACAACAGTTGAATAATACGGGAATCCTCCGGAATGTTCAGCGGTCTGATATGCTCAAGAACCTTCATATGAACATTTTCACGCTCTGCCTTTTCGTTGATTTTTCTGAGGATCTCATCACCGTCTGCGGTAACGGGATAGCGAATATCCATCGTACAGGTGGAGTAACCCTCGTCGATATGTACGGTTCCGATGTTGACGGTCAGAGGACCGGATTCCTTATCTCTCATTTTGATGCCCAGCATTACGCCGTCGGTATCGGTGCCGATATAGGAACTGATAAAGTTCGGAACAGAGCCGAGTGTGGGCATCGCGAAGTTGGCGGTCAGAAGATCGATCAGCGCGGTAGCGGCATTCAGCCCGTTGTGGGGCTCCATCGCGTGAGCCGCTTTTCCGCGGGATAATATCATCAGTCCGTCAATGGTGTAGTAGAACTCAAAGGAGCCTTCCTTTGCGTCGGCAAGACGCATCAGCTGATGATCCTCGTTTTCGGAACAGTCCAGCAGCGCGTAGGCGGTATCGGGAACCGCGTTGGGCGCTTTACCGGAGTGAAGCTGAGTAAGGGTTGTACCGTCATGGGTATCAGCGTAGATCTCGAGCTGGATCAGACCCTTTTCAGATTTACAGATACCGTAGTTGGAATCGGGAGTGAAAGACAGCTCCGGCATCGGCTCGTAGGAGAAGTACTCGTCCATATCATCCATTCCGCGCTCTTCCTTTGTACCGAAAATCGCGCGGACGGTATTCTTGCCGATCACACCGTTATCCTTCAGAGCTTTCAGGCAGTAGAGGTTGATCAGCGCGGCGCCTTTATCGTCCGCAATGCCTCTGCCGTACATTTTTCCGTCGCCGACAGAAAGCTCAAAGGGAAGAGAGTCCCAGTTGTTTCCTTCGGGAACGACGTCAAGGTGGGAGAGAACGCCGCACAGCTTGCCGCCTTCGCCGAGTTCGATATGACCTGAGACGTTATTGATATTCTTTGTTTTTAATCCGAAAGACTCCGCTTTATTCAGCATCCAGTTAAGCGCTTCTTCGCACTTCTCTCTTTCGTGTGTAATGGATTTGATCGCGATCAGTTCTCCTAAATCGGTGATGATCTGATCTTTATAATCCAGTATTTTTTCCCCGAAACTCATATGATCCTCCCCGTTTTATCTTTTTTGATTCTGAATTTTCTTTTATATTTTCTCTTGGATCTCAAGAAGCCTGTCAGGATAATGTACAGAAGCATCAGGGATCCTCCCGCGATAGAGATATACATACCCTCTTTCAGATAAGGTGTAGTATATTTGAATTCTATCTCGTTGACAGAGTCTTTCTCTACTTTGACAGCCATAAATCCGATATTCACTTTTTCGATTTCGACTTCTTCACCGTTGATATACGCCTTGAATCCTTCGTCATATGGGATAGAGAAGAAGAGCAGATTGGCGTCGCCGTTATTGGTAAATGTCGCCTTAAAGCCTTCGTCTGTATAGGTGAAATCGGAACAGGTATTCGCTTTTCTCAATTCACAGTCGTTTCTGTAATCGTCAAGCGTATAGGAAAAATCGGTAGTAATACTTTCAAAGTCGGAATACTCCGGGTTTTCGACCTTTTGCAGATCCTTCTCACTGTATTGTGAATTTAGATTTAGATACATCCCGTCTTGATATCCTGTGATATCCTTATACTTTTGCATTTGATCCTGTGTGAGAACCATCGCTTTCAGCAGGGTAAGATGCTGAACGTCTTCGGAGATTTCTTTGAATTCTTCCTCACAGATAAATTTGTCGTATACAAAACCGTACGGGATATAGTTCTTGTTGACATAGGTATCAAAGCCTTTGGTCGAACCGATCGGTTCATAATCCGGCATTTCGGTTTCACCGTTTTTATCGAAAAGGGATTTTTCGTTTTGAGTGAAAAGGTATTTTACCGAAAGAAGAGAGCGAAGTCCGTAGAATTTTGCCTCGGGACGCGAACCGACGTCTCTCTTGACGCCGATAGTATTGTAAAAGTCCATCAGTGAGCCGGGAACAATCGAGTGAAACGCCTGAATATTGGAGACGCCCCAGTACATTCCGATATTATCCATTGAGCTGTAAAAATCCGAACGAACGCTGTCAATATCATCAAAATAGATGCCGTCGGAATATGTCAGCGCATATTCCTGAAGAAAATCTTTGTTATAATCGGTTTCTCTGATTCCAATGAAAAGATAAAACTCACTGTAGCCGACAATAAACAGGCATAAAACAGCGCAGATCACCCGGAAAAACAGCTTTTTCTTCTTTCTGAGGAATAGATAGCTCAAAAGCACTGCCGCCAGACCGGCAACAGACATTAGGACAAAGATCCAGAACCGTAAAGTGGTTTTTTCTATCCCGAAGCGATATACCTTGACGCCATCTTGTTCATATAGTACATAAGGCATCAGTCCGATCAGCAGCGCGACGGTGACGGTGACAGAAGCGGTGAAAATAAAACCTTTCTTAAAATCGGTTTCTTCAATATGCTCCAGCTCGTAGACGGTCATCACGATCATCATCAGCGTCAGCATATAGAACCATCTGGTGTAGAAAACCGAATTCAGCGCCTGGAAAGAAGCGTTAAGAATCGGTACAAACGCCATAATGATCAGTACTGTGAACAGTATGGTAAAAAAGCTTCTTTTTCTTTTTTTGACGAACGCCGCGACAAAAACAACGGAGAAAATCGGTAAAAACGCGGCGACCGATGCCCATTTTGCGTTGGAGTCCGGAGTGAAGTTCGGTCTTGCGGGAATATCCGGCGGGAAGAAGAAGCTGATAAAAATATGCAGATACCGCTGTGTGTTATTATACAGCAGCGCACCCCAGCCGTTGAGTGTTTCTCCCAGACGATAATTTCCCATGATCGCCGCCAGAGAGGGCAGCATCAGCACAGCGGAAGATATCACTCCGATCACGCATTCACAGGCAAGCAGCAGGAATTCTTTGATACGGAACTTGTATCCTTTGGTGATCAGCTTGATGACATAATATATCAGACAGAACACTGCCTGTCCGAAGAAGAAATAGTAGTTGATGATCGCGCTTGCGCAAAGTGAAAGCCCTACCAGACCTCTTCTCTTGGTATAATGAAATTCATCTATCGCTGCCAGAACCAACGGAAAAATAATCATCGGTTCGTGAAAATGGAAGAAAAAGATGTTATAAACGGAAAAACCGGAAAAAGCGTACAAAAGACCGCCGATCACCGCGAATTTCCTGTCTCTGACGTAGCGGCGCAGATAGATATAGGCGGTGAAAGAGCATAAGCCCAGTTTCAGAATCAGGAGAGGACCGATCGTGTAGGCGCTGTACTGCGACGGGATCAGCATCGACAGCCAGAAAAACGGCGATCCCAACAAATAAAAGCTGTAGGAGCCGACAAAGTTCGCTCCCAGATCGGTATACTGACTCCATTTGGCGCTACCGGAAGCGATCGCGTCGTGAGCGAGCTTATAGAAAGGGATTTCCTGAACGTTGAAATCTCCGTAATAGAGGAAATATCCGTTCCCGTATATGATGATAGGGATGACAACAGCTGCGGCGAGACCTAAACCGGACACAAACGCGATCCATCCGTAATTCTTTTTTTGAGGGGGAGAGATACGTCTCGGCGTCACTGCTTTCACCTCCTGAAAAAACTCTTTACCTGAGTAGAATAATGTGATATGATAGGGATAAATCCGATCATAACCATAATTATCCATTATAAACTAATCTATTATATCACAGTTCATTTTAAAAAGAAATATCTATTTCGAAAAATATCATGAAAATTTATGAGAAAGGACAGACTTTAATGAGCAGTTTTTTTGCGATACTTTCCAGAATGAAATATATCAACCGCTGGGGGCTGATGAATAATACCAAATACGAGAACATTTCCGAGCATAGTCTGCAGGTTGCGATGTTCTCACACATACTGGTTACAGTTGCAAATAAAAGACTGGGAGAGAGCCTTGACGCGGAAAAAGCGGCGGTGATCGGCATCTATCATGACGCAAGCGAAATCATCACCGGAGATATGCCGACTCCTATCAAGTACTATAACGCGGATATCAAATCCGCATATAAAGAAATCGAGCATATCGCCGAACAGCGTCTGCTTTCTTTGCTGCCGGAGGATATCAGAGAAGAGTATGAGGATATCGTTTCGCCGACAGATCAAGAGCTGCTGGTTTACGTGAAAGCGGCGGACAAGCTCTCCGCGCTGATCAAATGCATCGAAGAGGTCCGTATGGGAAATATGGAATTCAACGACGCCAAAAAAGCTACGGAAAAGACATTGCACGCGATGAATCTTCCCGCTCTCGAGATTTTTATGGAGGAATTTCTCCCGTCTTTTTATAAGACTTTGGATGAGCTTTGATCCGGTAATACAACAACTGAATATTATATTCCACAACATATATACATAGAATGTTACAAAACTACTACAAGTTGTTAAATTTTTCTGAATTTCGACTAAATATTCTTTATCGGAAAATATAATAATAATATCGGTGTATAATGTATGGGTATTAATATGAAAAATTATATGTTTTCAAATATCCAATTTATCAGAAAGGCGGGATAGTGTGGCAAGAAACGATGACTTCGTTGATATTTCTTCATCGAGCCAAGTTCAGCGAGCTTACGGTTCCTCACGCCAATCCACCGAAAGAGCAGAGAGAATTGCTGCCGAGAGATCGGACAGAGAAAGAAAAAGAAGAAGAAAGGGAAGAGGCAGACGTATTTTTGTTCTGGTGCTTTCCATTATAATGTTGATAGTCGGTACAGGTTTTGTCGGTTATTATAAAGTCATCGACTCTTTGAATTTTGAGGAGATTATTCCTCCTGTTGCCAACACCAATCCGACCGCGGCGCAGGAATCTACTGTTACCGTGAAGGATGCGGGAAACTCGCTTCTGTCATCCTCTTCCGTATTAAATATTCTTTTGTTCGGACAGGATTATCACGGCGACGAAGAAAACGGCGAGCCTTACGGCCGTTCCGATACGATGATCCTCGTGTCTATCGATACGGTAAATAAGAAAATCAAGCTGACGTCCTTCCAGAGAGATACCTATGTCAGCATCCCCGGTTACGGCGATAACAAGATCAATTCCGCGTTCTCAACCGGCGGCGTGCCGCTGTCCATCAAGACGATCGAAGCGAATTTCGGAATTAAGGTCGATAAATACGCCGTTGTTGACTTTGATTCCTTCAGAGATATCATTTATGAACTCGGCGGCGTCGATATCGAACTGACCTTGGAGGAGATCGAGTATATCAACGCGCAGATCATTGTTAATGACCAGTTTGACGATACGGATCTGCTGGAATATGATCCGTATGAAGAGAAGCAGATGGTGCATCTCGACGAGTATCAGGCGCTTTGGTACGCAAGAGACCGCGGCGAGGAAAATCTGGGCGGTAATCCCGATTTCAGCTTCTCCGGTGATGACTGGGACCGTACCTCCCGTCAGAGAAACCTGATCGAAACGATCATCAAGAGTCTCAGAGAAGACGCTACGCTTCCGGAGCTGGTTGCGATCGTCAACAAGATCGGACCTTTGATTACCACCAACCTTAAGAAGAGCGATATCACATTTCTCGTGTCGAATATGATGACCTATCTCCAGTATGATATGGCGGAGCTGTCGCTTCCGACTCAGCCTAACTGGAGCTACGGTACTACCGATAACGGCCAGTCTGTTATTGTAATCAATAACTGGGATCAGGTCAGATACGATCTTGCTTCCTTCGTCTATGAAGATGCGGTTTCCAGATCCGGTTCCGAAAGCAATTGATTACCGGGCAGAATGGTACCTCACTAAATAAATTATAATGATTAACGGGACTGCTTGCACAGTCCCGTTTTTTTACTTTATTCTTTTATGTCATACTGGTGTGATAATCTCTGTCTCCCGCTTCGGTCTTGTCTCTGAACAACAGAGAGATACACCACAGCGCAGCGAGCGCGACGATCACATAAATGATACGGCTGAATACCGCGTCCTGACCGCCGAAGATCCACGCGACGATATCGAACTGGAACAAACCGATAGAGCCCCAGTTGACGCCGCCGATGATCAGAAGGGTCAGCGCAATTTTATCAAGCATAAAAATACCTCCATTTCTGCATTTCTCCTCAAACTGAGAGATATGTAAACATAGTTTCTGCAAAAATGAAGGATATATTCATCAGTATACGATGATGGCTGTCGTTAATAATTCAACGCCTATTACAAATAAAACGATGGCAATTATACGGCAAATTTTGAGAGATTTTTCAATTTTGTATTTATTGATCATAATCTCCGGAGGGAAGGGGAGAAAGAAATACATCAAGCCGAGAATGATCAGCGCGCCGGACGCGCCGTATAAGCCTAACTCCGGAAAGAAAGAGAAAGCGAAGATAAAGATACCGATCGACAGCACACAGATACCGTTGACAATCATAAAGAGTTTAGAAAATTTTTCTTTCAGATCATAGTATGCGTTCGCTTTTCTTTGACAGTCCTCGTCACAGTACATTTCGTGATAAGAGATTTCCTTTGCGCAGTACTCACATTTTTTCATATTGAATCACCAAGAAAGATTGTAGCATCTTTTTGTGAATATTGCAAGTCAAAATAGCATTATTTCTTTCTTCCTTTTATCTAATATGTAAAAAACTTTGCGTAATATTTGTAGAAAAAGCGGATTGAATAAGATTTCTTGATTTGCTATACTTATATTATTAATATGGATAGTCTGGGGTAATACCGCTCTATCCGGCTTTAGGAGGATTCATATGAAAGTGAAACGCATTCTCAGCTTATTGCTGGCTGTACTGATTGTATGTACCTGCGCGGTTGTCGCCGGTACTTATGCGGTATCGGGCGTGAGTGTTGATACGGCTCAGTCCGCCTATCAGGATATGCTTGCGCAGTCGTCCGCGTCAAATAACTACGGCTTGTCGTCTACCGTTAACGACGGTACCATTCTTCAGGCCTGGACTTGGTCCTATAAGAATATCGAGTCAAATCTCGAGCTGATTGCCGATCAGGGCTTTACCACCGTTCAGGTATCGCCTCCCAACGTCATCAAAGAGGCGACGAAGGGAGCCAAGTTTGAGCAGGGCAACAACGGCTGGTGGATGTTTTATCAGCCCGCCGGCTTCCAGATCAACGAGCTGACCGACAACGCCCTCGGCACCAAATCTGAATTTGTCTCTATGTGTAACAAGGCGCATTCTCTCGGGATGAAGGTCATCGTCGATACCGTTATCAACCATATGGGTACCAACGGCTATGAGAACGACGATCAGAGTAGCAGTTATGATAAAAACCCGATCAACCATGTTACTCCTCTGGCAAAGACCTATGAGCCTGAGATCTATAACAACAATCTGTTCCACTCTCCCTATAAGAATATGCAGTATATTGAGAATAACGCTTCTCAGTATGACTCTACCTATGATTTGACCCGTAACTGTACCTCCCATCTTCCCGACCTGAAGACAGAGGACAGCAGAGTCCAGAAGGCGATCTACGACTATATGGACGAACTGATGACCGCGGGCGCCGACGGCTTCCGTTTTGACGCCGCGAAGCACATCGAAACTCCCGATGACATTTCCTCTCTCAGATCCGACTTCTGGAAGAACACGCTGACCGCCGTCAGGGCGGCGCATCCCGAAAAGGAAGGCTACGCTTACGGTGAGATTCTGAACACCTGCGGCGTGAACCGTCCCTATTCGATGTACTTCAAATTCTTTGAGGTCACCGATAACTGCGCTCACCGCGATCAGATTATGCCCGCTGTCAGAAACGCAGGTCAGGGCGATGCGACTCCTTTCTATAACGATACCGGCAACTCTAAGTTCACTAAGGCGAATACCGTACTCTGGGAAGAGTCTCACGATACTTATATTGATGGCACTACTACTTCTCTGAATGCTGTTCAAAGAGGTAAGATATGGGCGCTGACCGCAGGTCGTGCCGGCTTTACCACCGTTTATCTTGCGCGTCCCGATGATGGCACTTCTACCAACGCGCTCAAGAATATCGTGATGGGTACCGCGAACAAGACCTCTTGGTCCAACGCTACCACCAAGGCTGTCAACCGTTTCCATAACTACTATATCGGTCAGTCCGAGTACTGCACCAATAACCAGAGCAGCACCGCCTACATCGAGCGCGGCACCACCGGCTGCGTGATCGTCAACCTCGGCGGCACCACCACCAAGACGGTCAGCCTTACCAACCATAAGCTCACTGCCGGTACCTATGTTGACGCGATTACCGGCAACAAGTTCACTGTAACCTCCTCCAAGATCTCCGGCAGCGTCGGCAATACCGGCGTTGCGGTGATCTATAAGGACAGCGTTCCTACTCCCACACCTACCGAGACCCAGAAGCCTACACAGGCTCCTACAACCGCTCCTCCCACCAATCCTCCCACACAGCCTCCTACACAGGCTCCCGTATATTTCACCTACAAGGTCGGCGACGCTGATTTAGACGGTACCATTTCCGTTATCGACGCGACTTCTATCCAGAAGAAGCTCGCTCAGCTGGTTACTTTTAATGAGAAGCAGATGATCGCCGGCGATACCGATGAGGATAAGGTCATTTCTGTTCTCGACGCAACTTATATCCAGAAGTTCTTAGCGTCAATAACTACGCCTACAAGAGTGAATACCGAGGTGAAGATCGAGATCAGTCCCGAGAATCCCACAAGTGTTGTGATTCCGACTACTGTTGATCCGACCGATCCGATCCCGACGTATGAGCCTTATACAGAGCCTCAGCCTTATACCGATCCTCCCGAGCCGCCTCAGCCCTCGTTCCCGACGCAGGAAGGCTGCTATACGGTTATCTTCTCCAACAACAAGGGATGGAGCGATATCCATATCTACAGCTGGGAGAACGACGGCGACAGCGAATGGCCGGGTGAATCGATGCAGTTCTATCAGATCAACGACTACGGCGAGACCCAGTTCTTCGGCTTCGTCCCGATGGAATACAGCCACTTTATTATTAATACCGGTTCGGGTGAAGGCAAAGCTCAGACCGTTGACCTGGATATTGACGGCAACATCGGCGTCTATATCTCGAGTGACGCGCCGGTACAGGGCAATTCTTACGACGCAGACTTCTTTGACATCGCATAAAGCCTAATATATGATAGAATGAAGCGGGCAGCAGAAATGTTGCCCGCTTTTGACAGAAGGAGAATGTTATGCATATTCCGTCCTCCGATACCTTGGATATCGAGGTCCTGACATTTGAAAACGCGCTGGTCAGTACCAACAAAAGCTATGATAAGTCCCGTTGGCTGTATGTGCCCGATTTTTACAGCGAGTACCGTTATATTCTCGGCACCAAAGGGGAGAGACCGCTGATCTGTATCGGCATCAATCCCTCCACCGCCTCGCCCGACGATCTGGACAATACCCTCAAATTCGTCGAGAGAATTGCGTTACATAATGGCTACGACAGCTTTATGATGTTTAATGTTTACGCTCAGCGCGCCACCAACCCCGACGATATGGAGAAGCGATTCAATCAGAAGCTCCACAGCGAGAATATGAAAGCCTTTGAATATATCCTCCGGCTCTCGAAGGAGCCGCCCTCCGTCTGGGCGGCGTGGGGCAATATCATTGAGAAACGCGACTATCTCTCTTCCTGTGTTTCGGATATGATTATTCTTTCAAAGAAATATAATGCAAACTGGTACACCGCCGGAAAGATCTCGAAAAAAGGTCACCCGCACCATCCGCTGTATCTAAGTAAGACCACACCGCTGGATCCTTTTGACGCGGAGGATTATATTACCAATTGTTTTCAATAACGGTAGGGGAGGGTCTTGACCCTCCCGAATCTGTTGCAAAACGATCACGGCTTCAATGTATTGTACGGTCAAGACAGTACCCCACTGTCATTATGAATTATGCATTATGAATTGTGAATTTTCATAAGAAAAAGACTGTTCCTTCGAACAGCCTTTTTTCTATATCAGAATTATTCTTACAGATTGACGATGTCGGATTCTTCGACAAGTTTAATGCCGTGATCACAGAGGATCTTCTCGGCGGCATCGTTGTCGGCAACACGGAGCACGACGAACGCGTACTGCTTGGATACCGTGATGAACGCGTACATATACTCGATGTTGATGTTGTGGTCGGCAAGAATTCTGACGACCTTGGCGAGTGAGCCGGGCTCATCCGCGACAGCCACGCCGACGACCTCGGTGATGGATACAAAGCAGTCGGACGCTTCTAAGTATTCCTTCGCCTTAGTCGGGTCGGTAACGATCAGTCGGAAAATACCGAAGTCCTGTGTGTCGGCGACGCTCATTGCGCGGATGTCCACGCCTGCGTTTGCAATCGCGTCGGTCACGGTGACTAAGGTGCCCTCTCTGTTTTCTACAAAGATAGATAATTGTTTAATTGCCATATGGTACCTCCTTTTTATATGTTAATACCTAATCTTTTGCGTTTATCAATGACTCTGACAGCCTTGCCCTCCGATCTGGCGATCGTCTTAGCGGGAACAAGATGAACTGCCGGGCTGATACCGATCATGGTTCTCATCGCGAGAGCAAGCTTCTTCTCCTTCTTGGTGATCTCCTTAACGGTATCGGAGAAGCTGTCTGAGGTCATTTCCACATAGACGTCGAGGGTATCGGAGTTGTTCACTCTGTCGACCTCGATCTGATAGTTCGGAGCGTAGCCTTCTTTGAGAAGCACCGCTTCGATCTGGCTCGGGAAAACGTTGACGCCGCGGATGATCATCATATCGTCGGAGCGGCCCATCGGCTTGGTCATCTTGATGAAGGTTCTGCCGCAGGAGCATTTTTCTCTGGTGAGTACACAGATGTCTCTGGTGCGGTAACGGATCAGCGGGAACGCCTCTTTGTCAAGAGAAGTGAAAACCAGCTCGCCCTTTGAGCCTTCGGGGAGAACTTCTCCGGTATCGGGATCGATGATCTCCGCGTAGAAGTGGTCCTCGTTGATGTGCATACCGTTTTGCTCGTGACATTCAAACGCCACGCCGGGGCCGGAGCTTTCTGTCAGTCCGTAGATATCATACGCCTTGATGCCGAGATTCTTCTCGATATCGCGGCGCATTTCTTCTGTCCAGGGCTCCGCGCCGAAGATACCTGCCTTGAGCTTGTTGTCCTCGGGCTTGTAGCCGCGTTCCGCAAGACTTTCGCCGATATACGCGGCGTAGGAGGGAGTACAGCAGAGAATAGTGGCGTTTAAGTCCATCATAAACTGGATCTGTCTCTCGGTATTGCCGCTTGACATCGGGAGCGTCAGACAGCCGACCTTATGAGAGCCGCCGTGCAGACCCGATCCGCCGGTGAACAGTCCGTAGCCGTAGGCAATCTGGCAGACGTCGCCTTTGGTGCCGCCCGCCGCGACGATCGCGCGCGCAACGCAGTCTTCCCACATATCGACGTCGTTCTGGGTATAGAACGCGACGACGCGCTTTCCGGTAGTGCCGGAGGTGGACTGGATACGGACGCACTTGCTCAGATCGGTCCCGAGCAGTCCGTAGGGATAGGCTTCTCTCAGATCATCCTTAGAAAGGAAGGGGAGCTTCGCAATATCCTCTAATGTTCTGATATCCTCGGGCTTAACGCCCTTTTGATCCATCAGATTACGGTAGTAGGGTACGTTTTCATAAGTACGCCTGACCTGTCTAATGAGCTTGTATTCCTGCAGCTTTTTGATTTCGGCAACAGGCATGGTTTCAGCTTCCGGCTGATAGTAGTTGTTTGGCAAGTGACCTCATCCTTTCTTTTTATGTTTTTTCATATACGAATAATCCTGAAGATCAGAAATTATATCCCAGTTCAAAAGCCTTTTTGTTCAGTTCAACGAACTGCGGCTTGACGCATTTTTCGATCGCACAGAGCCATTTCTCCCTGTCGATGTCGAAGTACTTGGCGAGTCTGCCCATCAGCACGATGTTGCAGGCTTTTGCGGAGCCCGCCTCCTGCGCAAGGGAGAGCGCGTCGATTGCGTCGACGTTGATTCCTTTCTCTCTCATCTCGTCAAGGATGTTTTCGGGATAAGTGGTCGCGCCGATGATGACGGGCATCGGATCAATCTGCTGGGTATTGACGATGACAACGCCGTTTTCTTTGAGAATCTGCGTATAGCGCGCCGCTTCGATCTTCTCGAAAGATACGATGAAGTCCGCTTCGCCGTCCTCGATCACCGGGGAGTAGACCTTGTCGCCGAAGCGAACGTAGGTGACGACGGAGCCGCCTCTCTGGCTCATACCGTGTACCTCCGACACCTTAACGTCAAAGCCTTCGTCGACCAGCAGTCTGCCGAGCAGCTTGGAGGCAAGCAGGGAACCCTGACCGCCTACGCCGACAATCATTACATTTTTGGTTTCCATATCACTCACCCTCACTTTCAAAAGCGTCAAAAGCACACAGCTGCTGACAGACACCGCAGCCGATACATAAAGTCGGGTCTACCACGGCGTGGTTGTCTCTGAACGAGATCGCGGGACAGCCGAACTTCATACAGCGTTTACAGCTCTTACATTTTTCGGCGTTGACCCACAGCGGCTTTTTCGGCTTGACATATTTGAGAAGTACGCAGGGTCTGCGGGAGATGATAACGGAAGGCTCACACTTTTCAAGCTCTTCCTTGACCGCCTGTTCGCATTCCGCGAGATTGTAGGGATCTACCACTCTGACCGAGTTGATGCCGATGGAGTGACACAAATCTTCGAGGTTGACCTTGCCCGCGGGATCGCCCTTGATGTTGTAGCCGGTAGTCGGGTTCTGTTGATGACCGGTCATACCGGTGATAGAGTTGTCAAGAATGATGACGGTGGAGTTGGAACCGTTATACGCGATGTTGACAAGACCGGTGATACCCGAGTGCATAAAGGTGGAGTCGCCGATCACGCAGACGGTTTTCTTCTCACATTCTTCGCCGCCGGCGGTATTGAATCCGTGGATGCCGGAGACAGAAGCGCCCATACACAGCGTCATATCCAGCGCGTTTAAGGGAGGCGCCGCTCCGAGCGTGTAGCATCCGATATCGCCTAAAACGGTGATCTTGTTCTTTGCCAGCACGTAGTACATTCCTCTGTGAGGACATCCCGCGCACATCATCGGAGGACGGACAGGGATTTCGGTGTCGAGCGATCTGCTGAATTTATCCTCCAGATCCAGCGCTTTTGCGATACTCTTCTGGGAGAACTCGCCGAGGATAGAGAACTTGTCTTTTCCGATCACATGGATACCGAACGCCTTGCAGTGGTTTTCGATGATCGGATCCAGCTCTTCGATGACATAGACCTGATTTACCTTTGCGGCAAAGTCCTTGATCAGATTGACGGGAAGGGGATTGACCATCCCGAGTTTTAATACGCTGACGCTGTCACCGAACACTTCCTTGACGTACTGATAAGAGGTAGAGGAGGTGATGATACCGAAGTTGTGGAATCCGTCGCCTTCTTCGATCCTGTTGAGGGGAGAACTCTCCGCGTACTCAATCAGCGCTTTGGTTCTTTCCTCGACAAAGGGATGTCTGCGGATCGCGTTGGCGGGCGCCATAATATACTTCTGCGGATTCTTCTCGTAAGGCTTTTCCACATACTGACGCTCCGAGGTTTCTACAATACTCTGGGAGTGCGCTACTCTGGTGCAC
Source organism: Ruminococcus sp. (assembly GCA_017404145.1). GTDB lineage: Bacteria > Bacillota > Clostridia > Oscillospirales > Acutalibacteraceae > Ruminococcoides. The sequence continues at coordinate 50,451 of JAFRCW010000004.1, read as the reverse complement.
ATTTTCAGCAGTACGGGAGTGTCAAAATGCTCGGATATCTCATAGGCGATCTTGGCGAACTCGAGCGATTCCTGCGAGTCGGAGGGTTCCAGCATCGGTATTTTCGCGGCGATCGCGTAGTGGCGGGAATCCTGCTCGTTCTGGGAGGAATGCATCCCCGGGTCGTCCGCGACACAGATGACCATACCCGCATTGACGCCTGTATAGGACATCGTGAAAAGCGGATCAGCCGCTACGTTCAGACCGACGTGCTTCATACAGCAGGCGGAACGCTTGCCTCTTAAAGCTGCGCCGAAGGCGGTTTCCATCGCTACCTTTTCATTAGGAGCCCATTCGCAGTAGGCGTCGTCAAACTTGGCAAATTCTTCTGTGATTTCTGTACTGGGAGTACCCGGATAGCTGGAAATCAGCGAGCACCCCGCTTCATAAAGTCCGCGGGCGACTGCCGCGTTTCCGATCAAAAGCTGTTTCATATCATTCACCTTACTGATTTCTTAAATCAACGATTCTCTTGGCTTTGCCTTGGAATCTCTCGAGAGTCTTGGGAGCGACCAGAGTGACCTTGGTTCTCAGTCCCAAGATAGACTGCATCTTATGTTCAATATAGGCTCTGAGGTTGTTAAGCGACTGGTAGTTTTCGAGCAGAGAAGCGTTTGTCAGCTCTACTTTGATTTCCAGCGCGTCGCGGAAGTTCTCTCTTGTGACGACCAGCATATAGTGAGGCGCGATGTCTTCGATCTCGATCAGAATATTCTCGATCTGGGTGGGGAAAACGTTGACGCCCTTGATGATCAGCATATCGTCGGTTCTGCCCATAGTCTTAGACATTCTGCAGTGGGTTCTGCCGCAGGAGCAGGGCTGATAGCTGAGCTTTGTGATATCCTTGGTGCGGTATCTGAGCACCGGCATACCTCTCTTGGTAAGGGTAGTAACCACCAGCTCGCCGACCTCGCCTTCGTCTAAGCGTTCGCCGGTATCGGTGTTGATGATCTCGGGCAGGAAGTGATCCTCCGCAAAGTGCATACCGTCTCTCGCGGTACAGTCGCCGGAGACGCCGGGACCGCCGAGCTCTGTCATACCGTAGTTATCGGAGACATAGATGCCGAGATTGTTCTCGATCTGTGATCTCATCGCCTCTGTACAGGGCTCTGAGCCTAAGATGCCGAGCTTGAGCTTGTAGTCGGAGAGAGGATATTTCCCTTCCTTGATCGCTTCGGAGAGATAGAGAGCGTAAGAGGGAGTCGCTACCAGACCGGTCACGCCGTAGTCTCTCATCATCATCAGTTGCTTCTCGGTATTGCCCGAAGAAGCGGGGATCACTGTAGCGCCGATGTTCTCTAAACCGTAGTGCAGTCCTAATGCGCCGGTGAACAGACCGTAGCCAAAGCTGATCTGGATAATATCGTCTGCGGTAACGCCGCCTGCCGCCGCGACACGCGCAACGCAGTCAGCCCAGATTTTCAGATCATCCTTGGTATAAACGCCGACGGTAGGCTTGCCGGTCGTGCCCGATGACGCGTGGATCCTGACGATGTCTTTCATGGGAACGGCGTTCAGTCCGAAGGGATAGTTGTCTCTGAAATCGTCTTTGGTGGTGAAAGGAATGTACTGAATATCGGAGAGTTTTTTGATTCTTTCGCCGTCAAATACCTTCGCGTCCGTCAGCCTTTGATGGTAAAGCGGAACGTTGTCATAACAGTATTTGACGAGTCTTTTCAGCCTTACGAGCTGTAATGCCTCGATGTCTTTTCTCGGCATTGTTTCGATATCTTTTTGAAATATCATTTCCTTTTTCCTCTTTTTCTATAATAATATATTAGGCGGCATTATACCGCTGAAAGCCTAAGGGAGAATTCCCTTAGACTTTCAAGTTTTTACATAATCATATTGTAATACAAATACAATAAAGTGTCAAATGGTTTCGTCTTCCTCAATGGAGTGTTTGGAGGATACGGTGACCTTCCTGCTAAAGCAGGTGAAGATGCCCTCCACTCTGTCCTTATCCTTAGCGGGAGCGATCAGTGTAATAAGCGGTGTGATGACTAATCCGAGAATCATCGCCAGCATACCGGCGTTAATGGGGGACTGGAAGTAAGTGAGGACCGGACTCTCAAATTTCACGCTTGCCATATTGCATATGAATGAGGCAAGAGAGATACCGATGCCGATAACAAAGTTGATCCATACTGCGAGCTTCGGAACTTTTTTCATATACAGTCCGAACATGAACGGGGCAAGGAACGCGCCTGCAAGAGCGCCCCAGCTGATACCCATCATCTGCGCGATGAAGGTAACCTTTGATTTAGCCTGAACGATGGCGATCACAGCGGAAATCGCGATGAAGAAAACGATAAAGATTCGCATGATCAGAACCTTTTTCTTCTCATCCATGGTCTTTTTTTGATAAACGACCGGATCGATGAAGTCGATGGTCAGCACAGAGCTGGAGGTCAGAACAAGGCTTGACAGGGTACTCATCGAGGCTGACAGCACGAGGATAACTACGATACCGATCAGTACGGGAGAGAGCTGTTCGAGCATAGTCGGGATGATAGCGTCGAAACCGCCGACAGGATTTCCGGTAGCCTCGTCTACGCCGACCTCATTGGCAAAGAGTCTGCCGAAGCCGCCGAGGAAGTAGCAGCCGCCGGCAACGATCACGGCAAAGGCGGTAGAGACGATGGTGCCGGTTCTGATACTTTTCTCGGATTTGATCGCGTAGAACTTCTGTACCATCTGGGGGAGTCCCCATGTACCTAAAGAGGTCAGGATGACAACGCCGATGAGACTTAAAAGCTGCGGTCCGAAGAAGGACGTATAAGCGCCGTTTAAAACGCTGCCGGAGGGATTGGTGAAGGTTTCCTGTGAGAGTTTTGCGACCGCTTCGGTGAGACCGCCCTGCGTGTTGAGTACAGCGGCAATAACAGCCACGATACCGAAGAGCATGATGATGCCTTGGATAAAGTCGTTGATCGCGGTTGCCATATAACCGCCGATGACGACATATACTGCGGTCAGAACAGACATCGCGATCACGCAGATCCAGTAGGGAATACCGAAAGCCATCTCAAAAAGTCTGGAAAGACCGTTGTACAGCGAAGCCGTGTAGGGAATCAGAAAGATAAAGATAATGACGGATGCGGCAATTTTCAACGCTTTGGAATCGTATCGCTTCATAAAAAAGTCGGGCATGGTAGCGGAATCTAAGTGCTGGGTCATAACTCTGGTGCGTCTTCCTAAGATGATCCACGCCAGCAGCGAGCCGATAAAAGCGTTGCCTAAGCCGATCCATGTAGAAGCCATACCGAACTTCCAGCCGAACTGTCCTGCGTAGCCGACGAAGATAACCGCCGAGAAGTAAGAGGTACCGAAGGCGAACGCCGTCAGCCACGGACCTACAGAACGGTTGCCGAGTACAAAGCCGTTTACGTCTGTCGCTTGCTTTCTGCAGTAGATTCCTACGCCGATCATAATGGCGAAGAAGACGATCAGAAAAGCAATCTTGATAAACATATCCATTGTTCTGTCTCCTTTTGTTATAATTCTGATTTAGAAATATAATGAAAATATTTTATAGTAAACTGTGTAAGAAGGAAGGGAAAAGATATGATCATTGATTTTCACACCCATGTATATCCCGAGAAGATCGCGGCGCGTACGGTAGAGGCGCTGTCTCATGCCGCAGATGTTACCGCCTATACAGACGGCACACTGAGAGGGCTTCTTAACAGTATGAAAGACGCGGGGATCACCAAAAGCGTGATTCTGCCGGTCGCTACCAGAAAGGATCAGTTTGATACCATCAACCGTTATGCCAAAGAGATCAACGATCGTTATGATGAAGTGATCTCGTTCGGCGGTATCCATCCGGACGATGAAGATATCCCGGGGAAAGTCCGGTTTTTAAAAGATAACGGCTTTCGCGGTATCAAGCTCCATCCCGACTATCAAGAGACGATGATCAACGATGATAAGTATCTGAATATCGTCTGTGAATGTCAGCGCGCGGGGCTTGTTGTGATCACTCACGCGGGAAAGGATCCCGCCTATGATAAAGTGCATTGTCCGCCTCAAGAGGGGAGAGAGCTTCTCGAAAAGGTATATGAGGAAACACATTTTACAAAGCCGTTTTTTGTCTTCGCTCATTTAGGCGGTAACCGACAGCTTTCGGACGTTGAGAAATATTTGGTCGGTCAGAACTGTTATATCGATATCAGCTGTTCGTTCTCCCGGTTCGGTCATTTCTGTGACAACAGTGACGAGGACGTCGTTCGTGTGATCAAAAATCACGGTGCGGATAAAATTCTGTTCGCGACTGATTCTCCTTGGAACGGTCAGAAGGACTACGTCGAACATTTCAAGTCTCTGAAAGGACTGTCTGATCGGGAAAAAGAGATGATTCTCCGGGAAAACGCCGAACATCTGTTATATACATAAAAACACTCAGCGACATCTATTGTAACTCTTTAGCACTTTAAAGTCAATATGTATCAAAGAATTAAAGTATTTTTTTCGGTTTTTTGATAGAACATACAGTTTTTACATATTTTTTTAGAATTTTTTCAAAATATTTACCAAAAAATACTAGGCAAAAGGAAATATTTGTGATATGATATATTAGTAAAAGTTTGAGCTTTCAAGATATACTACTAATATTGATTCTTTTATTTTGGAGTGAGGAACAATGGCAGCGGTAAATGTGAGAAAAGTCGGTGTGATTGGATGCGGATTCGTGGGTTCCGCGACGGCGTTCGCATTGATGCAAAGCGGTCTGTTTTCCGAGATCGTGATGATCGACGCGGATTACGCGAAAGCTGAGGGAGAGGCGCTGGACATTTCCCACGGCGTACCTTTTTCTAAGCCGTGTGACGTTCACGCGGGCGACTACGATGATATTGCCGACGCGTCTATCATCATTATCACCGCGGGAGCGGGGCAGAAGCCCGGCGAGACCCGTCTGGATCTGGTGAAGAAGAACGTCGGCATCTTCAAGTCGATCATTCCTGAGATCGCTAAACGCAATTATAAAGGGATCCTGCTGATCGTCGCGAATCCCGTTGACATTCTGACATATGCCGCGGTCAAGCTCTCCGGTCTCCCCGAGAACAAGGTCTTCGGTTCCGGAACGGTGCTGGATTCTGCCAGACTGCGGTTCAATCTGAGCGAACATCTCGGCGTTGATCCGCGATCTATTCACGCGTTTATTATCGGCGAGCACGGTGATTCCGAGTTTGCCGCGTGGAGTTCCGCGAATGTCTCCGGTATTGAGATCAGCCGTTTCTGTGAGATGAGGGGATATTTTCACAACCACGAAGAACGTAAGGATCAGATTGCCGACAGCGTCAAGAACGCCGCTTACGAGATCATTTCAAAAAAGCACGCGACCTACTACGGTATTGCGATGTCGGCGAAACGTATCTGTGAAGCCATTGTCAGAGATGAGAAGTCGATCCTGCCGGTTTCCTCTATCCAGCACGGCAGATACGGGATCGAGGATGTAGCGATCTCTATTCCCGTGATCATCGGAAAAGACGGTATTGAGTCGGAAGTTCCTTTTGCCTTAAACGATGAAGAGATTTCCCGTCTGAGAGATTCCGCAAAAACATTGAAAGACGTCATCAAAACCTGCGATCTTTCCCAGGATGAAGAATAAATCCGAAAGGATAAGGTGCTATTATGAGTGAAAAAAATAACATTCCCGCAGCCGAAGCTGTCCCTGCCGCGCCCGAGACTGAGCCCGAGACCAAGAAGAAGGGCAGAAAAAGGAAGAAGAAACAAGAAGAGGAATATACCAATCCCAATAATCGGAAATTCGTCGTTTCAACCATCGTGATACTGGCGATCCTTCTTTTGATCGGCGGCTTTATGGCAACTTTCTGCTTTGTCGGCAACACATGGTTTGCGAAGACCGATATCGGCGATCCTACCGCAGGAGCTACATATTCAGAGGAAGAAAGAACGCAGGGCGCCGAAGCTGTTGTCAAATTCTTCCAAAAGAATCAGGCGGGATCGATCCTGCAGGAGGTCAGCTTCAGCGATACTTTCTGTGAGCGTACCGGAATGATGTCCTTTGAGGGCAGATTTTATGCCATGTTCTCCAATATCAAGAGTATCAAGGATGATGTTCCCGGAACTGTATACAAGAACTGGCACTGGGATTTGGAGAAGAATCCCGAGACCGGTGAGTTTGAAGTTGTGCAGTACGGCGTTCTGAAGGATATGACCGTTGTCGGTCAGGAGGACGTTGAAGAGACAGAAGCTCCCGAGGAATAATTAAATATAAATAATACGCAGTGCGTTCAGTTGAACGTGCTGCGTTTTTATCAGATATATCAAAAGCAGGGTTGTCAGATGACAGCCCTGTTCGTTTCTGTTATGCTGATTTATCTTTCTGAGAGTTTCTCCATAATATCTCTCGCAACGTATACGCCGGAAGCAGAGGCGTGGGAGAGAGAATGAGTAACGCCTGAACCGTCGCCGATGACGTACAGGCCCTTGTATTTTGTCTCTAAGTTCTCGTCGAGGTCAACCTCCATATTGTAGAACTTCACTTCAACGCCGTAGAGGAGCGTATCATTGTTGGCGGTTCCGGGAGCAATCTTATCCAGCGCGTAGATCATTTCAATGATACCGTCGAGAATCCGCTTGGGGAGCACCAGCGAGAGATCGCCCGGCGTCGCTTGCAGAGTAGGACGTACGGTGGATTCTTCCAAACGTTTTTTGTTGGTTCTTCTGCCGCGCTCCAGATCGCCGAACCGCTGTACGATCACGCCGCCGCCGAGCATATTGGAGAGCATCGCGATACTTTCACCGTAGCCGTTGGAGTCCTCGAAAGGCTCGGAAAAGTGCTTGGCTACCAGCAGGGCGAAGTTGGTGTTCTCCGTCTTTTTATCCTCGCCCTCAAAGCTGTGACCGTTGACGGTGACGATACCGTTGGTGTTCTCGTTGACGACGATACCGTTGGGATTCATACAGAAGGTGCGGACTCTGTCCTCAAATTTCTTGGTGCGGTAGACGATCTTGCTTTCGTAGAGCTTATCTGTCAGGTGAGAGAAGATGACCGAGGGAAGTTCCACTCTGACACCGAGATCGACACGGTTGGATTTGGTGTGGATATCCAGATCATCGCAGACGGTTTCCATCCATTTGGAGCCGGAACGTCCCACAGAGACGATACACTTCTTGCAGTCCGAGAAACCATCGCCGTAATGGATCCGGTATCCGTTTTCGATCACTTCGATCGACTTGACAGGCGTATTAAAGAAGAATTCGATGTTCGGATTGGCGGAAAGCTTTTTGTAGATGTTCTCCAGCACGATATAATTGATATCTGTCCCCAGATGCCTGACGGACGCATCAAGCAGATTGAGCTTGTTCTGAATACAGATTTTTTTGAATTCAGAACCCGCCGTAGAATACAGATGGGTGTTCTCTCCGCCGTTTTCCACATTGATCCGGTCGACATACTGCATCAGCTCGAGCGCTTGATCCTTGCCGATATATTCGTGGAGTGTGCCGCCGAAATCATTGGTGATATTGTATTTTCCGTCAGAGAACGCGCCTGCGCCGCCGAAGCCGGACATAATGTCACAGCTCTTGCATCGGATACAGGATTTTACCTTTTTGCCGTCGATGGGACATTTACGCTTTTCCAGAGGATTTCCCATTTCAAAAACGGCAACTTTCAGATCGGGACGTTTTTGTGAAAACTCATAGGCTGAGAAGATTCCGCCGGGACCGGCTCCGATAATGATGACGTCATACATTTTTTTCAACTCCGAATACATTACTAATGCGTTTTTATTATATTATTATATCATTTTCTTGTCAACCGCAGGAGAAGAATATAGATACTTTTTACAAAAGAGTAATAAAATACTGTCGTTGGTTGACTTTGGCATAATATTGTATTATAATTCTATATGTGTAAATCTGTGTATTTTTCGGAGGTTTATCTTGTATATTTCCGTTTTAGACTGGCTTGACGAAACTGCAAAAAAGTTTCCGGAAAAGCCTGCGTTTTTTGATGATAAGCATTCGGTTTCATTCTCGCGATTTCAGGAGATCACCAAATCGATCGGTACCTGTCTTGCGTCGCGTATTCCTGCGGGCAGTCCCGTGGTGTGTATGTCGGGCAGACATTGTGATACTCCCGCTTATTTTTTGTCGATCGTCAGAGCGGGATGCTTCTACGCGCCGATCGACAGCACGATGCCCGATTATCGTCTGAGACAGATGATTTCCGTAGTCGACGCGAAGTATATGCTGGTGGATCGGGAAAACTACGAGAAAGCAACACAGCTGGGCTTTGACGGCGAGATTTTTATCGCTGAGGATATGGCGGATACTCCCGCCGACGAGGCGCTGCTCTCCAAAGCGAGAGAGAATATGAACGAACAAGCTCCCTTGTATGTGATATTCACATCGGGATCCACCGGCGTTCCCAAAGGAGTTATCACTTCGCACCAGTCGCTGATGTGCTATATTGACGCTGTATCCGAAGTGCTCGAAGTAGACGAGACCGATGTGTTCGGCGGACAGGCTCCGCTCGATTATATTGCGGCGGTCAGAGATATTTATCTCCCGCTGTACACCGGCGCATCCACAGTAATCATCCCGAAGAACATCTTCTCGATGCCGAACGAGCTGTTTTCTATGCTCAATGAGTACAAAGTGACGGCGTTGTGCTGGAGCGTCGCGGGCGTGTCGTTACCCGCCAAGCTCAACGCTTTTTCCGAGTCGAAACCGGAATATCTGAAAAAGGTCGTTTTCTCCGGTTCGGTTATGCCCGGCAAATATCTCAGAATATGGCAGGACGCTTTGCCTGAGGTCACTTATATCAACCAGTACGGTCCGACAGAGGCGACAGCCTCCTGCACCTACCATATTGTAGATGAGATTGCGGATGACGCTACCGTTCTTCCGATCGGCAAGCCCTACAAGCATTATTCCGTGACGGTGATCACACCCGACGGCAAGAAGGCGGATGTAGGGGAGACAGGCGAAATCTGTGTCAGCGGTCCGTGCCTTGCCTTAGGATATTACGGCAACGCCGAGAAGACGGCGCAGAGCTTTGTGCAGAATCCGCTGAACTCAAACTTTCGCGAGTTGATCTATAAGACCGGCGATATCGGCTCTTTTGATGAAAACGGCGTTTTGCACTTCCACGGCAGAGCCGACCGCCAGATCAAGCACATGGGACACCGCATTGAGCTCGAAGAGATTGAATCTACCGCGAAAGCGATCGAAGGCGTGTCCGACTGCTGCTCGCTGTATCAGAAAGAAAAAGAGCTTTTGTATCTTTTCTATACCGGAGAAGCGGATAAAAAAGCGATCTCACTCTATTTCAGAGCGAACCTTCCCGCTTTTATGTCCCCGAGGAAGATCATCCCTCTGGAAGAGCTTCCCACCTTGCCCAACGGCAAAATCGATATGACTACCCTAAAATCTTATTTTAAATAATTTTACAGATTGGAGATTGAATTATGGACAGACTGATGGAAATCTTAGAAGAACTTCGCCCCGATGTTGATTTTGAGAATGAAACGGGACTGATCAAGGACGGTATTTTGGATTCTTTTGATATCGTCGCTTTAGTCGGCGAGCTCAACGATGAGTTTGATATCGAAATCAAGCCCTCCGATTTGGTTCCCGATAACTTTAACTCTGCTAAGGCGATGTACGCTTTGGTTGAGAAGCTGATGGACGAATAATATGGATATCAGCCGTTTAAAAGAACTGTCCCGACAGCTCACTACTCCCGCGTATCTCTTTGACTTTGATGAGTTTGAGAAGCGCGCGGCGCTGGTCAAAAAATACTTTACCGACAGTGTGGGAATGTGCTTCTCCATCAAGGCGAATCCCTTCCTGCTCAAGTATCTGCCGTCCTGCTTTGATCATATCGAGGTCTGCAGCCCCGGAGAGTTGACCGTATGCGAGAAAACGCATATGGATATGAGCAAGGTGATTTTTTCCGGCGTTAACAAGACCTATGACGACGTCAAGCGCGCGATGGATGATCAGGTCGGTATCTTTACCGCTGAGAGTATGCTGCATGTCAGAATGATCAACGATGAAGCGGTATCACGCGGGATCAAGGTTCCTCTCTTGCTGCGTCTTACCGCCGGCTCTCAGTTCGGAATGAGCGAGAAAGAGGTTATCGACGTCATTGAAAACCGCCAATCTTATCCCGGCTTTGATATCGTCGGCTTGCACTTTTTCTCCGGTACACAGAAGCGTAAAGCGAAAGTCATCGCCAAAGAGCTTGACTATATTGACGATTTTTGTACCCGTGTGAAAGAGCAGAACGACTTTTCCTTTGACCGTATCGAATACGGCACCGGCTTGGCGGTCGATTATTTCAGCGACGACGCCGACGAGACGGAAGAAGAAAGACTCCGCGAGGTATCCGAGCTGCTTGTCGCGTTTTCAAAGAAATACCGCATTACCGTGGAAATGGGCAGATTTTTCGCCGCCACCTGCGGTTATTATCTGACAAAGGTTATGGATATCAAGACCAACAAAGGCGCCAACTACGCGATCGTCGACGGAGGTCTGAACCAGCTCAAGTACGACGGTCAGCTGCAGGGAATGCAGATTCCGCAGATTCTGCACTTTGCCGATCATCCTCTGGATGAACAAGAGGAGAAGTGGACGCTGTGCGGATCGCTATGTACGACTGCGGATGTGATTGCCAGAGACGCACTGTTTTCTTCTCTTTCGATCGGAGATGTTCTGGTCTTTTGCAGGACGGGCGCGTATTCCGTCAGTGAAGGTATGGCGCTTTTCCTCTCCAGAGAGCTTCCGATGGTTTCTCTGCATTCTCAGGAAAAAGGTCTTGAAATTGTTCGTGAGATTATCAGGGCTGATATATTTAATACCCCGTAAAGGTTAGATTCAATTGAGTTACACATCACTGAAATTCTTATTATTTGTTATCGCTGTGATTTTGGTCTACTTTCTTTTTCCTTGGAAAAAGTTCAGGTGGACCGTTCTCCTTGTTGCAAGCTACGTTTTTTATCTTTTTGCCGGATATAAATATGTAGCTTTTATCCTGTTCACAACGCTATCTACTTATTTTGTCGCGATCGGGCTGGAGAAAATAGCGACTAACTCTAAAAAGTACATAACAGATCATAAGGCGGATCTTTCCAGAGAGGATAAGAAGAAGCTCAAAGAAAAAGCTAAGAACCGTAAGAAAGGTTTGTTGGCGCTTGCGCTGATCGTCAACTTCGGTATCCTCGCTTTCCTGAAGTATTTTAACTTCTTCTCCGGGAGTATCAACGACATCTTAGGCTCCTTCGGAGTATCTTTCTCTGTTCCGACGATGAACCTGCTCCTGCCGCTGGGTATTTCGTTTTATACCTTCCAGTCGATGGGTTATCTTGTCGACGTTTACAGAGATACCGTCAAGCCGCAGAAGAATCTGTTCAAGCTGGCTTTGTTTGTTTCCTTCTTCCCGCAGATCGTACAGGGACCGATCGGTATCTATTCCGATTTGGCGCATCAGTTGTTTGAGCCGCACGACTTTTCGTTCGAACGCTTTAAACACGGCTGTGAGCTGATCCTCTGGGGTCTTGTCAAGAAGATGATCATCGCGGACCACGCGGTCATCGCGATCAACACCGTTACCGACAGCTATTATAGTTATAACGGAACGACGCTGTTGTTCACTGTTGTGCTGTATTCGCTGCAGCTTTACGCCGATTTCTCGGGCGGTATCGATATTTCCCGCGGTATTGCGGAGATCTTCGGCATTACGATGATGGAGAACTTTAGAAGACCGTACTTTTCCAAGGATATTTCCGAATATTGGCGCAGATGGCATATCTCGCTCGGTAACTGGTTCAAGAGTTATCTGTTCTATCCGCTGGCGATGAGCAGTCTGTTTTTGAACACCTCTAAGAAGATCAAGAATTCAAAGTTCGGGTCCACCAAGGCGGGTCAGCATATCGCGAAGGTACTTCCCACCAGTATCGCTTCGTTCATCGTATTCTTTATGGTCGGCGTGTGGCACGGCGCCAGTATGAAGTATGTCGCGTTCGGTATTTATAACGGCGGTATCATTATGCTTGCGGTACTGATGAAGCCGGTGTTCGAGTGGATGATCCAAAAGCTCCGCATTAAGGTGCAGAGCGCTCCGTATACGCTGTTCAGGATTCTGAGGACCTATATTCTTGTGTTGGTCGGTTATGTATTCGACGTTGCACCGTCTTTCAGAGCATCGCTGCACACCTTTAAATATGTGCTGACTAATCAGAATTTCTCAGAGAGTTATCATGAAATTTTGGATCTCGGACTGTATAAGAAAGAGTATCTGATTCTGCTGCTCGGAACGGTTCTCATCTTTATCATCAGCGTGATTCAGGAAAGACACAGCGACACCACGATCCGAGAAATGCTCGACAAAAAGCCGTTTATCTTCCGGTTCGCTCCGGTGTTCATCGGCTTTATGGCGTTGGTGGTATTCGGTGTATACGGTTCGGGCTTTAACGCCGCCGACTTTGTCTATATGCAATTTTGAGGAAGTATATGAAACGTAAAAGCAAAGGTTATCTGAAAAGAACAATCAAGCTGTTGTCTCTGCTGCTTTGTATCTTTGTCTGTGTTTATATTCTGCAGTATTTCTTTTTCAGCAACGCGGATAACAACAGCGTGAGAATCCACGGTTTTTATCTGGAAGATAAAGATTCTCTTGACGTCGTGATAATAGGCGCGAGCGAGAGCTATTATGACTATTCTCCCGGCTACGCGTACGATCAATACGGCTTTACCAGTTATGCCTACGGTACTCCGTCTACTACGATCTTCAACTATAAGACGATGTTAAAAGAAGTACTCAGAAAGCAGAATCCCAAGGTAATCTTTATCGAGCTCAACGGCGCGTATTATGATGACGCTGAGCTGGATGATAAGATCAATCTGAGAAACTATACCGATCATATTCCGATTAATCAGAACAAGATTGAGTTGATCAACAGGTGTGTAGAAGACGACAAACTGGAGTATTATTTTCCGATCGTCAAGTTCCACGCGATCTGGAAAGATTACCCCTCCGGCTTAGGCTGGACGATCTCCATGTTTGAGAATCAGTTCCGCGGCTACAGCGCCTTAAAGGGTATCAGAACCAAGATCGAGACGCACGCGTACAAAGAATCCAGTCAGGTCGGCGAAGTGAATCTTAACAAGAGAGTTCCGCTGAACAGACGCGCCGAAACTGCGCTGAGAGATCTGCTGCAGTTTTGTAAGGATGAGAAGCTCGACAACGTTGTTTTCGGCAGGATGCCGCATAATGTGGAAGGGTTTAATGTGATGCGATTTCAGCGTTCCAACGCTACCAAGGACATCGTAGAGGAATACGGCTTTGACTTTGTCTGCTTCGATGTTAACGGTTCGGATTCTTCTCTGGATATCACGAAGGATTTCTTCAATCTGGAGCATCTGAATATTTACGGTCAGCGTAAGTTTACCGATGAATTCAGTCAGTATTTGATGGAACACTACGGCGTCACTCCCTCTGATCTTACCGATCGGCAGAAGGTTGAATGGAAAGACAGCGCAAGGTATTATTACGCGTACTATGATTTGTGCGATTATCTTTATACACAGGATAATTCGGACTATATCTGCGAGGATTACCGCAACGTAGTAAAAATGAAAGAGTATCTGACTCCGATGGACGAGTTCACATTAGGGTTTGAATCGAAACAATAGAGAAAACGGAAGGCGACCGCCTTCCGTTTCTATTATGTTAATCTTTTTTTGATTTGTTTAACGATTTCTCAATTACAACCAAAATAGATATTGACAATTAAAAAAAGAAATGCTATAATTTGGACTGTTCGAAACGCGAGTGTGCTGGAACAGGCAGACAGGCACGTTTGAGGGGCGTGTGTTTCACGACGTACGGGTTCAAGTCCCGTCACTCGCATAATAAAAAGCTCATACACCATCCGGTGTGTGAGCTTTTTATCTTACTATGGGACTTGAATCTTAGCTGGTTTATATTTTTATTTACTATTATTTTTTAATATGATATAATATATTTGAGGTGAAGCAGTATGGATAAAGAAGACATCATTAAAAGCATAATTAGCGTTGATTTTGAACCGGAGCTTATTAGTCATTCGGAAGTAAATCTTTCATTATTTGATAATTTACCGTTTGCTGATATATCTGCTTTGATTCCTTCTTTGGTTCCGGTTGTTAATGCTTTAAGCCAAGCAACATCTCAATTTTTCGCGTCTAATGTTCAAGAGTCCGGTGAAATATTCTATAAAGCTGTTTTACCTAAAGGGGCTACCAAATTAAATGAAGCGAAAGATGGTAGTGGCTTTATTGGTTCTGCATTTGGAGAAAAAGGTTTAGGTCAAGCAAGATTTCAGCCTGTAAAAGTTAATGGTGGCGTAAAAGCTGCGGATGGGGCTAAAACAGCTGCCAAAATTAATCCTTATATGATAGCAATAATGGCTCTGTTAATGTGCGTTACTGCAAAGTTGGATGAGATAAATGAAACTCAGAACAACGTTTTAGCTTTTTTAAAACAAAAAGAAAAAGCAAAATTAGAAGGGAGTTTATGCTTCCTTACTGATATTCTAAATAATTATAAGTTTAATTGGAATAACGAAAAGTATATTTCTAGTAACCATATTAAGGTATTGGATATAAAGCAAGAAGCCGAGCAAAGTATTAAACTATTTAAACGACAAACAGAAACATCTATTAATGAAAGACATCTGTTCCATACAACCTCAAAAGTAAATAAAAGTGTTAATAATTTATTATCTTGTTTTGAGGATTATCGTTTATCTGTTTATTTATATTCATTCTCTTCCTATGTTGAAGTGCTCCTTTTGGAAAACTTTTCAAGAGAATACTTGGAAACAATTATAAGAAAAATTTCAGACTATTCATTGGAATATAGAGAAACTTATACAAAAACATATGCACAACTAGAACGATATACCAAAAAGACTGTCAGGTCAATAGTAACACGAGGAGCTTCAGGAGTAACTAAATTTTTAGGTGATTCAGTTGAAAGGATTCCTAAATTAGGTGATACTCAAATCGATGAAAATCTTAAAAGTGCGTCCGATAAGCTGAAGTCTTTTGACCTAAAAACCAATGACCAGATATCAAAGAATATTGTTGTTAATCAAAAAGTTGATGTACAACCTTTCGTTGAGTGTCTTAAAACAATTGATTATCTGTATAATGAACCTATGACCATATTATTATCGAGTGATACTTTGTATATACAATCCAAAGTATAAGAGAAGAGTCCGTTTTGGACTCTTCTTTTATGATATCCATTCCCACTGTATAATTATATTAATTGTATTAATTTCCATTATATGCTTTATTTTCGCGGAAAACTGTGATACTATATATCATAACGATGCTTTCGGAGGTTGTTATGAAAGAACTGATTTCTGAAAAACTGTTTGACAATATCCGCTTCCATACCGTGAGAGAGGAGCGGTTTAAGACTTTTCGTCTGTCCGCGGCGTTCTATGTTCCGCTGAGCGCGGATACGGTATCAAAGTACGCTTTGCTGACCAGAATACTCCTGCGTACCTGTGAGAAGTATCCCGACTTTACCGCGCTTTCTAAGAAGCTTTCCGCTTTATACGGCGCGACGCTGTCCGCGGATGTATTCAAAGCGGGTGACAGACTGGGACTGTTATTCTCTGTATCGGGACTTGACGACAGATACGCACTGAACAGCGAGAGCGTATCCAAGGAGCTGTCTCAGCTGTTGTGCGAGATCATCTTCCGACCGAAGCTGAAAGACGGCGTTTTTGACCTCTCAGAGCTTGCTCTGGCAAAGAGAGAGCTGGTCGATATGATCGACTCCGAGTTCAACGATAAACGCATCTACGCGCTCCAGAGAGCGACCGCGGTGATGTGCGCGGGAGAGCCCTTTGCGGCGCCCAGACTGGGTGCGAAGGATGATGTAGACACGATCTCCGCCGAGGAGCTTTATACCGCTTGGCAGAAGCTGATATCTTCTGCAAGAGTAGAGATTTTCTATGTCGGAGAGAGCGCTCCCGATCAGGCAAAGGAGACATTCCGCAATATCTTCTCCGAAGTCAAGAGAGAGAATCCTGCTTTGTCCAATACCGTTGTCAGAAAAGTCGGAGAGGTCAAGATTGTTTTTGAAGAGATGGAACTCTCCCAGTCTAAGATGATTTTGGGCTTTCGTACCGACTGCGCTGAGCCTGACGATGACGTCACTGCATTCCGGCTGATGACTGCTGTCTTAGGCGGCACCGCTCACTCCAAGCTGTTCAACAACGTCAGAGAGAAGCTCAGCCTGTGCTACTACTGCGCGGCGCGCTATAATCGGACCAAAGGTATCCTGACCGTGGATTCCGGCGTTGAGACCGATAACATCGACAAGGCAAAAGATGCGATCCTGAAAGAGATCGAGGATATGAAAAACGGCATTATCACGGACTTTGAGATCGAATCCGCGAAGATGTCCGTCATCAACTCCTTCAACGAGATGAACGATTCCGCCATAGCGATCGAAGGTTGGTATCTGTCACAGGTGTTTGATCAAAGTATGCTGACTGCAGAGGCGCTTTCTGAAAAGATCAACGCTGTAACAAAGGATGAGATCATTTCAGCCGCAAAGAAACTGTCGCTTGATACGGTTTATGCGCTCAAAGGCGTCGCAAAGGAGGATGAAGTATGAATATCAAAGAAATCAGATCCGACCGTGTAGGGGAGAGCTATTTCGAGATCGATCATCCTTCCGGACTGAAGATATTTGTCTATCCAAAAGAGGGGTATAACTCCACCTATGCAATCTTCGGAACGCACTACGGCTCTATCCACAACAGCTTTCGCAAGAACGGCGGCGATGTGATCACCGTTCCCGACGGTATCGCGCATTTTTTAGAGCACAAGCTCTTTGAATGTGAAGAGGGGGACGCTTTCGCACGCTATGCCAAAACCGGCGCGAACGCCAACGCCTACACCTCATTCGACAGAACCTGTTATCTCTTCTCCTGTACCGACCGCTTTGAAGAGAGCTTTGAGATACTGCTCGACTTTGTCACCAAGCCGTATTTTACCGACGAGACCGTGCAGAAGGAGCAGGGGATCATCGGTCAGGAGATCAAGATGTATGACGATTCTCCCGACTGGTGCTGTATGTTCAATATGCTCTCTAAAATGTACGAACATCATCCCGTGAGGATCGATATCGCCGGTACGGTGGATTCGATTGCCAAAATCACCCCCGATTATTTATACAGCTGTTACAATACTTTTTATAATCTGCACAATATGGCGCTGACCGTGGTCGGCAACATCGATGTGGATACGGTTCTTTCCGTAGCAGACAGAATGTTGAAAAAGAGCGAGGACAATACCGTCGAGAGCTTTTTTGAAGAAGAGCCCGAGGGCGTGTCCGATCACTTTGTGGAGCAGAAAATGCCTGTCGGTCTGCCGATTTTCAACTTAGGCTTCAAGGAAAAATCGGACAGACTCCTGACAACAGAAGAAATCGCTTATACCGACATTCTTTTGGTGATGCTCGCGTCTCAGAACTCCCCGATGTACCGTGATTTGCTCGATTCCGGTCTGATCAACTCGAGCTTCTCCCACGAATTCTTTGAGGGAGAGGGCTTCTGTGTTACCATCTTCGGCGGCGAGTCGAGAGAACCCGAAAAGGCTGCCGAGAAGATCAAAGAATACATCCGAAAGACGAAAGAACAAGGTCTTGATCCGGAGGACTTCGAGATCGCCAAGCGCGCGGTATACGGTGAGAACTTAGCGGCGTTTAACTCTGTCGCTGGGATTGCCAACGCGATGATGGATAATTATTTCTCCAAAAGAGAATTATACTCTTATATTGAAGCAGTCGCTAACGCGACATTTGCGGACGTATCCGACAGACTGAACACGCTGATGAACGAAGATAAAGCTGTCCTGTCTGTAGTAAGGAGTTAAGCATATGTATCATGTGAGTTTTCCCGGACTGGGAATCGAATGGGAGATCAACCGTGTCGCTTTTTCGATCGGCAGCTTTAATGTTTACTGGTACGGTATCCTGATTGCGATCGGTTTATTGCTGGGCGTTTTATACGCGTATTACAACACCGATCATTACGGCGTCGACAAGAACAAGCTGTTCGACTGTGTGATCGTCGGTATTATCACCTCGATCATCGGCGCGAGACTGTATTATGTGATCTTCCGCTGGGGAGAGTATTACAGCACTCATCCTGCTGAGATCATCGACATCCGTGACGGCGGTATCGCGATCTACGGCGCAATCATCGGCGCGCTTGCCGGCGGACTGACAATGGCGAAGATCAAGAAACAAAAATTCCTGCCGCTGCTGGACGTGACAATGGTAGCTTTTCTGATCGGTCAGGCAATCGGACGCTGGGGCAACTTCTTCAACCAGGAGGCGTTCGGTACCGAGACGGACACGCTGTTTCGTATGGTATCGGAAAACACCGGCGGCGTCGGCGTACATCCCTGTTTCCTTTATGAATCCGTCTGGTGTGCGCTGGGCGTACTGTTTCTGCACATTTTCAACCGCAAGTTCCAGAAATATCACGGTCAGATATTCTTTCTCTATTTTATCTGGTACGGCGCGGAACGTGTGGTGGTCGAAGGGCTCAGAACCGACAGTCTCTATCTGCCGTTTCAGATCGCGGGCTACGATATCCGCGTTTCACAGCTGTTGTCGCTCGCGTTGGTCATCACCGGTATCGTACTGTTAATCGTATTCCGAAAGCGTGACGACGGGATGAGAGAGAAACGCCTAAATAAAGAATAATTGATATTAATTCAACGTTTCGGAAAGTTCAAAACCTTTCCCTACGGATGTTTATTTGAAAGGTATGATACATATGTACACATTAATTGACGGAAAGCAGGTTTCACAGGCGGTCAAGGATCGCGTCAAGGACGAGACCGCTCAGATAAAAGAGAACGGAGGAGAGATCACTCTCGCAGTTATCATCGTCGGAGATGATCCCGCGTCCCGCGTTTATGTCAATAACAAGAAAAAGGCGTGCGAATATGTGGGATTCAAGAGCGTTGAGTATGCGCTGTCTGCGGATACGACTCAGGAGGAGTTGATCGATCTGATCAAAGAGCTCAACGCCAGAGACGATATCAACGGGATCCTCTGTCAGCTGCCTTTGCCGAAGCATATCGACAAGTGGGCGGTGATTGCCGCGATCGACGTTAAGAAGGATGTTGACGCGTTCTCCGCGTATAACGTAGGTAAGATCATGATCGGCGACTATGACTTTTTGCCTTGTACGCCCGCGGGCGTCATGGAGATGCTTTCCTATTACAATATAGAAGTGCAGGGCAAGAAATGCCTGATGATCGGCAGAAGCAACATCGTCGGCAAGCCGATGGCGATGCTCCTGATGCACAAAAACGGCACCGTTACGATCGCCCACAGCTATACCAAGAACTTGTCCGAGCTGTCCAAAGAAGCGGATATCGTGGTAGTGGCCGTAAAGATCCCGAAGTTTCTCACCGCGGATATGGTGAAGGACGGCGCAGTTGTGATCGACGTCGGCATCCACCGTATGGAGAACGGCAAGCTCTGCGGCGACGTAGACTTTGAGAATGTCAAGGACAAATGCTCCTTTATCACGCCTGTTCCCGGCGGGGTAGGGCCGATGACCATCGCTACATTGATGCAGAATACATTAAAAGCCTATAAAATCCAGCATCAATTGGATTAAATCCTTAGTGATTTTTTTCTTGACAAGCAAAAACCTTTATGATATAGTATATAAGCCGCATACTGCGGGTCCTAAGTGAGGTGTGCCCTCCACCCGAGAGTAGCGAGTCTATAACAGAAGGAATGATTAAATGTTCGCAGTAATTGAAACCGGCGGCAAGCAGTACAAAGTCTCCGAGAACGACGTGATCTTTGTTGAGAAGCTTGACGCAGAAGACGGCGCTAAGGTTGAGTTTGACGTAGTCGCTCTGTCCACCGATGACGGTATCAAGACCGGCGCTCCCTACATCGACGGCGCTAAGGTCACAGGAGAAGTCCTCAAGACCGGCAAAGCTAAGAAAATCTATGTTTCTACCTACAAGCCCAAGAAGGGTGAGAAGAGAAAAATAGGTCACAGACAGCCTTACACAAAGGTTGAGATCAAGTCTATCGGCTGATGATAAAAGCCGAAATTTTCGGTGATTCACCGATACAGGGCTTTCATATCACGGGACATTCCGATTTTTCCGAAGAAGGATCCGACATCGTCTGCGCGGCGGTATCGTCTGCTGCTTATATGACGGCGAACACCTTAACGGAGATCATAGGAGCCAATCCCGAGATCAAGGTCTCTGACGGCGATATGTACCTGAAAATCAAGACGGAGGAAGAACTCAAAAGATCTCAGGAGATTCTCGAAGGTTTCGTCCTTCATCTGAACGCTCTCTCAGAGCAGTATCAAAAGTATATTAAAGTATCAATTACGGAGGTGTAAGGTTATGCTTAAAATAAACATCCAGCTTTTCGCTCATAAAAAAGGTATGGGTTCCACCAAGAACGGTCGTGACAGCGAGTCTAAGCGTCTTGGCGTTAAGCGCGCTGACGGTCAGTTCGTATTAGCGGGCAACATTCTCGTTAAGCAGAGAGGAACTCACATCCATCCCGGCAACAACGTAGGCCGCGGCTCCGACGACAGCCTTTTTGCGAAGGTTGACGGCGTAGTACGCTTTGAGCGTATGGGTAAGGACAGAAAGCGCGCGAGCGTCTATCCTGTAGAGCAGTAATTCGAAGGGCGGTGCGAGTGCACCGCCCTTTTTTAGTGATAAATGATAGATGAAAAATGATAAGTGAAGGGCGGGACACCCGCACCCGATTATATTTGTCCGAGCGAAGCGAGTGACCGATATTTATCATTTATCATTTATCATTCATCATTTATCATTTTAACGGAGGATCTTATGTTTGTAGATAAAGCGAAAATTCTGATCAAAGCCGGTGACGGCGGCGACGGTGCCGTTGCGTTTCACCGTGAAAAATATGTAGCCTCGGGCGGTCCCGACGGCGGAGACGGGGGCAAGGGCGGCGATGTGATCTTCGTCGCGGACTCCAACCTGTCTACGCTCGCCGACTTCCGCTATAAGAGAAAGTATGAGGCAAGAAAAGGCGAGAACGGTCAGGGCGGCAGAAAGTACGGCAAAAAGGCGGAAGACCTGATCGTCAAAGTTCCTGTAGGTACCATCGTTAAAGAAGCAGAGTCCGGCAGGATCATGGCAGATCTCTCTGATGAGAAACAGGTTATCGTCGCCAGAGGCGGCAAGGGCGGCTGGGGCAACACCCATTTTGCGACTCCTACCCGTCAGGCACCGCGATTTGCCAAGCCCGGACTGCCCGGAGAAGAGTTCGAGGTTACATTGGAGCTTAAGCTCTTAGCGGACGTCGGTTTGGTCGGTTTTCCGAATGTCGGCAAGTCAACGCTGATCTCCGTGGTATCTCAGGCGAAGCCACAGATCGCGAACTATCACTTCACGACCATCACGCCTACCTTGGGCGTTGTATCGATGGGCGACGGCGTCAGCTTTGTGATGGCTGATATCCCGGGACTGATCGAAGGAGCCGCCGACGGCGTAGGACTCGGTCATCAGTTTCTCAGACACGTGGAACGCTGCCGTTTGCTGGTTCATATTGTGGACGTCTCCGGTTCGGAGGGCAGAGACCCGAAGGAGGATTTTCGCATTATCAACGAAGAACTTCAGAAGTTCAACGAGGAGTTGTCCGAGCGTCCGATGATCGTCGCGGGCAACAAGTGTGATATGGCGACCGATGAGCAGATCGACGATTTCCGGCAGTTCGTTGAGGAGCAGGGATATCAGTTTTTCCCGATTATGGCGGCGATCCGCTATGACGTAGACCCGCTGTTAAAAAAGATCATCGAGGAGCTTTCCAAGCTGCCGCCGATCAAGGTGTACGAGCCCGAGCCGGTTCCCGAGCTAAGCGAGGAAGAGACCCACGGCGACGTGACCATCTCCAACCGCGAGGGCGTGTTCTTTGTCGAGGGCAAGTGGCTGCTTAGAGTCCTGCGCGCCGTCAACTTTGACGACTATGAGGGCCTCAACTACTTTGAGCGTCTGCTCACCAAGTCCGGCGTGATCGACAAGCTCAGAGAAGCCGGCTGTCAGGAAGGCGACACCGTGTGTATCTATGATCTGGAATTTGAATTTGTAGAATAAATCGGTTGAGATTGCCACAGCCCTAAAGGGCTTCGCAATGACAAATTAATGTATATGATGGATTATAATTCTTCTATAGAAAATATCAACGAAATACCCACATTAAATCTTGCTTTTATCGGCGACGGCGTTTACGATTTACTTGTCCGGGAATACCTTGTCTCTCACTCGAATTCTCACGTCGGCGAGCTTAACCGCCAAAAGGTAGCGCTCGTCAACTGTAAGAGTCAGGCGGATTTTATCCGTAAATTGCAGGATACGCTTACTGAGGATGAGCTGACAGTGTACAAAAGAGGCAGAAATACGCAGGTGGGCTCCGCTTCCAAGCACTCGACTATTGCCGATTATCACGCGGCGACGGGGCTGGAGGCCTTGTTCGGATGGCTGTATCTTCAAGGCAGAACAGACAGAATAAACGAATTGTTTTCGCAGATAATGATGATGAGCGATCAGACGGAGGGCTAAAAATGTCGAAACGAATGCTGGTACTGACTTATATCAAGGATTACCTTCTGATTATCGTCGGCTGCGCGATCTACGCGCTGTCGGTCAGAGTATTTACCGCGCCGAACGAGATCGCTCCGGGAGGTCTTACCGGTATTGCTACGATGCTGAATTATTTGTTCTCGCTTCCTATCGGTATCATGGTGATCGTGATGAACATCCCGCTGTTTGTCTGGGGTACGATAGAGATGGGACCTCGTTTTTTGATCAAATCTGCGGTAGCGACGGTATTATCCTCTGTATTGATCGACGTATTTGAGCTGATCCCGTATACCTATTCCGGCGAGAAGATCCTCGCGGCGCTGTTCGGCGGCGTGCTGTCCGGTGTCGGACTGGCGTTGATCTTCTACCGCGGCGGTTCGACCGGCGGTACCGATATCATCGGCAAATGTATTCACAAAAGAAGGCCGCATATCAGCATGGGCAGTATCATTCTTGCCGCTGACATCGTTGTGATCGTGATGGCGGCGATCGTTTACAGAAGTATCGAAAACGCTCTATACGCGGTGATTGCGATTTTTGTATCCACTAAGGTGATCGACACCTTTGTCTACGGCTTCTCGCATGACAACGGAAAGCTGATGATCATTATAACATCGCTCCCCGAGAGAGTTTCTAACGTGATACTGGAACGCAGCCAGCGCGGGGTGACCATTGTTGACGCACAGGGCGCCTACAGTCATCAGAAGCGCGGTGTGCTGCTCTGCGCGGCGCGTCCTTCCGAGGTGTTTCGTATCAAATCGATGATCAACGCGGCTGATCCCAAAGCGTTTGTGATTATCACTACCGCCACGACGATTTCCGGCGAAGGTTTTTTGAACGCGGAGGACATCATCGAGAAGAATAAAGAAGCCAAAACCAAACTCGAAGAATTGATCCAGCAAGATAACAACGATGAAACATAACGAAGGAGGACATGACGTCCTCCTTTTTTAATACATATTTTTTGGAACACATTCGGTATCTAAACCGCTTTCTCCAGATCGGTCCGCAGTCGTTTGATGATTTTCTTTTCCAACCGTGATATGTATGACTGTGAGATTCCCAAAAGATCGGCGACCTGCTTTTGGGTATGCTCCTTGTTGCCGCCCAGTCCGAACCGCAGCTCCATGATCATCGCTTCTCTGGTGTTCAGCTTTGATACCGCGTCAAGCAGCAGCTGTTTTTCCTGTTCCTGCTCGATATCCCCTGATATCTCGTCCGCGTCGGAACCCAGCACATCACAGAGTAATAGCTCGTTGCCGTCCCAATCGGTATTGAGCGGTTCTTCGATCGAGATCTCTAATTTGCTTTGCGCAGTCTTTCTCAGGAACATCAGAATCTCATTTTCAATACATCTTGAAGCGTAGGTCGCGAGCTTGATATTACGGTCGGGAGAAAAGGTGTTGACCGCCTTGATCAGACCGATGGTGCCGATAGAAATCAGATCCTCGATGTTGACGTTCGAGTTTTCAAACTTCTTCGCGATATAGACTACCAGCCGCAGGTTATGCACGATCAGCGGTTCTCTGGCGCTTTCGTCGCCGTCTTTGATACGCACCATACATTCCTGCTCTTCCTCTTTTGAAAGCGGCGCGGGAAGAGATCCGGGACCGGAGACATAATAGACAGAGTTGCCCGCGGTCAGAAACTTGATTTTATAGAGAAGATTCATTAACCATTGCATGATATCACCTGAGTATTACTGAATTGATAATTGCCTGAAAGTTGCTGTCGGCGATTTGTGCCGACCCTATGTAGACGTTTTTGTCGATTTCCTTTCGATTGATGAGAAGCTTTTCACATTTGACCGCGTAGAGCAGAGAACCGCCCGAGAGCGTCTGATACGGGATCACCCGTTTATTTTCCATACTGTCGGTATCAAATACGCTTTTGTCCGTGATGATCACCGGATCGCCCGAGAACGGTTCCGTCGCAGTGCAGGCAGTGTCGATTTTTCCCATACAATGATACTCCCGACTCTGACAGACAAATTGCAGATCGACGATCGTATTCGTGATCCTCTTGGCAAAGACTCTGCGGATCAATAACAAGATCAGATAGATTAAAGCCGAAAGTCCGATCATCACCAGCGGATTGAACTCAAAGTAGACGACGTCGTTGATGATTGCCATATTCGGCGGCTTGAACAGCTCATATACCGCGATAAAGAAACCGCAATATACAAAAGATACCGTTACCGTCAGGCAGATAGTCTTAAGATACTCCTTGAAGCTCCTGCTGTGAAAAGCGATCAGCGTTGTCAAAGCGCAGACGATCAACTTGACCATCAAGGAGAACGCGCCCGTATAATAGGGGAGATAGACGCATAATGCGCTCAGAGAGGACAGAAAAGCGGCGGGGATCACACGGTACAACTTTACTTTCAGGTGAAGCAGTCGAGCGGCGGTCAGCAAAATACAGTAGCTGATCAGTGTATTGGTGAATAAAAGCACATCCACATATACGACCGTTATGACCACTCCTTTATCCCGATAACATGATTATCCCACAGACAGGCTGAAACTTCTGTCAAAGGGAGAAAGAATAAAATTGTTATTTGATGGAGATATTGGAATGATTTGTGCCAACAATCAGGATATAGGAAAATATCGCATATTTTTTGTGAAAAACTATGTCAAATTTTTAACAAATAGTAAATTCTGTCCAAAATCCGCAAAAAACATTTGACTATTCAGCGTTTACAGTATAGAATGTATATGATTTGAAATACAGGATATGGTGGTGATACTATGCCTATGTCCACAATAGATAGGGTAAAATCCGCTGAGCTTGCCGCGCTTGAACAGCAGAGCAAAGCAGAATCCGAAGCGCTGAAAATCGGCGAGGACGCTAAGGCGAAAGCCGATGACATCCTCAAAACCGCGCGGGATGAATCCGAGGCTCTCTCAAAAGAGAAGCTTGCTGCGGCGAGAGAAAACGCTGATCGTACCGTCAAAGCCGCCCGTGAAAGCGCTTCTAGGAAGGCGCAGGCGCTTTATGACACTACCCTTCAAAAACAAGAACTGATCAATCAACTGTTTTTAGATTCACTTGTATAATTAGGAGGCGGATTTTATGGCGATGCTGCAAATGCAACGCATAAACATCTACGCACTGCTGAAACACTGCAAGGGTATCTTGGAAACGCTCCAGCGCAGAGGCGTTGTCGAGATCGAAAATCTCGACATTCGAGACAGCGTGTTCTTCAAGGAGGACACCGGCGCGATGCAGGCGCAGTATACGCGCTCTGCTAATGTCGCCCGATCGGCGCTGGAGGTGCTCGACGAGTATGATAAGGAGAAGAAGGGTCTGCTCTCATCTTTCAAGGGCAGAACGCCGATCTCCCGACAGGAATACGATCGTCTCGTCGACAGCACGCAGGATATCCTCAAAACAGCCTACGATATCGTGGCGTACAAAAAGAATATCGAACAGAACGAAGCGGAGATCATCAAGTACGAATCGCAGCTTGAAGCGGTTAAACCGTGGCTTTCTCTGGACGTTCCGATGAACTTTTCCGGCACGTTTTCTACCAAAGCTTTTATCGGAAAATTTGCGGGCAAGAAAACGTCCGGAGACATTCTCAAATCGATTGCTGCTGTCAATCCCGACATCGAGAGGGTAGAGGTCGATGTGATCTTCTCTGACGAGAACCAGACCTGCGTGTTTATTCTCTGTTCCAACATCGAGGAGGAACCACTGTCTGACGCGTTAAGAAAAACCGGCTTTGAATATCCCGCGTATCAGTCTCCGAATATTCCCGCGCAGAGGCAGAAGGAGATCATCCGTCACATCAACAACCGCAAGGGCAGGATTTTAGAGAACGTGAACAACATCAAAGCGCTGGTCAGCTACCGCTCGAAGCTCAAGTTCTTAGAAGACTATTATGTGATGAAAGCGGAGCGTTATAAGGCGTACGACGAGCTGTCGATGTCAAACAATACCTTTGTGATGACCGGCTACATCCCCGCGAATGAATCACAGAAGCTCAAGACCTATCTGGAAGAGCACTTTGACGCGGAGGTAGAACTCGAAGCGTCCGACACCAAAGATACTCCCATCAAGCTCAAGAATAACAAGTTCTCTGAGCCGGTGGAATCGGTGCTGGCGACCTATAGCTATCCAGACCGTAAAGAAGCTGATCCTACCGCGATCATGGCGATCTTCTACTATATCTTCTTCGGAATGATGTTCTCCGACGCGGGCTACGGACTGGTGATGGCGCTCGCCTGCGGCTTTATGCTCTTGAAGTTCAAGAATATGGAAGCAGGACTGAAGAAGAGTGTGAAAATGTTCTTCTGGTGCGGCGTTTCCACCACGATCTGGGGACTTTTGTTCGGCTCTTTCTTCGGAGACGCGGTATCGGTGATCTCAAACACCTTCTTCGGCGTGACACCCCCCAATATCCCCGGACTGGTGGTTCCGATTTGGTTCAACCCGGTCAACGATCCGATGCGGATGCTGATGTTCTCGTTCGCGCTCGGTATTATTCATTTGTTTACCGGACTCGCCATCTGCGCCTATAACAATATCAAGAATAAAGATTATCTGGCGGTTTTATATGACGTTATCAGCTGGTATCTGTTAGTCGGAGGCGCGATCCTCGCCTTGCTTTCTCTCGAAATGATGGGCAATATCGCTGGCTTCACACTGCCTCCCGTTTTCTTAAAGATCGGCGGTATCATGGCAGGCGTCGGCGCGGTGATCGTACTGTTCTTTTCCGGAAGAGAAAGCAAGAATCCGATCAAGCGTCTCTTAAAGGGTATGTACGGACTCTACGGCGCGACCGGGTATCTCAGCGATATCCTCTCCTACAGCCGCCTGCTGGCTCTCGGTCTTGCGACCGGCGTTATTGCGCAGGTATTCAACCAGATCGGCTCGATGATGGGCAGCTCTGTGTTCGGTATTATCATCTTCTGTCTGATTTTTTTCATCGGGCATTTGCTCAACATCGGCATCAACGCGCTGGGCGCGTATGTTCACACCAACAGACTCCAGTTTGTGGAGTTCTTCGGTAAGTTTTATAAAGGCGGCGGAAGAGAATTTAAGCCGTTTAAAATCAATACAAAGCATTACACAGTCAAGGAGGAAATATAAATGTCTGAATTTTTCGCAAATAACGGTGGGTTATTTTTCGCGCTTTTAGGCGCGGCGTTTGCAACATTCTTTGCCGGCATCGGTTCTGCGATCGGCGTCGGAAAGGCGGGTATCGCCGCTGCGGGCGTTCTGTCTGAAGACCCTTCCAAGTTCGGTAAGGTGCTGATCTTCCAGCTGCTTCCCGCGACACAGGGTATCTACGGACTTCTGGTTGCGTTTTTGATCATGTCCAATGTCGGCATCATCGGCGAACCTGTTGAAATCACCGTACTGCAGGGACTGCTTTATTTTGCCGCCGCGCTTCCGATCGCGTTCTCCGGTCTGTTCTCCGCGATCCATCAGGGCAACTGCTCTGTCGCCGCTATCGGCACTGTCGCGAAGAAAGAAGACCAGATGGGTAAGGCGCTGATCCTTCCCGCGATGGTTGAGACCTATGCGATCTTGGCGCTGCTGATTTCCATTCTTGCTATTTTCGGCATTGCCGCAATGTAACAGAGGACATATTATGTCAGGAATTGATAAAATTATCCGACAAATTGAATCAGATACCAAGGACTACTGTGATGAGATCATCGAGAACGCTCAGATCAAGGCTGACGCGGTGATCGCGCAGACTGAGAAAGAGGCTGATGAGATCAGGACTTCCTCTGCGGCAAAGATCGAGCAGAAGCTCTCTGACATCAATGCTCGTGCGAAGTCCTCCGCCGCTTTGGAGGAGAAGAAGGCGTTTTTGAGCGCGAAGCAGAGAGTGATCTGCGATATGCTTTCTGCGGCGCTTTCTAACGCGAAAGACCTGTCCGATGACGAATATTTCTCTCTGATCCTCAAGATGATCGAGAACCATTCTCAGGACGATAGAGGCGTGATCTGCTTTGGTGAGAAGGATCTCGGCAGACTGCCTCAGGGCTTTGAAAAGCAGATCAACGATGTCTCCAAAGGCGCGCTCGTCATCTCGAAGGATCCGATCGATATTGATGCGGGCTTTGTGCTTTCCTACGGCGGCATTGAAGAGAACTGCTCCTTTGACGCGATCTACCGCTCCAAGGCGGAAGTGCTTTCTGACAGAGCGTCCTCTCTGCTGTTCTGAGAAAGGAGAGTCTTATGGCTAAGACAGATTATACTTATGCTGTCGCGCGTATCCGCTTCAAAGAGACGAACCTGCTCTCCGACAGCGAACTTGAAGGGCTTCTCTCTGCGAAGGACGCTAAAGAAGTTGTCCGTGTCTTAAAGGACAAGGGCTGGGGAGACAGCTCCAAGGATGAGTCATACGAACAGCTTATTTCTTCTGAAGAAAATAAACTATGGCAGTTCCTCTCTGAGATCGTCCCTGACAAGAGCGTTTACGCGTTCCTTCTGGTGGAGAATGATTTCCACAATCTCAAGGTTGCCGTCAAAGCGGTGACCAGAGACCAAAAGTGTGACGGAATGCTTCTGTATAATGCTGTCACCAAGCCCGAACTGATTGTGGATGCGGTGTCAAAGCGAGAGTATGACAGATTACCCGATTATCTCTGCGGCGTGTGTCAGGACGCGATGTCAACATTACTGCAAACCTCCGACGGTCAGCTGTGCGATATCATCATTGACAAGGCTTGTCTTGAATATATTTACCAACTAAAAAAGGAAGCGGACAGCGACATTGTCAGGCTTTACTGTGAACAGCTTGTCGCGTCATCCGATATCAAGATTGCGGTTCGCTGCGCCAAGACGAAAAAGTCTCTTGACTTTATCAAGCGCGCTCTCGCCGAGTGTGATACGCTCAACGTTGAGAAGCTCGCGCTTTGTGCCTCTCACGGCTATGACGAGATCATCGAGTATCTCAGAGAAACCGATTACAAGAGCGCCTGTGACGCGCTGGAAAGCTCTCTCTCGGCGTTTGAGAAATGGTGTGACGACCGTATGACGGATGTGCTCAGACCCCAGAAGTGGGAGCCGTTTTCCGTCGGTCCCGTGATCGGCTACATCGTCGCGAAGCTCAGTGAGATCAAAGCGGTGCGGATGATCCTTTCCGCCAAGCTCAACGATCTGGACAGCGACGTGATCAGAGAAAGACTGAGGAAGAGTTATGTATAAAATAGCTGTTTTCGGCGACAAGGAGAGCGTTTACGGGTTTTCCGCGCTCGGCTTGGACGCCTACTATACAGAAAGTCCCGAGAAGGATATCTTAGCGTTCAAGAAGCTGTGTTCCAACCAGAATTACAGCATCATCTACGTGACAGAAGCTGCCGCGGTGATCCTCGAGAAAGAGATTGAGAAGTTCCGCGAAGAGCCTTCTCCCGCGATCATCCTGATCCCCGGGGTCAAAGGCAACACCGGCGAAGGACTTTCCGCCGTCAGCCGTTCGGTAGAAAAAGCCGTCGGCTCAGACATTTTCAATTCATAATGCATAATGCATAATTCATAATTAATGCAACCGTTTCTATAATTCGGGTGAGGGCGTAGCCCTCCCAACTTTCTTATTTCTTAGTTCTTATTTCTTAGTTAATAAAAAAAGGATTGATTGATATGAGTACAGGCATCATCAAAAAGGTCGCCGGACCTCTGGTTATCGCTGAGGGTATGCGGGACTGCAATATGTACGACGTTGTTCACGTCTCAAACCTCAATTTGGTCGGCGAGGTTATCGAAATGCACGGAGATCTCGCGTCGATCCAGGTCTACGAGGAGACTTCGGGCCTCGGTCCCGGCGAACCGGTCGTTTCTACCGGCGCGCAGCTTTCCGTTGAGCTCGGTCCCGGACTGATCGAGAGTATCTACGACGGTATCCAGAGACCGCTGGACGATATTATGAAGGTATCGGGCAACAACCTTTCGAGAGGCGTGTCCGTGCCCGCCCTCAAACGCGACAAAGTCTGGCAGTTCAAAGCGACCGCGAACGTCGGCGACAAAGTGACCGCGGGCGATGTGATCGGCACCGTAGAGGAGACAGAGATCGTTCTTCACAAGATCATGGTACCGAATCAGGTAGAAGGCGTCATCAAGTCGATCCGGTCCGGTGAGTTCACCGTGACGGATACCGTCGCCGTTGTAGAGGATAACAACGGCAAGACCCACAACCTGACTCTAATGCAGAAGTGGCCTGTCCGTATCGGTAGACCCTATCAAAAAAAATTATCTCCCGATATGCCACTTGTCACCGGTCAGAGAGTTATCGACACGCTGTTCCCGATCGCCAAGGGCGGCGTCGCGTCCGTTCCCGGACCTTTCGGCTCCGGCAAGACCGTCGTACAGCATCAGCTCGCTAAATGGGCGGAGGCTGACATCGTCGTCTATATCGGCTGCGGTGAGCGCGGCAACGAGATGACCGACGTACTCAACGAGTTCCCCGAGCTGCTTGACCCCAAGACAGGACACTCTCTGATGGAGAGAACCGTATTGATCGCGAACACCTCCGATATGCCCGTTGCGGCAAGAGAGGCTTCGATCTACACCGGTATCACTATCGCCGAATATTTCAGAGATATGGGCTATTCCGTCGCGTTGATGGCGGACTCCACTTCAAGATGGGCAGAAGCTTTGCGTGAAATGTCCGGTCGTCTGGAAGAAATGCCCGGTGAAGAAGGCTACCCCGCATACTTAGGTTCCCGATTGGCGCAGTTCTATGAGAGAGCCGGCCGCGTGATTACCCTTGGCTCCGCTGAACAGGAGGGTTCCCTCTCTGTGATCGGCGCGGTATCGCCTCCCGGAGGTGATATTTCCGAGCCTGTTTCGCAGGCGACTTTGCGTATTGTTAAGGTGTTCTGGGGATTGGACGCGTCGCTGGCGTATAAGAGACATTTCCCGGCAGTCAACTGGCTGACTTCCTATTCGCTTTACGTTGATACTATGGCACAGTGGTACAAAGACAATGTCGCCGAGGACTGGATGGACCTGCGCGCCCGCCTGATGTCGCTTTTGCAGGATGAATCCGAACTCGAAGAGATCGTCAAGCTGGTCGGTATGGACGCGCTTTCCAAGGGCGACCGCATTAAGCTGGAAGCGGCGCGTTCGATCCGCGAGGACTTCCTCCACCAGAACGCGTTCCACGAGACCGACACCTATTCCACTTTGAAGAAACAGTACAAGATGATGCAGCTGGTGCTGAAGTTCTTTGATCTCTCCACCGCTGGAGTTGAGAAAGGCGCCGACCTTAATGCGCTGATCAATCTGCCGATCAGAGAACGCATCGGCAGATTCAAATATGTGAAGGATGACGAGATTGACAAGTCCTTTGACGACATTATCTACAATCTTGAGAAAGATATCGACGATATCATCAGCAAGGGGGAAGAGTAATGCCAAAAGAATACAGAACCATTCAGGAAGTAGCAGGTCCTCTGATGCTGGTCAAAGGCGTCTCGGACGCCAACTATAACGACCTCGGCGAGATCGAACTCAGCTCTGGTGAAGTACGCCGCTGCAAGGTGCTCGAGATCAACGGTGAGGACGCTTTGGTACAGCTCTTTGACTCCGCCGCCGGTATTAACCTTTCCGATTCCAAGGTCAGATTCTTGGGAAG
This sequence comes from Ruminococcus sp., assembly GCA_017404145.1. GTDB lineage: Bacteria > Bacillota > Clostridia > Oscillospirales > Acutalibacteraceae > Ruminococcoides. The sequence goes on along the minus strand of JAFRCW010000004.1, from coordinate 18,158 downwards.
AAGTATGGAGCTTCCTGTTTCCACCGATATGTTGTCCCGCGTCTTTGACGGTATGGGAAAACCTATCGACGGCGGTCCCGACATCCTGCCCGTCAAGCGTATGGATATCAACGGTCTGCCGATGAATCCGTACGCGAGAAACTATCCGCAGGAATTCATCCAGACGGGTGTTTCCGCGATCGACGGACTCAACACTCTGGTCAGAGGACAGAAGCTGCCGATCTTCTCGGCGTCCGGTCTGCCGCATGCTCAGCTTGCAGCCCAGATCGCACGTCAGGCGAAGGTCAGAGGCACCGACGAACAGTTCGCGGTCGTCTTTGCGGCGATGGGTATCACCTTTGAAGAGTCCAACTACTTTATCGAGAGCTTTAAGGAGACCGGCGCGATCGACCGTACCGTGATGTTTGTCAATCTCGCGAATGACCCCGCGATCGAGCGTATCTCCACCCCGCGTATGGCGCTGACCGCCGCGGAGTATCTCGCGTTTGAAGCGGATATGCACGTGCTGGTTATTATGACCGACATTACCAACTACGCCGACGCCCTCAGAGAAGTTTCCGCCGCGCGTAAGGAAGTTCCCGGCAGACGCGGCTATCCCGGCTATATGTATACCGACCTAGCTACCTTGTATGAGCGTGCCGGCAGACAGAAGGGCAAGAAGGGCTCGATCACCCTGATCCCGATTCTGACAATGCCCGAGGATGACAAGACTCATCCGATCCCCGACCTTACCGGCTATATCACAGAGGGTCAGATCATCCTCTCACGTGAGCTGTACAGAAAGAACATCGCGCCGCCGATCGACGTTTTGCCGTCGCTCTCCCGTCTGAAAGACAAGGGTATCGGCGAGGGCAAGACCAGAGCAGATCACTCTAACACGATGAACCAGCTGTTCTCCGCCTATGCCCGCGGCAAGGACTGCAAAGAGCTGATGGTGATTTTGGGCGAATCCGCCCTGACCGACATCGACAAGCTCTATGCGCAGTTTGCCGACCGCTTCGAGAAAGAATACGTTTCTCAGGGCTACGAGACCAACCGCACTATCGAAGAGACCTTGGATCTCGGCTGGGAGCTGCTTCGCATCCTTCCGCGTTCCGAGCTTAAGCGTATCGATGATAAGTATCTGGATATGTACTACGATAAATAATTAGGAATGAGGAATGTGGAATTAGGAATTCTATTTTCAGATTTCCATTAATTCCTAATTTCCAACTCCTAATTCCTCATTTCACAAAGGTGACATTTATGGCAGTCAAACAGGTCAATCCGACCAGAATGGAGCTTAGTAAGCTCAAGAAAAAACTGAATACCGCCACCCGCGGCCATAAACTGCTCAAGGATAAGCGTGACGAGCTGATGCGTCAGTTCTTAGAACTCGTGAAAGAAAACAAGGCGCTGAGGATTCGGGTAGAAGAAGGCATCCGTAAAGCAAATTCCGATTTTGTTTTGGCGAAGGCTTCGATGAGCGATGAGACGCTGAAAGCCGCTTTGCTCGCGCCGAAGCAGGAGGTCTACGTTACACAGGGTTTCAAGAACGTGATGAGCGTGGATATTCCTCAGTTCTCCTATACCACCCGCACCCCCGACGAGAACGATATCTATTCCTACGGCTTTGCGTTCACCTCCGCCGATCTGGACGACGCAGTCAAGTCTCTTTCGGATATCCTGCCCGACCTGATCAAGCTCGCCGAAGTGGAGAAGTCCTGCCAGCTGATGGCGGCGGAGATCGAAAAGACCCGCCGCAGAGTCAACGCTCTGGAGCATGTTATGATCCCCCAGACACAGGAGCAGATCCGTTATATCGTCAGAAAACTCGATGAGAACGAGCGATCTACCCAGACCCGATTGATGAAGGTCAAGGATATGATGCTCCAACAAGCTCACGGATATTAATACCGCACGACGCCGTATAAACGGCGTCTTTTTTTGTTCCCAGTTCCTAGTTACCGGTTTTTAGTTGAATGGGTGCTGCGCACGGCTATTGATATATCTTACTTTACCGTGTTATCAACTGACAACCAATAACCAACAACTAACAACTCAACATATTTTTATCTGAAAATTCGATGAAAATTATGTAACATTTCTTGTTATCGTGGGAATTTATGTTATAATGTGTAGCTGAAAGGTGATGGGGAGGGCATACTTATGAAAAGACAGATCTCGTTATTTCTGCTTCTTTTTCTCCTGCCGGTACTGCTGTTCGGCTGCTCCCGAAAGGACACTGATCTAAAGGCGGTACTCAGTGATATCAACACGGCATATCCGGAGAATACCGGCGACTTCCGTGAGCTGACGGACGCATCCGAACTGGAGGTTTACTACTCGATTTCTCCCGACGACGTCAGACAGTTTGCCGCTCAGATCAAGAAGAACAGCACCAACGCTCCCGCGGAGATCGTGCTGGTGGAGGCGGTTGACGCCGCCGCCGCCGAAAGAATCAAAACGGAGCTTGACCATCGGTATCATTCCATTGTCAGTATGTACGCTTCCTACAGCCCCGAAGAGCTTGAAATGGCGAAGCAGTGCGGCGTGACCTCTTCAGGAAATTTCGTTACTATGATCGTATCGGAAAACTACGACGGTATGATGAATATTGTCAACACCGCCATCGGATAAAGGGAAAGAGAAACTCGCTATGAAAACTGTTTTATCTTCATCACACCGCCGCCTTATCACCGTGATCGACATTCTGCTTGCGGCTGTCATTTTGTTCAGCGCGCTTACCTTAGGCTCTTGTAATGTATCGATGTCTACGGAAGCAACACAGCCTTCCGCCGATGCGGCGACGCCCGACGTGGCGGTGACAGAGCCTCCTACTGAGGAAGAAACCGCTGCCGACGAGCTGTTATCCATTGATACCTATATCCCCGCCGATCCCGAGGACGCCGGGGGCGAAGGCGTCTACGAGGACGAGTATTATATCTGGAACGGTCAGGCGTTTTCTTTATTCTACGGGGGAGAAGCAAACGCCAAGCGTTGGGCATCTTTTACGGATACTGCCGCTGAAAAGATGGGAGAAAACGTTACCACATACGCGATGATCGTCCCGCTCCACGCGGAATTCGGACTGCCTTCACGGCTTCTTACGGGTGATAACGCTGTCGGTACCGATTCTCAGGCGGACTTTATGAGAACCGCGTATACCTCAATCGAAAGCGCCGCCGTGCCGGTCAATCCGTATAACCTTCTTTCCACTCACTGTAACGAGTATTTATATTTCGCCTCTGACCATCACTGGACCGGACTGGGCGCTTATTACGCGTATTCCGCTTTCGCTGAAACAGCCGGCTTGCCGATTCTCAGCCTTGACGACTGTACCGAGCAAACGGTTGACGGCTTTACCGGTTCTATCACGCGGGTCGTCACCGCCGAATTGAATACCGATTCCGTCACCTATTGGCAGTTTCCTTACGCGGTCACCGATGATATCACTACCGAGGACGGCGAGGTGTTTCACTACGATACCTGTTATTACGAAGGGATCCCCTCCGGCAGTGACGTTTACTGCCTTTTTCTGATGGGTGATTATCCGATGGAAGTCATCCGCAGCAAAAGCGATTCTGTTTGCGGAAAGAAGATCGCCGTTGTCCACGAAAGCTACGGCAACGCCTTTATTCCGTTTTTGACTTACAATTATAACGAGATTTATTCCATCGATTTCCGTTATTGGAACGGCGACTTGAGCGAGTTCTGCGAAGAGAATGAGATCGACGAGGTGCTGATTATGACCAATATTATGTTCTGTGCAAACCAGTCCATCTTAGACTCGATCGAAAACATTTTATAGGACGCTTTATAGTGAAAAAGCTGCATATTCTAATGCAACTTTTCAAAAAAACTGTTCTGTTTTCATACAGAATTCATAATATGTTTACACTCACTTTACGGTGGGTGTATTTTTTTGACATATTTGCAGTGTATACTGAATACAATGAAATGAGACATTAATCAGCGGAGGCGGGACAGTGCGGATAACCTTTTCAGAAATACGAAGAAAGGAAGTGATCAATGCCTCGGACGGTCAAAAGATCGGTTATGCCGATGATCTTGTCATCGATTCCAAGTGCGCAAGGATCGTATCGCTGATCGTCTTCGGCAGGCCACGGTTCTTCGGGCTGTTCGGACGACAAGATGATTGTGTTATTCCGTGGGAAAAAATCCGACTCTTGGGGGAAGACACGATTTTAGTCGACTTTTCTGTGCAAAAAATGCCAAAGAAAGCAAAAAAGTGTAATAAATTTGTTACATTCTGTAACCAAATATTTTTGTGCTAAATGGCAACTTGCACTATCTTTTGTTGTGTATTCTGTATATTTTTTACTAATAATAATTCTAATTTCGAATCAAAACACTATTAATTTTCTTTCATAGAATCAAAACACAAAAGTTACAAACTTGCAATTATTTTATTTTTATGATTTAATATATCACGAAATGAACTGCGGGTCACAGATCCGTATTCATTCTGAGTCGAAATTCTCGACCACTACTATTGAAAGGAGGCTTGAATATGAGTATCAAACTCAAGCGTACCACCAAATTTATTCTAGTAACGCTGTGCGTTGCTCTCTTGATCGCGAACACTCTTATTCTTGCGCCTGAAGTAGGAGCTGCCAGAGGAACAGACAAAACAGAAACCATAAATACTATTATCGATAATATATCCGATCCCGTTGAGGTCGAGCTTGCTTTGAGCCGCGCGATTGTGATCGACGCAGCGAAGAAGGAAGCCCACGAGGCTGTTGAGAAGCAGCTTTCCATCATCGCCGAGGAACAGAAGAAGGAAGAGGAGACTCAGGCTCCTACCGAAGCTTCCGTTCAGGAGACAGACGCTCAGGTGCAGACAACCTCCTATGACGATGAAGACGACGACGAGGATTACAGCAGTTCTTATTCAGACTCAAGCTATGAGAGCTCTTCCGGTTCTTCTTATGTAACCGGCGCGTCGGACGGCGGATATCTGATGGATATCGACAACCCCGATCCGAGCTACACTCCTTACGCGATCTCGCTGTCTGACAGTGACCGTGATAAGATTGAACGCGTTGTCATGAGAGAAAGCGGCTACTGCGGTTATACCGCGATGGCGCTTGTCGCACAGTGTATGAGAGACGCGTGGATCAGAAGCGGCGCAGGTTCCGCTGACGCCGTGATTTCGAACTACGGTTACTCCGGTTCGCTTTCTATGACGCCTACCGCGGATTGCAAAGACGTTGTCAGCTACATCTTTGATCAGGGCGGTTCGGCGGTTCAGCACAGATTACTGTTCTACTACGCTTCTGACTATTGTTCCAGTTCCTGGCACGAGTCACAGAATTATATCTGCGCAATCGGCGCTGAGAGATTTTTTGACGCTTGGAATTAACCCAATAGACGCACTTTAACAGACATCCTTGCGGGATGTCTGTTTTTTTGTCATTTTATGATTGTTTATCGTTAGGGAATGAATTTCTTTCGCCTCAGATTGCACCGTAGGGGAGGGGCGTTGTGAACTAAGAACGAAGAACTAAGGAATAAGAACTAAGGATACTCGCTTCGCTCGAACAATTGATAACGGAACGATGAAGGGCATTGTTCCCTACGACATAATGTGACGTTGAAACAACACCGTAGGGGAGGGTCTTGACCCTCCCGCTGAAGAAACGTTTCTTTTCACCCCGTAGGGTTACGGTAATTGTAAAACATCGTTATATCGGTACGGTCAAGACCGTACCCTACAATTCTACAATTCAGGTGTGGGCTGAGCCCGCCCGCAACCATTCACCTTTCACCATTCACCATTCACCAATCATTCGGTATCGTCAAGACCGTACCCTACTGTTTTTGATTCTTCGTTAATTATTCGTATTCCTTCTTCACAAAGTCATAATAAACCTCGCCGGGTTCCGGTTCATTTCCGGTTTTGGCGACGACAAGGTCATGCGCGCTGACGATTTGATAGCCCTGCGCGAGGATCTCGGGAACCAGTCTTTCCACTGCTTCGGCGGTTGCCTCATAGGTGTCATGCATACCGATGATGTTGCCGTCGGCTAAGGTGCCCATCACCATATTATATATCGCATCGGCGTTCTGTGACTCATAGTCCTCGCTGTTGACATTCCATAGGTAGATTGCCATACCTTCTGCCGTCGCTTCGGAAAGGACCGCGTCACCCTGCGCGCCGCCGGGAGGACGGAAGCCTGTCGGACGCTGCCCTGTAACCTCATAGATTGCGTCGGAACACCGTCTGATATCGTCGACAGTGATGCTCTCTCCGTATTTGGAGTGATCCCAGGTGTGGTTGCCCAGCTCCATATGCAGATCGACCTTACGCTTAAGGTTGTCGGGATGATCCTCTACATAACAGCCCACCATAAAGAACGTAGCAGTGACGTTATACTGCTCCAGCGTGTCAAGAATCCTGTCGGAATTCACTCCATCAAAAGGACCGTCGTCGAAAGTGAAAGCGACCATCGGTTTTTTCGGATCAATATACTTATCAAAATAGGTCGCGCCGGAGGCAGTCTGTGCCTCGGTGCGGCTGACGCGGATACTCTGTTCCTGTGAGGGAGGGCTGATGATCGGTTCCTCGCCTGCCATATAGGAATACATCCTGACGGTATAGTTTTCAGCCGGTTCCAGACCGGTGATATCACAGGAAGAGGCGCTGCCGGAATCGACGGTGATTCTCTGATCGGGAGAGTATTCTCCGGCTTCCGATTTATACTCTGCGATATAGCCGTCCGCCTTATCGTTGGGCGTCCAGTCGATATGTACCGCACCTTCGCTCTCGGAGGTAACGCCGGTCATAGCAGGAGGGGAGGGGAGTGTGAAGAGTTTATCAGCGGTGCCGAACTTGCTCTCCTTGCCGTTTTTCACCGACACGATATAAAAGCTGTACTGCGATGCCTGATTCAGCGAGTCGACGGTGACGCTTGTCATATCGGGATCGTCTACCGACGCCATCAGAATATAGCTTTTTTCGCTGTTTTCCTTGCCGTAGACGCTGTATCCGCTGACATTATTCATTTTATCCCAGCTGAACGTTACCGATGTATCGGTGACGTCAGAGGTTTTGAGCGCGCTGTTTCTGACCGCCGCGCTGATGCTGCCGATCAAAACGAAAATACCGACGATCAGCGCAATCAGAAGAACGCCGCCTCCGATAATGATGGCTCTGCCTTTATGGAAAGCGGGTTTCTTTTTTGACTGACGGCGGGTTTTGCCGCGTACGTTGTCATCCGACTCAAAGGCGTGCGTCTGTTTTTCAAGAGCAGCGCGGTCTTTGTGACTGACATACGGCATATCATCTTCAAAATAGGAAAAGTCATATCTGTCGTTGTTGTTTTCCATATGTACCTCATATAACCCAAATTCAAACACTATTCTACTATGCTTCGACAGATTAATGGTTATTATTTAGAATAATAACAAATTTTTTCACAATATATAGTTATTTTAAAAATGTTTTATTACAATATAATGTGTTTTTTTCAAACTAAGAAATAAGAACTAAGAAATAAGAACTGAAAGGGCGGACGCTGTCCGCACCTGATTGGTAATTGTCATTGCGAGGAGTGATCCTTGCGGTCACGACGTGGCAATCCCCCTGTCATTACTACCGTTTGATAAGGGACTCTCAATGCAGACGGTAGTAACAGGAAGGGGATTCTTCGACTAAACGCTTCGCGTATTGCCCTGTGGGCACCGCTCAGAATGACAAATTATAAATTCGGGTGCGGGCAGAGCCCGCCCTTCACATTTCATACTTCATTTTTCATATTTCATAAAAAACAGCACTTGCTTCTTCACTCAAAAAAATGTTTTTTTCTCTTGATTTTTTCTGATTTTGTGTTATAATGGATTCTGCGTCTGTACGGCTATTTGACAGACACGACACACGCGAGGCGCTTGACAGTTGGGTGCCGCGGGAGAGACCCGTGGTTTTCCTGTCAAAATACAAGGCGTCCGCGGAGGTTTTAACCTAAGGAGGTAAACACAAATGGCAGTAGTTTCTATGAAACAGCTCTTGGAGGCCGGCGTACATTTCGGTCACCAGACCAGAAGATGGAACCCTAAGATGGCTCCGTACATCTTCACCGAGAGAAACGGTATCTACATCATCGACTTGCAGAAGACCGTTGTCAAGTTGGAAGAAGCCTACAACTTCGTCAAGGAAATCTCCATGGAAGGCAAGTCCGTCCTGTTCGTCGGCACCAAGAAGCAGGCGATGGAGAGCGTGAAGGAAGAGGCAGAACGTGCCGGCGCTTACTATGTCAACGCCAGATGGCTCGGCGGTATGTTGACTAACTTCACCACCATCAGAAGAAGAATCGCGAGACTCAAGCAGCTTCGTACCATGGAAGAGGACGGCACCTTTGATCTGCTTCCCAAGAAGGAAGTCATCAAGCTCAACCTCGAGATCGAGAAGCTCGAGAAGTTCCTCGGCGGCATCAAGGAAATGACCGAGATGCCCGGCGCGCTCTTTATCGTTGACCCGAGAAAAGAGAAGATTGCCGTAGCCGAAGCGAAGAAGCTCGGTATCCCGATCGTTGCGATCGTCGACACCAACTGTGACCCCGACGACGTCGACTATATTATCCCCGGCAACGACGACGCGATCCGCGCTGTCAAGCTGATCTCCGGCGCTATGGCGAACGCGATCATCGAAGGCAAAGAAGGCCAGATGGGCGCTGCCGCGGTCGAAGAGCCTGCTGAGGAAGACGTAGTAGAAGAATAATCATTTATTGTTATTTAGAGGGAGTAAAGCAACCGAGAGGATCCCGTTGTTTGGGTATTAGTTGTTGGTTGTTAGTTGTTAGTTCGTAGGGTCCTGCGGACGGCTGTTCAAAATAACTAACCACTATCCACTAAACACTAACCACTAACATCGTGAGATTTCTGCGAGCTGAAGCCCTCTTAATGACTATTGTAAAAAACGAAAGGATTGGTATATATGGCATTTACCGCACAGGATGTCAAGGCGCTTCGTGAGAAGACCGGCTGCGGCATGATGGACTGCAAAAAGGCTCTGACCGCCGCAAACGGCGATATGGACGCCGCAATTGACTTTTTAAGAGAACAGGGTCTCGCCAAGCAGGCGAAGAAGGCTTCCAGAGTAGCCGCCGAGGGTATCGCTTTCGCGATGACCAACGAGGATAACACCAAGGGCGTCGTTATTGAAGTCAACGCTGAGACCGACTTCGTCGCGAAGAACGCTGATTTCCAGGCGTTTGTCAAGGCTTGCGCTCTGACCGTACTCAACAACGCTCCCGCCGACGTAGAGGCGCTGCTCGCGCTCAAGGCGGAGGGTACCGAGATGACCGTTGCCGAGCTGCTTCAGGAGAAGGTCCTGACCATCGGCGAGAACATTCAGATCAGACGTTTCGAGAGATTTGAGGGTCCCTCTGTCGCTTATGTACACGCAGGCGGCAAGATCGGCGTGCTCGTCAACTTCGAGACAGATATCGATTCCGCGAATCCTGAGTTCGTCGCTTACGGCAAGGACGTTGCGATGCAGATCGCCGCGCTGAATACCTCTTATCTTGATAAGGACAGCGTTCCCGCAGATGTGATCGCTCATGAGAAGGATATCATGGTCGCTCAGATGAAGCAGGATCCTAAGATGGCGAATAAGCCCGAGCAGGTTCTCTCCAAGATCGTTGAAGGCAAGATCGGCAAGTTCTATAAGGAGAACTGCCTTGTCGATCAGGAGTTCGTCAAGGACAGCTCCCTGACCGTCGGCAAGTACACCGAGGCTACCGCGAAGAAGCTCGGCGGCTCTATCGTCATCAAGAAGTTCGTACGCTTCGAGAAGGGTGAAGGCATCGAGAAGAAGCAGGACGATTTCGCAGCGGAAGTCGCTTCCATGGTGAAATAATCCGACCTGAAGTCAATACGTTAATCTGACAACAAGTCAATAAGCTTTACAGAAGGAACGCTTTGCCGTTCCTTCTTTTTTGTATACGACAGCGTTATAAAAATACCGTAGGTACGAAGCCCGCTTCGTGCCGAAACGTTGATATTACCGCAATGATAATAACGAGGGTACTCGCTTTGCTCGAACAATTGATGACAGAACGATGAAGGGTATCGTTCCCTACGTCTCTATCCGACGTCCTACATTTTGTACGGTTAAAACTGCACCCTACGGAGTGATTTATAACGTTTCACCCGGCTGTAGGTCAAAACGAGTCGGACCGCATTTTCAGCTTAATATCGTCGGTTGTTCATAATGTTCATAAAACGGAAATGTTTTTTGTGGATAATGGTGTAAAGCAACTGGGAATATTTGTCAATTAGTTTTCGCGATTTTTCTTTACAAAAAGCGTGATTTGTAGTATGATTACTATGAGTTTTAATGTGGGTTGATAGGAGCTGTTCCCGAATACCCGGATAAGGAGTGAAAGAATGAAACCCAAGTATAAGCGTATTTTGTTGAAGCTTTCCGGAGAATCTCTCTCCGGTCCCGAAAAACACGGTATTGATCCCGACACTGTCCTCTCATACTGTCAGCCGATCAAACAGCTAACAGAAGAAGGCGTACAGGTAGCTGTCGTCGTCGGCGGCGGCAACTTCTGGCGCGGCAGGACCTCCGGTGAAATGGACCGTACCCGCGCCGATCATATGGGTATGCTCGCTACCACCATCAACGCTCTCGGCGTCGCGGACGCTTTGGAGCAGTTGGGTGTAGACGTCAGAGTCCAGACCGCGATCGAAATGCGTCAGATCGCCGAACCGTATATCAGAAACCGCGCGATCCGCCATCTGGAAAAGGGCAGAGTCGTCATCTTCGGCTGCGGCACCGGCAACCCCTTCTTCTCGACCGACACCGCCGCGGCATTAAGAGCCGCAGAGATCGAAGCCGAGATCATCCTCAAGGCGACCTTGGTAGACGGCGTGTATGACTCTGATCCCAACGTCAATCCCAACGCGCAGCGCTTTGAGCATCTTTCGTTCTACGAAGTCCTCGAGAAGGACCTCAAGGTCATCGACTCCACCGCCGCCGCGATCTGTAAGGACAACGACATCGGCCTCGTGGTGTTCAGCATCAAAGACCCCGAGAACATCTTCACGTCCGTATGCGACCCGAGTATCGGAACGTTGGTGACGAACTGACACCGTAGGGGAGGGTCTTGACCCTCCCGAGTTAAGAGCTAAGAGTGAAGAGTGAAGAGTTGAGGGCGGGCTTTGCCCGCACCCGAATGTATTTTTGTCATTCAGAGGGGCTTTCGCCCCGAAGAATCCCCTTGTCATTACGACCGGTTGCTGGAGGAAGGGGATTGCCACGCCCTAAAGGGCTCGCAATGACATAATCTGATAAACTAATATTTCCAAATATCAATCAGGAGGTTTACCATGCAAGAAGTATTAAAGAAAAACGATGAGCGTATGCAGAGAAGGATCGATCATCTTGTCGCTGAGTTCAAGACCATCCGCGCAGGTCGTGCCAACGCAGGCGTCCTCGACAAGGTTCAGGTAGATTATTACGGTGTTCCCACGCCTGTCAACCAGCTTGCGGCGATCTCTGTCACCGAGGCGAGAACCTTAGTGATCCAGCCGTATGACGCGTCCTCACTGCGTTCCATCGAGAAGGCGATCCAGATGTCCGATATCGGTATCAACCCCCAGAACGACGGCAAAATCATCCGTCTGATCTTCCCGCCCCTCACCGAGGATAAGCGTAAGGAAATCGCGAAAGACATTGCGCATATCGCCGAGGACAGCAAGGTACAGGTCAGAAACGTCCGCAGAGATACCATCGAAAAGCTTAAGGAAATGAAGAAGAAGGGCGATCTCACCGAGGACGACCTCAAGCAGGGCGAGAAGAAGGTACAGAAGTCCACCGATAAATACATCGACGAAATCGACAAGATCGCCGACAAGAAAAAGAAAGAGATCATGGAGATCTGATATGGCCCTCTTTAAATCAAAGCCGAAGGACAGCGGGATCGATCTCTCTGAGCTGAATCTTCCTGTCCATATCGGCATCATTATGGACGGCAACGGCAGATGGGCGAAAAAGCGCGGTCTGCCGCGCTCCGCGGGCCATACTGCCGGCGCTCAGGTGTTCCGCAAGATCACCCGTTATTGCTCCAATATCGGCATCAAGTACCTGACGGTTTACGCCTTTTCTACAGAGAACTGGACGCGTCCGTCTGACGAGGTGTCTGCTTTGCTGCGTTTGTTCAAAAGCTATCTGCAGGAAGCGCTGGATGATTTCAGAGACGACAGCATCGTAGTCAAATTCATCGGCGACCGTTCCGCTTTCCCCAAAGAGCTGATCGAGCTGATGGACGACAATGAAGCGATCAGTAAAGACCGCGACGGTATGGTGCTCAATATTGCGATGAACTATGGCGGCAGAGACGAGATCGTTCGCGCCGTCAAGGAGATTTCACAGCTTGCGACGTCTGATGATATTTCTATAGAAGAAATAAACGACCAATTGATCAGTGATCATCTCTATACCCGCGGTCAGCCCGATCCCGATCTGATCATCCGTCCGTCGGGTGAACACCGCACCTCAAACTTTCTTCTCTGGCAGTCCGCCTACGCGGAATATGTCATTATGGATATTTTGTGGCCGGACTTCAAAGAGTCTGATCTTGACCGCGCCATCGTAGAGTATTCCAAGCGCTCCCGCCGCTTCGGGGGAGTCTGAATTAAATGAAAAATGAAGAATGAAAAATGAAGAATTTCGGGAGGGCTTTGCCCTCACCTGAATAATTTGGTGAATAATGAAAGGTGAATGGTGAAGGGTTTTGGCGGATGCTTTCCGCACTTGATTGATAGGACATTTCTTAGTGTTGTAGGGCGGGACTTGCGTTAACCCCTTTCAATTCCTCATTCCACATTTCTAATTCCTAATTAATACAAGCAGAGGTTACAATGAAAACAAGACTGATAACAGCCGGTATCGGTATCGTATTCTGTCTGGGTATTTTCTACCTGTGTGAGAATGTTTTTAAGTTTACGGCGGCGATTGCGCTGGCGATCGTAAACATTCTTTTGGTAGGTGAATATCTGACAGCGAGAAAACTGCATAAGAACTTCTACATTCTGATCCCGTCTGTATTGTTCGCAGGGATCATGCCGTTTGCGGTGTTCTTCTCGTTTTTTATGATCCCGATATTCGTGTACGCGGCGATCATATTCTTCTTCACCGTGATTTTCCATCAGGAGAAGATCCATACCGATGACGTCATGTTCGCCTTCGGAGGCGTAACGCTGATTACACTGTCTGTGTCGTCCATTTCCTATACAGCGTGCAAAAGCGACTATGTCACCTTCTGGATCGTGACGATCTTAGGCATCCCGTGGCTGGCGGACTCGGTAGCGTATTTTGTCGGTTCAGCGATCGGAAAACATCAGTTAGCCCCGATCATCAGCCCCAAGAAGAGTATTGAAGGCGCGATCGGCGGACTCGTCGGGGGTACCGGCGGCGCGATTCTGATCGGTTTTATTTTCACCCTGATCTATCCAAACGTTTCTGTCAACTACTTTGTGCTGGGAATATTGGGCTTTGTCAACTCGATTGTATCCATCTTAGGCGATTTGACCTTCTCCGTTATCAAGCGTCACTGCAATATTAAGGACTATGGTTCGATCCTGCCCGGTCACGGCGGTTTCCTGGACCGTTTCGACTCCGTCATCTTTTGCGCTCCGATCGTGTATTTCGTCTCACGGTACGTCACGATCATTTGGTATAGCTGAGATAAATTAGGAATAAGAAATTAGGAATTAGGAATGATTCTCTTTGTCAAACGCAGTATATCATTCAATAATTCCTCATTCCTATTTCCTAATTCCTAATCAAATACAGGTGTCATATGAATAAATCACTTTCTGTTTTAGGGTCTACCGGCTCCATCGGCATCCAGACCCTTGAGGTTGCAAGAAAACTGAATCTGAAAATCACATCACTGTGTGTTCACAGCAGTATCAAACAACTCGAAGATCAGGTCAGGGAGTTTCGTCCCGAGAGAGCTGTCGTCTTTGACGAAAGTAAGGCGAAGGAGTTGAAAATCGCTCTCGCCGACACGCCGACAAAGGTATTGTGCGGTATGGACGGCGTATTGGAAGCCGCGTGTGACGACGCTGATCTTTTCGTCAACGCGGTAGTCGGTATGGTCGGTTTGGAGCCGACGCTTGCCGCCATTAACGCGAAAAAGGACATCGCTTTCGCCAACAAAGAAACGCTGGTAGCAGGCGGCGCGCTGGTGATGGACGCGGCAAAGAAGAACAGCGTTACTCTTTATCCTGTCGACAGCGAACACAGCGCGATCTTCCAGTGTCTGCAGGCGGCGCCTCCCGACAAAAAGTTCAAAAAGATCCTGCTCACCGCCTCGGGCGGTCCGTTCTTCGGCAAGTCAAGAGAAGAACTGCAAAATGTCACCGTTGAGCAGGCGTTAAAGCATCCGAACTGGGCGATGGGCGCAAAAATAACCATCGACAGCGCTACCATGATGAACAAAGGACTCGAGATCATCGAGGCGGCATGGCTGTTTGATATTTCTCCCGACAACATTGAAGTTGTGGTCCACAGAGAGAGCATCATCCATTCTATGGTAGAGTTTGAGGACAACTCCGTCCTCGCGCAGCTCGGCGTTCCCGATATGCGCATCCCGATCCAGTACGCGATCACCTATCCCGAGCGATATGAAAGCCTTGTTCCCGAGATCGACTGGAAAACCCTCTCGCAGATGACGTTTTATCCTCCGGATGAAGAGACCTTCCTCTGTCTTTCCGCGTGCAAGAACGCGATGAAGAGAGGATGGCTGATCCCCGCGGTTGCCAACGGCGCGAACGAAGCGGCGAATTTGATGTTCCGTCAGGGTAAGATCCGTTTCCTCGATATCGGCGAGGTCGTTACCGCCGCGGTGGAGCATTTTCCCGATCAAAAAGCAAAAAGCCTCTCTGATGTTTTGAACATTGACAAAGCGGCAAGAGAGTTTGTATATGAATATTTTAATTAACTAAGAAATAAGAAATAAGAACGAATGGCGGACTCTGCCCGCACCCGAATGATATTCTTGTCATTGCGAGGGCTTCAGCCCGCAGAAATCCCACAATATGGGTGGTTAGTGGTTAGTGAATAGTGGTTAGTTACTTCAAATAGCCGTCCGTAGGACTCTACACACTAACAACTTACAACTAATCACAACAGGGTTTTCTCACGGTCGCTGTGCTCCCTATAGATGACTAATAATATCAATCCAAAAATCCGTAAGGATTTTCCCATAGTATTTCATATATCATATTTCATATTTCATAAATAAGAAGTTTTGGAGATGGTACTATCACAGTATTAACAACAATCCTTTTAATCATCATCGCTGTACTGCTGTTTGAGTTGATCATTTTTTTCCACGAACTCGGTCATTTTATCACAGCGAAGAAAAGCGGCGTTCAGGTCAACGAGTTTGCCCTCGGTATGGGGCCGAAGATTTTCAGTTTCACAAAGGGAGAGACAACATATTCTCTGAGAGCCTTTCCGATCGGCGGCTTCTGCGCGATGGAGGGCGAGGACGAAGAGAGCGAGAACCCGCGCTCCTTCAATAACGCCAAGATCTGGAAGCGAATGATCATCATTATCGCCGGCGCGTTTATGAACATCGTGTTCGGTCTGGTGCTGATGTTTGTCACGATCATCCCGCAGGATCAGTTTGCCTCCACAAAGGTGTCCCAGTTTGTGCCGTATTCATTTTCGGCGGTGTCGGGTCTTGAGCAGGGCGACAAGATCGTCAGGATCAATGGCTATGACATCA
This sequence comes from Ruminococcus sp., assembly GCA_017404145.1. Taxonomy (GTDB): domain Bacteria; phylum Bacillota; class Clostridia; order Oscillospirales; family Acutalibacteraceae; genus Ruminococcoides. The sequence goes on along the minus strand of JAFRCW010000004.1, from coordinate 2,406 downwards.
ATACGTCCACCGACTTTTCCTTTGCGCTGTATACCCTCCCGGTACAGGAGGTAGACGGCAAAGAGCTGAATATTTATAAAGAGGATTGCGCCTATGAGCTGTATACCTATCTGATCGATTATGCGCAGGAGAAGCCTTCCGACGAGGATTTCGCCAAGGTATATGAAGTGATGACAGAGGGTCAGCAAGCGATCGCCGATACACAGTCGAAGGACGAAGCGTATCAGGCGATGTGCGATTCTCTTGACAAGATGGCGAAGACCGCGTCAAAAGATATGTCGGAGTATCCCGCGATCAACGAGAGAGAGACCAGACAGCGATTCCGCACCGATATGACCGTTGTACGTGACGGCGAGCGTGTGGATTTAAAAGGCGTTGACTTTTTCACCGGACTCAAAGAGGGCGAGGAAAAGCCTACGCTTTCCATCGACTTCTATGTGGAACCGATTGAAAAGACTTTCGGTACCGTGATCACCCAGACCTTCTCCCAGACGGTATCGGTCGTCAGGATGGTATGGGGCAGTCTGATCGGTTTGCTCAAAGGTCAGTTCGGCTTAAACGAGCTGTCCGGTCCGATCGGTATCGCGTCTGCACTCACGGAAGTCGCGGGAGAAACGCTCAAGACCTCCGGATTCTGGTCTGCTGTCGGCTCTATCGTCTATGTGATGATGGTGATTTCCGTGAACTTGGGTATCATCAATATGCTGCCGTTCCCGGCGCTTGACGGCGGAAGATTTTTGATGCTGCTGATCGAAGGCATCTTCCACAAGCCCGTCCCGAGAAAGGTCGAAAAGATTATCAACGCTGTCGGCTTGGTGCTGCTGTTAGGCTTGTCCGCAGTCATCGCGGTCAAAGACGTATTCAAGTTGTTTACGGGGTAAATCAATTCATAATTCATAATGCATAATTCATCATTAACCGTAGGGGAGGGTCTTGACCCTCCCGAATAACGCGGAAATAACAGTAATGTCCGGTACGGTCAAGACCGTACCCTACAGTATAGGTACTACTATGAGCAAAATACAGGTACAAGCTGGTAATGTGAAAATAGGCGGGGGCGCCGATATCTCCATCCAGTCGATGTTGAACATCCCCGCGGAAGATATCGAAGGCTCCGTCAGACAGGCGGTTGCGCTGGAAAAAGCGGGCTGTCAGATCATCCGTGCGGCGATCCCTACCGTAGACGACGTCAGACTGATCCCTGCGCTTAAAGAGACGGTTTCTGTCCCGATCGTCGCGGATATCCATTTTAACTACAAGATCGCGCTCGAAGCGGTAGAAGCGGGCGTGGATAAAATCCGCATCAATCCCGGCAACATCGGTTCCGACGACAGGGTAAAAGCGGTCGCAGACGCTTGTAAGGCGAAGAACATCCCCATCCGTATCGGCGTCAATTCCGGCTCCTTAGAAAAGCATATTCTGGAGAAATACGGTCATCCGACCGCTGAGGCGCTTGTGGAGTCCGCGCTCTATCACGCGTCGCTTCTCGAAAAATTCGACTTTCACGATATCGTGCTGTCTATCAAGTCCTCCAACGTCAAAACTATGATAGAAGCGTACCGTCTGGCGTCAGAAAAGTGCGACTATCCACTGCACTTAGGCGTTACCGAGGCGGGTACTGCGAGGATGGGACTGATCAAGTCCTCCGTCGGTATCGGATCGCTGCTTTTAGACGGTATAGGCGACACCATCCGCGTATCCCTGACCGCCGACCCGGTGGAGGAAGTCTACGCTGCGAAGGATATCCTTAAAGCAATCGGAAAGTATGACAAGGGTGTGCGTTTCGTCTCCTGTCCGACCTGCGGCAGGACCAAGATCGACCTGATCGGTCTGGCGAATGAAGCGGAAAACCGTCTGAGAGATTGTGAGAAGCGGATTACTGTCGCTGTAATGGGCTGTGTCGTCAACGGACCCGGCGAAGCGCGTGAAGCCGATATCGGTATCGCCGGCGGCGACAAAGAAGGCCTCATCTTCAAGAAAGGCGAAATCCTCCGCAAAGTCCCGGAGAATCAACTGTTAGATGAATTGATGAAAGAAATAGAAAAGATGTAAATAATTAGGAATTAGGAATGAGGAATCAGGAATTACAGTTAATGAGGTGAACCCTTTTGGATAACGAGAACAAGAATTTGAATAACAGTGAGAATAATGAGGACTTTGAGGCTGAATACGCCGAAATGATGAACTCGACGGAGTACAGCTCGGGCAAGGTCATCGACGTTGATATCAACCGTGAGATGAGAAAGTCGTTTCTTGACTACTCGATGAGCGTAATCGTATCGAGAGCTCTGCCGGATGTGCGCGACGGACTCAAGCCTGTGCACCGCCGCATCCTCTACGCCATGTACGAGGACGGACTGACCCGCGACAAGCCCTACCGTAAATGCGCAACGGCCGTAGGCGACG
>JAFRCW010000042.1 GCA_017404145.1 Ruminococcus sp. | reverse complement strand
TTGTGAGAAGCTGATCACTGTCGCTGTAATGGGCTGTGTCGTCAACGGCCCCGGCGAAGCGCGTGAAGCTGATATCGGTATCGCCGGCTGCGACAAAGAAGGCCTCATCTTCAAGACAGGCGAAATCCTCCGCAAAGTCCCGGAGAATCAACTGTTAGATGAATTGATGACAGAAATAGAAAAGATGTACATCATTAGGAATTAGGAATGAGGAATCAGGAATTGTCATTGCGAGGAGAGGCGTTTGCCTCGACGTGGCAATCCCCTTGTTATAAATGATGTTTTATGAGGGATAATCTCTGCAATCGGTAGTAATCGGAAGGGGATTGCCGCGGTCGCTTTGCTCCCTCGCAATGACTTAATAAGGATAATAATGACAAATTTTACAGACATATTCAGTGAATACATAGCCGATATTCCCGAGCCTTTTGAAAAGGCGATGGTATCAGAAATCAAAGTGAATAAGAATGAAAAGTCCCTCTATATGGTCGTCCGTTTTCCGGCGCTGGTCAGAAGAAAGATCATTTTTGCCGTAGAAGAAGAGATTAAACACTCTTCGCTGGGCTTTTTGAAAGTGGAGATTAAGCCCTACTACGGCAAGGAACTGTTCGCCCTCTCGTACTTTAAACAGCTGGTACGCGCGCTCAGACACGAATATCCGAGCCTTAACGGTACCTTAGACGGCGCGTCGCTGATCAAAGAGGGAGAGGCGACGTTAGCGATCGAGCTCGTCCACGGCGGCGAGGCGATGCTCAGAGCGATGAACTTTGAGACCCTGCTCGCCGATATCATCCGTGAAGAATTCTCCTTAAACTATGAGATCGAGTATTCCGGCGTTAAAGAGATCTCCTCCGACAGCGAAGAGTATCAGGAAACCATCCATAATGCAGAGGAGTCTATTAAACGTAAGAAATTAGAGGAGCTCAACGCCTTGTTCGAGGACGAAGCTCCGACTAAGAAAAAGCAGGATACCGAGAGTGAGATCGAGGTCAGAAAGGGCAAGTATCTCACGCCCGCGATCATTCCCTCCACGGTTAAGCCGCTGTACGGCAGAGTCACCAAGGGGAAGCTGACGCCCATCCGAGATATCTCCTACGATACCGGCAGAGCGACCGTTTGGGGCGATATTTTTGCCATTGAAAAGAAAACGACCCGCTCCGGCGACAAGAACATTTTCAACATCGACATTACCGACTATACGGGTTCCATCACCGTAAAAGTCTTTAACGATATCAAAAGCTGCGCTGTCTTAGATGAGCTGAAAAAGGGCTCCACCATTATCGTCTCAGGTCAGGTGGAGAATGACAGCTTCGTCAAGGACATCGTACTGAGCGCGCGTTCGATCTCTACCGTTAAGAAGGTCAAGGTAGTGGACAACGCCGAGAAGAAGCGTGTAGAGCTGCATCTGCACACCAATATGTCCCAGATGGACGCGATCACCGACGCGGGCTCGCTCGTCAAGCGGGCGGCGCAGTTCGGACACAAAGCCATCGCCATCACTGACCACGGCGTCGCGCAGGCGTTCCCCGACGCGATGAATACTGCGGAGAGCATCAACCGCAGCCGTGATGAAGAAGATAAGATCAAGGTCATCTACGGCGTAGAAGCCTATTTTATGGATGATCTGGTAGAGTCCGTCACAGGAGAGCAGAACGAGAGCTTAGACGGCACCTTTGTCTGCTTTGATCTGGAGACCACCGGACTTTCCGCCAACACCGAGAAGATCACGGAGATCGGCGCGGTCAAGGTTCAAAACGGCGAGGTTGTCGACACCTTCTCCACCTTCGTCAATCCCGAGAAGCCGATCCCGGCAAAGATTACCGACCTGACCGGTATCACCGACGCGATGGTCAAGGATGCACCCTCACAGGCTCAGGCGGTCTCTGACTTTCTCCGATTTTGTGACGGAGCAGTCGTTGTTGCGCACAACGCGCCCTTTGACACCTCCTTCATTCGCAAGGCGTGCGAGAATATGGGCGAACAGTATACCCTGACCTCTATCGACACGGTAGCGATCTGCCGTGCGATCCTCGACGGCATCAAGAACGTCAAGCTCGACACTGTCGCGACGTATCTCAGACTCGGTACCTTCAACCATCACCGTGCGGTAGACGACGCCGAGATGCTGACGAAGATTTTTGTCAAGCTGTGTGAACGTCTGAAAAAGGACTACAGCATTTTTGACGTCAAGGATATCAACACCAAGATAGCGGGCGGCGACTTTAAGAAGCTCCCGACCTATCATCAGATTATTCTCGTAAAGAATCAGACCGGTCTGAAAAACTTATATAAGCTGATTTCGTATTCTCACCTGACGACCTACTACCGTCGTCCGAGAATCCCGAAGTCCGAGCTGGTCAAGCACAGGGAAGGGCTGATCATCGGCTCCGCGTGTGAGGCGGGCGAGCTGTACCGCGCGATCCTCTTGGGAAAACCGCGTTCTCAGTTATTATCCATCGCTTCTTTTTATGACTACTTAGAGATCCAGCCCAACGGCAACAATATGTTCCTTGTGCGTGACGGTCAGGTCAGCAGTGTTGCGGAACTAGAAAAGATCAACCGTACGATCCTGTCCTTAGGCGATGAACTGAAGAAACCCGTTGTCGCGACCTGTGACGTCCACTTTATGGACCCGTCCGACGCCGAGTACCGCAAGATTCTCCTTGCTGCGCAGGGCTTTTCCGACGCGAAGGAGCAGGCTCCCTTATATTTTAGAACGACCGCTGAAATGCTTGAGGAGTTCTCCTATTTAGGCGACAGAGCGTATGAGGTCGTCGTAGAAAATACGAATAAAATCGCGGATATGTGTGAGATGGTCCGTCCGATCCCGGAGGGCAACTTCCCGCCCTTTATCGAAGGCGCTGAGGAACAGCTCATCTCAATCACTTATGAAAGAGCAAAAGCGAAGTACGGCGATCCGCTGCCGGATATCGTCTCCGCCAGACTGAAAAAAGAGCTTGACTCCATTACCACCTACGGTTTCTCTGTGCTGTATATGACCGCGCAGAAGCTGGTGGCGGACAGCGAGAAGGACGGCTATCTGGTTGGCTCGCGTGGTTCCGTCGGTTCGTCCTTTGTCGCGACCATGTCCGGTATCTCAGAGGTAAATCCCCTGTGTCCGCATTATATCTGCAGCAAGTGCAAACACTCTGAATTTATTGAGGACGGCTCCTACGGCTCAGGCTTTGATCTGCCGCCGAAGAAGTGCCCTGTCTGCGGTACCGAGATGGACAGAGACGGCCACGAAATCCCCTTTGAGACTTTCTTGGGCTTTAAGGGCGACAAGGTTCCCGATATTGACCTGAACTTCTCCGGAGAGCACCAGTCGGCGTCTCACCGCTATACAGAAGAGCTCTTCGGCAGAGAAAACGTCTTTAAGGCGGGTACCATTTCCACCGTCGCGGACAAGACCGCATTCGGCTATGTCAAGAAATACTGTGAGGAAAACAACGTCACCTTCCGCAAGGCGGAGATGAACCGTCTGGCGATCGGCTGTACCGGCGTGAAGCGCACCACCGGTCAGCATCCGGGCGGTATGGTTGTTGTTCCCCGCGGTATGGAGGTCTATGACTTCTGTCCCGTTCAGCATCCCGCGAACGATATGACCTCCGATAATATTACTACTCACTTCGATTTCCATTCGATACACGATACTATCACCAAGCTTGACGAGCTCGGTCATGATGTGCCGACCATTTACCATTATCTGGAAGAGTTCACCGGTATCCCCGTGATGGACGTTTCGATGTCCGATCCCGATGTGATGAGTCTGTTCCATTCAACAGAAGCGTTAGGCGTAACGCCCGAAGAGATCGACTCCAAAACCGGCACCTTCTCACTGCCGGAGCTGGGTACGCCTTTCGTCAGACAGATGCTGATGGATTCCCAGCCGAGGACGTTTGCTGATTTATTGCAGATCTCCGGTCTGTCCCACGGCACCGACGTTTGGATCGGCAACGCCGACGAGCTGATCAAAAACGGCACCTGTACGATCTCAGAAGTTATCGGAACAAGAGACTCCATTATGACCTATTTGATGCACAAGGGACTCGATCCCTCGATGGCATTCAAGATCATGGAGATCGTCAGAAAGGGCAAGGCGACCAAGCTCTTAACCGACGAACATATTCAGGCGATGAAGGATCACGACGTTCCCCAGTGGTACATCGACTCGTGTATGAAGATCAAGTATATGTTCCCCAAGGCGCACGCCGCGGCGTATATGATCTCCGCTTTGCGTCTGGGATGGTATAAAGTCCACCGACCCACCGAGTATTATGCGGCGTATTTCACCGTCAGAAACGATAACTTCGACGGTGCAACGCTCTTAAAGGGCAGACAGGCGGTGCTCGATAAGATCCGTATGATCAACGACAAGGGCTTTGAAGCATCCGCCAAGGAGAAGCAGGAGGTCTCATTCTTACAGATCATGAACGAAATGCTCGCCAGAGGCGTTGAGGTGCTGCCCGTAGACCTTTACAAGTCCGAAGCGAAAAAGTTCCGCATCGAAGACGGCAAGATTCGTCTGCCGTTCTGTTCGCTTTCCGGTATCGGCGACGCCGCTGCGGAAATGCTGTACGAAGCGGGGCAGAGGGGAGACTTTCTCTCGGTAGAAGAGCTGGTCTCAAAGTCCGGCGTATCCTCCGCAGTGATTGAGACGCTCAGAGAATGCGGCGCGTTGGGTGACCTTCCCGAGTCTGCCCAGATGAGCCTCTTTTAATAACTAAGAGCTAAGAAATAAGAACTAAGAACTGAGTGGGCGGGCTCTGCCCGCACCCGATTCCTATAATTCCTCATTCCTCATTTCTCATTCCTAATTTCCGATTGTATTGGAGTGATTGTTTGAAATTTAAAGAATTCAAGTTCAAACACATTATGATCATGATTGCCTTCGCGATCGGTTTGATATTCTTTTTTGTGTATATCAACCCGATCTGGAATGTGCTGTCTAAGATATTTACTGTCATCACACCGATCATCTACGGTATGGTGATCGCGTATCTGCTGAACTATCCGTATAAGCTGTTTCACGATAAAGCGTTCAAGAAGATGGGCACCAAGCGCAAGTGGCTCTTAAAAGTCAAGAAGCCGCTGGCGATGACGCTTGCATATATCATCGTGCTCGGTATCATCACCTACTTGCTCGTGATCCTTGTTCCTGAGCTGACCAAAAGCGTGAACTCCCTGATCAAAAACATACCTGATTACCGTGACAAGCTGCTCGAAGCGATCAACGGTTTTGTTGCTTTTATAGAAGAAAAGTTCAACTATAACCTGTCCGACGGCGACGTTTATAACAACATCGTCAAATTCGTTACGGGTAATACCGCCTCCGAATTTATCCAGAACACCTTGTCCGGTATGCTTCCCGGCGCGCTTAACGCTGCTGTCAGCGTCGGTAAGGAACTGTATTACTGGATTATCGGTATCATCATCTCTATTTATCTTCTTGCGTCCAGAGATAAGCTTTTGACGCAGTGTAAGAGAGCGCTCCTTGCGTATACTCCCGCGAAGTTCCACCTCCGGTTTTTCAAATTCACCACAATCTGTAACGAGAAGTGCGGCAAATACATCGTCGGCAAGATCATTGACTCCACCATCATCGGCGTTATCTGCTTCATCGGTCTTTCGATCTTCAAGTTTGACTATGCGCTGCTGATCTCCGTGATTGTCGGCGTTACAAATATGATCCCATTCTTCGGTCCGATCATCGGAGCGGTGCCGTGTGCGTTTTTGCTGTTGATCATCAACCCGATGGAGGCGCTGTGGTTTGTTGTCTTTATCGTTGTGCTGCAGCAGTTTGACGGCAATATCTTAGGTCCGAAGATCCTTGGCGAGACGGTCGGTATCTCCGGTTTCTGGATTCTGGTGTCCGTTCTGATCGGCGGCGGCCTTTTCGGTGTGCCGGGTATGATCTTAGCGGTGCCGGTGTTCGCTGTCATCTATACGCTGATCGAAGAGGGCGTAGAGCTCAGAGAGCGCAAGAAAGCGGCAAAAGTGAGACTCGCTGCCCAGAAAGCGGAAGGAACAGAACAAGGGGAAGACGAGACTGTTAATGTCGATACAGAAAATTCATCAAGTTCTTCTGTAAAAAATGCACAAAGCCCTTTACAAAACGAAGAGAAAAATGTATAATAAATATATATGAAATTTTATATTTCACATAAGGAGGTTTTTTGATGTTAACAAAAAAAGCAGTGAGCCTGATTCTCTGTATCGCGATGCTTTTGACGATGGCGATTCTCCCCGTCACGATGGCTTCCGCAGCTGATATTGCGGAATCATCTGTCAACACCGGCACAGACTATAATCTGGCTTCCAACATTAAGGACGGTAATATCCTCCACGCTTTCAACTGGAAGATGCAGGATATTAAGGATCACGCGGCTGAGATCGCCGCTGCCGGCTTTACCACCGTTCAGATCTCTCCGATCCAGAAGTCCAAAGAGGCGGCGAATATCGGCTCTTACGCGACTGACTGGTGGGCGTATTATCAGCCGATCGACTTTACTGTCGGAAACGCTTTGGGCACACAGGCTGATCTCAAGTCGATGACGACCGAGCTGCACAAGTACGGCATCAAGGTTATTGCCGACGTCGTCACCAACCATACCACCGACTTTAACTATGACACCAAGGCGGAAGCAAAGGCGGCATGGGCAGCGATGAATTCTACTGTGAAGACTTTCTATCGCCGTCCTGACACCTATGAGTCCTATACCAAGACTTCCGATAATTCCAGAGACACCATGACCACCTATGACTTAGGCGGTCTGAAGGATCTCAACACCGAGAGCAGCGCCTATCAGCAGTATCTGATCAATAACCTGATCAATCCGCTGTCCGACTCCGGCGTAGACGGCTTCCGTTTTGACGCGGCGAAGCATATCGGTACCCCCGATGATTCCGGTAATTCTTATTCTAACTTCTGGCCGACGATCACCAGCGCGATCAAGGCGAAGAACTCCAATGCCTATATTTACGGCGAAGTTCTCTCTCTTGCCGGAAAGCTGAATATCTCCGCGTATACTAAGTACATGAATGTTACCGACTATAATTACGGCAACACTGTCAGATCTGCGCTGAATTCTTCTAACGCATCCAGCCTTGTCAACTACGGCTATACCGGCTCTCAGAAGGGTCAAAACGTGCTGTGGGTAGAGTCTCACGATAACTTCTGCGACGGCGTTTCTCTCAGCCTTTCCAAGGCGAAGCAGATTGTCGGTTGGGCGGCGATCGGTGCGCGTAAGGATGCTCCCGCTCTGTTCTTTGTCCGTCCCGAGCATGAATCGCTGGATAGTCCCGGCTTTATCAAATATGACGAGTTGATGGGCTTCTACGGCTCCGCCGATACATGGCAGAACAAGTCCGTTGTCGAAGTTAACAAGTTCAAGAATGCGTTCGCCGGTCAGAATGAGACCGTTACCGCGTCCGGCTCTATGCTGTTTGTACAGCGCGGCACCTCCGGTATGGTGATTTCAAACCTCGCGGCAACTTCCGCTTCTGTCAACCAGAGCTGCTCGATGACCGCGGGATCCTACGTCGATCAGGTCACCGGCAAGACCTTCAACGTCTCCGGCGGCAAGATCACCGGCCAGATCGGCTCCTCCGGCGTTGCGGTCATCTATAACAAGACTGCCCAGAATTCCGCTCCCGAAGTATCTGTTACCTTAGACGGCACGAAGATCGCTTCCGGCGTTCCCGCTGCGTACGCAAACACCACCGCGAAGCTGGCTGTCACCGTTTCTAACGCTACCGAGGCTACCGTGCAGTTCGGCAACCTCAACGCGCGTACCGCTACTTTAAACGGCACCACCACTTTCACTCTCAACAGCTCTGTCGCGAACGGCAAGTCGATTCCCGTCACCGTTACCGCGAAGAACGGTTCCAAATCGACCTCCACTACCTATAATATTGTCAAGGATACCAACACCGGTTCCAGAACCGTTTACTTTGACAATACCGCTACCAAGTGGGAAAACGTCTATGTCTTCTGCAAGAATTCAGAGTCTGCTACCGGTCAGTTCTCGAACAGTATCAAGATGAACAAGACCTCCGGCAATATTTATTCCGCTACGATTCCCTCAGGTACGACCTATGTCAAATTCCACGGCGGTGTAATGTCGAAGCATATCGGACATTCCTCTTCTCAGTGCGGCGGCTACTGTGGTCCGACCCTGCCTCCGACAGTTATCATCTACGGAGCAAACTCTAATCTTTCCGATGCACAGCGCTCAAAGGGCGGTTATCATATCGTCGGAACGATGATCTGCAAGAATCTCCATGTTGAGCCTTATAACTACAACTCCGGTACGCTGTCCGATTCCGACGTCACCGGCGGCTCCACTACTCCGACTCAGCCGACTACTCAGCCTCCGACACAGCCTTCTACCCAGAAGCCGACTACTCCCACTCAGCCTGCTACCCAGTCTACCGGAAAGCTCAAGCTGGGCGACGCTGACCGCGACGATAAAATCACCGTTCTTGACGCTACCAAGATCCAGAAGATGTTGGCGTCACTTGTGCCGAAGTTTGACGCGGATACCACCAGATGCGCGAATGTTGACGGCGACACGGCAGTATCTGTTATCGATGCTACCCTGATCCAAAAGTATCTTGCGTCAGTCTCTGTTCCGTACGCGATCGGCACGTATCTCGACGGCGAGCCCGCTACGACCGCGCCTCAGCCTGTGACGTCCGCTCCCGAACCCTACACAGACGCTCCCGATCCTCCCACCGAGTCCTATGAGCTCCAGAAGCTTTCCAACAGATGGGTCGCGATGGTTTACTGCAAGGCGTTCAGTGAGGATGAAACCAAGCAGACCGTACAGATGGATCTTGATGAATACGGTAGAATGACCTATGATTTCCCTGACGCCTCTTATATCTTCTGCCGCAATTATGACACCGGCGTACAGTATTGCACCGACGGCTGGGCAGGATTTGTCAATCCCGTTACGCTGGTCAATGAGCACGCGCTCTCCAGTATTTCAAACTTCGATAAGATGTATGTCCCCGCCGGCGAGCATACAATCTATCTGCAGTATGACAGTGTTTCCGATACCTGCACGCTGTCCTATGATATGATCAGCCCCGTAGGTCCCGTTATTGTTCCGACAACCGGTCCCGATGATCCTACGCCCGGCGGCGATGACCTCACCTTTGTTCCCGGAGAATCCTCTGTTGCCGATCCCGCATGGTTCGGATGGGTATGGAACAACGGCTCTGAAGGTCAGTGGGTCGCAGGTAACTCGGATTCCTCCGGCAACGTGATCTTCCCCGGCGCGATGGCGTATGAGAACATCACTATCGTCAGAATGCCTACCGGCTCTACACAGGGCGACTGGAATACCTTCTGGAATCAGTCCGATGATATCGCGATCCAGCAGGGCAAGACGCTCTATTTCAAGAGCTGGAACAACGTCAAGTTCAACGTTGAATGGAGATAATTCCACAGCATAATACGCAGGAGCGGTTCAAAACCGCTCCTGTTTTTTTATAACATTGACTTTTTCGGAAAAAAACCTATAATACTAACAGGTGGTTTTTTTGAATTTTTATATTGTTACGCTTGGCTGCAAGGTCAATCAGTATGAATCCGAGGTCATGAGCGAGATGCTTGTCAAAGCGGGTTATATGCCGTCTGATAGTTATCTGAACGCTGATATCTGTCTCATCAATTCCTGTACCGTCACCGCGACAGGCGACGCGAAATGCAGGAAGGTGATCCATCGGATCAACAGAGAGAATCCCTCATGTATCGTGATCCTGACCGGCTGTATGCCGCAGGCGTTTTCTGAAGATACTTCTATTTTCGAAGGCTGTGATATCGTTTTGGGCAACACCTCCCGCAGAGAGGTTGTTGCCGCTTTAGAGGAATATCTTGTCCGCAAAGAGCCAATCATTCGGATCACGCCCCACGAAAAAAATGAAGCTTTTGAAACGATGACACTCTCGCGGTTTCAAAGCCGTACCAGAGCCTATATTAAGATCGAGGACGGATGTAACCGCTTCTGTACTTACTGCATTATCCCGTACGCCAGAGGGCGCGTTCGCTCGAAGAGGGTGGAGGATATCCGTATAGAAGCCGAGAAACTTGCCCAAAACGGATTTCACGAGATCGTGCTGGTCGGCATCAATCTCTCTGCTTTCGGCCAGGACACAGGAGAAGAGCTCTGTGACGCGGTCAGTGCGGTATGCGCTGCGGAAGGTGTTAACCGTGTCAGACTCGGCTCTATCGAGCCCGAGAGGATGACAAGAGATGTTCTCCAGCGGCTGAGTCGGGAAGAGAAGTTCTGTCCGCATTTTCATCTCTCGCTTCAGTCCGGCTGTGATGCGACGCTTGTGCGTATGAGACGGCATTACACCACGAATGAATACCGTGAGATCGTGGAAAACATCCGTGAGATATTTGAGAATTCGTCTGTTACTACCGACGTTATGGTCGGCTTTGTCGGAGAGACCGAAGAAGAGTTCCGAGAGTCGCTTGCGTTCTGTGATGAGATCGGTTTTGCTAAGGCGCACGTATTCGCTTATTCCAGAAGAAAAGGTACGAAGGCAGATCAGATGGACGGTCAGATTCCGGAATCGGTCAAGAATGAACGTTCTAAAATCATGATCGCACATACGAATCTAACCGAGAAGACGTTTCTCTCGTCGCAGATCGGAAAAACCGTATCCGTTCTCTTTGAAACCAAAGATAAAGACGGTCTCTTCGAAGGATATACCGAGAACTATACCAAGGTTAAGGTACAGTCCGACGCCGATTTATCCAATCGACTGTTGGATGTATGTATTACACAGGCGAAGGATGATTATTGTTTGGGAGAACTGTTGAGATAGTCTTTCAGGTGCTCTATCTCCGCCTGACAATCTTCTTTCTCAAAGCTGTCGATACTGTACAGCATAAAGCCGTCTATAGCGCTCTCTCTGACGATTTCCACCTCAGTCCGGATAATATCGTCATTATCGAGCCATGTGCCTTCATCGGCGTCTGAGCCTGCTTTATAGCACGCGATCCCTGCGTACAGTTTCAAAGCGGGATGCTTTTCCTGATCCAGCCAGTCGGCAAGCCCCTTTTCAAATGTCAGAGCCGGATTGTCCAAGCTGAAATAGATCTGAGGGCAGATGTAGTCTATATATCCTTCTTTTTCGCACCAAGACGCGACGTCGGCGGATAAGCTATCGTTGTTCGCGTAATTTCCCTGCGGAGAGATACCGAACACAATGTTGTCATTTGCTTGATGGATCGCCCTGTACACATCTCTAATCAGCGTATTGACGTTTTCCTTTCGCCAGTCTGAGAGAGAAAGGGGAGAGACTGCTTCTGCTGTATACGCTTCGTATTCTTCTTTGTCAAAGCTCTCGTCTGCTGTCGGATAGAAATAATCGTCGAATTGGATCCCGTCTACCGCGTACTTATCTGCGATCTCTCTGACGCCCTCTGTAATCAGCTTGCGCGCCGATTCATCGGATGGGTCAAGATAGACTGCTCCGTCATGCTCCTTACATATTTCCGGCGATTGTATAAAAGGGGAATCTTCACAAAGCTCTGACGGTGTTTCGGCGGTTTTGACACGGTATGGATTAACCCACGCGTGAACCGCGATCCCGTTTGAATGGGCTTTTTCGATAATGACAGCAAGCGGGTCAAAGCCGGGATCTTCTCCCTGCTCTCCCGTGAGGATATGCGACCATGGATAATAGGAAGATCGGTATAAGGCGTCCGCAAACGGTCTGACCTGCACGATCATCGTATTGAGGCTTGCGCTTTTCATAATATCAATGATTCTCTCTGTTTTCTCACAGATGGCTTCTTCTATGTTTTCTGCGTTTTCCGTATCCAGCGTCATATAGCTGATCCATACGCCTCTCATTTCTGCGTCAGATACATCAAATGACGGCTGTGTCGGTTCAGATGACGGCGTTATTGAATCTTCGTTATGACGTCCCGCAAAACAGACGGACACACAAAGAATGAGAAACGACAGAAGAAACGGCGTTATTCTTTTGAATTTCATTTTGCACACTCCGAGGTCTTTATGGATTATTTTAACTATTATTTATCGCATTATTATGGTCTGTATATTTTGATAGCGTATTTGATTCTGATCAATTTATACGCGTTAGTGATCACCGCCAGAGACAAGATCAACGCAAAAAGGCACCGTCACAGAATTCCCGAGGAACATTTGATCATTGTCGCGGCGATCGGCGGCGCTCCGCTGATGTATCTGACGATGATTGCTATCCGACATAAAACGAAAAAGCCTGTCTTTATGATAGGTATTCCCGTGCTGTTCTTTTTAGAACTTCTGGTTGCTTTTTTGCTGCTGCATTTTGTGTTCCATGTATTTTGAGTTTATTGTATCAAAAGAATATGACGGCAAAACCGCAAAGGATTTTCTCAGAAAACGCTGCGGTCTGACCGCCGAGACCCTGAAACTTGCGAAATATCACGCTTTTGGTATTACCAGAGACGGAAAAACGCTCAGAACCGTTGATACCGTTTTTGAGGGAGATATCATCAAAATATCCCTTCCGACAGACAAGAATGAGATCCTGCCTGTGGAAGGGACTCTTGATATCCTTTATGAAGACAAATACCTGATAGTAATCAACAAGCCTTGCGGTATGCCGGTTCATCCCGTCAAAGTCTATCAGAGCGATACGCTGGCGAATCTGGTAGCTTTTCATCAGCGTCAAAGGGGAGAGGAATATACCTTCAGAGCTTTAAACCGTCTGGATAAGGATACTTCTGGCTGTGTCGTGATCGCAAAGGACAGGATCACCTGCGGATTGCTGCAAGGAAAGATACAAAAAGAATATATTGCCGTTTGCGAGGGCGTTATTATACAAGCAGGTACGGTCAGCGCGCCGATCAAGCTCAAAGACGGCAGCAAGATCGTCAGAGAAGTCAGAGAGGGCGGTAAGACTGCTGTAACTCACTATGAACCTATATCACATTCAAAGAAGCATACGCTCTTGCGGCTTTGGCTGGAGACCGGCAGAACGCATCAGATCCGCTGTCATATGAGTTCTCTCGGTCATCCGCTTGCGGGCGATGATCTCTACTCAGGCTCGCTGTCTCGTATTCATCGGCAGGCGCTTCACTGTTATAAAGTGGAATTCATTCATCCAATCACAAAAGAATCGATACTACTCGATACCGGTATTCCTGAGGAGTTTTTACGTATTCTGAACGATGACGCTATTTGATCCGAATTTTCTCCTTGCGGTTTACGCCTTTGATTCCCGCTAATGCGCCGCAGAGAAGCAGTATGACTGCTCTTACCGGCGTGAAATAAGTGATCGAATCGGTACCGATGGAAAACCCCGCGATAATGATTGCCGCGAAAACGATTCCCGATACCGTCAGTCCGACGATCAATCCCTGCTGTTTCAATATTCTTGCTGCTATGTACGCGCCGCACAGTACTCCGACAATCTCCAAAACCAGAAGAATGTATTCAAGATACTGAGAGGGCAGAGAGGACGAAAAAAGAAAGATTACCGACAGAATACACATCAGGATTGCGATAATGACTACGGATGATAACACCCCGATCAAGATCGACTTGAGCATCTGATGTTTTTCAGAGAAGTATTTGGACATAAAAAATCACCCCTGTACACTCTATGCAGGGGTGATACTTTTTATTATTGATTCTTTCTGGCTCTTTCTTTTTCTTTCTCAGCTTTTTTCTCCGCTCTTGCCTTGGCTCTTTCTTCCTTTGCTTTTTCAGCTTCGGTCGGACCCTTGTCGGTATCCACGGAGGAGATCGCCCATTTCTTGAACTTCATCTTCACTCTGTCGGAGCCTGTCTCGATGATAAACGCTTCTTCATCTTCCTTGATTGCGATGATTCTGCCGACGATACCGCCGATAGTGGTGATCTCATCGCCGATCGCAATGTTGTTTCTCATTTCCTGTTCTTGTTTCTTTTTCTTGGAGTTGGGTCTGATCAAGAGAAAGTATAATACGGCGAACAGAGCGACATATACAAGGATGATAGCCCAGCTATGTTCCGAAAAGAATGTTGAAATAGCTTGCATTACGTTACTTCCTTTCAATTTATTCTAATTGATTATAACAGCAAATATCTTATTTTGCAATATCTATTCGATAGAAAATTAGATCCGTTTATCCAGTATCTCTCTGTATTTTGTATAAAAATCCGAGAATGTACCGTGATCAAGATGCTCTCTGATCTCTTCCATCAGGGTGTTGTAGAACCAGAGATTATGCATCACAGCAAGGCGCATACCGAGCATTTCTTTGGCTTTAAGCAGATGTCTGATGTAGGCTCTGGTGTGACGCTGACAGACAGGACAGCCGCATTGAGAATCAATAGGGGAGTTGTCAAGCTTGTACTTTTCGTTGTTGATATTAATGATACCCTGTCGCGTGAACAGATGACCGTGGCGGGCATTTCTGGACGGCATCACACAATCAAAGAGGTCTATGCCTCTGTACACGCCCTCCAAGATGTTTCCGGGTGTACCGACGCCCATCAGGTATCTGGGTTTATCCTTCGGCGCGAACGGCTCGACCGCTTCGATCACCTCATACATTACCTCGGCAGGCTCTCCCACGGCAAGACCGCCGATCGCGTATCCGTCGAGTTCGAGCTGAGCGATCTCTTTCATATGGTCGATCCTTAAATCGTGATAGACGCCGCCCTGATTGATGCCAAAGAGCATTTGATGCTTGTTGATGGTATCGTCGAGAGAATTCAGCCTGTCCATCTCTTTCTTACAGCGCAAAAGCCAGTTGGTCGTGCGCTTGACAGAGGCTTTGGTATAGCTGTATTCTGAGGGATTCGCCACACATTCATCGAACGCCATCGCAATCGTGGAAGCTAAGTTGGACTGGATCCGCATACTTTCCTCGGGACCCATAAAGATCCTTCTGCCGTCGATATGGGAATTAAAGTATACGCCTTCTTCGTGGATGTCTCTGATTTTTGCGAGAGAGAACACCTGAAATCCACCGGAGTCGGTGAGAATCACTTTGTCCCATCCGGTCATCTGATGTAATCCGCCGAGCTGTTTGACGACTTCGTCGCCGGGGCGAAGATGCAGGTGATAGGTGTTTGACAGCATCACCTGTGTTTTGATATCTTTGAGGTCGTACGCCGAGAGTCCTCCCTTGATCGCGCCGCATGTCGCGACATTCATGAACGCAGGCATCTGAACAACGCCGTGGACGGTATGAAACTCGCCTCTTCTGGCGCGGCCTTCCTGTTTGATTAGTTGATACATAGTTATATTTCCTTTATAGAATTATCATACAATCGCCGATGCTTATGGTTTATAGGATGTTACCGAACAGTAACGAAATATAAGGCGTGGAATTCCACGCCTATTTATAGATTAGAATAAATCACTGTGTGTACCGGTACGAGTTAAAACCAACAATAATTCATCATCAACTATTCTATAGATCAGCAACCAGTCAGGTGTAATATGGCATTCTCTGCAACCTTTGTATTCACCTTCCAAATTGTGATCTTTGTACTTTGCTTCCAGTTGTTCTTCCATTGAAAGCTTCATAATTACATTTTGCAGTAACTCAAGCTTATACCCACGTTTTTTAGCCAGTTTTAAATCTTTATTGAATTTTCCGGTTGGAATGATTTTAAGCATTTCTTTCGTCCTCTCCCAAAATATCATTAATCATTTCATCAACAGATGAATATGATTTGAATTCATCAGGGTGAGCAGCGATATATTCAGTTTCACGGATAGCTTCTTTGGTTTCATCATTCGGCATATTGGCTGTAATTTCAAAGGGAATAGAACGTTCCCTAATTGCCTGACGAAAGAAAATGGTAACAGCTGTTGATAAGTCCATTCCTAATTCAGAGAATAGCTCTTGTGCTTTCATCTTCGTTTCATAGTCTATACTGATATTAGCTGTAGTTTTTGCCATAATAATCATCTCGCTTTCTATAGTCATTATATAATAGTATTGAATCGATGTCAATATAATATGCGTATATCGTGCTTATAATATGATCATACAATCGCCGAAACTAAAGAAGCGATATTGCTCTTTGACGGCTTCTTCATAAGCTCTCATCGTTTTATCATAACCGTAGAAGGCGGAAACCAGCATGATCAGCGTGCTTTCCGGGAGGTGAAAGTTAGTAATCAATCCGTCGAGAACATGAAACTCAAATCCTGGATAAATGAAAATATCGGTGAAGCCTTCGTCGGCGGTAATACAGCCTTTCTTTTTAGCGATGCTTTCCAGTGTCCGGCAGGAGGTGGTGCCGACGGAGATCACCCGTCCTCCGTTTTTCTTGGTCTCATTGATCAGATCGGCGGTTTCCTGACTCATTTCGTAATGCTCTGAGTGCATCTTATGCTGTGTAACGTCATCAACCTTGACGGGACGGAAAGTGCCTAAACCAACATGAAGGGTGACGTATCCGATCTTGATACCCTTGTCCTCAATCTTCTTCATCAGCTCTTTGGTGAAGTGCAGACCTGCGGTAGGCGCGGCGGCGGAACCGAGCTCATTACTGTACACCGTCTGATAACGCTCCTTGTCGGTCAGTTTTTCCTTGATGTAGGGGGGAAGAGGCATCTGTCCGATCTTGTCGAGAGCAGAGTAGATATTTCCCTCACAGCTGAGTTCTGCCATTCGGTTTCCGTCCTCTAGAATGTCCACTACTTTTGCTTTCAGCAGTCCGTCGCCGAAGGTGAATGTGGTTCCGATCTTTGCTTTCTTACCGGGTTTGACCAGTGTTTCCCAGATGTTGTTCGTATGCTGTCTGAGCAGAAGAAATTCCACCTTGGATTCCGTGTCGTCCTTCTCGCCGTAGATCCTGGCGGGAATCACGCGGGAGTCGTTGACAATTAGGCAGTCGCCTTCGTTTAAATAGTCGATGATATCGTAGAAATGCTTATGCTCGATGATGTCGTTTTGGCGGCGTAAAACCATCATTCTGGAGGCGTCTCTGGGCTCTATCGGCGTCTGTGCGATCAGGTTCTCCGGCAGGTTATAATAAAAATCACTAGTTTTCATTTTCAATACCTTTCGCATATTATGTATATTAATAGTATTCGTGAAATCAAATTGACAAACCAAAGCTGAAATGATATATTATGATTAGGTAAATTTAGGTTGCAGGTGTATCAATGCACCTGTACTATAATATATTATTAATGAGAAAAACTCAACTGTTTTTTTGAAAAACGGAGGAATTAATGATGAAAAAGTATCGTGTCGGTATTATCGGAATCACGGGAATGGTCGGACAGAGATTTTCTCTGCTGCTTTGCGATCACCCTTGGTTTGAGGTCACAGCGATTGCCGCTTCCGCTAGATCTGCGGGAAAGACCTATGAAGAAGCGGTCAAAAACAGATGGGCGATGACCGTACCGATCCCCGAAAATATCAAAGATATGGTAATCATGGACGCGGCTGACGTTGCGGCTGTTGCTTCCAAGGTTGATTTCGTGTTCTGCGCGGTAGATATGAAGAAGGACGAGATCAGAGCGCTCGAAGAAGCGTACGCGAAAGCGGAATGTCCCGTGATCTCGAATAACTCCGCGAACAGAGGTACACCCGACGTTCCGATGATCGTTCCGGAGATCAACCCCGATCACGCGAAGATCATCGAAGCCCAGAAGAAGCGTCTCGGCACCAAGCGCGGCTTTATCGCGGTTAAGTCCAACTGCTCTCTGCAGAGCTATGTTCCCGCGATCCATCCCTTAAAAGAGAAATATAAGGTGAATAAAGTGCTTGCCTGCACCTATCAGGCGATCTCCGGCGCTGGCAAGACCTTTGAGCGCTGGCCCGAGATGATCGACAACGTCATCCCGTATATCGGCGGTGAGGAAGAGAAGAGCGAGCAGGAGCCCTTAAAGCTCTGGGGTCATATCGAAGGCGATAAAATCGTCAACTGTGATGATATCTCCATCACTTCTCAGTGCATCCGTGTTCCCGTATCCGACGGTCACACCGCCGCGGTGTTTATGAGCTTCGGCGTGGAGGAAAAGCCTTCTGTCGAAGAGATCATCGATATCTGGAACAACTATAAGGGCAGAGCGCAGGAGCTAGAGCTTCCTTCGGCGCCCAAGCAGTTCCTGCATTATTTCACTGAGCCTGACAGACCGCAGATCAAGTCCGAGAGACTCCTCGAGGGCGGTATGGCGGTATCCATCGGCAGACTCAGAGAAGATACGCAGTACGATATGAAATTCGTTTGTATGTCTCACAACACGTTAAGGGGCGCTGCGGGCGG
This sequence comes from Ruminococcus sp., assembly GCA_017404145.1. Classification (GTDB taxonomy): domain Bacteria; phylum Bacillota; class Clostridia; order Oscillospirales; family Acutalibacteraceae; genus Ruminococcoides. The sequence goes on along the minus strand of JAFRCW010000042.1, from coordinate 29,872 downwards.
AGCTGTTTTAATGGCTGAGTTCCTTTGCGCCGAGGGTTACATAGACTGATTGGGAGGAATTTAGATGAATAAGCATATATTTACAGGTTCCGGTGTTGCGCTGATTACGCCGATGCATCCCGACGGTTCCGTAAACTATGAGGTTCTGGAAGAGCTTTTGGAATTCCATATTGCTAACGGTACCGACGCGATCATCGCCTGCGGTACGACCGGCGAAGCCGCTACCCTGACCGTTAAGGAGCACTGCGATGTGCTGTCCTTTGTCTGTGAGAAGGTAAACGGCAGAATCCCCGTGATCGCGGGTACCGGTTCCAACGATACCTCCACGGCGATCGAGCTGTCCAAGTCTGCGGAGCTTTCCGGCGCGGATGCGCTGCTCTCCGTGACGCCTTACTATAACAAGACTTCTCAGACGGGTTTGATCCGTCATTTTGAGACCATCGCTGACAACATTGATCTGCCGATGATTCTTTATAACGTACCGTCCAGAACCGGTTGTAATATCAAACCCAAGACCTACGCGGAGCTGTGCAAGCATGAGAATATCGTGGCGACCAAAGAAGCGAACGGCGATATCTCCTCCGTTTCTCAGACCAGATCTTTGTGCGGCGACAAGCTCGATATCTACTCCGGTAACGATGACCAGACCGTACCCTTTATGTCTCTGGGCGCGCTGGGCGTTATCTCGGTATTTGCGAACTTCTGCCCAAGAGAGATGCACGATATCTGTGAGCTGTGTCTGAACAACAACTTTGTCGAAGCGTCCAAGATGAACTTTCACTATGTGGAGCTGATGGACATTATGTTCTCTGACGTCAACCCGATCCCTGTCAAGACTGCGATGAACCTGATCGGCTTCAACGCGGGAGAGTGCAGACTGCCTTTGGTTCCGATGAGCTATTCCGGCTATCATGATCTCAAAGATTGTCTGGCGAAGTATGACCTGATCGGCAAGTATGCAAAATAATTGATACGGAGCGGCTTTGTCCGCTCCTGATTTCTATTTAGGAAAAGTATGCGGGATTTTAAAATCGAAAATGGAAAACTGATCAAATATAACGGAAAAGATCAATTTGTTGTCGTACCTGAGGGAGTGAAGTCTATTGAGTTTGAGGCGTTCGCTCATACCGGTGTGATCGGCGTCGTTCTTCCCGACAGCGTAGAAGAAATCGGGATGCAGGCGTTTTCCCGCTGTCCGGATCTTGTGCGGGTTGAGTTCCCACCGACGCTGAAAAAGCTCGGTTATGCGGCGTTTGAAGAATGTGAACGCCTATTGGAGGTCGATCTTCCGCCGGGGCTCACCGAGATAGGCGACAACGCCTTTCACGGTTGTCTGAACCTTGAAAGGGTATCGATTCCCGAAGGCGTCACAAAGATCGGCTATATGTCGTTCGTAAAATGCCAAAAGCTCAAAGAGATCGTTCTGCCCGACAGTGTTGTCGAGATGAGACCGTATGCGTTCGCGTGGTGTAAAAGCGCCCGGAAGGTGCGGCTTTCCAATAACCTCAACGCCATTGAGAAAGTCGCCTTCTGGAACTGTCCTGCCATAGAAAGCGTTGAGATTCCCAACGGGGTCACTGAAATAAAAGAAGGCGCGTTTACGTACTGCAAAGCGATGAAAAGCGTTTTTCTGCCCGATACATTAACGACTATTGAGAACCGCGCATTTTCGTATTGCTGCAGTTTGGAGAGTATTGTGATTCCCCGAGGCGTCACAAAGATCGAAACTGAAACGCTTGGATTGTGTACAAGCCTGAAAAGCGTATCGATTCCCGATACGGTAACACGCATTGAAAAATTCGCGATGATAGATTGTAAAAATCTGACGGAGATCACGATCCCGCCGAGCTTAGAGAGCATCGGAGAATACGCGCTGGGCTACTATATTGATCAGGAAAGAAAATCCGGTCCGGATCCGATGACGGACTTTATCATACGCGGCGGAAAAGGCACCGAAGCCGAACGTTATGCGAAGGATAACGGCTTTACGTTCAAGGAGATATGATATGAACTTTGAAATCAACGATGGTGTGCTGACAAAATATACCGGAATGGAATCCAATCTTGTTATCCCTGACGGCGTCACAAGAATTGACGATAATGTGTTTGAGGAGCATAACGAAATACAGACGGTCACCTTTCCGGATAGTCTTGAAGAAATCGGGGAAGAGGCATTTATGGGTTGTTCATCACTGAAAAGTATAGAGCTGTCCGATAATGTAACCGATGTGAGAGAAAGAGCTTTTTATGAGTGTCTCGCATTAGAAAACGTACGTTTGTCAGAAAATCTCATCGAAATCCCGGATCAGTGCTTTATGGAAACTGCGATCAGCAGTATCGATTTGCATGAGGGAATAGAAGAGATCGGAAACGGAGCATTTGCCGGATGCCGCAATCTCAAAAGTGTGACCATCCCTGACAGCGTCGAGGAGATCGACGTACTGGCATTCGGATATATGAGTAACTGGGACACAGACTCCGATAGGATCGAAGGATTTGAGCTGCGCGGCAATATTCACGGCGCCGCTCGCAAATACGCGCACAAATATGATCTTAAATTTGTACCTCTCGGAAATGAAACTGAGCTCCCGGAATTCGAGATCGAAGATGGTGTTCTTTTATGCTACAACGGAGACAGTAAGAAAGTTGCGATCCCTAAAGGAGTGACCGAGATCGGTGAATACGCGTTCAAAGCCAACCGGACTTTGGAATATGTTACGATCCCTAAAACAGTAAAGGAGGTCGGCTTTCACGCGTTTGAGGACTGCGAGAATCTGAAGGAAGTCGATATCCCCGGCAGTGTCAGTGAGATTGTCGCCTACGCGTTTATGCGGTGCAAAAGCCTGAAGAAAGTCACACTTCACAGAGGCTTGCGCAAGATCGGAACTTGGGCGTTCGGCAACTGCAAGAGCTTACACGACATCACCATTCCGCCGACTGTCAGGAAGATCGATCACTTTGCGCTCGGCTTTGAAGAAAGCAGCTATAAAGATCAATATGTATACGGAATCGGTCATCGCTACTGTTATGGCTTAAAGATCCATTATAAAGGCAGCGATGCGGCAGCAGAATACATTGCTTGGCATAAACTTAGTTTAAGATATTTAGATTTTGATATTAAAGGGGGAATTTTGATGGTAAAGATCTTGTTAAACGGCTGTCTGGGAAAAATGGGACAAGCTGTCAATAATTGTGTGAATGAAAGAGACGACGCGCTGATCGTATGCGGCGTGGATATCGCGAAGGGGGAGAAGGCGTATCCCGTCTACTCCTGTTTTGTGGATGTTCAAGAGGACGTCGATGTGATCGTAGATTTCTCCAATCCGCTGGTGCTGGATGATATGCTTGCTTTTGCGATCGAGAGAAAGCTGCCGGTCATCATCTGTACGACCGGTTTCTCCGAAAAGCAGGTAGAGAAAATCAAAGAAACCGCAAAGATCATTCCCGTATTTTACTCAGGCAATATGTCTCTTGGCGTTAATGTACTGATTGAACTGAGCAAAAAGGCTGCGGCAGTATTCGGTGCAAGCTTTGATGTTGAGATCGTTGAGAAACATCATAACCAGAAACTTGACGCGCCATCCGGTACCGCAATGATGATCGCCGATGCGATTGCAGAACAGCGCGAGAGTTCGCAGTATGTCTATGACAGACACGCTTACCGGAAGAAGAGAGAAAAGCAGGAGATCGGAATTCATTCTGTCAGAGGCGGCAACATTGTCGGAGACCATGACGTGATCTTTGCCGGTCACGACGAGGTGCTGACCATCAGCCACCGCGCGCAGTCCAAGGGCGTTTTTGCCGCAGGAGCGGTCAACGCTGCTGTTTTTATCAAGGACAAGCCCGTCAGACTCTATGATATGAGCGATCTGTTACAATAAATAATTGAAACATCACCTCTGTTCTTGTCATATGATAGAACAGAGGTGTATTTTTATGAACAATCAATTGATATTACTGCCTTCCGTGACCTATGCGATGAAGGCAAAAAATATATTGGACAGCTATCACATCCGTGCGTATATCCAGAGAACGCCCAAGCTTGTTGAAATTCGCTCCTGCGGATACTGTCTCTTTGTCCCGAATGAACCCGATAGGGCAGAGGAAATCCTCAGAAAAAAAGGCGTCAGAATTCTGGGCAGAGCAGAGCGTGAACAGATATGATCTATCTTGATAACAGTGCGACATCTTATCCCAAGCCGAAGCAGGTACGTTCCGCTGTTGAATACGCACTGACGCATTACGGAGCGAATCCCGGCAGAAGCGGTCATCAGATGTCGATGAAAACCTCCGAGATGATTTTTCATACGAGGCAGAGGATCGCGGATTTTTTTCATCTGAACAGCGAGGAGAATGTGATCTTCACTCCGTCGTGTACCTATGCGCTGAATATAGTGATCAAAGGGGTGCTGAAACAGGGAGATCACGTAATCATCTCTTCTCTGGAGCATAACTCTGTTGTCAGACCGCTGGAAAAGCTTAAAAGAAAGGGTTTTATCACGTATTCTGTCGCAAAGGTTTATGAGAAGGATAACGACAGAACACTTCAGTCTTTTCGGGAATGTATCAATGAAAAAACGCGGCTGATGGTTGTGACACACGCGTCGAATGTGTTCGGCATCCGTCTGCCGATCGAAAGGCTTTGCGCGCTGGCGCATCAGTATCATATCCTGTTCTGTGTTGACGCGGCGCAAAGCGCGGGCGTTCTTCCGATCAATATTACAGAAAACGGGTATGACTTTGTCTGCTGTGCGGGTCATAAGGGCTTAATGGGGTTGATGGGAACCGGAATCCTGTTGATCAACTGTGACGCTTTATCCGAAACGATCATAGAAGGCGGCACCGGAAGCGAATCCTCCAGCCTGCTTTTGCCGTCGTATTATCCCGACCGTCTGGAATCAGGAACCGGTAATATTCCCGGCATCAGCGCGCTGAACGCCGGTGTCAGTTTCATACAGAATGTCGGACAGGAGCAGATTCACCGCAGAGAGCTTCGTCATATTCAAAAAATCTATGACCGTTTCCGAGAGATGAAAAAAGTCAGACTGTACACAGCATATCCTGAGGAAGAGTACTATGCTCCCGTTCTGTCGTTTTCTGTCACAGGGAAAGAGTCGGAACAGGTCGCGAGGTATCTGGATACACATTATGGCATAGCCGTCAGAGCAGGGCTTCACTGCGCTCCGCTGGCGCATCAATCAATGAATTCATCAGAACTCGGTACCGTCAGAATCTCGCCCTCCTATTTTACGTCAGATAACGATATCGGGATATTGATCAACGCAGTATATAATTTTTCGAAAACCGCGTGAAATGACTTGCATTCAAATATTCACTGTGTTACAATAAATTTTAGAAGTAAAATTTTAGGAAGTTTACAGTATGGGCGACTTTTTGTCAACAATTTTATCATCCGCATGGGCGACGATCAAGACCTTTGAGTTCAAGGACGCGATCGATATCATCGCCGTTGCGATCATTCTGTATTACCTTCTGAGGCTGCTCAGACAATCCCGTGTGGGACAGCTTCTGAAAGGTGTTGTCATTCTGCTCGTCGCATACGGTTTGTCGGCGATTTTTAACCTGACAATGATGAACTATATCCTCAAAGCGCTGTTTGAATTCGCGATTATTATTCTGGTTGTCGTATTCCAGCCCGAGCTTCGTCAGGTACTCGAAAAACTCGGACATAATAAAACACTGAAGAGTATTGTTACTCCTACCAACAATATACCGGTTGATAAGACTGCAAAGGCGATCGGCGATGTTGCCGATACCTGCGCGCTGTTCTCCAAGACCAAGACAGGCGCGCTGATCGTATTTGAACGTGAATCTATTCTGAATGATACCGCAAATACCGGCACTTATCTGAACAGTGATACTTCCGTCGCACTGTTCGGCAATATCTTTTTCAATAAAGCCCCGCTGCATGACGGAGCCGTGATCATCCGCGACGGTGAGATTCTTTCCGCGGGATGTATCCTTCCTCTGACAAAGACGAACGATATCAACTCAGAGCTTGGTACCAGACACAGAGCCGCGCTCGGTATGAGCGAGGATTCCGACGCTGTGTGTGTGGTTGTCTCTGAAGAGAACGGCGTTATATCTCTTGCGGTCGGCGGCAGACTGATCCGCAATTTAGACAGAGATTCTCTGTATGAAAAGCTCTCCGCTCTCCTGATCGACGGCGATACGGATAATCAGAGTCTGCTTTCTGTATTGTTTAAGAGCAGAAAGGAGAAGAAAGATGAAGAATAAATCATGGCTCGCCAGAGTTCTTTCCCATAACTGGGTTTTGATGATCATCGCTTTTATCCTTTCCTTTACGGCGTGGTTTATTATCAGTGCAAATTCCCAGACGGAAACCAACGTTACCATTTCCGATATCCCTATCACTATCGAACTTTCCGAAGAAGCGCAGAATGACGGCCTTCAGATCTTCTCCGGAAATGACGTTACCGCATCCGTTGAAGTTGCGGGGAACCGCGTTACGGTCGGTTCTCTGACCGCTTCCGATATCACCGTAACCGCGAACCAGACGAATTCTATCATCGGCGCCGGAACCTATACGCTTCCGCTGTCCGCTAAAAAAACGGGATTAAAAACCAACTATGAAATCGTTTCCGACGTCACTCCGGCAAATATCACGATCTTTGTCGATAAATTAAAGGAAGATTCCTTTGATATTGAAAATCAGATCAAGTATACCGTCGGCGACGGAAACTATGTCAACGCATCTCTCTCAGAAACCGTTGTAACGGTATCCGGTCCCGAGACAGAAGTCAGTCAGATTGCCACTGTGGCTGTTCAAGGTACCGTGGAAGGTACGCTGAGCAATACCCAGACAATTGAGAAAGAACTGGTCTATCTCGATGAAAACGGAGAAGCGCTCGATCTTCAGCTTACCACAGCCGACGTCAACAAGGTAGAAGTCACGCTTTCGGTTTATCCTGTCGTGGACGTATCGCTGAATGTTGAGGTGCTTAACGCTCCGTCATCTTATCCTAAGATCAGTATTTCTCCCAGTTCTATCAAAGTGGCAGGTCCGAAAGACGCTCTGTCGGAGATCACCGATAACAAGTTTACTGTCGGCTCACTCGATTTCTCTAAGCTGACTAATGAAAAGATCGTTCGCAACTTCGATCTGGCGCTTCCCAAGGGCTGTAAGGTGATATCGGGAGAAACATCTGCGAGCGTTTCCGTTGATTTGAGTTCCTATGTCAAGAGTACGATTACCTGTAAGATCGCCAGCAATATTGATTCGGATAAGTATAAAACCGATTTTGCCTCGACCAATGTTGATATTACTGTTTTCGGTCCGGAAGACGTGATCGAAGATCTCACCGCTTCGGGTATCTCTGTGATCGCTGACTTTACCGGTTTGCTGGATGACAAGATTTCTTCAACGGTCTCCCTGCAGGTTCCTCTGTCGGTTACGCTGACAAGCTCTTTCAGTGAATGCTGGGTATACGGTTATTATACCGCCAACGTTAATGTATCGGAAAAATAGCGTTTTAACACATTTAAAAAGGCAGAGAGCGCCAAAACTCTCTGCCTTGATTTTTTATGATTATTTTATTCGTAGTTATAAGAGCGGATATATTTATACTTTTTGCCTTTTAATATTCCTTTTTCTTCGTGAATATCATCCTTGTGATAATATACGCTGATCACCAGTCCGATACACATCAGCATCGACATCACCGACGTACCGCCGGAGGAGAAGAAGGGGAGGGTGATTCCGATGACCGGCAGAAGTCCCAGCACCATACCGATGTTGATGATTGACTGTACTGCGATCATTGAGAAAACGCCGACACACAGCATCTTGCCGATATAATCCTTGGCGGAAAGCGCGTCAAGCATGATTTTCACACAGATCAGCACCAGAATCAGGAATATCAAACAACATCCGATAAAACCGAGTTCTTCTCCCGCTACGGTGAGAATAAAGTCATTTTCCTGTTCCGGAACGATTCCGGATGATACCCTCGCGCCGTTGCCCAGTCCGTAACCGTTCATAGAACCGGACGCTACCGATACTTTGCCCTGATACTGCTGCCATCCGTAGTTTTCCATCGCGTTTCCGTCAATATCAAAGATCGCGGTGAAGCGCGCCTTGTGCTCGTCGTTAAGGACATAGTTCCAGATGATCGGGATACCTGCGGCAAGCAAGACTGCCATAATGATAAAGTATCTCAGCTGTACGCCGCCGACAAACGCCATAATGATAAACATAAAGATAAAGACCAGTACCGTACCGTCATCGCCCTGCATATGGATCAGCAGAACAGGAATTGCCATATGGATCAGCAGTGTGATTACGCCGAATAAGCTCTTGAGCTTTTCTTTCTGCCGTAAAAAGTCCATATGCTTGGCAAAGGTGAGAATAAAGAACAATTTTACCATTTCGGAGGGCTGGAAGGACAAGCCGCCGGGCAGAATGATCCACGCGGTGTCGTCGGTGCCTTCCACGGTAACGCCCATTACAAAGACCAGTCCCAAAAAGACGATGGAAACACCGGCGAACAGCCACCACAGCTTGGTGATCTTCTCATAGTCGATAACAGAAATGATCACCGCCATAATATAGCCTAAGATGATCGCCAGCACCTGAGACGCCATAAAGTTATACTCAAACGCTCTCTGCATCGAGTGGATCAGCATCAGACTGTATACGACAGCGGCGATCGTCAGAAGCCACAGCAGGATATCTGTTTTTGTAAAGAATTTTCCGATTCTTTTGAAAAACGCTTTCAATGTTACACCATCCAAATGTTATCTGTCATTTATTATAATGGATACTTTTTGGAATATCAAGGCGGATTTGGTAACAAAATTTTTTATTTTATCCTTGTAGCATTATGAGCAGTGTCAATTATGTTAAAATGACTATTTGGAAAGGTTTTTCTTATCCTATGAACGGATGGTATCATGATCAGGACTATTTCTCATTCAACAATTGAAACCGAACAGATAGGGAAGAGATTGGCGGCATTATTAAAGGGTAATGAAGTCATCGCGCTTTTCGGCGATCTCGGCGCCGGCAAGACGGCTTTCACAAGAGGATTGTGCGAAGCACTGGGGATTGACGAAGTCTCCAGTCCGACCTTCGCTATCGTCAACGAATACAGCGGCAAGTTTTCGGTGTATCATTTTGATATGTACCGTATCACATCGCTTGATGATCTCTATTCTACCGGCTTCTATGATTATCTCGGCAACGGCGTTATGGTGATCGAATGGAGCGAAAACATTGAGTCTGAGCTGGATGACAGCGCGATCAGAATCCATATCGGTAAAACAGATAACGAAAACGAAAGAATCTTTACCATAGAGGGGATGGACGCATATGCTGATACTTTCACTTGATTCCACCGCGTCGCCCGCCTCTGTATGCTTATATGAGGACGAAAAGGTCCTTGCCGACTTTTATATCAATACCGGTCTGACGCACAGCCAGACGCTGATGCGTATGACAGAATCCGTATTGGAGATTACCGGAAAAAGCGTAGATGATATTGATCTTTTTGCCATTACTAACGGTCCGGGTTCCTTTACCGGCGTGCGGATCGGCGTCTCCGCAATAAAGGGAATGGCGTATGCGCAGAACAAGCCATGTATCGCGGTATCTACGCTGGAGAGTATGGCGTATAATGATCTTGCGCTAAACGGCGTTGTATGCGCCTGTATGGACGCGAGAAGGAATCAGGTATACAACGCGCTGTTTTGTGTCAAAGACGGCTGTGTGGAGCGTCTGTGCGACGACAGAGCGATATCTGTGGACGAACTGCTCAGTGAACTGCAAACAATAGAAGAGAATGTTACCCTCTTCGGCGACGGTGCTTCGCTGGTATACGCGTCCGTCAGTGACAGCCATATCCGTCTTGCACCTTTGAATATACGCTTCCAGAATGCTTCTTCAGCGGCGATTGCGGCTGAAAGAAAGTATCAAAACAAAGATGAATTACTTTCGGCTTCAGAACTCAATCCCTACTATCTGAGGCTTTCTCAGGCGGAACGGGAATTCAATAACAAGAAAAAGGAAGGATAATACTATGATCGCAATCGGCTGTGACCACGGCGGAATTCATATCAAAAACGCTGTGATCGGTTATCTGAAAGAAAACCATATCGAATATCACGACTTCGGCTGTTATACCGAGGAAAGTGTTGACTATCCTGTTTACGCCTATCAGGTCGCGTCCGCTGTTTCAAAGGGTGAAGCAGAACTTGGTATCATCTGCTGCGGTACCGGTATCGGTGTCTCTATGGCGGCAAATAAGGTCAAAGGTATCAGAGCCGCTGTCGTATGCGACGAGTTCTGCGCTGAGATGACCAGACGTCACAATAACGCGAACGTCCTTTGTATGGGCGGCAGAGTGATCGATGAAGAAAAAGCGGTCAAGCTTGCGTCGATCTTCCTGAATACCGAATTCGAAGGCGGCAGACACCAAAAAAGAGTCGATATGATCACCGCGATCGAGAACGGTTCTTTTGAAGGATAAATATGTTTTCAAATAATGACATAAAGAAAGAAGGATTAACATTATGGAAAATCAAGTAACTGTTTTTGACCATCCGCTGATCCAGCATAAGCTTGCGATCCTGCGCGACGAAAATACCGGCACAAAGGAATTCCGTGAGTTGGTTTCCGAGATCGCTATGCTGATGTGCTATGAGGCGACCCGTGATCTGCCGCTGGAAGATGTGCAGATCAAGACGCCGATGGCTCCCATGACAGCAAAGATGATCGCCGGCAGAAAGCTTGCATTCGTCCCGATCCTCAGAGCAGGCTGCGGTATGCTCGACGCCATGCTGACGATGGTACCCTCCGCTAAGGTCGGTCATATCGGTCTGTACAGAGACGAGGTCACTCATAAGCCGGTGGAATATTATAACAAGCTTCCCGGCGACGTGGAAGAGAGAGATGTATTTGTTCTGGATCCGATGCTCGCTACCGGCGGTTCTGCGGTTGACGCGATCAACATCATCAAGCGTTCTCACCCGCGTTCGATCCGTTTCTTATGCATCATTGCCGCTCCCGAGGGTATCGAAGTCCTCTCCAAAGAGCATCCGGACGTTCGTATTTTCTGCGCGGCAAAGGATGAGTGTCTCAACGCGAACTGCTATATCCTGCCCGGTTTAGGCGATGCGGGCGACCGTATCTACGGCACCGATGTTGTCGGAGAAGTATCTATTGATAAGCGCGGCAGTACCGTAAAGCTTCGTTCTAAAACAAAATGATGAAGCGTATTTTATTTTTGATATCCCTGTTTCTATTGTGCGCTGTATTGCTTTGCGCCTGCGGCTCTCAGGATAGTGAACAGAAAGACGGTTCTATGATCCCTGTTACCGAAAGCTCCGGTGAGATCACCGGATATGAGAGATATTTCCATAACGATGAAGGGTATCTTTCCCGCGTGGATTATTTTAACGCCAACGAGGAATATGATCACTATATCATATACGAGTATGATTCTCATGGGAGAGTTTCTCTGGAAACCTGTTATTCCGCTAACGGTATCGGGCAGTATTTTTATGATTACCGCTACGATGACGAAGGAAATCTGGAGAAGGTGACTTATGCTACCCAGACGGAAGGTTATTCGGTCACTTCATACGAAGGCGGCGCGGAGAAAGAAAAGTTCTCCTATGACAATTCGGGAAACCTCATCTCTCATCAGGAAATGCAAAACGGCGAATGGGTCGAAACCCCGTACGAAGAAGAAACAGAGAATACCGACGAAATATCAGAATAAACAAACGGCAGGACGATGTGTTTCGTCCTGCCGTTTTTTATCTTATGATGATATATTATTCCTTTTTGTCTTTGATACCCATTTTCTCTTTCATATCCGCTGCGATCCGGTCGACAACCTTATCGGCGGCTGCTGCGGTATCGCCTACGCCGGTGATATAGAGCTTGATTTTCGGCTCTGTGCCGGAGGGACGTACGATACAGGCGTTTTTATCCGTGAGAGAATAGGAGAGGACGTTTGACTTCGGGAGTTTGATCTCTACCGTTTCACCTGTCAGAAGATCCTTTCCGACGCTTTCCAGATAGTCGGCGGATGCGACAACGTCAAAGCCTGCCACTGTTTTGGGAGGATCATTTCTCAGGTCGGTCATAATTTTCGCCATTGTGGTCATACCGCTGGCGCCTTCAAAGTCAAAGTTCAGCGTCTTATTGATGAAATAGCTGTGCTCTTCATAGATGCTGTCCATCAGAGCGCAGAGACTGATATCTTTCGCTCTGTAATATGCCGCCATCTCACAGATCAGCATTGAAGCGACGACCGCGTCCTTATCTCTGACATAGGTGCCGGAGAGATAGCCGCAGCTCTCTTCAAAGCCGAACACATAGCGGTCTTCTTCGCCTTTTTGCTCTAAACCTAAGATCACTTCACCGATATATTTGAAGCCGGTGAGAACATCTGTGGGAGTAAAGCCGTATTTCTTGCAGATAGAATCGATAAGCTTGGTGGTAACGATCGTTTTGACTAGAACCGGATTCTCGGGAAGGTTATTTTGCGCCTTGCGGCAGGAGAGAATATACTCGGTGAGCATTGCGCCGGTCTCGTTGCCGGAGAAGAGACGATAAGACCCGTCGGGCTTCGGCGCTGCGATCGCGACTCTGTCGGAGTCGGGGTCGGTAGCAAGCAGAAGGTCGGGTTTTACCTCGTCACACAGCTTTAAGGCAAGCTCCAGCGCTTCGGGAAGTTCGGGGTTGGGTTTAGGACAGGTGGTGAAGTTGCCGTCGGGCATTTCCTGCTCTTTAACAACATGAACGTCGGTAACGCCGATATCAGCAAGAGCGCGTCTGACCAGAATGTTGCCGGCGCCGTTTAACGGAGTATAGACAACTTTGAGGGGAGCGGTCTTGCACAGTCCGGGATTAACCTGCTGTTTCTCAACTTCGACCAAATAATCGTCATAGACGGTGCCGTCGACATATTCGATCAAGCCGTTCTTTACCGCTTCATCAAAGTCGCAGAGCTTGATATCTTCAAACATATCGAGCTTCTGAATCTCGGTATAAACCGCGTTCGCGTTGTTGTCGGTCATCTGACAGCCGTCCTCGCCGTACGCTTTATAGCCGTTATACTTGGCGGGGTTGTGGCTCGCGGTGACCATAATACCCGCCTGACACTTGAAATATCTGACGAGATAACTGAGCACCGGGGTAGGCTGCAGTTCGCCGGTGATATAGGTCTTGATGCCGTTCGCCGCTAAAACCCGGGCAGCTTCAATCATAAAGAGATCCGCCTTGATACGGGAATCATGAGAGATTGCTACAGCGCCCTTGCCGTATTTATTCAGTACAAAGTTCGCAAGACCCTGTGTCGCCTGACGCACCACATAGATGTTCATACGGTTGGTGCCCGCGCCGATCGTGCCGCGCAGACCGGCGGTACCGAATTTCAATGTGGTATAAAATCTTTCGTATATCGCGTTCTCGTCGCCTTCAATCGAGAGCAGTTCTTTCTGAAGATCGGCGTCCTCTGTCGCTTTTTTCAACCATTCGTTATACAGCTCGGTATGGGTCATATGATCACCTTTTTCATAGAATTTAAACCTGCGGAAACTCCGCATATTTATGGTTGGATTATACCATAAACATCTGATTATTACAATATGGTTACAAAGGTTTTTTGAAATAAAATCGGCTCATCCGATAAAATTCACATCTTATTGTTGATTTATTCGATCAATTGTAGTAAGATATGTTTTGGAATTTAATTTGGAGGTATAAAATAATGGGCTTTAAAGATGAAACGGAAATCAAAACCGCTGAGGATATCGTAAAGGAACAGCTCGATACCGAGATTCTTTTAGAGGAGATTGAACAGCCTGAGATTCCTGAAAACACAGAAGATATCAAAGATAATTCTGTCGATACAGAGGAAATCGTTGAAGAAACATCTGATTCAACCGAAACGGAAGAGTTTGAATCTGAGGAAACTGCGGAAGACTCTCCCAAGAAAAAGAAGAAATTCTTTCTTCAGACGCCGATCATTATCGCCGCCTGCATCGTGCTTGGCACTTTGCTGGGCTACTTCCTCTTTGTCGGTTTCTTCCTGCATGATCCGGCAGGTTTATGGTCGGTCAGCGATGATGAAGGAACTACCTATTATTATGAATTTAAGGACGACGGCAGCTGTGTGATGACCATCGGCACAATCGACAACATCGGCGCCTACTACAAGTCTCAGACCGAAACCGGCGACAGCATCTATATCAATCAGTATTACGGTATGTTTGCGGGCGAATATAACTACACGATCACCGGTTCCAGACTGCTCGGCAATCAAAAAATGATTCTGGAAACCAACGGCTACGAATATGAACTGACACAGGTCGGCAGCAAAGAGAATCTTCTGGAAAAGCCGGTCGATTTTATCCCGAACGAAGAATTACTTGGCGAATGGGAGTATCTGATCCCCGAATACGGCGTCAGCTATACCTTCACCTTTAACAAGGACGGCACCATGCTTTATAACCAGGCTGATACCGTTATCTACACGGCAACCTATACGGTTGATGACGAAAATGTCCATATGACATTCTTCACGAATGAAGAGCAGACTGTCGACTTGCCGTATCACTTTGACGGCGATACGCTCAACCTGATGGAATTAGAATGCCACAGAGTAGGAGCAGAGTCTACCGCTGACGAAGCGTAATTTATGATAGAATAAACGAACTCCCTGGCGTTTTGTCAGGGAGTTGTCTTATGTTTCGTTCATCTGACAGAGCAGAACCAAATCAAGGAGATCGATCGTTCCGTCAAAGTTGAGATCCGCCGAATAGAGATATGCGCCGGAAAGGCTCCAGCTGCCGAGCAGATAATCCATCAGCGCGTTTCTGTCCTTTGTATTGACGTTTCCTTCTCCGGTGATATCTCCGTTGATACAAAGCTCAAACCGCAAGAAATCCTGCGAGTAGAATTCCGCAGTCATCGCAGTAGCGAGATTGCCGCTTTTACGGATTGCGGTGTCCTGATACAGCGTCAGACCGTAACCGCCATAGTTGATATTGCTCTTGAAGGCTGATGTTGTAGTTTTCGGAGAAATATCATAGATCATCATATGCTCATAGTCGATCCGATACACATCGGAAGTGATCCCGCCGGCGGTATTTTCCGCCCTGTCATTTAACGAACCATTGTTGTCACCAGCTGTTAGGATCGCTGTGAAATCGCTGTCAGAAAGATCGTTCATTCTGATTCCGTTCTCCGCAGTAAACGCCGGAATACTGTCGGAAACGGAACATAGTGAAATGACAGAAGCGTTCAACTCACAAAAACCGGTCCGATTGCCGCTTAAATCATATCGGTATACCGTATTTCCCGCGGCAAGATAACAGCGGTCACCGATCACCGCACCGAAGCATCCGGCGTCCTCCACCCGAAACAGTCGTAAAGCAGTCCCGGAAGAAATAGACAGTATCCATCCCGACAAATCGATCAGCATATCACCGGAAAGAAATCGGACATTTTGGTCAACAGTATCGCCTGAGAATGAAACCAGCGAGGCGGAGTCCAAGCGATAGAGGCAGTTTCCGGAAACAACATAGATATTTCCGCTGTAATCCTGTGTGATACAGCTGACAGAAGTGGGAAATTCATAGAAATACTCACGTTTTCCCGTATAGGAATAGCGGTTGACGATATTCGGTGAGTTGCTGTCGCATAGATAGACGCCGCTGCTGTTAGCAGCGTATCCCATATTTGTGCGGTTGATATAAGAAGCGATAGAAAAACTGTCGAGAATATCGCTGTCAATATCATAGAAGAAGATCACTGTTTGATGGTTCAGCTCGTCTATACACACTGCGGTCGCCTGATTCAAAGAAATTTGATAATCCGATATCGTATAGGGGAGAGTGAGCGTGCGGGAGAAGGACTGCGGCGCCGTCTTTTCGATATACAGCTGATTGCTGTTCGCCGAGGCGATATATGCGCCGCTGTCATCACAAAAGACCTTGCTCCCGTCAGGCGAAAAAGAGTAGGAAGTGTATTGATATGCAAAAGCGGATATCATACCGCAGAAGATGACAGCCGTACAGAGAACCAAGGATAAAATCACTTTCGCGTTTCTCATAGCGTGTCACCTCCCGTCGAAATCTGTCGATAAGCATATTATAAATGAGTTTTGATATGAAATCAATACAGAATTAAGGTTAAAATACAACATAAAAAATAAGCCATCACGTAACGCGTGATGACTTTATGCCGGTGGTGGGACGAAAGATTCATTATATGAATCTTTCCACCCTCGGAGCAATAGCTCCATCGGGCATCGAACCTGAAAACAGTTCGCAGGACTGTTTTCTATACGGTTCTACCCTCACAGGGTTCGAGTCCCACATCATTAACGTATATAAAAACGCCGATACCAAAAGGTATCGACGCTTTTATGCCGGTGGTGGGACTCGAACCCACACGCCCGTGAAGACAACAGATTTTGAGTCTGTCTCGTCTGCCAGTTCCGACACACCGGCTTATTGCTTTGTTATTATACAACATCGGTTTCTGCGAGTCAAGTAAAATTTATTATCCTTTGACTGATAAAAATTTCGTTATTATTCTATTTTGCGATTTACTCGGCTAAAGTATCATATATAATAGACGAGTCATACTATGTTGGAAAGGAATATCAACTATGAGCAACGAAAGATTAGTAGGCACTGTTTCACGCGGCATCCGCTGCCCGATCATCAGAGAAGGAGATAACCTTGCTCAGATCGTTACAGAAAGCGTTCTCGCTGCTTCTAAAAGCGAGGGCTTCTCTCTCAGAGATAAAGACGTTATCGCGGTCACAGAGTCCGTTGTAGCGCGCGCTCAAGGCAACTACGCCTCAGTTCAGAATATTGCTGACGATATTTACGCAAAAACCGGGGGAGAGACCCTCGGCGTGATCTTCCCGATCCTGTCGAGAAACCGCTTTGCGATCTGTCTGCGCGGTATCGCGATGGGCGTCAAGAAGATCGTCTTAATGCTCAGTTATCCGTCCGACGAAGTCGGTAACGAGCTGGTATCTATCGACAAGATCGACAACGCGGGCATCAATCCCTACAGCGATGTGCTGACATTAGAAAAATACAGAGAGCTGTTCGGCGTGAACAAGCATGAGTTCACCGGCGTGGACTATGTGGAGTATTATCAGAATCTGATCGAAGAATGCGGCGCGCAGGTGGAAATCATCTTCGCCAATCACGCGAAAGAGATCTTAAAATACACCGATACCGTTCTCACCTGTGATATCCACACCAGAGCGCGTACCAAGAGAATTCTGAAAGCGGCGGGCGCAAGAATCGTATTAGGTCTTGACGATGTGATGAACGCTCCGGTCGACGGCTCCGGATATAACGAAAACTACGGTCTTTTAGGTTCCAATAAATCGACAGAAAATACTGTCAAGCTCTTCCCGCATAACGCCGAGCCTCTGGTAGATGATATTCAGAACAGGATCTATCATCATACCGGCAAAAAGGTGGAAGTGATGGTATACGGCGACGGCGCGTTCAAGGACCCGCGCGGCAAGATATGGGAGCTTGCCGATCCGGTCGTTTCTCCCGCACATACCGCAGGTCTCGTCGGCACGCCGAACGAGCTCAAGCTCAAATACTTAGCGGATAACGACTTCAAGGATCTCTCCGGCGACGCTTTAAAGGCTGCGATCTCAGAAAGCATCAAGAGTAAAGAATCCGATCTGGTCGGCAATATGGCTTCTCAGGGTACCACTCCCAGACAGCTGACCGATCTGATCGGCTCCTTGTGCGATCTTACCTCCGGCTCCGGCGATAAAGGCACTCCCGTCGTACTGGTGCAGGGCTATTTCGATAATTATACCAACGAATAATCATCATATTCTTTCTAGGCTCTCTTCTTTTTCGGAAGAGAGCTTTTTTCTGTAGTATCGTAGGGAACGATGCCACATCGTTCCGAAAACAAATTATCGAAATATTGAATAATGTTATTGGAAATAAATATTGACATTTCAATAAAATTGTGTTACTGTATTAATACAATAATACAATAAGGAGGCGAAAGTGTGGATTGGGAGCTGGATAAAAAGCGTCCGTTATGTCCGCAGATCTGCGAACAGCTGTGCGTGATGATCGCGAAAGGTCAGTTCACATCCGGAGAAAGACTGATGTCGGTCAGAGACCTTGCCGTTGACGCGGGCGTAACGCCTAACACCGTACAGAAATCCTTTGAACAATTGGAGCAGAAGGGCGTTATCTACTCGATCCGCGGCTCGGGCTGGTACGTTTCTGAAAACACAGAGGTTGCGAGAGAAGTACTGTCAGAGCTTATTCGGTCCAAGACCGCGTCATATCTGAACGATATGCGATCGCTCGGAATGACAAAGGATGAAGTCCTGCGGCAAATTGAGGAGGTTTCAAATGAGTGAATTACTAAGATGTGACGGTCTATGCAAAAATTACGGCAAAAAGGTCGCGCTGGATCATATTTCTCTTTCGGTAGAAAACGGAAAAATCATCGGACTGCTCGGACCGAACGGGGCAGGGAAGACCACGCTGATCAAAATTATCAACGGCTTGCTGACGCCTACGTCCGGTGGAGTGATGATTAACGGAATGACTCCCTCGGTCGAAACAAAAAAGCTGGTAAGCTATCTGCCCGACGTCAACTATCTGTATCACTGGATGACGGTAGAACAGATTGTATCGATGTTCTCTGAGTTTTATGAGGATTTCCGGACTGAGCTTGCCTATGAAATGCTGGGGAGACTGGGGATCGATAAAAAGGCGAAACTCAAAACACTCTCAAAGGGCAATAAAGAGAAGATGTCGCTGATTCTGGTGATGTCCAGGAACGCGCTGTTATATGTACTGGACGAGCCGATCGCGGGAGTCGATCCCGCGACAAGGGACTATATTATCACAACGATCATCAACAACTATAACCCGCAGGCGTCGGTGCTGATCTCGACCCATCTGATCTCCGATATCGAGGATGTTCTGGATGACGTCATCTTTATCAAGGATGGCAGGATCGTACTGCATAACACCGTTGACGAGATCAGAGAAGAGCATCATATGAGCGTTGACGAGCTGTTCAGGGAGGTGTTCAAATGGTAAAGAAACTGGTTAAATATGACTTTAAATCCTTCTTTCGTCTGCTGTTTCCTGTGCAGATGATCATTCTCGGGATCGCGCTGATCAACCGTTTAATTCAACTGTTTGAAGTGCGGGATTCCTCTGCGTACAGCTGGATATTCACTTCATCCATCGTACTGCTTGTGATTGCCTGTATCGTCTGTATGGTGATGACGGTGATCCTATCCGTCGTACGCTTCTATCAGGGGTTATACTCCTCTGAGGGCTATCTGAGCCACACCTTGCCGGTAACGCCCTCACAGCATATATTTGCGAAGCTGTCGGTATCTTTGATCTTTGCCGCAGGAACGGTTCTCACGATCTTCGTCGCGATCTGTATTGCAACCTTCGGAGAGGTAAATATCGAGCTGTTCAAGGCGGCGGGATATCTGCTCGGCAAAGGTTTTGACAAGATCGGTTTCCAGATGATTCTTTATATGCTGGAGATCCTCGTCTACGCCGTACTTTGGATATCAAATGTGCTGATGATCTTCTATTTCTGCCTGTCTGTCGGTCAGCTCGCGCCGAGAAAGAAGATCCTGCTGGCGTTCGGCGTACTGTTCGGACTGTATACCATTACACAAATCATCGGTACCGCCGGAATTATTATCGCCGTAATTGCTCCGGAATGGTTCCAGAATCTCTATGATGTGATTGCGGAATTTGCTGAAGCTCACCGGTATTTGTTCAGTCATCTGATACTGTCGGGCGGCGCGCTTCTGCAGCTTCTTGAGGCTGCTGTCTTCTTCCTGATCAGCAAGACGATCATGAAGAAAAAACTGAATCTGACATAGGGGAGGGAAAAGCTATGAAAAAAGTGATACAAATCATTTCCGTTTTTGTTTTAGCTGTGATGGTATCGACCATCCTTTGCTCCTGTATTCAGCTTGACGATCTGAAGAATAACCGCGCTGTTTTTCTGAACGATGATAAAACAGAGGTTCTGTTTCGGGATAACCTTTATAAACGAATTCAGCTCAAAGGAGAGGCGATTATCCAAAATGAGACCTACGACGGCAGGCTGACCGCTGCGGATGTACCGATCCTGCTTGCAGAGAGCGAAGGCAGCGCCTTTTCCTATGATAAAACCGCTGATGTTCCGACTCTTCTAAAGCAATACTACGAGAACTATTCCTCCGCTTATGATAGCTATTATACCGGTACAAAGGTATATTGTCTGGAATCGGAATATGACAGAATCTCAGAAATCAACAGCAGCGACAAATTTGACAGTATGTATATCATTTATAGTAAAGACTATTCTGATGAAGATATGGTCGGATATAATCATGATTATCAGTTGGTATACGAGATCGTCAGTGAAGAATACCATGATGCGATCGACAGAGCTCTCGAAAGTGATACAGAGACACTTATCGACAGCGAAGAAGGAGCAAAATCTGAATACTTAGATTTAACACGATGTGACAGTGAGACGAGTTTTGTCAAGGGTATTTTCTGCTAAAGTTGTTCTTTTCTTTTCGTATAAAATAGCAAAACCGCCGATATCGCTTTATGCGCTATCGGCGGAATGAATTAATAACCTAATTACACATTATTGTATTATTAGCGGCGTAAGTTATCCTCACTTTTCTCCTGTGGCTTTTGTTTATCAGAATCGTTCTGCACTACTTCAATAATCGCATTATTCACCGAATTGCGCAAGCTTTCCGGTGTTTCTTTGAAAGTGGATTTCAGTATATCCCTCATTTTAGTTTCCTCTCTCATATTTTTAATGAAAAACCTGTAATACTGCACATTTCAAGATCGTAGAACAGGACAAGGTCAACATCGCCTTGAGAGAATTCCACATTTACGACGTTCGGTGTATCGTCGCTATGGCGATATATCATTCCCGCTGTGTTTGACTCGCTTATCGCAGACGCCATCTGATTGGAATACTTGGAACCGTCGGAATCCACAAGCGCTGGATCTAAACCTTTCCACTCGATTTCGGAGTATTCAAACGCGATCACCTTTTGGATAAACACAATAAGACAGTTATCGTCACCGCTGAACAAATCACTTGATGTATTGCCTCCGTCACTCTCAGCATCATCGGAGCCGTTCGAATAATTGCCGCCTTTATATACTTCACGAAAAACAGAATAGCTGGTGTTCAGCCGGTTATAGGCAAATGACACCGCTGATGACTGTATTGCTTCTGTGGTGATTCGATCACAAGAATAATAGAGAAGTCTTTCTTCGGTCAGAGCGATATTCACAAGATAGTTCTCACCATTGCCGTCGCTAAACTTGACGTCCTTGATAAAGAATATGAAGTTGTTACCGTCGTTTATATATTCCATATGCTGTTGCCAATCAACCGAATCGTAACCGTTCATTATCCAAGGAGAGAAAATGCTGATCATCTGCGCAAAATACTTGTCCGGAAATACGGTATCAAAGTCATACGATACAACAGGTTTAATTTGTGAATTCTCTTTAGCGCTCTCATATATGTCCCAAGGATATAATGAGGTTGCTTCCCGGTTATTAACGGTCAGTATGGACTGATTCTCAGACAAAGAGATTACTTCAACTGTATTCTGATAATCGGGTAAAACTTGTTTGGATAGTTCCAGCGCGCCCATACACAAAGCTACAAGAAGAACCGCCGCAATCATAGTCAGCAACATTCCGTACTTACGCATTCGGCTCACCTCCTGTCGGCATTGTCAAGGTGACAACTGTTCCCTCGCCGAGAGTGCTGTCATATTTCATAACAGCCTGATGCCGTTTTGCGATTTCGGCGCACAGAGATAATCCCAAGCCTGCGCCGCCCGCCTGACGCGAACGGCTTTTATCAGCCATGTAAAACGGTTCGGAAATATGCTTCAATTCTTCTTCGCTCATTCCGACGCCGTGATCGGTAACAGATATATTCAGCTTATTCTTTTTCAAATTACATTT
The DNA here is from genome assembly GCA_017404145.1 of Ruminococcus sp. Classification (GTDB taxonomy): domain Bacteria; phylum Bacillota; class Clostridia; order Oscillospirales; family Acutalibacteraceae; genus Ruminococcoides. The sequence continues at coordinate 7,828 of JAFRCW010000042.1, read as the reverse complement.
CACTTCGACGGTATCGCCTTCTTTGCTCGCTTTCCGTGCGTTATCGATCAAATTGAGCAGGAGCGAAGTGAACAACTCTCGGTCACAGCGAATCATACAATCTACCGGCTCTACGATTAAGGTCATATTACTGTGTTCAAAAACGGGTTGTACCGCAGTTTGTATGTCAGATAATATCTCAGCTAAGGAAATATACTGAAAATCCAATTCGGCATTCTCCGCAACCGTCAGTTCCATTATTTTGCCCGAAAGATTTCGCAGACGCTTCGCTTCTTCGATAATAATACCGCTGTATTCAATACGTTCTTCCTCTGTCAGATCCTTCTTGATGTGCATGACGTCAGACAGACAAATGATCGAGGTCAGCGGCGTTTTCATTTCATGCGCGAGATTATCAATGAAGCGTTTTCTGCTGTCGGCGATCTCCTGCAGCTGACCGACATTTTCTTCAATCGCTTCAGCCATATGATTGATATTTGCAGATAATTCTTTGAATTCATAACCGCCTTTTTCGGGCACACGTTCGCTGTAAGCGCCTTTTGCGATACGACGGATCGACTTGTTTATCTTGCTGAGAGGATTTAGCATTTGATAGACCAGCAAAAGTAAAGCGGTTGCAGCGGCAACGGCTGAAACAGCACCGATAATGCGAACATAGATGAAGACCTGGTCACGCGTTTGGTAGATTCGGCTGATATCCGTTGAAGTGTAAAGATAGATTTTTTGTCCCGACATTTCGCAGGATGAACCGATCACAAGCTGCTTGGTACCGGAGTAATCAGCAACTACAGAATAGGATGAATCGTTATTTTCAACCTTGTTTCTGAAATCCGTCAGTGTATTTAAAGAATCGATTTGTGATAAGGCGATCTCGCCCTTCTCGTCATATACAGCGATTCCGTGAGCTTCGTCAGTTTGTGCGGTGACAATACTTCTGAGCAGCGTGCGCAGATTATCCTGAGAAACCACTAACTCATTCGAGGATAATCCCTCCAGTGTAACCCTGTTGGAGATCACCGAAGTAACATACTCATGCCGTGCCGTTGCTCCCTGCTTTTCAATATCCAGCGTCATTTCAAAGTAATTCTGCGCGACGATTACCGTAGTAACGCCGACAGCGATCATCACGAAGGCTAAAGTAATCAGAAAGATTTTTTGCCACAGCTTCATGCGGTCACCTCGCTGTCTAAGCGATATCCGAGCTTCGGAATGGTCACCAAATTCTTTTTCAGATTCAGCTTTTTGCGAATCTGCTGGATATGGATATCCACCGTTCTGCTCTCGCCCTCAAATTCATAGCCCCATACCGAAGCGAGAAGTCTGTCACGCGAAATCGCCAGATTTTGGTTTCGCAGGAAGAATACAAGCACATCAAATTCCTTCGGAGTCAAATCAACTACAACACCGCTTTGCGTCACGGTGTGTTTGTCAACATCAACGACAATGTCTTTATAATAAAGCACATTGGCTTCTTTTTTGAATCGCCTTAGAACAACCTCAATTCTAGCTAACAGCTCCATTGCTTCAAACGGCTTGACGATATAATCCTCGGCGCCCATTCGCAGCCCTTTGATTTTATCTGTAACATCTCCTAATGCGGTCAGGAATATCACGGGTGTACCGCAGTTACGGATCCGCTCGATCACCTCAAACCCGTTCAAGCCGGGAAGCATAATATCTAAGAGGATAATATCATAACTGCCTGTCATCGCCTTTTCAACTGCTGCCAAGCCATCAGTACAGTGATCGCAGTGGTAGCCGACGATAGATGTGGTTACTTCTATTGATTTTGCGATATTGGGGTCATCCTCAACAATCAATATCTTTATCATGTGTTTCACCGTTTCATATTGGTATTCTGTAATGATTATATCATAGCTGCTCTTTATTTGTAAATATGAGATACCTGATTTACGCTATTCTGTCGGTATGATCACTACCGCCTGACTGAGCATACTTTCATAGGCGATCTCAACGTCACGTTTTGGATACGCCGTTTGTTTTCCTTGCCGTGAATCGTTGAAATAATAGTATTCTTTGTCGTATCCGACTAACAACAGACAGTGTTCGGGAGATATCCAAGTTACTTGATCGCCTTCGGGCGTCAGCCATGTTGATGTGTATGACGCTTCCCGCATCTCCATTGTCGCCCAAAGGATAACAGGAATCCCTTTGTCGATATATTTGGCGCAAAGCTCTTGTAATGGCGTTCCGAGATAATACTCTGCTGAATAATTACTGTCAACCAATACTTTTTGTAAAGCTCTTTGTATGACAGGCGAATAGCAGCCCCATCCCGATCCTTCATACGGTGATCCCAAAAAGCAATCCCACGGTGAATCTCCGTATAACAAACCGTCGTATTCGTAAGGAGCTGTTCCTAAATCTAAATAATTATAAGTGAAATCGTCTACCGATATATCAACTCCAAAATATTGCAGAGCCATAACAGCAGTGGTTGATTCACAACCTGTCGGATAACGCTCCATTTGCCCGATGAAGGGAGCGTCGATGATGTGGCTTTCGTTAGTTCGAAAAATACTATTTTGAAACTCTTCTTGAATAGTCGATTGAAAGGCATGAGCAAGCGTGTTGATTAATCCGATAATACCAATCACGACAAGTACAAATACCATGAAGCAAAAGAATTTATGTCTTTTCATTTTCTTCATGCTCCATTCAATAGCGATGCAAAAAGCGGCTGAAGATTCCAAATCTTCTTTGAATAACTTGCGCTGTATCAAACAGCCGGCACGTTATTGGCTGACAGCAATAATCAAATTCACCGGCATAATTGACGACCTGTCCGTTAAAGCCTTGCTTGAAACGATACACGCCGTAATTAGGATGCTTTTCGTCATACCAGTACGGGATTCCGCAGAAGTCATAGGTATGACAACCGTCCTGAATAGCCTTCTGTATCAGAGTCCATTGCATTAAGTAATTCGGCATACAGTTTCTATGCTCCGATGATGAACAGCCATACACATAGCTCATAACTCCGGCATATTCGATGCACAGCGCTCCCGATAATGGTTTATCATCGATATAACAGATACATAACACTGCTTTGTCACCAAACACACGCAGGATTCTTTCAAAATAGGTGCGTTCCCGATATTCAAATCCATCACGTTTTGCTGTCTGTTTCATCAACGACATGAAATCATCAAGCTTGTCCTCATGGCAGATGATACATTTCACGCCGCGTCTTGATGAAAGACGGATGTTATATCGCCATTTGGATTTGAAACTGTTGAATACCTCGTCCTCACTTTTCCCTTGCAAGTCGAGGACATAGTTTTCACGACATTGGATGTTGTCATAGCCCACACGTTCTGCGTGATAGGTGAATCCTAACGCTTGCAGTTTGTTGATGGATTTCTTATCATCCGAAGCTATCATTGGATCGATTTTCAGCATAAATGCTTTATTATTTTCGGCAAGGCATACGGCTTGACTAAGCAAATCGCTGACCGCTGCGGTATCGTTTATATCACAAACAGGACCGCGCGGCGCATACAAAAACACCTTGCCGAACGGCAGACGCTTTACGAGCACTAACATTGTCCCGCGCAGCTTGCCGTTTTCATCCTTTGATACCAAGTATTCTGCTTGCCAGCTCTCTTTGACCTTTGTCCATAAAGCAGATTGTGTAAATGTGCCATGATCGGCGCAATATCTTTCAAATTCACTTTCAATACTCATTTCCGTTTCCCGTGCTGCCGCTCCCGCAATGAAAGCAGGAGCGGCACTCTCCTTGCGTTTTAGTTTCTGTTCACCTAAATATTAGAGGTAAATCATAATCAATTAGTTCACCATCATACTAGGTCAAGTAAATGATATACGACCACAATGCAAGGAGTATTCAGAAAAATGTAAAAGAAATGTAAAAAAGCGATTAGCGTTCTTTAACTTTAGGTTTATGACTCTTTTCTTGTTGTGCTTGCCTGCGCTGTTGGTAAGCGTATTCACGGACGGCACGCATATCAATATCATCGTCGAGCTTCATATCGGTGTCACGGACGCTGCTAAAAAATGTGCTGCGGGAGAAATGTTCGCCGTATGAATCTGAAATCTGGTTAAGGGCATTTCGCTCTTTATCGGGACGAATATCCAAGCGAGCCTTTCCAAATTCGCCTTCATTGAATTCTTTGGCTTGTTCCTTGTACTCGGCATATTGCTGTAAGGCTTCGTTCAGCTCGGCGGTGTATTTGACTTCTCGTTTGTCTAACTCTTCAAGAGCAGATTCCATTCTGTCAAAGCTGTCATTTACAGTTGCTATATCTTTATTATCGGTACACTCCATAGCGGTAATTAAGCGAGCCTTTTCAGATTTCAGTTCTTCAATTTCTTCCGTCAGCTCGGCGATACGGCGTGCTAAATCACGGTGAGTGATGACCTTGATAACGGGAGTGGACTTCTTCTGGTTTTGAAGCTCTTTCCGTTCTTTCTTCTTTGCGGCGATCTGTTTGGCAATACCCTTGTAGCTTTCATAATTTGCCTTCAATTCCTTAACATAATCGGTAATATTGCGCTTGCCGATTTTAGTGTGCAGGATATGATAGCTGATTACGATAACCTTCTCTCGCAAAGATTCCATAGCCTCTGCAAGAGCAGGAACGGTGTTTTTGACAGCTTGTGAGATTTTCGCAAACGCAGCTTTCAGCTCTCGGAGCAGAGCGTTGTCAGCTTTGATTTGACGGTTGACTTCACAGCGGTCTGCAATCAATCCTCTGCGCTCCATCGCTTGTGCGACATAGCCTTCGTGAATCGTAGGCTGCTCGTCGATACATCTTGCGGCGTGACTGCGGTGGTCGATATGGGCGTCTGATCGATTCGCTTCATCAAGATATTTGTTCGTGTTCTGCGCCCAATTCTCTCGCCATATCACAAGCTGTTCGTCGCTGTTCCAACGGGCGGTGATAGGATTCTGCCGACCGTATTTTGTGCTTTTCGGATATTTGTTGGCTCGCTCATAGCCGTGCCGCTTCGCTTCTGACGGCGGCATATACACCTTCTTTTTGCCGACATAATATTGATATTGCTTCTCCCAACCCTGTGCTTTCGCTTTCAGAAACTCGGCGGCGGTGAAGCCTTTTTCTTCTCCGTTGTGTTTACAAAGATATTCCTTTTCGGTCTTGTACTGCCACTTGCCTTTATCGTCCAACGGTCTGACAGTGAGCATAATATGGGCGTGGGGATTGTGTCCGTCAGTATCGTGAATAGCAACGTCAGCGCACATACCATCTGCAACAAAGTTATTTTGGATATATTCTGTTAGCAGATTTATCCATTGTTCTTTGTTGAGTTCAACAGGCAAAGCGACCACTAACTCACGGGCAAGTCGGCTGTCCTTTGTCTTTTCGGCACGTTCAACGGCGTTCCATAATTCGCTCCGATTCTGCCATTCCTGCGGAGCGTTTTCGGGTAAAAAGATATGCTCCCACACAAGACCGTGCTTGCGGGTGAAATCGTGTAGCACACCGTCATAATCGTTCAAAATCTTGGAGCAACTCATATAGGCGGATGCGGCGACGGCGCTTCTACCGGAGCTGCGACTGATGACTTTTGCTTCTAAATGATAAATCGCCATTCTTGTAAATCACACCTTTCAGGCAGAATATTTGTTTTTTTTTCATAAAAAGAAAATGCGGTTGACGAACAGGCAACCGCACGGAAGGTGACGGCTCTGAGGCAACTTTCGCAAGGCTCCAACGGAGCCGCAACCCTCGGAGAGCGCACGGTTTCAACGAATGTTGAAATACCACCGCTTACCAAAACTCTGCGAGTTTTGGCAGTGGTGAGTAAGTGCGCCCTTCGGGATAAAAGAAGAAACGCTCCGATTTCTCGAAGCGTCCCATTGATAATGATTATTTGAGCAGACTGCATAGATAACCCTCCAACTGTTCCAATGACATTTGCCTAACTTGCGGCATAGCTTTCTCTAAAATGGCTCCCTCTTGGATGAGCCGATGTGTTCGTGCCGCTCGCTCTTTTACTCGGATGCGAGCCTGCGCTTCTTCCAGTCTGTGCTTTGCTTGTATAAAATCTTTCTCTGTGAATTTCAATATAAATCCCTCCATTCAAAAAGGCGGCTTGTGAAATCGCTCTCACAAGCCGCCGCAGCGTTAATTGTTATTCTGTTTTTTGTTCTTTCTTTTTCTGTCGTTTTTTCCTGTTGTAATTCCTGTTACGGCATTTCACACAACAGAATTTAGCATAGGTTGATTTTGCAATAAAGGTCTTTCCGCACTCCCAGCACTTTACCTCAAAATTCTTTCCGACGACGTGTTCGCCTGATTTGATTTTCTGGTAAAGCTCCCGTTCATATACACGCTTTTTCTTAAGCTGTTCCTGACGCTTGATTTCTTCCTCGCTCGACTCCGGTTCGGGAATTTCAAACTGTCCGATAAAATTCAGATAGATGTCAACGTCCTGAATACGCTCACCGTCAATATAGTACGGAGCGTGGACAATTATCTTGTCAATGAATTCATTGATCATCGGCGTAGTCAGCTCGGAGAAGTTGGTGTACTTTTTCGCTAACGTAAGGAATTGTTCTGCACGGACGGTATCTTCTTCAAAGGTGGATAGCTGTTGTTCGGTCTCGGTCACAAAAACGGACAACTCTTTTTGTTCTGCTTCGTATTCTGCAAGCAGGCTGTCAAAGCGTTCCTCGGTGATCTTGCCGACGGCGTAGGATTCATACAGCTTCTTGATGATTCCGTCAAGCTCGTTAATTCTTCTGCGGCTCTTGTTCAGCTTTCGCTTAGCGTCCTTGACCGCTTCCTTTTGCCGAAGCTGTGCAGCGGAGCGAATATTATCTAAGAATTTATCCTTATCCTTGATAGCCGAAGCGCAAGCCACTTTGATCGTTTCGAGGATCAGCACCCGCAGCGCCTTTGTTGAAATGCGGTGCTTAAAGCACACAGTGTCTTTCTTACGAAAACTCAAAGTATAGGTTGAGCAATCATAAGTATCGCCCGGATACTTTTTCTTTTCTATATCGCCGCGTGTACGGTGGTTATACATCTTCGCTCCGCAATCGGCGCAGAACACAAGTCCGGTAAGCGGATTAGCTTCACCGATCGTATCAACACGTCTCGGCGTTTTAATCAGCTTTTGCACAAGCTCCCAAGTTTCTCTGTCAACGATTGCTTCGTGCGTGTCCTTGAAAATCTGCCAATTCTCTTTTGGATTGGCAACGGACTTTTTATTCTTATAAGATTCTTTATGCGTACGGAAATTGACGGTATCTCCAGCGTACTCCTGCTTAGACAGGATAGCTTTTACAGTGGCTTCGTTCCAAGAATACGGATGCGAAATATCGGTTTTGTGTTTCCAAAGCCCCGTGCCTTGTCTTGCGTGAAAAGCTGCTGGCGTTTCGATTCTCTCGTTATAAAGAATCGTCGTAATTTCGTAAGGCGTTTTCCCCTCGATAGTTAACCGATAAATACGTCGGACAACCTCGGCGGGTTCCTCGTCGATCAGCCAACGGTTTTTATCGTTCGGATCTTTTTTATAGCCGTAGATAGCAATGTTCGTCAGCGGCTTGCCCGATTCGCCTTTTGTACGACAGGCGGCTTGCTGCTTGCGGCTGAGATCACGCAGATACCACTCGTTCATCACATTAAGAAACGGTGCAAATTCGTTGCTGTTCTGGTCATCGCTGTCAACGCTGTTGGCGATAGCGACAAAATGAACGTGGTATTGGCGGAACATTACCTCGGTGTAAAAGCCTGTCTGCAAATAATCTCTGCCGATTCGTGACATATCCTTGACAAGAACGTGCGCCACCTTGTCGGCTTCAATATCTGCAATCAGC
>JAFRCW010000041.1 GCA_017404145.1 Ruminococcus sp. | reverse complement strand
CACCGTTGAATTTGAGATCGAAAGCTCCATTGTCGGCGCGGTCAATGATGTTGACGTCCTTGACTTCAAGCTCAACAGCTATGTGATTACCGATATTATGAGCAAGGGACTGACACTCAATAAAAACAGCTTTGATCTGTCCCTTGAAGATACCGATGGTAAAATGCTCTCCGAGCTCGCAGCTTCTGACTATACCGTATCCGTTACCGCCGAAGCCGGCAGAGATACCAACTTCACCGTTTCTCTGAAAAAGGAATATCTGCAAAAGGCAGATTTTTACGCGGCGGATCATGTATCTGTCAAGTTTTCCGCTGTACTGAACAAGTATGCTACTACCGAGCCTGTCGGTAATCCGAACGAGGCTGTCAAGCTCACCTAAACCACTAAGAACGACGTCAAGGGTGAAGTTGACGATACCAAGGTTTATGTCTATACCTATCACATTCAGGTACATAAGTACGATGAAGAAGGCAACACCCTCGAAGGCGCTGAATTTGAACTGTACAAGACCGAGGCTGACGCTAAAGCAGAGAGCAACGCAATCGCCTCCGGTATCTCCGATAGCGACGGTATCTGTACTTTCTTCAATGACAAGGACGAGGAAATGCTGCTCGAAAGCGGCAAGTATTTTATCAAGGAAACTAAGGCGCCGACCGGCTTCAACCGCTATACCGACGTCATTCCTGTTGAGATCAAGGTTACTTACGGCGATACTCCCAACAACGGCACCTATATCGTGAGCGGTCCGAGCCTCGGACTGACTTCCGTTGACGTGAAGGATTCCAAGACCGTGCTGCCGCAGACCGGCGGACAGGGCAACTTGATCATCTATTCTATCGCTATCACCCTTGCAGTCGCGGGCGGTGTGATCTTCTTCATCGTAGCAAAGAAAAAGAAGAAGCATACCGCAGATAAGGCGGCATAACTCCTTTCTATCCCGAGGACGATGACTTATGAAAAATAAACTCTTACCGATTTTGGCTGTCATAATCTTGATAGCTGCCGCAGGTATCGCTCTTTATCCTACGGTGTCGCAGATGGTCAACGAAATGTTGTCCGAGAGCGCGATCATGCAGTATAACGACGCCGTAGACACCTTTTCCGCAGAGGATAAGGCGGCACAACTCGCAGAAGCGGAGGAATATAATCGTGGCTTGAATGAAGTTGTCTCTGACAGCTTTTCCTCCGAGGCTTTTGCCGGCGACGAGCGATACAACGGTATTCTGAACATCACGGATAACGGACAGATCGGCACGATCGACATTCCGTCGATCGATTGCCGACTTCCGATCTATCACGGCAGCAGCGAAGATATGCTCGGCAAGGGCGCCGTACATTTAGCGGGTACCGCTTTTCCCATTGGCGGCAGTTCTACCCGCTGTGTGATCTCGGCGCACACTGCCTTTCCGGGCAAAATATTCTTTGACAGATTATCGGAGGTCGAGATCGGCGAGACTTTTTCTGTCACCGTCCTCGGGGACAGCTACTATTACAGGGTAACGGACATCAAAACCGTTCTACCTGATGAAGTGGAGTATTTGCAGCCCGAAAAGGGCAAGGATCTGATTACACTTGTGACCTGTACGCCGTATGCCCTCAATACGCACAGGCTGCTTGTCACGGGCGAGCGCTATACGACGCCGAGGACAGAGCAATCCGAGCCGGAGATCGCTCAGAGAAAGCCGATCGATTTAGGCCTCAGCGCCGCGCTGATCGCATTGGTGATTATAACCGGCTCGATCCTGATAAAGAGAGCAATAAAGAGGAAAAGGAAAATGAAGCATGAGAAATAAACTGTTAGCGGTTATCGCCCTGATTCTGGTGCTTGTCAGTCTTTCCCTGTTTGCTTATCCGAACGTCTCAAAAGAAGTGGTACAGAAAAAGAACGATGAAATCATCGACCACTTTGACAAGACTGCTGAGGATATACAGGACGGAGACCGGGATGAAGCGCTCGAGAACGGCGAGATTAACGAGGACGGCTATCTGATCGACGACAGCGGCGAGATCGTATCCGAATATCCTGTTGTGTTCCAAAAGGATTTAGACCGTCTGTATGAGGACAGCGTTACTTATAATGAAGCCTTGAAGGATCGTCAGGATCTGGATGTGGATTTTTCTGACGCTGCGCTGGATCTGACTGATTACGGTATTTATGACGGGATATACGGTTATGTGAAAGCTTCTGCTATCGGTCTCAATATTCCGATCTATTTAGGAGCCAGCGACGGCAATATGGCGTGGGGCGCATCACACCTGATGAATACCTCGCTGCCGCTGGGCGGAAAAAGCACAAATACCGTTATCGCAGGTCATACCGGATACTTTGGGATGATCGTGTTTGACTACATACCGAGTCTCAGTGTCGGAGATACCGTCAGCGTAACGACCTATTTTGATACGCTTGATTACCGTGTGATCTCCAAAAAAGAGATTACGGCGACCGAAACAAACGATTTATATATAGAAAAAGGAAAAGACCTGCTCACTCTGATTACCTGCGCAAGAATGGGAAAGGCTCGCTATGAGGTTATCTGTGAGAGATCTTGATCTGAAAGGAATGATACTATGATAGCTTTTATCGGCGGCATATTCGTCGGCGGCTTTATCGGCGTAGTGATAATGTGTGTTTT